>NZ_CP106736.1:1336000-2004000 GCF_030035605.1 Silvimonas soli | reverse complement strand
AGCTAGCCGTTAACCCACCAACTCAGTCGCAATCTCAAATCTCCCGCTCAACGCTTTATGAATCGGGCACTTCTCCGCTACCCGCAGCAAATCGGCGCGGGCGGCGTCATCCAGATTACCGCCCAAGGTGATCTGGCGTTGCAACCGGTACACCCCGTCTTCCTCGTGCCGCGTCACACTCACTGCAATGTCTGCCAAAGCATAACCACGGCGTTGCGCGTACATCTGTAGCGTCAGCACGGTGCAGGCACCCAGCGCGGAATCCAGCAAATCGTGGGGGTCTGGCGCTTTGCCGTTGCCACCGGCGGCCGGGCTGATATCTGCCACCCATTGCGCCGTACCGTTGCTGATATGGGCTAGCGACTCACCGCTGGCCGCTTGCCAGTTCACATTGATAGTCATGATTACTCCGCCAGAAAAGTGAGACCGTACCCAGGTGGTCTGCACAGTGTAGCTCGCCAATTGGTTCACCATGCGCTGGCACCGCTAGAATCCAGACTCTGACGCCAGCTGGTCTTGGGCGTCGAAACTTGGGGAGCTTGCATGCTGGAGCGGCACGTCTGGCGGGATTTTGTGGCGGTGACATTCAGTGTGGCGATTGTCGGCATCGGCTTGGGTTGCACCTTGCCGCTAACCGCGCTGGCGCTGATCCGGCAGGGCTTTGGCCCGGAAGTGGTCGGCTGGCTGGCCGCGGCCAGTGCGCTGGGTGGGGTGACCGGCACCTTTGCCGCGCCAGCAATCACCCGACGCCTTGGGCGGCGCACCGTCATGTTGTCTTGCATGCTGCTCGCGACCGCTGCGGTGATGCCATTGCAGTTCACCTCTTCGCTGGCGAGCTGGGCGCTGCTGCGGTTTTTGTTCGGTTTGTCGATGGCGCCGCTATTTGTGCTGGGCGAAGCGTGGATCAACCTCTTGCCGCCCGATGCGTCACGTGGCCGCGTGGTGGCGATCTACTCCACCAGTTTCAGCCTATGCCAGATGCTGGGGCCAGGGCTGACCACCTGGTTGTCCGGCTTGCCTGATACCGGCTTTTTGATTGCCGGTGCATTGTTCTTGCTGGGCGCGCCTGGCGTTGCCCTGGCCCGTGGCGGCACGGATGACGACCACGCCAGCGAGATCGCCCCAGCTGATGCCACCCAGAATGCCAACGCCTCCTGGTGGGCCATTATGCGATTCGCCCCGGTGATCATCGCTGGCACCGCATTCTTTGCCCTGTTTGATACCGTCACCCTGAGCTTTCTGCCGCTGTTTGCGCTGGATTACGGTTTCTCGCGCGAGCAAGCATTGCTGGCCGCCGCAGTGGTCATGGCTGGAGATGCCATGCTGCAATTTGCTGTGGGCTGGCTGGCCGATCACTGGGGCCGCGCACGCATCCATCGCTTATGTGGTTTGCTGTTGTGTCTGCTGTTGCCGCTCATGCCGTGGGTAGTGCATGCCTCGTGGTTGTGGTGGCCATATCTGTTTGTGCTTGGCGGGCTGGCGGGCGCGGTGTACACGCTGGCGGTCGTGGCCAGTGGCGATTACTTTACCGGCGCGGCCTTGCTGCGTTCTGCCGGGTTGATAGCTCTGACCTGGAACGTGAGCAGTAGCGCCGGCCCGGCTATTACCGGCATGGCGATGCAGGCTTGGGGTTCGGCCGCCATGGTCGCAGTGTTGCTGGTGGTGGCAGTGGGATTCTTGCTGGTGGCGCGGGTCCGCCCGAATGGCAAGTTGGTCATTGCCGATGCCGTAAAAGAGCAGATCTGAGCGGATTTGGCGGATATCGAGATATATTTACCCGGATAAAATATTGACGTGGTTATTATTGTCCGGGTAAATTATGTCGATCGAATGCGCCTGAAGGGGCCGATCCATGAATTCCAGTCAATCACAAACCTGTTCCGCTTTTGCCGGAAGCAACCTGCTGGCGTCGGGTGAGCTGGCACAAGTAGCCGTTGCGGCCAAAGCCGCGCTCGATGGCGGTGAATCGGCGTCTATCCTCATTTTTGATGACGTCACCAGCCAGCTTGTTGAGGTAGATTTTCGTGGGACCGCTACCGATGTGGCCCAGCGTCTGGCCGCATCCACCGTAGCCGAACCGGCACTCGAACCCGCAGTGCAAGCAAACGACGAACCAGCGCGTGGTCGAGGTCGGCCCAAGTTGGGTGTCGTGCCGCGCGAGGTCACTTTGCTGCCGCGCCACTGGGAATGGCTCAATGCCCAACCGGGCGGCGCCTCGGTGGCATTACGCAAATTGGTAGAAGCTGCGCGGCACGCCAATGAAGGTAAAGACCGGCAACGAAAAGCGCAGGAGGCGTGTTATCGCTTTATGGCGGCCATGGCTGGTGATCAGCCCGGCTTTGAAGAGGCCAGCCGCGCGCTGTTTGCTGGCGATACCGTGCAGTGGGCGAGCCAGATTGCCCGCTGGCCGACGGATATCCGCAACCATGCAGACAAGCTGGCCGCAGCTGCATTTGCCTGAGGCCAAGGCGCCAGCGATTGGACGCGCCCCGTCGCACGGCCTACGCTGAACTACCAAAAGGGGTCGGTTGAAAATCGGGAGTAGCAATGGAAGTCGAGTTCCGCCACCGCGCGTTTGACATGGTGAGCTTTGTGATCCGCTGCGCCGGATCGGCCACGCTGGCATATTTGCTGGCGTTGGTACTGCAGTTGCCGCATCCGGTGTGGGCGTCGATGTCGGCGCTGATCGTTTCGCAAGAGAACATCCACGCCACGCGCGACTCCATGTCCGGGCGGATTATCGGCACCTTGCTGGGCGCGCTGATTGCCTTGATCGTTCATCGCTCAGGTTTGTGGCTAAACGTGCCGTTGGCGTGGCAGCTGGCGCTGGCGGTGGGTATTTGCGCTGTCATCGCAAAAGGGCGCCCGACCATCCGGGTCTGTTTGTGGACCGCGCCTTTGGTGTTGTTAACGTCTTCAACTGACGTCACGCCGGAACTGACCGCGCTGTTTCGCACCGGTGAGGTCTTGCTGGGCGTGTTGATTGGCGGTGGTTTGCACTTTGCCGAGGCCAGTTTGATGACGCTGTTCAAGCTGGGCCGCTATCGGCACATAGAAGAACAACCGGCGCTGCCCGCCAAGTTGTTTGAAGCGCATCAGCGCGGTGTTTTGCAGCATCGCAAAGACGTGGCGCGCGATTATCGCGGTGGTCAGGCGGACGATTGAACCGCTGTCGCAATTGATGTGAATGGCGATCTGAAATGGCCAGGCAGTTAACTCACCCGGCCATACACATTAGCTGGATCAGCCGTGTTTTTCGCTATCCATATGCGCCAGTTGCGCTGCCGGATAACGCTCACCGGCGGCGGCATCGGCGGGGATGGCGTTCTCGATTTGTGCGAGATCTGCGGCGCTCAGCTGTACATCCAGCGCGGCCAATGATTCGGCCAGACGTTCACGCCGGCGGGCACCCACCAGTGGCACGATATCCTCGCCACGCGCCAGCACCCAGGCAATGGCAATCTGCGCCACGGTGACGCCTTTGGCTTGCGCAATGCCACGCAGCGTATCTACCAGTGCTAGGTTGTGGACCAGGTTGTCGCCCGAAAAACGTGGGCTCACGCCGCGGAAATCACCCTTTTGCAGTGACCGTTCTGGCGTCCAGTGACCACTGATCAAGCCGCGCGACAACACACCATAAGCCGTGATGCCAATGCCTAGTTCTCGGCAGGCGGGCAGAATGTCCGATTCCAGCGAGCGCGAGATCAGCGAGTATTCAATTTGCAGATCGGCAATGGGCGCTACTGCCGCAGCGCGGCGGATGGTTTGCGCGCCCACCTCAGACAAACCGATATGGCGGATGTAACCCGCTTTGACCAGATCGGCCATCGCGTCAATGGTTTCTTCAATCGGCACGTTCGGGTCCAGCCGGGCGGGGCGATAGATATCAATGTGATCCACACCCAGGCGCGTCAGCGTATAGGCGAGGAAATTCTTGATCGCCGCCGGGCGGGAGTCATAACCAGACCAGCCGCCCGCCGGATCACGCAGTGCGCCAAATTTGACGCTGATCTGTACCTGATCACGGTTTTTGCCTTGCAGCGCTTTGCCGATCAGCATTTCGTTGTGACCCATGCCGTAAAAATCACCGGTATCCAGCAAAACCACACCTGCGTCCATCGCGGCGTGAATGGTGGAGATACTTTCGGCCTCGTCCGCCGGGCCATACATGCCAGACATGCCCATGCAGCCCAGACCCAGCGCAGAGGTCAGCGGGCCGGTCTTACCAAGTTGTCGTGTTTGCATTGTCAAACTCCAGTCTCAAAACAGTGGATGGGCAGCGGCAGATATTTGTCGATGCCTCAGTGTAGTAACCCTGTGCTTGCGTTTGATGATTCTCTGTTGGGGCAGAGGCCAGCGCGTTGGAGTGCATTGTTATTGATCGCGATACCTGGATAAATACCGCAAAACTGGATTTATTATCCGAATGTAAATAACAATTAATGTATCAACCTCTCAGAGCTCAGCAATGGATCGCATTCAGGCCATGCAGGTTTTTCTTAAAGTGGCCGAGTTTGGCAGCTTCACCAAAGCGGCGGACTGGCTGCATTTGCCGCGCGCTACGGTCAGCAATGCCATTCAGTCTCTGGAAAAACGCCTTGGCGCGCAGTTATTCCAGCGCACCACACGCCGGGTCAGTTTGACGCAGGAAGGCTTGTTATATCAGGAGCGCTGCACCCGGCTGGTTGCCGAACTCGAGGAGACCGAAACCTTGTTCAGTGGCGCCACGCAGCAACCCACGGGCGTTGTTCAGGTGGATATGCCCGAGCGCATGGCGCGGTTTGAGGTGATTCCACACCTGCCGGATTTCTTCACTCGTTATCCGGATATCCAGCTGCGTTTTGGCGCGTCGGACCGGTTTGTCGATCTGGTCGGCGAGGGTGTGGACTGCGCCGTGCGCGTGGGGCCGCTGGCCGATTCCACATTAATGGCACGCCGCGTTGGCATGATCGAGCAAATCAACTGCGCCTCGCGTAGTTATCTGGAACAGCACGGCACGCCTCAAACGCTGGCAGATCTGGCTTCGCATCTGGCGGTGAATTTTCATTCCAGCCGCGCCGGACGTGATCTGGATTGGGAATACTTCGTGGCCGGTGAGTCGCGCACGCTACGGATGCGCAGCCTGATCTCGGTTAGTAGCTCGGAGGCCTACGTGGCTTGTTGCCAAGCCGGGCTGGGGCTGATTCAAGCGCCGCACGCAGGTTTACAGGAGCTGTTGGCCAGCGGCGAGTTACAGGAAGTCTTGCCGCAATATCGGGCGGCGCCGCTGCCGGTTTCCGTGGTCTATGCTCAAAACCGGCGCTTGTCTGCCCGTGTGCGGGTGTTTGTGGATTGGGTGGCAGATATTCTGCTGGCCACTTCACGCTAGCAAAGGTTTGCGCGGTTTAAATTATCTGGATTGTCGCCGTTTGTCGGTGAACAAGTCGTACTGTCACGTACTCAGCATTCATTTGGCATAATTCGCGCATTATAAAATGCTGATACAACCAGGATTCCCCATGCCGCACTCTTTGCAGGGTCGTGTTGCCACGGCTGTTGCTGCGATTTTACTTCCGGTTATTTTGGGAGGCGCGCTGCTGTTTGCCTTGAACGAAAGCGATCGCGTTCATCAACAAACCGATGCCCAAGCTGAACAGGCCGCCCAAAATGCGGTCGATCAACTGCAGCTGACCAACGATCAGATGCAAGCGCGGGTTCAGGCCTCCATGAAGCTGCTCAAGTCGCGCGGTATAGCGACGGGCGTTCCCGCCGCCGGGCCTGCGGTGGCAGTCAAAGACAAACAAGTCCCCGAATTACTGTTAGGTACGCAGCCGCAAGCCAATCATTTTGAGCTGGTCGATGGCCTGTTCGACATCATGGGCGGGACGGCCACGTTGTTCTCCCGTTCCGGTGAAGACTTCGTGCGCGTGTCTACCAACGTCAAAAAGGACGGCGTGCGTGCCATTGGCACCATGCTTGATCCAAAGGGCCGTGCCATCGCTGCCATCCGCCAGGGCCAGCCGTTTTATGGGCAGGTGGATATTCTGGGCAACCCGTATATCACCGGCTATGAACCGATTCGCGATGCCGCCAATGCGGTGATCGGCATCTGGTATGTCGGTTACAAAGTGGATCTGACGCCGCTGCAAACCACGGTCGGGCGGACGCGTTTGCTGCAAAGTGGCTTTGTGGCGGTGGTCGATGACAAAGGCAAAGTGCGCTTTCATTCCTCCGGGGTAGACGACGCCACCGCGCAGCAGGTGGTCGAAAGTACGCCTGCGGGTTGGGCCAAGGTCGAGCGCCCGTTTGATGCCTGGCAATTCAAAGTGGTGGCGATGTGGCCGGAATCTGAGGTCAACCAGATCGCCCGTCAGCGCGCATTGGTGATTGGTGCCAGTGCAGTGCTGGTGGCGGTCTTGCTGCTGTTGGTATTGCTGGCGTTATTGCGGCATCTGGTACTCAAGCCATTGGGCGGTGAGCCGGAACTGGCTGTTCGTGCGGCACAGGCCATTGCCGACGGTGATTTGTCGTTTCCGCTGAAGATCAGCAATGCAGCGCCAGGCAGCATGCTGATAGCCATGTCGCGAATGCGCGATGCGCTGCGGGCCATGATTGAAGAAATCCAGCAAGAAGCGCGCGGGGTGAACGAGATTGCCGCCCGCTTTAAAGCGACGTCCCGGCAGATCGCCGAGGGCTCGGCCCGCCAGAGTGATGCCACGACGACCATGGCAGCGGCGCTGGAAGAACTGACCGTGAGTGTGAATCATATTGCGGCCAGTGCGCAGACGGCGCTGGAAAGCACGGACGAAAGCGCGGCGTTGTCGCGTCAAGGCGGCCAGGTGATCGCCCGCACCGTGACGGAAATCCAGGGCGTGGCGAATCAGGTTGATGAAACCGCCAAAGTGATTGAAGCCACTGCGCAGCAAACCGGCGCGATTGCCAGCGTGGTGCAGGTGATTCGTGAAGTGGCCGATCAAACCAACTTGCTGGCGCTGAACGCGGCCATTGAAGCTGCGCGCGCCGGGGAACAAGGCCGTGGCTTTGCGGTGGTCGCGGACGAAGTACGCAAGCTGGCGGAGCGTACAGCGCAATCAACCCAGGAAATCAGCCGTACCATTGAAGCCGTCCAGACCAGTGCCAACGACACGTCCAGGAACATCCAGATGACGCAATCACGGGTGACGCAGGGCGTGGATATGGCGAATGAGGCAGGCGAAGCCATCCGCCGGATTGAAGGTGCATCCAGTGAGGTATTGCGGGTGACGCGTGAGATTACCGGCGCGCTGCGCGAGCAAAGCCAGGCCAGTAATGAGATTGCCACCAACGTGGAACGTGTGACGCAGATGATCGTGCAGAACGAAGCCGCGTCGCGCGAGGCGGCGGCGGAGGCAGAAGAAATGCATCAGGTGGCAAGCAACCTGACTACCACGCTGGGGCGTTTCAGGCTCTAGCGCGTTGTCAGCGGCAGCCGGTTTGTGGCCGCGCCAGAAACACAAAAGACCGGGTCAAACCGGTCTTTTGCATTCAAGCCTTATACCGCAGACCAGCTCTTGCCCAGCGGATTGAAGGTTGGCTTCTGGCCGCCCCACAATTGTTCCAGGTCGTAGTAGTCGCGTACTGGCGGCAGCATCACGTGCACGACCAGATCACCCGCGTCGACCAGTACCCATTCGCCGGAGTCTTCGCCTTCGGTGCTGACGATCTCAAAACCCTTGGCCTTGAGCTCAACACTGACGTTGTTGGCCAGGGCGCGAACCTGGCGGTTTGATTCGCCGGTGGCGACGATCATGCAATCAAAAAGATCGGTGAGCTGCGTGGTATCCAGGACCAGGATTTCTTTGCCCTTGATATCTTCCAGTGCCGCTACGGCAACGTCGCGCATCTGCTGTGTGTGTTCGTTCATGCATCCATATCCTGCGGTGACCGACGGAACCGGCAAACAAGTCTGACTGACGTTTGCCCATCCGGCGGTAAAACCGCTTCAAGTTAGGTAAAGCCCGGACTGCCGAATGGCTTCGGCGACCGGAGTCAGGCCGTTGATATCTTCACCGCGCGCGAGTTTTTCGCGCAGATCGGTAGCAGAAAACGGCATGAGCGGAGTTGGCAGGATGCTGATCCTGCCTTTGCCCAACGCGTCGGTTTGCGCTGGCACTTCGCGGGATTGCAATACCCGCGTGAGTTCTTCAGAAAGCTTAGTCCAATCGTAGCCGGGACGTGCGGCAATCACCATATGACCGGCTTCAAGCAGGTCGGTCCAGCGCTGCCAGGTGGTCAGGTGGTGGAACGAATCTGCCCCGATCAACCACACCAGCAAGGTATCCGGCAGAGCCTGTTGCAACTCGGCCAAGGTATCTACCGTATAACAGTAGCCGTCTCGGCGCACCTCCCGGTCGTCGGCTGTCAGCCCGGATTCGCCAGCCAGGGCTTGGTTCACCCAGTCAAAACGTTGCTGCGGCGAAACCGGTGGGGCCGGTCGATGCGGTGGCAAACCGGTGGGGATCAGCCGTACTTCGGGCAAGGCGAACGTATCGCGCAAGGCCCGGGCCAGGATCAGGTGGCCATTGTGAATCGGGTCAAAGGTGCCGCCGAAAATACCCAAAGTGGCTTTCGGCGGCATGGCTATATCAGGGGTACTCAAACGCGGACTTCTCCGTTACCGAGCACAATCCATTTTTCGCTGGTCAGACCATCGAGCCCAACCGGGCCGCGGGCGTGGATTTTGTCGGTGGAGATACCAATCTCTGCACCCAGCCCGTATTCAAAGCCATCGGCAAAACGGGTAGAGGCGTTGACCATCACCGAAGCCGAATCCACTTCACGCAAGAAACGGCGCGCTTTGGAATAGTTTTCGGTGACGATGGCGTCGGTATGGTGCGAACCATAAGTGTTGATATGGTCCATGGCCGCGTCCAGATCGTTCACGATCTTGATCGACAGAATCGGCGCCAGGTATTCGGTGCGCCAGTCTTCTTCAGTAGCCGGAATCGCGTCAGGCAGGATATCGCGCGTGGCTGCACAACCGCGCAGTTCCACACCCTTGGCGCGATAAATGTCAGCCAGTGGCGGCAGAATGGCTTGCGCCACCTTGGCATTCACCAGCAGCGTTTCCATGGTGTTGCAGGGCGCGTAACGATGCGTTTTGGCGTTATCGGCAATGCGAATAGCTTTGTCGGCATCCGCTTCTTCATCAATGTAGACGTGGCAGATGCCATCCAGATGCTTGATCACCGGCACGCGGGCATCTTTGGCCACGCGCTCAATCAGGCTCTTGCCGCCACGCGGCACGATCACATCCACGAACTCGGCCATGGTGATCAACTCGCCCACGGCGGCGCGATCGGGTGTTTCGATAATCTGTACGGCGGTTTCCGGCAAACCGGCCACGGCCAGGCCTTCTTTCACCAGCTTGGCAATCGCCTGGTTGCAGTGGAACGCCTCGCGCCCACCGCGCAGGATGGTGGCATTGCCGGATTTGATGCACAGCCCGGCCGCATCAGCGGTGACGTTGGGGCGGGCTTCATAAATGATGCCAACCACGCCGAGCGGCACACGCATCTTGCCGACCTGAATGCCGGAAGGCTGATATTTGAAATCGCCCATCTCGCCCACCGGATCACGCAAAGAGGCGATCTGACGCAGGCCTTCGGCCATGGTGCGAATGGTTTTTTCAGTCAGTTGCAGACGATCGAGCAGGGCAGGTTCAAGGCCATCAGCGCGGGCTTGTTCCATATCCTGGTTATTGGCGGCGATCAGCAACGCAGCATCGCGTTCAACAGCGGTGGCAATTGCTTCCAGGGCAGCATTTTTGGCGCGGGTGTCAGCCTTGGCCATGGCGCGACTGGCCTGGCGTGCTTTACGACCAACATCCTGCATGTATGCCTGAATATCCATCTTCTGCTCGAAAATCAAGGGAATAGCATGCCATTGTAGCGAAATGGCATGCTGCTGTCCGCTCCGGCTGCTGCTGGCTTAACGTTGCGGCAGTACCGGCATTTGCAAGACGGTAACGCCAACGTTGTCGGCGATCTTGCGATTGAACCAGTCTGGCGCCGAACTTTGCACGCCAATCAGCAACGGGCCGTGAGCTGTTTCCACCCAGATGGGCGAGCCGCTGTCGCCAGACAAGGTGTCGCAGCGGTGATAAATCGTGTTGTTGCTACGTAGCTTGGTGATGCTGCAACCACGGTGCGCAGTGAGCGCGTCGTCGTGGTCTTCGGCAAAACCAGCCTGGGTGACCGTGAACTTGCTTTGCTTGAGCAGCGCTTCAAGCTCAGCGCGATTGCCGCTGAAAGCGGGGATAGGCTGCGGTGCGGTGCCATCAACCAGCTCCAGTTTCAGGATGGCCATATCGTAGGGCGCGGCGGCAGGCATGATGTAGACATCATCACCTTTGTATTTCAGCCCGGCTTGAAAGCGGGGATTAAAAATCTGGCTGACCACGCGATAACGGGCGGTGTATTTGCCTTTGTTAAAACCTGCGAGGAACCAGCGACCCGGATCAACGGTGCGGCCTTCCATCAAAAAACAATGCGCAGCGGTAACGGCGGTAGTGGGGGAAATCAGCGTCGCGGTGCATTCGCTTTGTTTTTCGGTCTGCAATACGCCAATCGCATTGAACGGCGCAGCATACGGTGCGGGAATAAACACGCGGTCATCGTGACCAAAAAACAGCGCCTTGCGTTCTTGCTCAGGGTTGGCGTGAGCCAAAGCGGCGGCAAAAGAGAGCAGAACGATTAACCACTTCATGAGAAACCTCGAAAACCAGTCCAACTAAACCAGGGAAATAGCGCTGACCCCACGTCAGGCTTTGTGCCTAGGTGGCAGACGCCTGGCACGCCGGGTAGTTCAAAAACAAAAACGGGGACAGAAGTCCCCGTTTTTGTTGGTATTACCGGAGCCAATTACTTAGCTGCGGATGCCTTCACTGCGGAAGCAGCGGAAGCCTTGTGCTTTTTAGCTTGAGCTTTTTGGGCTGCGGAAGCTGCCGAAGCCTTGTGCTTCTTGGCTTGAGCCTTTTGAGCTACGGAAGCAGCGGATGCCTTGTGCTTCTTGGCTTGTGCTTTTTGAGCTACGGAAGCAGCGGATGCCTTGTGCTTCTTGGCTTGTGCTTTTTGAGCTACGGAAGCAGCGGATGCCTTGTGCTTCTTGGCTTGTGCTTTTTGAGCTGCGGAAGCGGCGGATGCCTTGTGCTTCTTGGCTTGTGCTTTTTGAGCTACGGAAGCAGCGGATGCCTTGTGCTTTTTAGCTTGTGCTTTTTGAGCTGCGGAAGCGGCGGATGCCTTGTGCTTCTTGGCTTGTGCTTTTTGAGCTACGGAAGCGGCGGATGCCTTGTGCTTCTTGGCTTGTGCTTTTTGAGCTACGGAAGCAGCGGATGCCTTGTGCTTCTTGGCTTGTGCTTTTTGAGCTACGGAAGCAGCGGATGCCTTGTGCTTCTTGGCTTGTGCTTTTTGAGCTGCGGAAGCTGCCGAAGCCTTGTGCTTCTTGGCTTGAGCCTTTTGCGCTACGGAAGCAGCAGAAGCCTTCTTGGCTTGTGCTTTTTGTACCGAGGAAGCTGCGGAAGCTTTCTTGGCTTGAGCCTTTTGCGCTACGGAAGCAGCAGAAGCCTTCTTGGCCTGTGCTTTTTGTACCGAGGAAGCTGCGGAAGCTTTCTTGGCTTGAGCCTTTTGTGCTACGGAAGCAGCGGAAGCCTTCTTCGCTTGAGCTTTTTGCTCGGTAGCGCCGGAAGCCTTCTTGTGAGCGTGTTTTTCAACCTTCACCGATTTAACGGTGGAAGCAGGAGCGTCAGCAGCAACGCCAAAAGCAGCGGCGCCGGCAAACATGGTAGCGACGAGAGCAGCAACCAACTTGTTCATGGTGTTTCTCCAACAATATTTTGAGGAATGCGGGACACGTGTGTTTCGTGTTGGAGTGGATTATTGAGAATTGCGAGCGTGCGGTCAGTGCGGGGATGGTTGCGTGTTGTAACTGAATGTACTTCGGCGGTGCATGAATCGTTCTTTTTGTTATTAGCCGCACCAGCGTGGGGCTGGTTTTTCCTTACAATTCAAAGGGCTGATGGGGTGGCATCAGCCCTTTAACTTACAGTTTATCGGCGTCTTTCATGTTCGTTGGCCAGAACAACAAGGCGCGAGCCCCGCCCAACGGTGAGGTTTCTATGCGCAAATTGCCGCCGTGCCCGCGCATGACCATGGCCACAATCGCCAAACCCAGGCCATATCCGCCCGTAGTCCGGTTGCGGCTGCTTTCCAGTCGCTCGAACGGCTGCAACAAACGTTCGCGTTCTGCTTCGGGAATTCCGGGGCCGTTGTCGTCCACCATCAGGCGCGCTACGCCGTCGGACCAGGTCAATACCACCTGGATTTTGCCGCCACCATAGCGGCGGGCGTTGCTGATCAGATTACCCAGCACGCGCGACAGATAATAGCTATCGGCCGACATCAGCGGCGCACGCATACCGGTGGCGTTTTCCAGTGGCACCGGCGTGCCGCCGACGGCCAGTTCAGTCAGCTGGCGCTCCAGCCACGGCAGCATTTCAATGGGCTGGACTTCCAGCTTGAGTTGCGAGCGTTCCAGTTTGCGCAGCGTGAGCCATTCTTCGACCAGCTGATCGATCTGTTCCAGATCGCGCTCCATACCTGCGGCTTGCGAGTCCGTTTCAGCGCCGGCTTTGAGCGCTTCCAGCCGATAACGCATGCGGGCCAGTGGTGTACGCAGATCGTGCGAGATGGCGTCGATCATTTGCTGGCGGCTGGCGGTCAGCTCTTGCACGTCGTGCGCCATGCGGTTGAAGGTGGAGCCCAGTGTCGACAGCGGCGAGTTCTCGGAAAGCTCGGCGCGCACTTGAAAGTCACCGCTGCCCATTTTGCGACTCTGGCGAATCAGCGAGCGCAAATCACGATAGAACGGTCGCAGCCATAACCACGTGGGCAAGCCCAGCGCCGCGCACATCAGCAGCAAACCGAGAATGTCGGGCCAGGAAATATTGTCCAGCCGGTTCAGATACGGCACCGGTCCCAGCACGACAATCAGTTGGGTGTCCGGAATGCGGTGCAGATAGATGTCTTCATCTTCCAGCAAAATGATGTCGCCATCAGCCAGCGCCTTGCGGTTGGGCGGGCTGAGTGTGTAGGCATCCAGCTGCTCAATTTCGACTGGCACCGGCAGCTTGCCGCGCAGCCGGCTGATTTCGCTATGCCAGATTGATTGCGGCAAATCGCCCAGTTCTTCTTCCACAATGCTGATGGTGGTCTGGAAGATATCGGTGAGGTAATGCTGGTTGATGCGCTCGATCATGTGCTTGTACAGGCCGCCGATGATTAACGCCGAGGCCAGAAAACACAGCACAACCGTGAGATAGAAACGCAAAAAAAGCTGGCGCATTGCAAAACCCGCCGGGAAAGAACGCCGGGAACGGCGCAGGGTTAAAGTCAGACGTGTCAGGCGATGGCGACGTGGGCGGGCAGACATGGTCAGTCACGGCGCTCCGGCAGGGATGCCACGCCCGCGCAGGACCGGGTGAGGTCGGATCCTGGCGCCGGGGGCATCCGGTTCACTTCCTGGCAGCAGGCCTTATTCTTGCCACCAGATGTCGGTCGCAAACAAATAGCCTTTATGGCGAATGGTCTTGATCTTGCGTGGCTCGATCGGATCATCTGCCAGTTTCTTGCGCAAACGCGAAATCGCCACGTCCACACTGCGATCAAGCCCGTCGTATTCAATCCCGCGCAAACGCTTGAGCAAATGATCGCGCGAGAGGATTTCCCCAGCGTGGCTGGCCAGCTCCCACAACAAGTCAAAGTCACCGGTCGACAGATGCAGCGGCTCGGTGCGGTAAGTTGCAGTGCGGTTGCGCGAATCAATGATCAGATGACCAAAGTTGGTGGTGGTGCGGTCATCTTTGGCGGCGCTGATGGTCGGGGTGACGGTGCCGGTGGACTGACGCAGATGCGCTTTGATGCGAGCCACCAGTACCGACGGCGGCGTGGTCTTGACCACGTAGTCGGTGGCGCCGATCTCAAACCCCAGAATCTGGTTCATGTCGCTATTGAGCGAGGTCAGAATCACAATCGGGCCGGTATAGAACTCGCGCAGTTCGCGGCAGATGGTCATGCCGTCTTTGCCGGGCAGCATCAGGTCCAGCAAAATCAGTGTGGGCGGATTGGCGCGCACGTTTTCGATCACGTGGTTGCCGTCAGCCAGGTGTTCTACTTCAAATTCAAAGTTCTTCAGGAAACCGCCGATCAAACCGGCCAGTTCCAGATCATCCTCAACGAACAGAATGCGTTGGGTCATCGATTACTCCGAATCCACTAATCAGTTAATACGTTATTAAAATTGGCCACGATGATCAGCCGGCACGCAGTTGGGCGAGTACCGCTTCGCGCAGCGCTGGGATATCGGTCGGGCAGGTTTCGAAGGCATAACGGATGAACCTGCCATTGCGGTGGACATCCATCCCGTCAAAATCTACGCCGATGAGTGATACCTCACTTTGTGGGGCCAGTTCACTCAACAGCGCGTGTTCGTCTTCCAGCGATAAAACCGGTGCGGCTTGCCACTGTTCGCTGTTGCTCCAGCCCATGCGCCCGAATCCGGCAATGTAGCGTAGAACGTCTACCTGCAAGCGCCAGACCGAAAAGTCCCCCAACGCCAGAAATTGCGCTGCCTGTGGCTGATACCGCTGGAGTCGAGCCATAAGCAAGGGCGTGGCGGCAACCGGCCGCGCAATGCCGACCAGCGTGACACGTTCGGCAGCAACGGCGTCGTCGGTGCTGTCATATACCAGCAGACTGGACCGGCCATCGGTCAGGAGGTTCTGGGTATGTTCAGCCAGACGACTGATCACAAACAGTGGACTGGCCGTTTCATCGCAGGCGTAGGGCAGCCAGGACGCATACGGAAACCCGGCCAGCTGGGCTGATTGCGTTGCCAGCGCGCCTTCGCGACTGCGGCGTAATAACTTGCGGGCCGACGGCACCCACTCGGGGACCGCGTTCGCGGCATGGGACATGACAGCCAGCTATTGTTTTGGGAATATGTCGATTGTAGCGGCAGCCGCCGCCGCGCGTCCTTTTTATGGGACCGCAATCTGCACACTTTGTGAGCCCAGCGGGCTGGAGCAACTGAAAATGACCGTACGTACGGTGCTGAAAATGGGAACGCCGAGCCTGCAGGAGCCATCGCTGCCGGTTGCGGCCTTTGATACCCCTGAACTGGATATGTTGATCGAAGACCTGTTCGACACCATGCATGCCTATAACGGCGTGGGCATCGCCGCCCCGCAGATTGGCGTTAACTTGCAGGTGGTGATTTTTGGTTTTGAAGCCAGCCCGCGTTACCCCGACGCCAAGCCGGTGCCGCAAACCATTCTGATTAATCCGGTGATTACGCCGCTGAGCGATGAGGAAGAGTCTGGCTGGGAAGGTTGCTTGTCGGTGCCGGGGTTGCGTGGTGAAGTGCCACGTTATACCCGCATCCGCTATCAAGGGTTTGATCAGCACGGTCACGCCATCGACCGCATTGCCGAAGGCTTCCACGCCCGCGTGGTGCAGCATGAATGTGATCATCTGTGGGGTGTGTTGTACCCGCAGCGTATCCGGGACATGACGCGCTTTGGTTTTCTGGACGTATTGTTTCCGGATCTGACCGATGCGCCGGATGATTGATTGAACGGTGTTGCGACAATGCTCAACGCCGAAAACAAAAAAGCCCTGCAGCTGCAGGGCTTTTTATTGCGCGTCACCACACGGTGCCGGGCGTTTGCCTCAACAATAATTACTCAACGATCAGGGTCAGGTCGCGTACGGACTCAACGCTCTGGTTGCCCGGGCCCCAGCACACTTTGGCCTTGTTACCCTTCTGGAACATCACGATGCCATCAACTGCTTCTGGCTTGCTGACGGTCGCTACGCGGTTCACGCGGGTGTTGCGTTCAAATTGTGCGGACTTGCCGAAGAAAGGGATGCTGATTGCCATGATGTTTCTCTCCAGAGAACTGATTGAATTTTGATGACGTCAGTATAACTGTTTCGTAGTTATACTACGTAGTAATTATTTACGGAATGTACACGCAACAACTACATGGCGGTCGGTGCTCTAGAGTGGCATTGATTGTATTTATATTATTGTTTTTAAATGATTAAATGTAAAATAATGATTTCTTTTACGTCACCCAACAATCATGTTTTTGTCATAATCGTGTAGTTTTAGTTCTTTTTTTGTACGTAGTGCATGAAGAATTGAATGCGTTTTCATACATTAGTACGGTTTTACACTTGCTGGGCGTAACCGACTTGTGGGGGCGGATGATCAAGATCTGCGTGTCACCGCAGATGCTGATCAACGGCTTGAGCAACTTTCGGGGGCCAAGGAGCATAGCTCGGTGCAGGGCTGGGCCGGCAGGGGCAATAAAAAAACCGCAGCAAGCTGCGGTTTTTTTTCAAGCAAATCTAATCGGAAGGATTAGATGGCGCGGATGGCACCAGCTTGCAGACCCTTAGGGCCGTTCTTTACTTCGAACTCAACGCGCTGGTTTTCTTTCAGCGTCTTGAAGCCTTGACCGGTGATTTCGGAGAAGTGCGCGAACAGGTCGTCGCCGCCGTTATCAGGGGTGATGAAGCCGAAGCCCTTGGTGTCGTTAAACCATTTAACAGTACCGGTAGTAGTAGACATGCTACGTTCCTTTGAAACAATTTTTTAAAAATGGGCTGAAAGCCCGGTGGTGCATACGATCAGGAAACGTACCGGAAACTCTGGCAAAACGCCTACAAGGGCAAAGCAGGGTAAACCGTGGTCATGCTGAATCGAGAAGTGCAAGGCCGCACCATACACAGGTTTTTTTTTACTGTCGATAGCTACAAATGATTTTCGACAAGTGGCGCAGGCCCATGATTGGTGCGGGCTGCGTGGCAATTTTGCCTGTTTTGCGTTAGTCGTTTGCCGCCAGCTTTAACGATAGCCGCTCGCAGGCAAGTTGCCTTGACTGTCGGAGTCGCCGCCCCGGTAAACAGCAAAGGCCTGATTCAGAATGCTGGCAATTCTCGCAGCGCTTTTAGCCAACTGGTGCCGCAAAACGGGGGCCATGGCGTCGGCGTAGGCCAGCGGCACATCAATCGTCACGCCAGCGGTGCGCTGCGGACAAGTGAACCCGCCAGGCAACTCGCCATACGCCAGTGCGCGTGCCAGAGCGTTGGATTCATCGGCCCAGTCTTGGGGCGTACCCGCTGCCCATGCGGCCAGTTGCGGCGCGAAATCACTTAACAATTGATCGGCAAAAGCAGCTTCACTGGTGCCACGCAATAGCCGCTTGAGCATGACGCTGTCCCATAAGGCATGCAGATTGGTCGGGCGACCCGCAAAGATCACTTGTTCGTCATTGCCACCACGATCGGCATTATTGGCCGCGTGCAGCGGTTGGCTTATATCGGCGGCCAGGTGAATGACAATGCGCAAAGCGAGTTGTTTCGCCTCGCGCGTGGCTGCGGAATCACTCAAAGTAGCGGACTCGCGGCGCAAGGTATCAGTCGCGCATTGGCCGTTCGGACAGTAGCTACTGTAATCAGCGGTGCTACAAAGAGGGATGTCGTCGTAATGCCACTGGGCGGAGCCCGGGTGACTAAGGGCGAGAGCGGCGCGGTTACGATCCAGCCAGGTTGTGGCATCAGCCAGATTGTCGGTGCCCAGCAGGTCACGTACCGCAGCCCGGCTCTGTGGCGTAAGCAGCTTCCATGCGGCCAGTCCGGTAATGCGGTGGCCCTGGGCTCCCCACGCCAGGGCCGGCTGGTTTACAAGACAAAGCACCAAGCTGGCCAAAGCAAGTAGCCAGGGGAAGGGGCGGTGTTTCTTGCTTGTTCTCATATAAATGTTCGCAAGGGATTGTGCAAACTTGTAATTAGAACGCTGTTGGCTACGTAATTTTTTTGTTTTCAAGCAAGGTATTTGGCAGGCATTCTCCGGTTATTCGTGTGAAATTACGCCAAAAGTTAACCATTGGGCTTGAAATTGCCAAAAGCCGTGGGCCGGGTGTCCAGAAAGTCGCCGCTTGAGCTTGCCGTTGCCCGGCAACTGACTGCGTTGCGTAACCGGCCAGCGCACCGCTTGATACCAGATTCGCTACTTATATTGAAGATTCGGGGAACACCATGAGCATCGCTACAGAACCAGGAAAGCCGCATCGTATTGTCATTGTTGGTGGAGGTGCAGGCGGACTGGAGTTGGCAACCCGGCTTGGCCACAACCTGGGCCGCACGCATAAGGCCAAGGTGACGCTGGTAGATGGATCGCCGACGCATATCTGGAAACCGCTGCTGCATGAGGTCGCAACCGGCGCGCTCAATACCGGCGAGGATGAAGTGAATTACTTCGCGCACGCTCATCGCCACGGTTATGAGTTTGAATTCGGCTTCATGAGCGATCTGGATCGGGAAGAGAAAACCATCCGGCTGGATGCGGTGCGCGATGAGGACGATGGCACGGTGCTGACCGGCCCACGCTTGATCCCCTACGACACGCTGGTTCTGGCGGTGGGCGCCATCTGTAATGACTTTGGTACACCAGGAGTGCAGGAAAACTGCATGCAACTGAATACCCCGACCGAAGCCGACCGCCTGCGCAAACGCATTTTGGGCCAGTCGTTTATTGTTGGTACCGCCAACGACCCACTGCGCGAGCTGCGGATCTCCATTATTGGTGCAGGCCCAACCGGTGTGGAATTGGCGGCGGAGATTCATCACGCGGTGACGGAAGCGCATAACTACGGCTCGCATCTGGCCCCGGCCCAACTGCGCATCAACATCATTGAAGCTGCGCCGCGTATTTTGTCGGGTGCGCCGGAATCGCTGTCTTTATATGCCACGACTGAGCTGGAGCGCCGTCATATTTCGGTGCTCACCAACAGCAAAGTGGCGCAAGTGAACCCCGATAGCGTGTCGCTGGCCGATGGCCGGATCATTCCGTCGGACATCATTGTCTGGGCCGCCGGGGTGAAGGCTGCGCCGTGGTTATCGACGCTGGGCCTGCAAACCAATCGCAACGGGCAGATCGAAGTGACTTCGGTCATGCAAACCGTGACCGACAAACATATCTTTGCCATTGGCGATTGCGCGTTTGCGACCGACGGTGAAGGTGGTCCGCCGCTGAACGCGACGGCGCAAGTGGCTCACCAGCAGGCGCGCTGGCTGGCACAAATGCTGGAGCAATATTTTGAAGGACGCGAAGTGGCGCCGTTCCGCTTCAAGCCGCAGGGCATCATGGTGTCGCTGGGCAAGAGCACGGCGGTGGGCAGCCTGGCAGCGGTGGTCGGGCCCAAGCGCGATTATTACGTGGAAGGGCTGGGCGCCAAGTTGATTTACTCTTCGCTGTACCGCATGCACCAGGCCGCCTTGCACGGCTGGTTTATGGCTACTCTGCTGTATCTGGGTGACAAGCTGCGCCGTATCGCCAACCCGGCGCTCAAGCTGCACTAAGTAGTGGGCGTGTGCCATATCGCGTTGGGCTGTCAGAAGCCACTCGCGTTTGGTACAGGCAAAAAAAACGCCGACCTATCGAGGCGGCGTTATAAACAGAGGATGGAAACGAAACCGCGCGGCGTGGTAACACGTCGCGCAATACGAATCCTCTGCTTGCCTGCACCGACGGTCATTATCGCGATCTAATTATTGACTGTTTAATAAAATTGTGATTTTTGGTTTCTCGCCCCGGCTTGCTGTCTTTTATTGCGTATTTCAGCGCACACTGACCAATGGCAATTGGCAGCATGCCCCCTTTCTTCGGTAAGATTTGGTGTTTTTCCCGTGAGTGATATCGCATGGCGCAAGTTGGCGTAGTCATGGGCAGCAATAGCGACTGGGACGTCATGCGTCAGGCCGCCGAGCAGCTCAAAGCATTTGGCATCGAGTTTGAATGCAAAGTGGTCTCGGCGCACCGTACGCCGGATCTGATGTTTGAATACGCAGAAACCGCCAGGTCGCGCGGGCTGAAATGCATCATTGCCGGTGCTGGTGGCGCCGCCCATTTGCCGGGCATGATTGCAGCAAAGACAACGGTTCCAGTGCTGGGCGTGCCCGTGCCATCCAAGTATTTGCGCGGCGAAGACTCTTTATTGTCTATCGTTCAAATGCCTAAAGGTGTGCCGGTCGCCACCTTTGCCATTGGTGAGGCCGGTGCGGCCAATGCGGGTCTGTTTGCGGTGGCCATTCTGGCTGCTGAAAACCCTGAACTGGCCGAGAAACTGGATCAGTTCCGCATGCGCCAGGAACGTACCGTGCTGGATATGACGCTGCCAGAGGTATGAATCAGGATGAGTTGGCACGCTACCAGGCTGTCGTTTCCGGCGGCTGGTGGCGCTGTGTGCTGTGGCGTGGCGTAGTGTGTTGGGGTGTTCCGACCAGTGCGCTGTTGTATTTAGTGCGTACGCTAAATGGTATTAGCAAAGACCCTATTTCGGGGCTGTTACACACGTTTCCATTGGGTTTGACGGCCGGTTTTGTCTATGGACTGGCCTTATGGGGCTTTGCGCAGTTGCAAATCCTCAAAGCAAAACGAGAAAAGGACTGAAAATAATGGCGATCAAGCCGATTCTTCCACCCGCGATGTTGGGTATTCTGGGTGGTGGCCAGCTTGGCCGCATGTTTACAGTCGCTGCCAAAACCATGGGCTATCAAGTCACCGTGCTTGATCCGGACCCACATTCCCCCGCGGCAGACTTCGCCGACATCCACATCGCCCGTCCGTACACTGATCCGCAAGCGCTGGCGCAACTGGCTCAGACCTGTGCCGCCGTTACCACCGAATTCGAGAACGTCAACGCCGACAGCATGCGTTGGCTGGCGCAGCAAGGCGTGCCGGTCAGCCCATCGGGTGAATCAGTCGCCATTGCGCAAGACCGCATCGCGGAGAAAACCTTTATTCGTGGTGCGGGTCTGGATACCGCGCCATTTCTGGCGGTGAATAACGCGGGTGATCTGGCGGGTGATTTGTCACCTTACCTGCCCGGTATTCTGAAAACAGCGCGTATGGGTTATGACGGCAAAGGCCAGGTCCGCGTCAACAGCGCTGAAGAAGCGCGCCTCGCCATGTCCAACATGAAGCATCAGGCCTGCGTGCTGGAGAAAATGCTGCCGCTGGTGGCAGAGGTTTCGGCCATTGTCACCCGTACCTGTGCCGGCGAAGCAGCCTGCTTCCCGGTGGCGGAAAACCAGCACGTGAATGGCATTCTGGACATCTCGATTGTCCCGGCCCGCATCAGCCAGGCCTTGCTCGACAAGGCGCGAAGCATGGCGCTGCAACTGGTAGAAAAACTCGATTACGTTGGCGTGCTGGCGGTGGAGTTCTTTGTGCTGGAAGGCGATCGCCTGGTGATCAACGAAATGGCGCCGCGCCCGCACAACTCCGGTCACTACACGCTGGACGCCACCGTCACCAGCCAGTTTGAACAACAAGTGCGCGCCATGTGCGGCTTGTATCCTGGCCGCCCGGATTTGCTGCGCCCGGTAGTCATGGTCAACTTGCTGGGCGATAGCTGGGGCGAGAACAACGCCGAGCCGCATTGGGAAGTACTGCTGACCGCACCCAATACCAAGCTGCATTTGTACGGCAAGAAAGAAGCGCGCATTGGCCGCAAGATGGGTCACTTCAACGTGCTGGCCGACACGCCCGACGCCGCACTGGAACAAGCCGTGGCCATCAAGGACACGCTGTGACAGAGACCACCGCAGCATGGCTTGAGCGCTATGTTGCGGTGCTGGCACCGGCAGCTGATCCGCTGCGAGCCCCACAAATGGTCGCGTATATGCGCGGCCATTTTGCATATCTGGGTGTCGCAACGCCGCAGCGGCGCATCCTGACCAAACCGCTAGAGAAAGAAGCGCGCCAAGCGTTGGCCGAGGCGGCTTTGCTTGATCTGGCCGATGCGTTGTGGGCGCAACCCGAGCGCGAATACCAATACGCCGCTTGTGATCTGCTGGCCGCCTGCGCAAAAGCGCTCACGCCCGTCGCCTTGCCGCGTCTGCTGGCGCTGGTGGTGACCAAATCCTGGTGGGATTCGGTAGATACCTTGGCTGGTCGCATTATTGGTGGACTGGTGTTGCGCCATCCAGAGCTCATCCCGCAAATCGATCAACTGGTACTCGCCGAGAACCTGTGGCTGCGCCGTACGGCCATCATTTATCAGTTGCACTGGAAAGCCAGCACCGACGTATCACGGTTGTTTCACGCCTGCCTGGCCAATGCGGCCGATACCGATTTCTTTATCCGCAAAGCCATAGGCTGGGGTCTGCGCGAACACGCGTGGACTGATCCGGATATCATCCGGGCGTTTGTGCAGCAGCATGCGGAGCGGTTATCGCCGTTGTCGATTCGCGAAGCCAGCAAGCACCTCTAGCCGAGAGCCCCTCGCTGGGCGTCACTAGCCGCACCGGGCCTGGCGTGGCACGATGCCGGTTCACCTTTGCCCAGTACCCGCCATGTATATTCCCAGCCATTTTTCGGCCACCGAGACTCAATCCATCCACGACTTTGTGCGGGCGCACGCCTTTGCCACCGTCATCAGTACGGTCGATGGCATGCCTTACGCCAGTCATGTGCCACTGGTCTTGCATACCGGTGCTGACGGTGATCGACTGCAAGGCCACGTGGCACGGATCAATCCACACTGGCAGGCCTGGTCTGACGATGCGCAGGTTCTGGTGATCTTCCACGGCCCACACGGATATATTTCGCCAACCTGGTACGCTACTGGCCCGGCCGTGCCAACGTGGAATTACATAGCGGTGCATGCCGCGGGAACGGTGAGCTTGCTGGATGATCCGGCATCTACACTGGCGGCGCTCATTGGCAGTTACGAAGCCGCGCCGCTGTCTGCCGAGCTGATGCCACCGGCTTATGTCGAAAAGCTGTCCACGCATATCGTGGCGTTCGAGATTCGGGTTGACCGGTGGGAAGGCAAGTTCAAACTCTCGCAGAATCGCCCCCTGGTAGATCAAGCCAAAGTGGCACGTGCGCTGGCTGCACGCGGTGAAGCGGAACTGGCTCATGCCATGCAAACGGCCGACGCACCTGCTGCGGCTACCGGTTTGAATCACCTGACACTGGCCGTGGGTGATGTGAATCGCGCGGTGCGGTTTTATGTGGCTGGCCTGGGCGCGCAATTGCATGCGCAGTGGGATGGCGGCGCGTATCTCACCGTCGGCGCGCAATGGCTGTGTTTGTCACTAGACCCGGCGCGAATTCATTCAGCCAGCCCGGATTACACACATATCGCGTTTGGCGTTGCCGCTGCGCAATTTGCCGAACTGAGCCAGCGCGTGCTGGCCTGTGGCGCTCGGGAGTGGAAGGCGAATCGCAGCGAGGGTGAATCGTTCTACTTTCTGGACCCGGATGGGCATCAACTGGAACTGCATGTGGGCGATCTCGCCAGCCGTCTTGCGGCCTGCCGGAACAAGCCTTATGCCGGGATGATTTTCTCCTGAGGTTCATGCCGTCAAACTGTGCTCTCCCAAAAAAAGGCGGCCCCATGAAGGGGCCGCAAGGTGGGCGCGTACAGCACTGCTACTACCACTACGGTGAAACCGTGAAACTCAATTGATCAGACAGCGGGAATTTGGTGTTTTCTGGAACAGGTAAGCGAGCCATGGCGCAGCATCGCCTGGCGTCAGGCAAGGGATTAGTAAATGCTCACCTGATGGCGTGCACTGACACATGGCTGATGGTATCTGGTGTTGTAACTGACTATGCTTGCGGACGCATGCACGCGTTCGGTGTGGCATGTGGGGTATGCCGCGCAGGAGTGGGCTGCATTTGGCGCAGCCGATAGCGCGGATAAGGCAGAAGGCCGGATCCATTGCATCGTGTTTCATCCTCGTCAATCTCTTGTCTACCCGTCTTTTGCGAGCAGTGAGCCGATGGTAGCGGAGTTACGCACGGCAAAGCACACCGCTGACCTGGCCACTGCAGCCGGTTGGCAGAATTGCTGACTTTAATCTGACGATTATTTATCTGTTTTGGCTGCGGGCCAGGGCAAATTCCACGGTGCCTGCAGATCGGGCTGCGCCAGTAATGGCCACTGCTGTGGCCAATGTTCGCCAGACTGTGGCAATAGCCGAAACGCCCAACTCTGGTTTTGCCAGGTAAAGCGCAGGGCAAAGGCATGCAGATAACCACGATCAGCCGCCTCACCACCGTAACGAATATCGCCCAGAATCGGTGCTGACAAGCTTTTGAGCGCCACCCGCAACTGGTGAGTGCGACCCGTGCGCGGGCGCAGCAGAAAGCCGCGCAAGCCGTTACCCAAGCCGTAGCTGAAAAACTGGGTGACGGCATGGTTGGCGGTATCGCGGGTCAGCAGCCAGTTACCGCCGCGCCCGGACTGCATGCCACCGGCGATGGTGCCCTGCTTTTTGAGCGGCTTGCGTGAAGAGAGTGCCAGATAGAATTTTTCCAGCTGGCGTGAGGCAAACATCTCGCCAAACTCGCGTGCGGCGTTCTCATTGCGGGCGATCAGTAGCAAGCCAGAGGTAATGCGATCCAGCCGGTGTAGTGGAAACAACGGACCATCCTGCTGCTGGCGCAGGATATCCATAACGCCCGGCTCGTCGCCTTCCCGATGAAAACTCATGCCAGGTGGCTTGTAGATCACCAGAAAATCAGCGTGGGTAAACAGGGTGGATAACTGCGCAGGATCGGCGCAGTGCAGAGCATGATCAACATCGGCCATTTCGGTCTGGGCGGCTTGCGGGTAAAGTTCGACCCAACATATATACCTTGAAACGCCATGAAACTCATCATCATTGCCGTCGGGCACAAAATGCCCGGCTGGATCGAAGACGGCTTTGGCGAATACGTCAAACGCATGCCGCGCGAGTTCGCGATCAGTCTGGTTGAACTCAAACCGGATAAACGCTCGGGCGGACGCACGCCACAACAGGTGATGGAAGAAGAGGCCGGGCGCATTCTGGCCGCCATTCCGCAAGGTGCACGCGTGTTTGCGCTGGATGAACGCGGCGCCAACTGGACCACCATGAAGCTGGCCGAGCAAATGAAAGACTGGCACACCGATGGTCGCGATGCGGTGTTTATCATCGGCGGCACCGACGGGCTGGACCCATCTGTTAAAAAGCGCGCCGACCAGTTACTGCAATTGTCTGCCCTGACTTTGCCGCACGGTATGGTGCGGGTGTTGCTGGCCGAACAGCTGTACCGGGCGTATTCCATTTTGCATAACCACCCGTATCACCGCGAATAAGTGGTTCGGGTAAACCCATCAAAGAATCTGATCATATGATTGATATTGACTTGTACCTCGCCTCCGCCAGCCCGCGCCGCAAAGAACTGCTGACGCAAGTAGGCGTGATATTTGAACGCATCGCCGCGCCGGTGGATGAAACGCCGCTGCCAGGCGAAAATCCGCGTGATTACGTATTACGGCTCGCGCATGACAAAGCGGAAAGCGGCTGGGCGGCGATGGTCAAACAAGGGTTACCGGTGCGCCCGGTGCTGGCTGCGGATACGACCGTGGTGCTGGGTGAGTACATCCTGGGCAAGCCGGAAAATGCCACGGATGCCACGCGCATGCTGCGGGACCTATCCGGCTCCAGTCACGAAGTGCTGACCAGTCTTGGCCTGCGCCATGCTGGAGGCGTGGAGGTGGCGTTGTCAGTGAGCGTGGTGCATTTTGCCAAACTGACTGAAGCGCAAATTGCCGCTTATGTAGCCAGCGGCGAACCGATGGATAAAGCCGGGGCGTATGGCATTCAGGGCGGTGGTGGCTTGTTTGTCTCGCGGCTGGAGGGCAGCTTTACCGGCGTAATGGGCTTGCCGCTGCATGAAACTGCGGTGCTGCTGGGCAAATACGGGATGGGGTTGCTGGCGCTGTGAGTGGGGCCGTCGTTGTGTGGGGTGGATGCGCGTAGCCATCCCCGTCCAAATCCACCCCGTGATCTATCACAGAGCATTACGGCGGGTTTCATCCGCCCTACGGACACCAGCCTGGTAAAGCCCGCTTCGCAGGGCCGGTGAAGCCCGCCGTTACCATTAGGTTCTTACTTCACATATCCCAAAATACTCACAAACTGGCACGCGCTGCCCGCCAGCACAAACATGTGCCAGATGCCGTGAAAGTGTTTGACCTTCTCGTCGAACAGAAAGAACACAATCCCCACGGTGTAGATGATGCCGCCCGCTGCCAGCCAGTAAAAACCAACGATAGGTAGCGCCGCCATCAGCGGTTCGAGGGCAAACACCACCATCCAGCCCATGGCCACGTAAATCAGCATGGAGAACAGTCGGGTGCGCTTGCCGATCAGGATTTCCTGCACGATGCCAATCACCGCCAGAGCCCAGTTCACGCCAAATAGCGTCCAGCCCCACGGTCCGCGCAAGGTGACCAGCGCAAACGGCGTGTAGCTCCCGGCTATCAGCAGGTAAATGGCGCAGTGATCCAGCTTCTGGAATACCGCTTTGGCCTTGCCATGCAGGCTGTGATAGAGGGTTGAGATGGTGTACAGCAACACCAGCGTGCTGCCGTAAACAGCGGTGCTGACCACCTTCCAGGCATCGCTATGCATGCTGGAATAAACAATCAGCAACACCAAGCCGATGACCGAAAGAATCGCACCGGCCAAATGGCTGTAACCATTGAATCGTTCGCCGCGATACATAGAAGCCTTTTCTTGAAATCTCGTTTCGCAAGTGCTCTAACTTACCTGCTTGCCTGGTTTCAGGGGTGTTATTTATGCAGAATGGTTAAATCCACTGCAACCATCCGGCCCGACAAACCTGCCGAGCGACATTCTTGACCTAATCGGACAACTAGTTCTCAGAAATAGCTGAATTTATTGCGCTTGGACAACTTTTTTTGTGCGGCGCAATGCAGACAAACAACAAAGGGCCACTGTGGGCCCTTTGTATTTACAACAATGTGACACCGGTGATCAGCCGGTGAGTTTTTCCAGCGCCTCGCGATATTTGGCGGCAGTGCGTTCTGCCACTTCCAGCGGCAGTGCCGGTGCGGGTGGCGTTTTGTTCCAGCCAGTGGTTTCCAGCCAGTCGCGCACAAACTGCTTGTCGTAGCTGGGCGGGTTGCTGCCAGGCTTGTACTGGTCGGCAGGCCAGAAACGGCTGGAATCCGGCGTCAACGCTTCGTCCATCAGCGTCAGAGTGCCATTTTCATCCAGGCCGAACTCAAATTTGGTGTCAGCAATGATGATGCCGCGGGTGGCGGCGAATTCGGATGCCGTCTTGTACAGGCGGATGGCGGTGTCGCGGACTTGCGCCGCCAGATCGGCGCCGATCAGTTGTTCGCACTGTTCAAACGAGATGGGTTCGTCATGGTCACCAATCGCCGCTTTGGTCGACGGGGTGAAAATGGGTTCAGGCAGCTTGTCGGCTTCCTGCAGGCCTGCAGGCAGCTTCACGCCGCTGACTATGCCAGTAGCCTGGTAGTCTTTCCAGCCGCCACCCACGATATAGCCGCGCACCACGGCTTCAACCGGCACCGGCTTCAGGCGCTTGCACACCACGGCGCGGCCTTGAACTTGCGGCAGATCTTCCGCACTGACGACGTCTTCCGGTTGCTCGCCGGTGAAGTGGCTGGGCACCAGACCTTTGAATTTGTCGAACCAGAAATTGGAAATGGCGGTCAGGATCTTGCCCTTTTCCGGGATCGGCTCGGCCAGGATCACATCAAACGCGGACAGGCGATCGGTGGCGATCATCAGCATGCGCTGGTCATCAATCTCGTACAGATCGCGTACTTTGCCGGAGTAGATTTTCTTCAGGCTTTTCAGGTTGGTGGTCGTCAGTCCGGTCATGGGGCATCCCTGCGCTGGCAAAAATGCGAATTATGCCTGTAGTTGATGGCGGCGGGCAGCGTTGATGCACTTTCCGCCTGACCAGAGGGGTATGGCACCAGCAGTTTCGCCGTCAGCCGTGGCGACGTAAGATGAGTCATTCCCATGTATCAAAAAAGACTTTATATGCTGCTCGCACCCGAACAGTTTTTTGGCTTTCTGGCCGCCGCCATGCTCATCACCGTATCCCCCGGCCCGGACAACCTGATGGTGCTGGGCATTGGCATCTCGCGCGGGCGCAAACGCGGCATGGTGTTTGGTCTGGGTTGCGCCTTGGGTTGTCTGAGTCATACCGTGCTGGCGGCTGTGGGAATCAGTGCGCTGATCGCGGCATCGCCCATTGCGTTCACGGCACTCAAGGTGAGTGGAGGCTTGTATCTGGTCTGGCTGGGTATTCAGGCTTTGCGCAGCAGCGGCGGCGCCCGCGTAGCCGATGGCCGGGCAGCGGACGAATCGTTGCGCAAGCTGTTTGCCAAAGGCTTGTTTGCCAATGCCATTAATCCCAAGGTGGTGCTGTTCTTTCTGGCGTTTCTGCCGCAATTCGTAGTGACCGCTCACGGCGCAGTGGGCTGGCAGACCGCGCAGCTCGGACTGGTATTTACCGCGCAGGCGGCGGTGTTGTTTGGATTGTTGGGATATTTTTCTGGTGCGGTAGGGCAGTGGCTGAATCGCCGGCCACGGGCTGGGTTGTGGCTGGATCGTATTGCGGGGACGATTTTTGTGGGGTTAGGGGTGAGGTTGATTGTGGCGAGATGATGAATGTAGGGCGGGTGTAACCCGCCTTGAGATTCTGGTTCTTACTTCGACGTCAAATGCCTGTTTTGTTAGTGCCTTGCGGCACGGGCCTTTAAAAGCGTTTGATACCCCGGGGTGCCGGGGAACACGTTACTTTTCTTTGCTTCGCCAAAGAAAAGTAACCAAAAGAAAGGCGACCCTGCTGCCGCAAGGGGTCCCAGGGCAAAAGCTTACCGGGGGTCTTTGCGCGCATCCTGCGTTCCCTCGGTCGGTCGGAGCCTGAGTCTCCGACTCTCGATCGGCGTGGTTTGCACGAGTGGCATGCCAGTGGGCCACCGAGGATGCCATGATGAACGCCCGTAGCCCGGATGAAACGAAGTGAGAATCCGGGGTGGCAATACTTCAATAAGCTACTCGCGTTTGCGGCTACCCACATCGCACCCCGAATTGCTGCGCGAATCCGGGCTACGAGCAACGTCGGTGTTACAACATATACCGCGACAAATTTTCATCCCCCACCAACGCCCCCAGCTTGGCATCCACCGCTGCCGCATCAATCCTCACCGGCCCGGATTTAGCCTCATACGACAAATCTTCCAGCAGCTTTTCCAGTACTGTCGACAGGCGCCGGGCACCGATATTCTCGGTACGCTCGTTTACTGTCCAGGCGATCTCGGCAATGCGTTGAACCGCGTCATCGGTCAGATCAAGCTGCACGTCTTCGGTAGCCAGCAGTGCTTCGTACTGCTTCACCAGGCAAGCATCGGTCTGGGTCAGGATGCGTACAAAGTCTTCCACCGACAGCGACGAGAGTTCCACCCGAATCGGAAAGCGCCCTTGCAACTCGGGGATCAGGTCCGACGGTTTGGCCAGGTGAAAAGCGCCCGACGCAATAAACAGAATGTGATCGGTCTTGATCATGCCGTACTTGGTGCTAACGGTAGTGCCTTCTACCAGTGGCAGCAGATCGCGCTGCACGCCCTGGCGGCTGACTTCACCGGCAGCGCCCTCGGCGCGGCTGGTTACTTTGTCGATTTCGTCGATAAACACAATGCCGTTCTGTTCTACGGCTTTGAGCGCCTCAGCGCGGGCTTCTTCCTCGTTCACCAGCTTGGCAGCTTCTTCTTCGGTCAAGAGCTTCATGGCTTCGCCGATCTTGACTTTCTGCGTGCGCGTCTTGCCCGCCATCGCGCCTTTGAACATGTCTTGCAGTTGGCTGGTGAAGTCTTCCATGCCCGGTGGGCCCATCACGTCCATAGCTGGCGCGCTAGCCGAGACTTCAATTTCGATTTCTTTCTCGTCCAGTTGGCCTTCGCGCAGCATCTTGCGAAATTTTTGGCGGGTTTCGCGACCGGCCTCATCCAGTTCCGGATTTGGCGCAAACGGGCCTTTGGGCGCGCGCGGCACCAGCACATCCAGTACGCGATCTTCGGCCGCATCTTCAGCGCGGCCACGGTTTTTGGCGATGGCGCGGTCGCGGGCGCCTTTAACGGCGATTTCGGTCAGATCACGAATGATGCTGTCGACGTCTTTGCCGACGTAACCCACTTCAGTGAATTTGGTCGCCTCCACCTTGATAAACGGGGCATCGGCCAGCTTGGCCAGACGGCGGGCGATTTCGGTTTTACCAACACCGGTCGGTCCAATCATCAAAATATTTTTGGGGGTGATTTCGTGGCGCAGCGGTTCGGCCACTTGCTGACGGCGCCAGCGATTGCGCAGGGCGATCGCCACGGCTTTCTTGGCATCTTTCTGGCCAACAATGTGTTTATCCAGCTCATGGACGATTTCGTGCGGCGTCATGGTAGTCATGGTGTATCCGGGTCCTTCAACTTGGTTAGGATCAAGGTTCAGGCTGTAGCGGCCTTTTTCAAGGCCGGCTGTACGCTGCGCTGCCCGGATAAACATGGCAGCATTACCCGTCCTGCGCTGGCCTCTTGCTAGCCGGTTACCGGAACACCCTCGTGCAACACACCCAGCCCGCTCGCCCCGCCATTCTCATTCTGTGTCTCGCCATCGTTTACGTTGTCTGGGGTTCCACCTATCTGGGTATCCGCGTTGGGCTGGAAGGCTTTCCACCGCTATTGCTGGCGGCCATTCGCATGACCACGGCCGGATGTCTGCTGTTGGGCTGGTTCAAATGGCGCAAGGTGGCCTGGCCGAGTGCGCGCCAATGGAAGAACGGCATCATCATCGGCACCATGATGATGAGTATCGGCAATGGCTTTGTTTGCCTTGCCGAGCAAAGCGTGCCGTCCGGGCTCGCCGCCTTGCTGGTCGCCAGCGGCCCGGTGTTTGCCATATTGTTCGGTTGGCTGTTTGGCACGCGCCCGAAGGTCATGGAGTGGCTTGGCGTCGGCTTGGGCATTCTGGGGGTGGGATTACTGAACCTGGACGCCAGCGCCGCAGCCAGCCCCGGTGGGGTGATTCTGGTGGTGATTGCCGCCGCAACCTGGTCGTTCGCCACCATATTGCAGCCCCGGCTGGATATGCCCAAAGGCGGCATGTCGGCGGCTGTGCAGATGCTCGGCGGTGGCATTGTTTTGTTCATCATGAGCCAGATCCATGGCGAGCATCTGCCCGCGCACATTCCGGCGGCCAGTATCGGTGCGCTGCTGTATCTGATTACCTTCGGCTCGATCATGGCCTACAGCGCATTTGTATACGTGATCAACCACTCGCGCCCGGCGCTGGCGACCAGTTACGCCTACGTGAACCCGGTCGTTGCGGTGTTGTTGGGTGCGACGTTTGCCGGGGAGTCGATCAGCCTGCCGTTGCTGGGCGGCATGGCGGTGATATTGGCGGGCGTGGCGCTGATCGTGATCGGACATGCGCGCAAGTAGGGTTTGCAAGCGCAGCTTGCGAAGGCGTTCAATGGTGTTTAGAGCGAGCACCGACACCAAAAGGCGATGCTGTTCACGGTGCGCGTAAACGCACACCCTACATCCGTCATATGAGGTATCCGGTGGCGTTGCGGGCGCGTCTTCCCAGAGCGGTAGTTGCATCCAGGCTACGTGAATTACCCCCCATCGCCATATCCAGCGCGCCCTGCAGCGCCGTTTCCATATCGTTATAACGATTGAATCTTTCTTGATACCTGGCGATCCGGTACATTCGAACGTTTCCGCGTTCGCCTGGCGTAAACACGCCCGCCCAAAGCGATAAACAAAGTCCAAACGCGTATCCACTCTCAGGTAAAGCAAGCAGCAATGACAGGCATTAGCGAAGCGAGGCTGACTCACCTCAAGCAACTGGAAGCCGAGTCGATCCATATCATCCGCGAAGTGGCAGCCGAATTTGAAAACCCGGTGATGCTCTATTCCATCGGTAAAGACTCCGCCGTCATGCTGCACCTGGCAAAAAAGGCGTTTTTTCCTGGCAAGCCGCCGTTCCCGCTGATGCACGTGGACACCACCTGGAAATTCCAGGAAATGTACAAGCTACGTGAAAAACAGCGTGAAGAAGGCTGGAACCTGATCACTTACGTGAACGAAGAAGGCGTCAAAGCCGGCATCAACCCGTTCACGGCAGGCAGTGCCAAACACACGGACGTGATGAAAACCCAGGGCCTCAAGCAGGCGCTGGATAAATACGGTTTTGATGCCGCCTTTGGCGGCGCTCGCCGCGACGAAGAAAAGTCTCGCGCCAAAGAGCGCGTGTACTCGTTCCGCGACAAGAACCATCGTTGGGACCCAAAGAACCAACGCCCGGAGCTGTGGAATATCTATAACTCGCGCATCGACAAAGGTGAGTCGATTCGCGTGTTCCCGCTGTCCAACTGGACTGAACTGGATATCTGGCAATACATCTTTCTGGAAAATATCGAGATTGTGCCGCTGTACTTTGCGGCCGAGCGCCCGGTGGTGGATCTGAACGGCACGCTGGTGATGATCGACGACGATCGCATCTTGCAGTACCTGACGCCGGAACAGAAAGCCAGTATCGAAACCAAGTGGGTGCGTTTCAGAACGCTCGGCTGTTATCCGCTGACCGGCGCGGTGGAATCACACGCACAATCACTGGCCGAGATCATCCAGGAAATGCTGCTGACCAAAACCAGCGAACGCCAGGGCCGGGTGATCGACCACGATTCGTCTGGTTCGATGGAAAAGAAAAAAATGGAAGGTTATTTCTGAGCCTGCGTAGGGTGGATTGGCTACTTTGCGTTGATCCACCTGCCCGCGTAGCCCGGATGACCACTGGAAAACCCAATGCCCAAGTTCGTTGTGCTGGTTGATTACATCCGCCCACTGACAGAAATCGATGCCCTGGTGCCCGCGCACCGGGCGTTTCTGCAAACGCACTACGATGCGGGCGTGTTCTTGTTGTCTGGCCCGCGCTCGCCACGTATTGGCGGGGTGATCCTGGCGCAAGCCCAATCGCGCAACGCGCTGGAAAGTATCCTGGCGCAAGACCCATTTGCTGTGGCCGATGCCGCGCGTTATCAGGTGGTTGAGTTCAATCCCAACCTGAGCGCCGCGTCACTGGCTGCGTTGATTGCATAATTGAATTGTAGGGTGTGCATTTGTGCGCACCGGTCGACCTATCGTAATGACGCGTTCGTGGGCAATGCCCACCAAGCATGCAAACCCTACTGGAACTACCATGTCTCACCAATCTGACCTGATCGCCAGCGACATCCTCGGCTACCTGAAACAGCATGAGAACAAAGACCTGCTGCGTTTTATCACTTGCGGCAACGTGGATGATGGCAAATCCACGCTGATCGGCCGCTTGTTGCATGACTCCAAGCTGATCTTTGAAGACCAACTGGCCGCCATCGCCAAAGACAGCAAAAAGTACAACACCACCGACGAAGAACTCGATCTGGCGCTGCTGGTCGATGGCCTGCAAGCCGAGCGCGAGCAAGGCATTACCATTGATGTGGCATATCGCTACTTCAGCACCGACAAGCGCAAGTTCATCATTGCCGACTGCCCGGGCCACGAGCAATACACCCGTAATATGGCCACTGGCGCGTCCACTTGCGACCTCGCCATTATCCTGATCGATGCCCGTTACGGCGTGCAAACGCAGACTCGTCGTCACAGCTTTATCGTGTCGCTGCTGGGCATCAAACATGTGCTGGTGGCCGTGAACAAGATGGATCTGGTGGATTTCTCTGAAGCGCGCTTCAACGAAATCCGTGCCGAATACCTGCAATTCGCCGATCAACTGGACATCGACGACATCCGCTTCGCCCCGATCTCAGCGCTGCGCGGCGACAACGTTGTAACCCCGAGCGAACGCACCCCGTGGTACGACGGCGGCACGCTGATGAACCTGCTCGAATCGGTCGAAGTCTCCCGCCACGCCAAACTGAATGCCTTCCGCCTGCCGGTGCAATACGTTAACCGCCCGAATCTGGATTTCCGTGGTTTCTGCGGCACCATCGCCGCCGGCCACGTCTGCCCGGGCGACGAAGTGGTGGCGTTGCCTTCCGGCAAATCCAGCAAAGTCAAAGCGATTGTCACTTATGACGGCGACCTGCCCAGTGCCTTCGCCGGCCAGGCCGTGACGCTCACGCTGGAAGACGAAATCGACGTCAGCCGTGGCGACCTGCTGGTCCGCGCGCAAGACATCCAGCCCGCCATCAGCCAGGCCTTCGACGCCCATATCGTCTGGATGAGCGAATCCCCGCTGCAAGCCGGCAAGGAATACCAGTTCAAACTCGGCGGCAAAAGCGTGTTCGGCCGCGTGCGCAGCATCAAGCATCGCATTGACGTGAACACCCTGGCGCACATCTCTGCCGAAAAGCTCGCGCTAAACGAGATTGCCCTGGTTACCGTAGAAACCAATGCGCCGGTGGTGTTTGACAGCTACGCGCTGTGCCGTGGGACTGGCGGCTTTATTGTGATCGATCGCTTGAGCAATGCGACTGCGGGGGCGGGGATGGTGACTGGTGCGGTTGCCACAGACGCTGCTTCTGCCGTTGACGACATTGCCGCGATGAGCGAACTGGAACGGCTGCGTGCGTTTGAGCTGGAAATGAACGCGCTGGTGCGCAAGTATTTTCCGGGATGGGGTGCGAAAGATATTTCGTAGGGTTTGCACGCCCGCGTGCGAACGCGTGCAATGTCACAAAAACAAAACACTCGTTGCAATGCATGGATGTTTTGCGGTGTTGTGTATTCGATTGCCACTGAACGCGTTCGCACACGACGTGTGCAAACCCTACGTCGTGTTTGCAATCATTCCATGGTATCAATCAACGGATGGTCGCGAGTCCAATTCAATGGGTAAACTCCGGCCTCCACATATCTGTGGAAGCTCGACCAAGGCCAATCGGCTACGCTCCTGACCAAGCCGTGTTTCAATGGATTGAGATGGATGTAATCCATATGCCGATTAAAATCCGCCTGATCAAGCAATTGATGTTCCCAAAACCGCCTTTGCCAAATGGTCGATTCGCGCCGACTGGTTTTGGATTGGCTCATCCAGCCCGGTTGGTGATATTCCGGCAACTTACGTGACGCCATGCTCTTGATTAGGCTCCAGCGCCCGGAGTAATCATGATCGCCATCCGGCAATGTCCAGATGCAATGCATATGGTCTGGCAGCAAAACCCAGGCATCAATAACAAACGGGCGGGTTGTTCGTACCTTTTGGATTGCGGCCCGTAATGCGTCGCGAAGCGTTTCGTCAGTCAGTATTTTCCGGCGACGAAAAGTAACCACCGTAAAGAACCAGGACGCGGAAGGCGTGTGCGAACGGCGATAGCGAGACATATTCGCAGGTTAGCAATTCGCCGTTCCCCAAAGGTTGATTGCGCGTAGGGTTTGCACGCCATGCGTCCCGATGAATCGGGATAAATGCGAACGCGTTCAGCGGACGGTTCGTTAATCAAATCCACAAAACAAAACACCCGCCGGAATGCAGCGGGTGTTTGGGTGTGGTGGTGCGCATGCATGCGCACCCGTAGGGTTTGCACGCCACGCGTGCGAACGCGTTCAGTGGACGGTTCGTTCATCAAACCCATAAAACAAAACACCCACCGGAATACAGTGGATGTTTGGGTGTAATGGTGCGAATTCATGCGCACCCGTAGGGTTTGCACGCCGTGCGTGCGAACGCGTTCAGCAGACGGTTCGTTCATCAAATCCATAAAACAAAACACCCGCCGGAATGCAGCGGGTGGTTGGGTGTAATGGTGCGCATAAATGCGCACCCGTACGGTTTGCATGCCATGCATGCGAACGCGTCCAACGGACAGTTCGTAAATCAAATCCACAACACAAAACATCCACCGGAATGCAGCGGGTGTTTGGGTGTAATGGGTGCGCATGGATTCGCACCCGTAGGGTTTGCATGCCGAGCATGCGAACGCGTCCAATGGACAGTTCGTTAATCAAAACAAAACAAAACGCCCACCGGAGTGCAGTGGGTGTTTGGACGAAATGTTGCGCATGAATGCGCACCCGTAGGGTTTGCATGCCGTGCATGCGAACGCGTTCAACGGACGGTTCGTTAACCAAATCCACAAAATAAAACACCCGCCGGAATACAGCGGGTGTTTGGGTGTGGTGGTGCGCATGCATGCGCACCCGTAGGGTTTGCATGCCGTGCGTGCGAACGCGTTCAGCAGACGGTTCGTTAATCAAATCCACAAAACAAAACACCCGCCGGAATGCAGCGGGTGTTTGGGTGTGGTGGTGCGCATGCATGCGCACCCGTAGGGTTTGCACGCCACGCGTGCGAACGCGTTCAGTGGACGGTTCGTTCATCAAACCAATAAAACAAAACACCCGCCGGAATACAGCGGGTGTTTGGGTGTAATGGTGCGCATAAATGCGCACCCTACAGGGCTACAGGGCTACGCCATATTAGCGGCAAGCGGCAGGAGCGTACTTGGCTGGCAGAGTACCTGCAACTGCGCCTGGAGCTACGGCTGTGTGATTCTCTGCGGAGCAATCCCACTGGATAGCATCGGTCGGAACGACAATCGCACCGTTTGCAATCGACAGAGCTGTCAATACGGTCCCAGCTGCAGCGGAGGTGCCACCAGCTTTGAAATATGGGGTCAGGGTAATTGTATTCTTACCAGGTACACCACCAGCGCTTGGGGTATAGGTAATGGTGATTCCGCCAGCACCAGTACCATCAATAGCAACAGAAGTCACGTTTGCAGTGGCACCCACTGGTTGATACCCGAGGTCAAACTGAGCAGCTGCGTTAGCGGCATTATCAGCAACAACAGTCTTAGCTGCATCACCCAGACCCAGACCTTCAGTCACTTTTGCGCGGATGATGTAGTTTTGGTAAGCCGGAATCGCCACAGCAGCCAGGATACCGATAATCGCAACCACGATCATCAGTTCGATAAGGGTAAAACCCTTTTGCATACGTTGCATGTTCAATCTCCAAAAATATTTGTTGGTGTGCGGCGTACCCGCGCAGTAGCTATTGAGCAAAAGCCATGCCAGTGTCCTGTATGCCGCCGGCGCATTGTGCCCGGGTTGGTATCCCTTGCAAAGTTGCTTATAATGCCGGCTCTTGCCGTTGTAGCTCAGTTGGTAGAGCAACTGATTCGTAATCAGTAGGTCGAGTGTTCGATTCACTTCAACGGCACCAGATGCAGCAGGGGTCAGGCTTTCAGCCTGGCCCTTTTTGTTTTGGGCCTGCAGGAATGGGTGGATTTGCGACGGGATTTGTTACGGCTGCGTGCCAGGGCGTTTGCGCCAGGCGGCGACGAGTGGTGGGAATTTTATGGCAAAACAAAAGGCCGGTTGTTTGCACAATCCGGCCTTTCTCATCAAAGTGACGTTTTTCGTCACCTTCAATTTCTCTAATTCGTCAGATTTCTCTTATATAGCTCTGGGAATCCCGCCAAAGAGCGATCAGATTGCCGCCAGATTTTGCGGGCGTTGGCCGGTGAGTAGGTAGTCGATCAGCTCACGCACCGGTCGGATGGCGCTGCCGAAGGGCAGGCTGTCGGCGCCGCGGAAGAACAAGCCCCGGTTCACCTCACCGCGCATGGCTGCGGCTAGTTTCAGGTCGATGCAGAACTGGCCGACTTTAGCCAAGCCATCGCGCAGGCCGCAGACCGACAAACAGTTCATGCCTTGAGTGCAACGGGCCGGATCAGCCTTGGCGTTGGATTGCAGACGCACTTCGCGATTGATGTAGTTCTTCAGCCATGGTGTGAGCACGGCACGGGCGGGCAGACCGGCCACACTCATGAACTCGACGATGTCTTCATCGCGAGCGTTGGCCAGCACTTCTTTGAAATTGGCATGAGCATCGCCTTCTTCTGTAACGGCAAAGGCGGTGCCCAACTGCACGCCACTGGCGCCGCTGTTCAGATAATGCAGTACTTTTTCGTGGCTGTTGATGCCACCGGCGACGATCAACGGGATGCGTGCGCTTTCCAGACCCAGGTCTTTGAAGATTTGATGGGTTTCGGTGAGGACACGGTCGAAATCAAATTTCTCGTTATGAATTTCTTCGATCTTGGTGGCACCCAGATGGCCACCGGCGTGGGCCGGGTGTTCGATCACAATGGCATCGGGCAAACGGTTCTTTTTGAGCCATTTTTTCAGAACCACGTTGATGCCGCGGCTGTCCGAGAGGATCGGCACCAGCGCCACGTTCGGGTGGTCTGCGGTGACTTCCGGCAAATCCAGCGGCAGGCCCGCGCCCATGACGATGGCGTCGGTGCCGGCTTCGCAGGCGGCGCGCACGTAGTCGGTATTGGAAGCAACCGCTTTCATCACGTTCACGGCAATCAAACCGTTACCTTGTGCAGTGGCCTTGGCCAGCTTTACTTCACGAGCTAACGCCTCAAAGTTCAAGGCATCCAGTTCGGCTTGAACTTTTGTTGCTTTGCTTTGCTCCAGCAGGTCTGGGTGATGATGACGCAGATCAACAGAAGCGATGGTGCCTAGCGCGCCTTCTTTGGCAACGGCACCGGCCAGTTTGTGGGCCGAGATACCAACCCCCATCCCGCCCTGCACGATTGGTAGCAGCGCTTTACCCTTGATGAGCAGCGGTTTGAAAGTGTGGTGCAGCATGAATGCGATCTCCCGCCACAATGGCGTTTTCTTTGTTGAGGGGTGGGAGTCTGCGGGTTTGGTCGTCGAGTGATTTTGATCTAGATCAAGGCGTTGCTGCGCTGATGATGCCGTGTATAAAAATCACGAGATGGGCGGTGATTAATGCGCCCTTATACGAGTTCCGGGCACCAGTTTACTTAGCTGCTGCAAAGTGACGGGGCTTGGATAATCGGCTGGTGCCGGTTGTTGCAGCAATTGGCTGGAGGCGCAGCCATTGGGCCGGAAAGGTTGCAGCACGAAGTCTTGCACGCCATAAACCGCCAATGTTCCGGCCAGCCGCAGCAAGGCATCGTCGTTCAGCAAGGATGGGTGGATGGTGGTGCGGCACTCATAGGCCACGCCGCTATCGCGTATGAGCCCTAGCGATTCGCGCGCCGGGTCGCCACTTGCGCGAATCTGCGTTACGCCTTCATATTCGGCAAAGGGGGCTTTGACATCAAAGCCCACCCAGTCCAGATAAGGCAGGCATTGTTTCAGTCGCTCCGGATAGGCGCCGCCGGTATGCAACGCTACCTCGAACCCCATGGCTTTGACTTGCGCCATCATCAACGGCAACCAGCGCTCGGTTAGCGGCTCGCCGCCACAAAAGACCACGGCATCCAGCAAGCCTTTGCGTCCCTCCAGCCAGTTGACGATATCATCCCAAGCGGGTTCGGTTGGTGTTTTGCTGCGCGTTTGCAGGTGCGGATTATGACAATAGTGACAACGCCAGGGGCAGCCAGAGATGAACACTACGCAAGCGAGCTTGCCCGGATAGTCGCAACTGGAGAACGGCACAAGTCCGCCCAGCTTGGGTGGATGAGGCGCGTGTTCGTCTGGCATGGTCATATCGGTGTGCTCTTGATGTTATTCAATGTTGCTCGGTAAAGAATTGGCGTTCGGCGAACTCACCCTGTTTACCGATATTGAATGCGGAAACGGGCCGGTGATAACCCATTACTCGTGTCCACACTTCGCAACGGGTGCGTTCTTCACCTTTGAGCTGAATGGCTTGGGCTGTGGCGTTGTGCAGATGTTGCTGGATGTTGAGGTCGTTCATGGCGTGCTCCTGTTAGATCACTGGCCCAAAGGATTGCTTGGGTTTTGGGTTGGAAGAGAAGAAAAGAACGCGGCTGGAATTCCGTGGCAACCGTTCAGCCGCGTGCGCTGCATGCACATGCAGCAAACCTAGGCGCAGCAGGGCTGCTTTTTGCTAATCAAGTCGGCATCACATTTCGGGCAGAACTCATGGTGTCCGCTCAAATAGCCGTGCTTGGGGCAGATTGAAAAAGTGGGCGAAATCGTCACATAGGGCAGCCGGTAATTCGCCAGCGCACGTTTAACCAAGGTGCGGCAGGCGTCGGCGCTGGAGATGGCCTCGTTCATATACAGATGCAGTACCGTGCCGCCGGTGTATTTGCGCTGCAGTACTTCCTGGCGCGCCAGCGCTTCGAACGGGTCGTCGGTATAACCCACCGGCAATTGGGTGGAGTTGGTGTAATACGGTTGCGCCACGGTGCCCGCTTGCAGTATTTCCGGATAACGGCGTTTGTCTTCTTTGGCAAAGCGGTAGGTGGTGCCTTCGGCTGGCGTGGCTTCCAGGTTGTACAGATGGCCGGTTTCTTCCTGGAATGTCGTCATCTGATCACGAATGTGATCCATAAGCCGGTTGGCAAAGTCGTAACCCCGCGGCGTGGTGATGTCGTGTTCGTCGCAGGTGAAGTTGCGGATCATTTCGTTGACGCCGTTCACACCCAGCGTGCTGAAGTGGTTGCGCAGCGTACCAAGATAGCGCTTGGTATAGGGATAGAGGCCGCCCGCAATCAGCCGATCGATCAGTTTGCGTTTGATTTCCAGGCTTTGTTTGGCCAGTTCCATCAATTCATCTACGCGGGCAAAAGCACCGACTTCATCCCCCTTGAATTCGTAGCCAATGCGGGCGCAATTAAGCGTCACCACGCCAAGACTGCCGGTTTGCTCGGCTGAGCCAAACAGCCCGTTGCCGCGCTTGAGCAGCTCGCGCAAATCCAGCTGCAAACGGCAGCACATGGAGCGCACCATGTGCGGCTCCAGATCACTGTTCAAAAAGTTCTGAAAGTAGGGCAGGCCGTATTTGGCAGTCATTTCGAACAGCAAAACGGTGTTGGGGTGATCCCAATCGAAGTCTTTGGTGATGTTGTAGGTGGGGATCGGAAAGGTGAACACGCGGCCCAGCGCATCGCCTTCCATCATCACTTCGATGTAGGCGCGGTTGATCATATCCATCTCGGCTTGCAGTTCGCCATAGCTGAACGGCATTTCCTGGCCGCCCACATACGGGATTTGCTCGCGCAGATCTTCCGGGCAAACCCAGTCAAAGGTCAGATTGGTAAACGGCGTCTGCGTACCCCAGCGGCTAGGCACGTTCAGGTTGTAGATCAGTTCTTGAATGTACTGTTTGACCTGCTTGAAGCTGAGCTGGTCGACGCGGATAAACGGCGCCATATAGGTATCGAAAGAGGAGAACGCCTGCGCGCCAGCCCATTCGTTTTGCAGCGTGCCAAGGAAGTTGACGATCTGGCCGATGGCGCTGGACATATGCTTGGGCGGCGTGGCGTCCACTTTGCCCGGCACGCCATTGAAGCCTTCGTGCAGCAAGCGGCGCAGCGACCAACCGGCGCAATAGCCGGAGAGCATGTCCAGATCATGGATGTGGATCGCACCCGAGCGATGTGCCGCGCCGATTTCCGGAGGATAAACGTGGTTGAGCCAGTAATTGGCAATGACCTTGCCGCTGGTGTTCAGGATCATGCCACCCAGACTCCAGCCCTGGTTGGCATTGGCATTCACACGCCAATCAGACTGGTTCAGATATTCGTTGATGCTGGATTCAACGTCCACCACGGTACGGGTGTCAGCGCGCAGGCGGGCATGCTGGCTGCGATAGGCGATATAGGCCCGCGCTGTTTGCAGGTGGTGCTGCTCCAGCAGCGCTTCTTCAACCTGATCCTGAATCGCCTCAATGCCCGGCGCATTGGTTCCGGCCAGACGCCCGGTGACCAGTTGGGCCAGTTCCAGCGCCTGGGGTGCATTGAATTCGCCACTCAACTGCGCTGCCCGCTCAAGCGCGCTAGCGATTTTGGCCGCTTCAAAGGGGACGATACGGCCGTCGCGTTTGCGCACGTAGAGTGGCTGAGTGGTCACGATAAAACCTCTATATATGGTTAATTAATCAATTAACGACACCATATATAGTGTTTGGCGAGGGCGATAGTCGGAAGCCGCTGCTGTTTGATGCCGGTCAATTACGATAAAAATGAGTGGCGTGAAGAATGCCCCCCAGTACGAATTCTGGACAGCTTTTCCATGCTGAGCCCCGACACAGAAGCGGGTCTGCCCAAGACATCAGTTTTCAGGACGTAGCTGGTCCTAAGCGGCTTGTTATCCACCCTAGCAGCATCTCGCGTAAAGCTTGCAGCGCGGCGTCGCGCTGGGGGAGATCAGTTTCACCGTTGAGTGCTACCGCGGCTTTCATGATTTGCAGGATCGCAATGGCAATAGGCGTAAGTTCCTCATCGCTTATGGCCGGGGCTTTGTGGCGCAAGATATCCAGCACTTGCTCGCGCAAGCGTTGGCGAATGCCGCTGGCGCGCACGAAAGGTGCGCCTCGTGCTTCTACCAGAACAGCAAAGGCAGGATGTGCGGCGCGAAACTCGATCAGCGCGGCGAATAGCTGTGACCCTGTTTCTTGCAGACTCAGGCTGTTGGCCCGTGCCGCCAAGGCACTCATTTGCAAGTGGAGATCAGTCGCGTGTTCGGTCAGGATTGCATCCGCCACATGTTCTTTGGTGGGGAAAAACTGATAGAGCGAGCCGATGGATGCCCCTGCCTGCGCGGCAATCCCGGTCATGGTGGTCGCTTCAAAGCCTTTGTTTGCGAACAGGCTGGCGGCTGCGTCCAGCAGGGCGGCAACCCGTTGGCGACCGCGTTCGCGCTGTGGTTGTTTGGCGGTAATACTTGCGTTTTGTGAGGTCATCCTCATATACTCGTTTTTGTGAGGAGTTCCTCACATAATGATGGAGTCCAACAACATGGTAAAGCTTGATCCACAAACCACCGCATTGGTGTTGATTGATCTGCAACAAGGCATTCTGCCGTTTGCTGGCGGCCCGCACACCGCGCAAACGGTGGTAGAGCATGGTGATGCTTTGGCTCGGCGCTTCCGTGAGTTGGGCGCTCCTGTCGTGCTGGTCCGCGTGGGCTGGGCCGGTGACTTTGCCGATGCGCTTAAGCAGCCGGTGGATAGGCCTTCGCCCGCTGCCACTTTGCCGGCCAACTGGCTGGAATTTGCCGCAGACCTGGCAGTAAGCGATCAGGATATCAAGATCACCAAGCGCCAGTGGGGCGCATTTTATGGCACCGAACTGGACTTGCAATTGCGCCGCCGTGGCATCAAAACCATTGTGCTGGCCGGGATTTCGACCAACATCGGTGTTGAATCAACCGCTCGCGCGGCGTGGGAGCACGGTTATGCACTGGTGATTGCAGAAGATGCCTGCAGTGCAGCCAATGCCGAACAACATGCGTTTGCATTCGCGAATATCTTTCCGCGTTTGTCGCAGGTACGCAGCACCGCGGAGGTGCTGGAAGGTCTGGCTAGCTAAACGCGTTCGAGCTTGTGGTGGGGTAGCGGTGGCAACTCGACCCGAATGGTATCGCCGGGATGGGTTTCGCCGCTGACCAGCACCACGCCCATTACGCCCGCTTTGCGTATTAGATTGCCAGCCTCATCTCGCCCCAACACAGCGGCCGTCAGTCCTTGTTGATAGTGATCCAGTTGCGCACATGGGTTACGCAGGCCGGTAATCTCCACCACCGCCTGCTCGCCGATATGCAAACGGGCTCCTCGCGGCAAACCCAACAGATCGATACCGCGGGTGGTGATATTTTCGCCCATTTGCCCCGGCAGCAAATCAAACCCGCGTTCGCGCAATTCGTCATGCAGTTCGGCGTGAATCAGATGCACCTGGCGCAAGTTGGGCTGGGTTGGGTCAACCGCCACACGCGAGCGATGCTTAACCGTCGTCCCCATGTGAGCGTCTCCTTCCACCCCCAAACCTGCCAACAGCCGGATGCTGACCACGTTGGGTTTGCTGAAAGTGTGACTGGCGCTCACGCTGACTTGCATTACAACGCCGGACTGCATTGGGGCTCCTTGCCTGGACAAATGCTAAACAAGTTGCGGGATCAATCTCGGATATGGGCAGACTTAACGGGCTGCGTGGCAAATGGCGACGTACTGTCGCACCACATTGGCAAAACCGCTTTCCAGTGACTCCACCACCAGCGCATGGCCAATCGAAACTTCATCCACGCCCGGCACCGCCTGCAGAAAATCGCCCAGATTCTGCAGGTTAAGGTCATGGCCTGCATTCAGCCCTAACCCGACTTGATGCGCTGCTTTACCAGCCGCCACGTAGGCGTCCAGCACCTGCGCATGGCTGCCTTCGCCATGGCGCACCGCGTATTCTTCGGTGTAAAGCTCGACTCGCGCCGCGCCGGTTTGCGGGGCCAGAGCAATCTGCTCCACGTCCGGGTCAACAAACAGGCTCACACGAATACCCGCGGCGTTCAGTTCGGCCACGACCGGTTTGAGAAAATCCAGCCGCTCGCGAATGTTCCAGCCATGGTCAGAAGTCAGTTGACCGGGTTCATCCGGCACCAGCGTGCATTGTGCCGGGCGCGCTTGCAGCACCACGTCGAGGAAATCGCGCGAAGGATAGCCTTCAATGTTCAGCTCGGTGCCGGGAAAGTCGCGTACCAGCGCGGCCAATGCCAAGGCGTCGGCATTACGCGCATGGCGTTGATCCGGGCGCGGGTGAATGGTGACCCCGGCGGCGCCATTTTCCAGCGCGAGGCGGGCAAAGTGCAGCACCGAAGGGTAATCACGTCCGCGCGAATTGCGGATCAGGGCGATCTTGTTGAGATTGACGCTGAGCTGGGTGGGCATGGTGTAGGGCGCGCTGCGGTTTGCCAAAGAAGAGCATTTTTCCCTGAATGACCGTGGGTGTCCATCGCGCCGACTTGCTTTTGGGAGGCGTTTCGCAGAAAAAACCGGGTGCTGGCGCTGGATAGCAGTGAGTGAATGCTGTTCCGCCGGTGTGATCAGTCGAAATCAACCCCGCCGCTGGCCCGTAATTCAAACAGCCGCGCAATCTGCTCGGGCAGGATGCGTTGCAATGACAACGGCGGCAGATCATCGAGCGCAAAGAAACCCACGCCATCCGTTTCGATCCCGTCTGGCTGGCCTTCGCTGAGGATTTCGCCCTGAAAGATCAGCTTCCAGATATGGAACGGCTCGGGTGGATGAGCATGCTGGTGCATGTCGATCAGCTTCATAAAACGGCTAATGCGCACTACAAAACCCGCTTCTTCCAGCACTTCCCGGGCGGCGATCTGTGCTGGCGTTGAGCCCACGTCGGCCCAGCCTCCGGGCAATGTCCAGCAGCCGTCGCTCAGTTCGCGCACCAGCAAAATGCGGTCATCCCGGAACACGGCGGTGCGCACGTCCAGCTTGGGGTTGGCATAACCCTTTTCAGGGATAAACAACTGCGTGATTTGCTCTGTGGTGGCCGCGCCAGTCAGCTCGGCCAACTGGGCATGGGCGATGGCGGCGATTTCCTGGTAGCGCTGAATATCGAACGGATCGCGGGCGTAATGCAGCCCGGTTTGGGCCACGGCTTGCAGGCGGCGAGCTTGTTCAAGGCGGGAAGTCGTCATCGGGATCATCCTGGGCGAAGGGTGGCCACCATCATTTGACGGCAGGAGCGAGCTTGTCAAACCACTCGTTCACAGCTTCAGTTCGCTGTGGCCTGGTGCGGCGACCAAAGCATGTCTACATGCAGAATGCCGTCTTCATCGTAAGGCTCACCCACTGGCTCAAAACCCAATGACTGATACATGCGCTGTAAATGCGCCTGCGCGCCAATCCGGTTACCAAGGCCTGGCCAGATTTGCGCCGACTGCCGCAACCCTTCGGCCACCAATCGTTTACCCATGCCACCCTGGCGTGCAATCGGCGCAACCACAACCCGGCCGATCGAAGGTTCGGCATATTTCAAACCAGGCGGCACTAGGCGCAACGCGGCAACGACTTTGCCCTGGGCGTTTTTTCCAACCAGGTGCCACGATGGCGAGTCCAGATCATCCAGATCGGGGTAGACGCAGTTTTGCTCAATGATGAACACGTCCTGACGCAGTTTGAGATAGTCAAACAACGTGGCGATATCGAAATCAGCAAAGGCCAGCCAGTGCCATTGGATATCAGCTTGGGAAGGCATAGTCATCGAAGGTAAGTCCAGAGTGTCGGAGCTTGAAACAAAACAGGCCGCAATGGCGGCCTGTTGGGGTGTGCAAATCGGGTTTGACCGATCAAGGCTGCCGGGTCAGACGCCCAGGCGCTGGCGCCACTTGCCAATCTGCAGTCGCACCTGATTGGGTGCCGTGCCGCCGACGTGGTCACGCGCGGCAATGCTGCCTTCGGGTGTGAGCACTTCGGTGATATCGGAATCAATCAGCGACGAGAAGCTTTGCAGTTCTACCAGTTGCAGCTCGGACAAATCCTTGCGCTTTTCTTCGGCGTAACGCACCGCTAAAGCAACGGCCTCATGCGCATCACGGAACGGCAAGCCTTTCTTGACCAGATAATCGGCCAGATCGGTGGCAGTGGCATAACCCTGTTTGACTGCAGCGGCCATACACTCCGGGCGCACGGTAATGCCACGCATCATGTCGGCGTAAATGCGCAAGGTGTCGACCAGCGTATCCACGGTGTCGAACAGCGGCTCTTTGTCTTCCTGATTGTCTTTGTTGTAGGCCAGTGGCTGGCCCTTCATCAATGTCAGCAGGGATACCAGATTGCCATTCACACGGCCAGTCTTGCCGCGCACCAGTTCTGGCACATCCGGGTTCTTTTTCTGCGGCATGATCGACGAGCCGGTACAGAAACGATCGGCGATATCAATAAAGCCGAAGCGCGGGCTCATCCACAGGATCAGTTCTTCCGACAAGCGCGACAGGTGCGTCATGGTCAGCGCGGCGGCAGAGGTGAATTCGATGGCGAAATCGCGATCAGACACTGCGTCCAGCGAGTTCTCACAGACGGCTTCAAAATTGAGCAGTTCGGCCGTGTAGTTGCGATCAATCGGGAAAGTCGTACCCGCCAGCGCGGCAGCGCCCAGCGGCATCCGGTTAACGCGGCGGCGGGCATCGGCAAAACGCTCGGCATCGCGGCCCAGCATTTCCACATACGCCAGCATGTGATGACCAAACGTCACCGGCTGCGCCACTTGCAGATGGGTAAAGCCTGGCATGACGGTGGACGCGTGTTTCTCGGCCAGTTCCAGCAGCGAAATTTGCAGGTCGTGCACCAGGCCAATCAGCAGATCAACCGCTCCGCGCAGATACAGGCGGATATCTGTGGCGACCTGGTCGTTGCGGCTACGTCCGGTATGCAGACGTTTGCCCGCGTCGCCGATTTTTTCGGTCAGGCGACGCTCGATATTCATATGTACGTCTTCGAGATCCAGCGACCACTCAAAAGTGCCGTGACGGATATCGTCCAGGATGTCGGCCATGCCGGACTGGATGGCACGCAGGTCTTCTGCCGTCAGGACGCCCGCGCGTTGCAGCATGGTGGCGTGTGCCAGCGAACCTTGAATGTCCACCTCCGCCATGCGCTTGTCGAAATCGACCGATGCGGTATAGCGCTTGACCAGATCGGAGACGGGTTCGGTGAACCGGCCGGACCAGCCTTTTTTTGAATCCTGCATGGGGAAAAACCCTGGAAACACGAGACGAGGGGCTGATTATATGACGGCCAGACTTCTGTTGCACTGCACCGTCACTTCCTGAGAAGCAAAATTACTCTTTATTATCTGCGGCAAGGCCTATTGCGGGTGCTAGAATTCCGCCGTTTGCCGCGCTAGGCGCCGGTTTCGGGCACATTGACCGTCCGGCGCCCGAAATGAGCCTTTTAGTATCAGGCATAAATCGATATCGTGTTGATTACGGAAAAAACCCGGCCAGGCTGGCGCGATTGTCAGCGAATTGGCGGTACAGGCGTTATGGGAAGCGCCGGAGAAGGAATACATGAGTAGAGATATGAAGCGCACCCGTTCAAGTGGCACATCGTCGCGCGGGGGCGGTGGGGGAGGCGGTGGTTCTTTATTGACGGGGCTTGTGCTGGGAGCACTGGTCGGCGTTGCCGTTGCAGTCGGGGTCGCGTTCTACATCAATCGTGGTACCAATCCGTTTGCCAACAAGGCCGCATCGCCACCGCCGGACGCGGTGTCCAGCGCGCCGGTTTCGGTGGCGAATCAGCCCGAAGTCTTGCGCCCGCAAGGTGAAGGTAAGGATGTTGCACAGCCCTTGCCACAGTCTGGCGGTGCGGCCACGCCAACACCGGCGCCCAAGGTTGCCAGTGAAGGCGAACGCTTTGATTTCTACAAAGTGTTGCCGGCCATGTCAGATAAAAGCGACAAACAGGCTGCCCCGACCAAAAAACCGGTTCAGCCTGACGCTACTCCGCCCGCTACGGTAGAGGCGCCTAAAGGTGCTTATCTGCAGGTCGGGGCGTTCCAGGATGAGCAAGAAGCGGACAACCTGAAAGCCAAGCTGGCATTGATCGGGATTGAAGCGCGCATTCAGACGGTGGAAACCCAGGACAAGGGCGTCTGGCATCGGGTGCGGGTTGGTCCGTTCAGCAGCGTGGCCGATATGGATAAGGCGCGGGGCGATCTCAAGTCCAATGGCATTGTCGCCGCGACTGTGAAAGGGCAGTAACCAGGTCAGTGACTGAACTTGGGTAGTCGCAACATAAAATGGCAAGACAGTGAATTTATGCGGGCAAAGGCGGTCACAGCCGCCGTTGCCATCTAAACAATAAAGGAACGTTAGCAATGACCCGCTGGATCAAATCCTTGCTGCTCGCAGTTGGCCTGGTGGCCGCGGTAGCAGCGCATGCCGATATCAAAGAAGGCACCGAATACAAACTGATGACCAATCCCGTGCCGGTGCAGCAACCTGGCAAGATCGAAGTCATCGAGTTCTTCTGGTACGGCTGCCCGCATTGTTTCCACGTTGAACCGTATGTAGAGAAATGGGCTGCCGCGTTGCCCAAGGATGTGAACTTCATCCGCTATCACGTGGTGTGGCAAGGCCGTAGCGATATCGTCGCTCACGCCAAAATCTTTGTGGCGCTGAACCAGATGGGCATCGCTGCCAAGTACCAGCAAGCTGTGTTCAACGCTGTTCAACGTGACGGTCTGGAACTGCGTCGCGATGAAGTCCTGTTTGACTGGGTGAAGAAGCAAGGCATCAATGTCGACCAGTTCAAGGCCGCTTATAACTCGTTCTCGGCCAACGCTGAGTTGGGCAAGCTTTCGCAACTGGTGAATACCTATCAGATTGACGGCGTCCCGACCTTTATCGTGAACGGCAAATTTGTAACTGCGCCGTCCATGGTAGGCAAGGAAGACGGTACGGTGCTGACGGTGATCGACCAGTTGATCGCCAAAGAGCGCGCAACACAGAAAAAACCTGCTGCCGCCGCAACCACCAAGAAAAAATAACAGCACGCGCTAGTTCGCTGCATGTGCTGTGAAAAGCAAAACGCCCGGTCAGATACTTGCCGGGCGTTTTCTTTTTGGCGGGCGAAAGCGTTAGCTGGCGAGATGGCCGGGCGTGAGCCAGCGGGCAATGGGCTTTGGCAAGCTTTGATAGAGCGCGTCCCAATCGGTCGCATCCAGCCGGTTTTTCAGATGCAGACCTAACTCAGTGTCGCCTTCAATCAGCAGTTTGCGCTGAAAGAACAGCGTGTCCGGATCAGCCTCGTGTCGCATCAACGCCGCCAGATCGCGCCAGTTGGCGGCCAGCGTGACCGAGGCAGGCGCGTTGCTGGCAGCAAAGCGGCGGCCATTATGGGTAAGCGTCAAACCACATCCCAGATCACGGATGGCGATGCGGATTGTTTGCCCGTTCAGCCAGGAAAAATCGTCATCCGCCCACAGCCTGGGTGCCAGCCGGTTAAGTACAAAGCCAGCAACCAGCGCCGGTGGCGCTTCGGGTAAACGTGGCAGTACTTTGCGCGGCAAAGTGGTAAAAAAGTTCAGCATGCACCGCTCCCGATCAGATGTTCGATCCCGGCTTTGCCGTACCAATAACCGTTGGCAATACCTTCGGGTTGCCACGTGGCGATATCGGGCTCGACGGCTTCTCCGGCCAAAGCTGCCGCATAGGCGCGCACCCATTCTTCGGTGAAGTGCGCTTGCGGGCTGATGCGCAAAACATCCACGCCGCTGGTTTTGAGTTCTGGCAGTGCGCTGAACAGGCTTTGGCAAGCGGCGGATTGGGTCTGAATACCATTGATGCGCAAGAACGGCCGACCATCACGTGTGTTCACGTCCAGCCCGTCCGGATGTTCAATACAGCGAAATTCACAGGCATCTTTGCTCAGATCAAAATGCCGTGCCGTGAAACAACGGGCGGAAAAGGCCAGCGGCACATGACCATGGGCGAAAATTTCGGTGGGAATGCTGCAACTGCGTTCTGCCAGCAACTGGCGTAATGCTGCGCCGGGCATTTCTACTGGCGGCACCCAGCTGGTGGCACCACGTGCGGCATACCAATCCAGCGTAGCGCCGTTGTAGATATTCAAATGCGGGCCAGCTACAAACGGCACGCCCGCGTCCTGCGCAATCTTGACCGCGCCAGGGTCGTTGGCTTCCAGCGCGAACCCGGCGTCGGCCAGTTTGCGCAGGCTGATCAAATCACCCGCCGATTCCAGCAATGCTTGCGACGACAACACCACAGTTTTGCCTGCTTGCTGGAGCGTTTGCGCCAATTCAATCCAGTCGGCAGTACGTAGCTCGTGGCGGCGGGCACAGACCACTTCACCCAGATAAATGATGCCCACCGGCCAGTGGGCGGCGGCGGCGTAAAAGTCGCTGACCTGGCTGCGCGGCCAGTAATACAGCAGAGGGCCTAAGGCGATTTTCATGCGCGTTTCCTTGATCATTGCTTGTTCTGGTTTGGTAGGGACCGCAGACGTTTGCCGGTTCAGCGCCACGGCCGGTGATAGGCGCCCAGCGTTTGCTGATGCCCTTCCGAGACGTCGGTCAGTTGGCGGGTCCAGTCTGGTTTGACGGCATAACGGCTGCTGGCTGCGGCATCGATGGCCTCACGCATCACTTTGGTCACCTGGGCGGTGTAGGTCGGGCTGCGTTGGCGGCCTTCGACCTTGATGGCGGCGACGCCGATACGTAATAGCTCTGGCAGGATCGCTAGCGTGTTCAGGCTGGTGGGTTCTTCCAGCGCGTAATACGTATCACCCGAGACCTCAAAACGGCCTTTGCACAGGGTCGGATAACCAGCTGGTTCGCCTTCGGCAAAGCGATCAATCAGAATGCCGTTGAGGCGGGCGTTGAGCGTGCCGCCGGTTTGCTCCCAGCGCACATGCGCAGCGGGTGAGCACACGCCGTGGGTATTAGGCGATTCACCGGTCGCCCACGATGACAGCTGGCAACGGCCTTCTGCCATGACGCACAGGCTGCCAAAACCGAATACTTCGACCTCTACTTTGGTATGTGCGGCCACGTACTCTACTTGCGGCAGGGTCAGCACCCGTGGCAGCACCACGCGGGAAATCCCGAAATGATCGCGGGCCAGGTTGATCGCGTCAGCGTTGGTGGCAGAGCCCTGTACCGAAAGATGGCGCCGCAATTGCGGATGCGTGCGGGTGGCGTATTCCAGCAGACCCATATCGGCAACAATCACTGCATCGGCGCCCAGATCGGCGGCGCGATCTACGGCGCGATGCCAGTGTGTGGTTTGCCCGGCTTGCGGGTAAGTGTTGATCGCCACCAGCACTTCGCGCTGGCGCTGGTGGGCGTAATGCACGCCTTCGGTGAGCTGCTGATCGGTGAAATTGAGTCCGGCAAAATTGCGGGCGTTGGTGGGGTCTTTGAAGCCGACGTAGACCGCATCGGCGCCGTGGTCCACGGCTTTTTTCAGGGCTTGCAGGCTGCCAGCGGGGCAGACCAGATGAGGAACACGCATGCAACGCTCCGCCAGAGGCAAAGCGGAGCAGCTTAGGCTGGTTGCCGTGAATGGCCCTTAATCCTGATCAAGATGAATTCTTGTAATTGGCAGGTGCCGACAAAGCGAACGCGGTGAATATCAGGTAGTGCCCAAAACAAAGACCCGATACGCCGTCATGTACTACTGACGGCGTATCGGGTCTGAGGTTTTGCCAAGCCAGGGGCTCAGTTAACTGGGCCAGCTTTCACCAAATGCCGCTTGATAACGCTGCTTGATATCGGCCAGTTCAACGTGATGATTCTGCGCACCGCGCTGGGCGATCTTGAGTGACCCCAAGAGGGACGCCAGCTTGCCGGTGCTCGGCCAGTCCCAGCCATGGCTGATACCGTGCAACAAGCCGGCGCGGAAGGCGTCACCGCAACCAGTCGGGTCTACCACCGCTTCGGCTTTGACGGCCGGAATGCGATAAGTCTGGCCATCGGCAAAAATCTCCGAACCCTCTGCGCCATAAGTGACGATCAGTGCTTTGACCTTTTGTGCCAATTGCGCAATCGAGAAGCCGGTCTTTTTCGACATCACTTCGGCTTCGTAATCGTTCAGGGTCAGGTAGTCGGCCTGTTCGGTCATTTCCAGCATTTCTTCGCCCGAGAACAACGGCATGGCCTGGCCCGGATCAAAGATAAACGGCACGCCAGCAGCGGCCAGTTGGCGACAGCGTTCCTGCATGCCCAGCTTGCCATCCGGCCCGACGATGCCCAGCGTGACCGGCACGCCGATTTCAGTGAGTTGCACGAAGTGCGACAGATTCATGGCGCCAGGGTGGAAGGCGGCGATCTGGTTGTCGTCCAGATCGGTGGTCACAAAGCATTGCGCGGTGAAGTGTTCTGGCAATTCCTGGATCCCGGCGCGGGAGATACCCAGTTTATCCAGGCGAGCGGCATAGGGGCCGAAGTCGCTGCCGACCGTGCCGACAATCAGCGGCTCATCGCCCAGGCCTTTCAGGCTATAGGCAATGTTGCCGGCGCAACCACCCAGTTCGCGGCGCATCTCCGGCACCAGGAACGAAATGGAAAGAATATGTAGCTGGTCAGGCAACAAATGATTTTTGAACTGGTCCTGGAACACCATGATGGTGTCGTAGGCAATGGAACCACTGATCAGGATAGCCATGATGCGCTCGGTGCTGGAAATGTTCGCATTATGCCATTGCCCTGACGCGGCGGGCGCTGGCGACATGCAATGCCATTTAATCGCACGCAGTGTTTATCCAGTTCTGCATAAATCTGGGCCAAATCCGGTCTATACCGATTGCAGCGCCCCAAGTGGTTGATCCTCGCGGTCGATCAAAGCGGGCAACGGTGGTGAGTCGCAATATAGTTTTTAACTACCAAAGAAGTATGGATATTCAATTTTTATTATTGGCTGGCGTCGCCCACAATCAGTTCATCCCCTCAGGCAAGAGTGCGCATCATGCAGCTATTCAGACGCAGCGAGTGGGCAGAGCTTTGGGCGCATTACAGCGGATCGTATTAGCCGGATTGTTCATCTGTCCCAACCCTTTTCAGAGCACATAGTTCAGGAGCCTTAACCATGTCTGACCGTCCGATTCTGACGTCCAATTTTGGCCAGCCGATTCCCGATAACCAGAACAGCGTGACTGCGGGCCCGCGCGGGCCGGTGCTGCTGCAAGACATTCATCTGGTGGAAAAACTGGCCCACTTTAACCGTGAGCGGGTGCCAGAGCGGGTGGTACATGCCAAAGGCTCCGGCGCATTCGGCACTTTCCGGGTGACTGCGGATATCACCGCGCATACGCGGGCCAAACTGTTCAGCGAGCTTGGCAAAGAAACCCCGGTATTCCTGCGTTTTTCTACGGTGGGTGGCGAGTCTGGTTCTGCCGACACCGAGCGCGATCCACGCGGTTTTGCGGTGAAGTTCTACACGGAAGACGGCAACTGGGACATGGTCGGTAATAACACGCCAGTGTTCTTCATCAAAGACCCGCTCAAGTTCCCGGACTTTATCCACACCCAGAAGCGTAATCCGCAAACGCACCTGAAAGACGCCAATGCCAAATGGGATTTCTGGTCGCTCTCGCCCGAGGCGCTGCATCAGATTCTCATCTTGTTTTCGGATCGGGGCACGCCTGATGGCTTCCGTTTTATGCATGGCTTCTCCAGCCACACCTTCAGCCTGATTAACGCCGCTGGCGAGCGCGTGTGGGTGAAGTGGCATTTCAAGAACAAGGCCGGCATCAAGAATCTGCACCCGAGCGAAGCGGGCCGCCTGGCCGGGGCCGATCCGGATTACGCCCAACGTGATCTGTTCAACGCCATCGACAAGGGGGACTTTCCCAAGTGGCGTGTCTGTGTCCAGGTGATGACAGAAACCCAGGCGCAACAATTTCGCTGGAACCCGTTTGATCTGACCAAAATCTGGCCGCATGCCGAGTTCCCATTAATTGAAGTCGGCGAGCTGGAACTGAACCGCAATCCGCAAAACTACTTTGCCGAAGTCGAACAAGCCGCCTTGTCGCCCGCCAATATTGTGGATGGCATGGGCTTTTCGCCGGACAAAATGCTGCAAGGTCGTCTGTTTGCCTACAACGATGCGCATCGCTATCGCATCGGCAGCAACTACGCGCAATTGCCGGTGAATGCGCCGCAATGCCCGTTCCACAACTATCAGCGCGATGGCTCCATGCGTTTTGACGGTAATGGTGGCGCGGCGCCGGTGTATGAACCCAACTCGCTGGGTGGCTCTGCCGAGCAAGCGCCAGGTTACGCCGAACCCGCGCTGGCGCTGGGCGAGGTGAGTGCTGATCGCTACAGCCATGCAGAAACCGAGCATGATCATTACTCGCAACCGGCGGCGCTGTTCCATTTGATGGATGGTTCGCAGCAACAATTGCTGATTGATAACATCGCCGGCTCGATGGCCGCCGTGACGCAACCGGGTGTGGTGCAGCGGATGCTGGGGCATTTCGAGAAGGTTGATCCGAAGCTGGCGGCGGGGATTGCGGCGAAGCTGGGTTAAGGTTAGTTGATGTGTAAGGTGGGTTTGGAGCCTCGCTCGGGGCGATAACCCACCATTGCTGCGCAGGTAGGGCAGGTGCAATCCGCCAGACAGATGTTGTTGCTTGTTTTACGCTGAAGGCGTGTTTTTGTTAGTGCCTGCGGCACGGTTGTGAAAAGCGTTTGATACCCGGTGGTGACCGGGAGCACGACACCTTTCTTTGCGTCGCCAAAGAAAGGTGTCCCAAAGTCCCGCAGAGCGGGATAGCAAAAGGCGACCCGACAGCGCAAGCGCAAACGCAAACGCAAACGCAAACGCAAACGCAAACGCAAACGCAAACGCAAACGCAAACGGGGCCCGAAGTCAAAAGCCGAAACGAACAGACTGGTGACCAGTTGCCTTTACGCGCATCCTGCGTTCCCTCGGTCGGCCGGAGCCTGAGGTCTCCGGCTCTCGGTCGGCGTGTTCCGTTGCTTTGTCTGCCAGGTAAAGATCAAAAGCCAGGCAAAAGGGTGACGTGGTAACCAGTAGCCCGGATGAAGCGAAGCGAGAATCCGGGGGTGCAATGCCCCAGCGACCCTCACCGCCGCCCTGGCAACGGCTCAACAAACTGTACCGGCTCCCGGCTATTGATCAACGTCGCAAAGTCCTCCGCCAGATACTGCCCGGCCTCAATCGCCACCTTCCAGTCGCGAACCCGTTCGGCATCGCGGCCTTCGTAACGGATGAAATCTTTGCGATCGGGCACACGTTGGTTTGGCAACAGCTTGAGGAATTCCTCAGTCGGTGCCAGCAATACCGTGCGATCCATAAACAGCGGTTTGCGCCATGGCAGAAATTTATCCAGCCAGCCGGTGGTGACTTTGCTGGCAAAGTGCGGCAACAACATCAGTCCTTGCGGCTCGGCCAGCGCCAGATCCATGTGGTAATCAATCAGCCCGCCATCCAGATAAGTCCCGGCAGGTGCACCGGGGATGTCTTTCACTGCTTCCAGTACGCCAGGGATGGCGCCGCTGGCCAGCAAAGCATCGCTGAAATTGGCGGTATTGAGTGGCACAGCGGTATCGCCAAAGCCATCGTCGATAAAACGGGCGGGGTGCGCGCCGGTGTGAAATACCACGCGCTGAAAGAAATTGGCCATATGCCGACGGCCACGGGCGTTGGCGAAAACAGCTCGGACCAGCGCTTTGCGGTCACTGCGGCTGCCTGAGCCATCCACGCCGTTCAGGCCACGCGCGGTGAGGATATGCAAATGCAGCTTGGGGTTGCTGATGATCTGCTCGACGCCATCGCTACCGAACATCGCCGTCATGATCTTGCGGGCTTCGTGGGTGACTTCGCTGGCCGGTGGCTTGACGGTGTAGCGTTGCTCCAGATAGGCCGCTTCAAAGCGCTCCAGCCCGGCCAGCGGATCACTCATGGCCACCGCAGCCAGTCGCCATGCGCCTATCGATGCGCCTACGGCTTGCAGCGGCGTGCTCCGCGCGGCCAACCATTCGCCAAATAGAATGCGATCCAGCCGTGCCAGCACTTGCCACTTGGGACCGCCCGCTGCCGCACCCAGATGAGAGAACATATCCGGCATGAAACCGGCAGACTGAATCTGCGCCAGGGCTGCTGGCCCGGCCTGGATCTTCAGATACTTCATGCGGAGAGATCCGGTTCCCGGTTCAGTGCGGCGATGTGTTCATCAGTCAGATAACGCCATTCGCCTTCGGCCAGGTCCAGCGATGCCAGTGTCAGTCCGCCAATGGCCACGCGGGTCAGTGCCGCGCAGTGATTGCCCGCTGCGGCCAGCATGCGTTTAACCTGGTGATACTTGCCTTGGTCCAGCACCATCTCGATATGGAATTCATCGACGAGGCGGGCGGACAAAGCGGCAATCGGTGCGGGTTCGTCATGCAATTGCACGCCGTCGCGCAAGTGTTGCACCAGTTTCTCGGTGGCCGCTTCGGCGACGGTTGCCAGATATGTTTTGGGCTGATGATGGCGCGGGTGCGATTGCGCGTGGATAAACGCGCCGTCATCCGACAGTAGCAGCAGGCCGGTGGTGTCATGGTCAAGCCGCCCGACCGGCTGGATGTCGCGTTCAATCAGCGGGTCCGGCAACAGCGTCAGAATGCCCGGATGATGGCTTGGTTTGCGCGAGCATTCATAATTGCTAGGCTTGTTCAGTGCCACATATAGCCGTTCGCGATAGGGCCAGTCTTCTTCACCGAACAAGGTGATGAGCATGCCGTCCGTTTCGAAAACGGTGCGGTAGTCGGTAGCGAGCTCGCCATTAATGGCGACTTCGCCGTCGGCAATGAGTTCGCGGCAGCCTTTGCGCGAGCCAAAGCCTTGGGATTGGAGAATGCGATCGAGTGCTAGTTTCATGGGCGCAACTTTAACGCGAGTGCGCGTTGACTGAAAGTAGGGCGGCCGGTATCAACGCCGCCGCCTTTTCTTTTTTTTGCAGGTGGTGATGAGCGAGCTTGATTTACTGTTGACCGAGATCCGCGCCTGTACGCATTGCGCCGCATCCTTGCCACTTGGCCCAAGGCCGGTGTTGACTGCGTCGACCACTGCGCGAGTGCTGATTGTCGGACAGGCGCCAGGGACCAAAGTCCATGCCTCGGGCGTGCCCTGGTCAGATGCTTCTGGCCGACGCTTGCGCGAATGGTTGGGGGTAGATGAAGCCACTTTTTATGATGCTTCGCGCATCGCCATCGTGCCGATGGGCTTTTGCTATCCCGGCAAAGGCAAGTCCGGCGATTTGCCGCCACGGCCAGAATGCCGCCAGTTGTGGCATTCGCGCTTGTTGCCACTCATGCCACAGGTTGAGCTGGTGCTGGCGATTGGTCAGTATGCGCAGGCGTATTTTCTTGGCGCCCAACGCAAAGCCGATCTCACCGCCACGGTGCGCGCATGGCGCGAATACAGCCCGCGCTGCATTCCGCTGCCTCATCCCAGCCCGCGTAATCAGGCGTGGTTAAAACACAATCCGTGGTTTGCCGAGGAAGTCTTGCCCGAATTAAGGGCGTGCGTAGCGCACGCATTGACCAGATAACCGACTGACGGTTCAAATAATTCTTGCTATAAATAGTACAAATATTTACTATTTAGCCATGAACGAAATCCATGATCACACCGATATCCCCAGTTTTGTGGATATTGAACAGCGAATCGAGCGTGTTTGCTCCCGCGTGCCGGGCAGCGATCGGCAGGGCGTATTGCTCAAAATGCTGCTGCAGCACGTCGCCGGTGGCCTGAACGCGCGCATGAATCAAGTGCTGCGTGAGTACAGCCTGAACCGCATCAGTTTTCTGGCGCTGGTCATGCTGGTCAGCTCGCAAGGCAAGCCGTTAAACCCGTCAGATCTGGCTGATTCGACTGGCGAATCGCGCGCCAATGTCACGCGGATTTGCGATGAGCTGGTTGCCAAAGAGTTGTTGACGCGTGAACCCAACCCGGAAGACCGGCGCCGCATCGATCTCTACCTGGCTCCACATGGCGAAGAACTCGTAAAAGAGCTGCTGCCAAAAATCCAGAATTACGCATTCGCACCATTTGAGGTACTGACCGCCGAAGAGCGTGATGTGCTGGAAAGCGTATTGAAAAAACTGTTGGCTCGTCTGACTTGATCAACTACGGTTGATTGTCGCTGGCCACTTTTTTTGCCTAAATAATTCCACTTTTGATTATAACGATATGAAACAAAAGCTTGCGTTTGGCATATTAGTACTGTTGGCGGGATGCGCGAGCGTTCCGGATGACCACCCCTCGGTCAAGATGCGCGACGCCGCCGCCGCCCAGCTTTCCACCCAGCTCAAGCTGGCGCAGGAAGGCTGGCCGCAAGCACGCTGGTGGACGCGTTATCAAGATGATCAGCTCAACGCACTGATGGATGCCGCCCTTAAGGGCTCGCCGTCGCTGGCCGTGGCGCAGACGCGCGTGACCTTGGCGCAGACCGGCATCAGCCAGGCTCGCGCCGCCGACGGTGTGAACATTCGCGCCAGCGTAAGTGTCTCCCGCGAAATGACCTCGCAATACGGCATCTATCCGCCGCCTCTGGCTGGCACCTGGATCACCGACAGCGAACCGATGGTCAACGCCACTTACCAGTTTGACTGGTGGGGCAAGCACAAGGCCGAGATTGCCGCCGCATTGGGCGAAACCGCTGCCAGCCGTGCCGACTACGCCGCTGCTGAACAAGCGCTGACCGCTGCTGTGGCGCAGGCCTACTTTGCCTGGCAGGCCGATCTGGCACGCATTGAGTTGGTCAAGCAGCAGCGCGACGTGCAAAACAGGCTGCAAAAAATCGCGGTACGCCGCGTGCAAAGCGGTCTGGAAAACGACACTGTGCAGCGTAGCGCGAGTGGTGACGTGGCCAATCAGGACAGCGTGATCGCGCAACTGCAAACCAGTGAGCGCAAAGATCGTGAATCGCTGCGGGCTTTGGTTGGCGTGACCGGTAGTGATAGCGGCATCGACCATTTGGGCGCCCGGCCATTGCCGGCTACTGCCGGTGGCGTGCCGACCGATCTTGGCCTGAATCTGGTGGCCCGTCGTCCAGATCTGCAAGCCGCACGCTGGCGCGTTGAAGCCAGTGTGCAGCGCACCGATGCCAGCAAAGCTGCGTTTTACCCCGATGTAAACCTGAGTGCCTTCTTCGGTTTCTCCAGCCTGAGTCTGGACGATCTGCTCAAACGCGGCACGCGTACCTATGGCATTACGCCTGGGATCAGCTTGCCGATCTTTGACAGCGGTCGCCTGGCGGCTGGCTTGCAAGGTGACCGTGCGCAGCGTGATGTTGCCATTGCCCAGTACAACCAGACATTGGTAAACGCCGTGCAGGACGTGGCCAATCAGGGCATTGCGCTGCAAGGCTTGAGCGATCAGGAAAAAGCGATGCGTGCTTATCTGCATGCCACTGAAGGCGTTCGCGATAGCCAGCAAAAACGGATGCAAAGCGGCCTGACGGATCAAGGCTCGGTCCTGCGTGCGGAGCTGCCGGTACTGATGATCCAGGACCAGTTGCTGGTGCTGAAGAATCGTCAGCTGGAAGCTGAAGTCGCGTTGGTTCGCGCCTTGGGCGGCGGTTACGAGGCCCCAGCCGATACCGCTGCACAGGCTGAATAAGCGCCTGCCAAAGATCAGCATTTAAAAAATTGAGCAAAAGTGGTCAGCACTGACCACGCAAAAAGACAAAACAGATTCCGGAGAAACACCATGACGACAGAAACCAACGCCGCCCAGCCGGCAGCTACGCCCGAGCAAAAAAAACGCAAGCCGATAATGGCCATTATCACCACCGTATTTGTGTTGGCCGGGATCGGCTATGGCATTTACTACGCCACGGTGTTGTCGCAGCGCGAAGAAACCGATAACGCCTATGTGGGCGGCAACCTGGTCACGCTGACCTCGCAGGTCACCGGCACCGTGACTGAAATCCGTGCCGACGAAACGCAATTTGTGAAGAGCGGCGAAGAAGTGGTCAAGCTGGACCCAGTGGACGCCAAAGTAGCGTTGGCACAATCGGAAGCCGCCCTGGGCGATACCGTGCGCCAGTTGCGCCAGCAATATGCCAATGCCGCCCAGTACGATGCGGTGCTGGCCCAGCGCAAGATTGATTTGTCCCGCGCTAACGATGACTTGAATCGCCGTGCGCCGCTGGCCGCCGACCATACTGTGTCGACGGAAGAAGTGTCCCACGCCAAAGATGCAGTCGAGAACGCCAAAGCCGCGCTCGATGTGGCGGTGAAGCAATCCGAAGCTCAGCACGCCAGCATTGATGGTGTGGATATCCCGCACCACCCGACCGTGCTGCGCGCCAAAGCCAACTTTGAGCAAGCGTGGTTGTCGGTGCAACGCAATGCCATCGTCGCGCCGGTGTCGGGTTACGTGGCCAAGCGTGGTGTTCAGGTTGGCGCGCGTATCGCCCCAGGCCAATCGTTGCTGTCGATTGTGCCGCTGGACCAACTGTGGGTGGATGCCAACTTCAAGGAATCCGAGCTGCGTAATATCCGCATCGGTCAGGCCGCCAAAATCACCGCCGATATCTATGGCGGCAAGGTTGAGTACCACGGCAAGGTTGTAGGCCTGGGTGCCGGTACCGGTAGCGCATTCAGCCTGCTGCCAGCGCAAAACGCCACCGGCAACTGGATCAAGGTAGTGCAGCGCGTGCCGGTGCGTATCCAGCTGGATGAAAAAGAACTGGCAGCGCATCCACTGCGGGTTGGCCTGTCGACCGTTGTTGAGGTCGATACCCATAACCGCGATGGCGATGTGCTGTCCGCCACGGCCGCCAACAAACCGCTGTTCGCCACCGAGGCTTTTGCTCAACCGATGCAAGACGCCGAAAAGCTGGCCAACAACATTGTGACGAAGAACCTCGGCAAGTAAGACGCACCTTGGCGTGGCCGCCGGTGACAAATCAGGTGCGCCACGCAATCCAGCACATCAATTCGTTGATCATTGAATAAAAGAAAGCCAGCCGTCGCCCAAGGTAACGGTTGTGCCAGTTCTTACCCTGGAGGGTAATCATGGCTTCCAGCGACCAGGCGGTTGCGCCCAGCCCCGCGCCTTTACATGGCGCCAAGCTCGGGCTAATGACGGTGGCATTGTCGTTTGCCACTTTCATGGAAATTCTCGACACCACCATCGTCAACGTGTCGGTGCCGCATATCGCCGGGGATCTGGCAGTGGCGGCCAATCAGGGCACATGGGCGATCAGTTCGTATGGTCTGGCGGCGGCGATTGCCGTGCCGCTGACCGGCTGGCTGGCTGGCCGCTTTGGCCAGGTGCGCTGTTTTTCGTTATCCGTGCTGTTGTTTACGGTGATGTCGATCATGTGTGGTCTGGCGAACAGCCTGCCCATGCTGGTGGCATTCCGTTTCCTGCAAGGTCTGGTCTCCGGCCCGATGGTGCCGTTGTCGCAAACCTTGCTGCTGAACAATTATCCACCCGAGAAAAAAGGCGTGGCGCTGGCGTTATGGTCGATGACGGTGATTGTTGCGCCGATCTTCGGGCCCTTGCTGGGCGGCTACATCACCGACCAGTTCAGCTGGCCGTGGATTTTCTACATCAACGTGCCGATTGGTCTGGCCGCCGGGATCATGTCCTGGCAGTTGCTCAAGCACCGCGAAACCAAGACCGTCAAATTGCCTATCGACGTGGTCGGGCTGATCTTGCTGGTGGCGGGCGTGGGCAGCCTGCAAGTCATGCTGGATAACGGTAACGATCTGGACTGGTTCAACTCCACCTTCATCGTTACCCTGGCTGTGATCGCAGTAACCGCGCTGACCTACTTCGTGGCGTGGGAGCTGACCGACAAACATCCGATTGTTGACCTCACCTTGCTCAAGCGGCGCAATTTCCGTATCGGCGTAATTGTGCTGTCGCTGGGCATGTTCTGCTTCTTTGGTTCGACCGTGCTGTTCCCGCTGTGGCTGCAAACGGTGATGGGTTACAACGCCACGTGGGCCGGGATCGCCACTGCGCCAGGCGGTGTGCTGGCGCTGCTGCTCTCGCCGATTATTGGCAAGAACATCAACCGGCTTGAGTTGCGCGTGGTGTCGTCAGTGGCGTTCACCGTGTTTGCCGGCACCATGTTCTGGTACGCCAGTTTTACGCTGGATACCAATTTCGGCTACATCGCACTGGCGCGCTTCTCGCAGGGGATTGCGATTGCGTGTTTCTTTATCCCGATCAACCAGATCATTCTGTCGGGATTGGGCGCGCAACAAATGGCTTCGGCTTCGGGCTTGTCCAACTTCTTCCGGACCATCTCGGGTAGCTTTGCCACAGCCATTGCCGTGTTCTTGTGGGATCGGCGCGAGACCTTCTCGCATGCCCGCCTGACCGAAAACATTACCAATGCCAGCCCGGCCACGACGGATTATCTGGCCAAGCTGCAAGACCTTGGTTTATCGGCGCAGGCCGCGTATGCCCAGGTGGATCAGGTGATCAATCAGCAGGCGTACATGATCGCCACCAAAGAAGTGTTCTGGCTGTTGGGTGTGATCTTCCTGTCGCTGGTGGCCATTGTCTGGCTGGCTAAGCCGCCATTCACCAACAATGCCGGTTCGGGTGGTGGCGGTCACTGAGTCCCCGTGACGACTCAGGCGAGTTCATCAAGATTTACAGAAAAACCCCACGTTGATCGGTGGGGTTTTTCTGTGGAAACAATAAAGTGGTATATTTTCCTCAGAAAGGAGTTTTGCCATGACTGCACTTGAAAAAGTCACGCCGCAAGAAGAAGCAGTAATCACCAAAGCTGTAGTGCGCACGGCAGAGAAGCTCGATTTTCGCCAATCTGACCTGGGCCGCCTGCTTGGGTTGTCTGGTGCCAGCGTCAGCCGCATGGTGCACGGTCAGTACGAACTGAATACGCATCGCCCGGAATGGGACGCCGCGCTGGCGCTGATTCGTGTTTATCGCTCGCTGTCGTCGATTCTCGGCGGGCAGGAAGACCTGATCCGGCGCTGGATGCATTCGCCTAACACCGATCTGGGTGGCGTACCGTCCGATATCGTCCGGCGCGGTGCCGGTGGCTTGTTTCAGGTAGGGATTTATCTTGATTCCATGCGCGGCCGAATCTAACGCAGAAGTCGCCCTCAAGCCCTGGCGTTCGGTGGAAACCCAACGCGAGGTGGCGACACTGGCGCTGGTGGATAACGATCCGGATGAACAAGCCCTGCTTGAGGCCATTCTGGATGACAACAAACCGCCGCTGCCGACCGATGCCGCCAAACTGCATTACCTGTTAAGCACGCCGTTTCGCTACCCGGCGCATCCTCCCAATGGCAGCCGCTTTGTGCGGCCCGGTGCGCTGGGCATGCTTTATGCCGCCGAAAACAAACTGACCGCGATGGCGGAATCCGGTTACTGGCAGCATCGCTTCAACCGGGCTTCGGCTGGTTTGCGCGATACCCATGTCACGCTAGCCCGCACCTTGTTTCAAGTTAGCGTCGCGGGCAAAGCCATTGATTTGCTTAAGCCACCGTTTGCTGAACATGCCAGCCTGTGGAACGCACCAGACAACTACACCGCCACGCACGAACTGGGCAGCGCCGCGCGTGAGAACAGCGATGTCGATCTCATTCTGTATGAATCCGTACGCGACCCGGACCACGGTGTGTGTGTGGCGGTGGTAAACGTGCGGGCATTCAAGCGGCGCAAACCATTGGCCAGCGAAGAATGGCATTTAACGCTGCAAGGCCCCAACGTGCTGTTCCGGCGCGGCGTGGAAACCATCTCTTTTCGCTTCGAAAACTGAATCGCGCTTCCGATACCGGAAAAATGGCGCCGTCGATGCCGGTAAACCCGCCAATTAGCCAGGGATACGGCATTCGCTGGATGGCTTTGGCCGGGACGGGCCCGCAGAATGTGCGGCAATGGCAAAACGTGGTCGATCTATCTTGCTGATCGCGTAACAGCATCAGGCAATTAGCCATTTTTGCGCACAACCGTTTAACATCCGCATTTCGTCGCTCTGTTGCCGATCCATACCTGGTGCCCATGAACCTTCGTCAGCTCGCTGCCCATTTACAGCTTTCCCCAACGACCGTCAGTCGCGCGCTCAATGGCTTTCCTGAAGTCAATGCCGAAACCCGCGAGCGCGTTGTAGAGGCGGCGGCGCGTTTGGGTTATCGCGCCAATACTGTGGCGCGGCGTTTGGCGACGGGCAAAACCGACAGCATCGGCATCATTTATCCGTTTGAGCCGTCTGATCTGGGCGATCCGGTATTTCTGGACATCATTGCCGGTATTACCGAACGCCTCGGTGAAGCCGCGATGGACCTGGTGATTGTTTCGGCCGCGCAAGAGAACGAACTGGAAACCTATCAGCGCGTGGTTTCTGGCGGGCGCGTGGACGGCTTGATTGTGGCGCGAACGCAAGTGAGCGATGCGCGGCTGCAATATCTGCAAGAAAAGAACTTCCCGTTTGTGGCGCACGGACGCAGTGATCTGGCCAAGCCCTACGCCTGGTTCGATTACGATAACGAATACGGCATGCGCATCGCGGTGGACCGCCTCACCGCGCAAGGTCACCGCCATATTGCGTTGATCAGCGCGCCGCTGAGCATGAATTTCGCCGCACAACGGCGCATGGGTTATCTGGTCGGCCTGCACGCAGCGGGCGTGCAGGTGGAACCCGAGTTCATGGTGCAAGGCGGCCTGAGCCCGGCCGAAGGTGCCGCTGCGCTCAATCAACTGCTGGCCTTGCCGCAACGCCCGACAGCGGTGGTGGTGGATAACAACGTCTCGGCGGTGGGCGTGATGAACGCCTTGCGCCAGAGCGGCCTGCAACCAGGGCGCGATATCTCGGTGATCGTGTTCGGTGGTTTACCGGCTTTGCTGGCCGACAGCATGACCGTGAGCGCCATCGTCCAGCCACAAGCGCGCGAAGCCGGTCGCACCATGGCCGAATTGATGCTGGGCCGTCTTGCCGGCAACCCGCCGCAAACACTTAACCGCCTGTGGCGCCCGGAGTTTGTTTGCGGCAGTACCGATATGGCACCAGCAACCGCCTGAACTGCGAATTCCTCCTTTTTGCAACGCCCGGTAAAGCATGCAGATGCCTTTATCTGCTGACGCTGAACCCGCGTTCGTCCTTTGCTGCTTGGGTTTGCGCCACGGCACGCGTTTCTGCTTCCTCTCTCATAAGTGATTTACCGTAGTTTCTGATTGCTTACTACCAGGTTTAAGATGCGCTCTACGCTGATTCAAACCGGTTTGATTGATGTGAATGCCGGATTTGTCCATCAAATTGAGCTGAAAGTGGCTTGGTCTCGTGCTGACAAAAGAAGCTGGTGGTGATTGCACTACGCAATAGCCCGCATCATCCGCCGCGCGGATAAGGCACAAACCTGGTTCTCGCAGCGTGCACGGGCGGTCTATAACTGCTACGCACCCGGCGCAACGAGGCAGTTGAGTAAACCGGTAACCCGGGTCATTAACCAAAGTATCGGGCGAGACATTTTGGTGAATGACTCTTTTCAAAGAAGAAATCATGAGTAAGCGACAGGCAGCTTCAGGCAGCACAAAGTGGTGGCGTGGTGCGGTGATTTACCAGATTTATCCGCGCAGTTTTGCCGACAGCAATGGCGATGGCGTGGGTGACCTCAATGGCATCAGCGCGCATCTGGATTACGTCGCCAGCCTGGGTGTCGATGCAGTCTGGATCAGCCCGTTCTTCAAGTCGCCGATGAAAGACTTTGGCTACGATGTTTCTGATTACTGTGCGGTTGATCCTCTGTTCGGTTCAATCGAGGACTTCGACCGCCTGCTGGCCAAAGCGCATTCGCTTGGTCTGAAGATCATCATTGATCAGGTGTTGTCGCACACCTCAGATCAGCATGCCTGGTTCAAGGAAAGCCGCCAGGATCGGACCAACGCCAAAGCCGACTGGTACATCTGGGCCGATCCGCAAGCTGACGGCACGCCGCCCAACAACTGGTTGTCGATTTTCGGCGGCCCGTCGTGGCGCTGGGATACCCGTCGCCTGCAGTACTACATGCACAACTTCCTCGGTAGCCAGCCGGATCTGAACTTCCATAACCCGGAAGTACAGGATGCCACGCTGGAACAGATCGAATTCTGGCTCAAGCGCGGTGTGGATGGCTTCCGCTTTGATGCGTGTAATTACCATTTTCACGATCAACAACTGCGCAGCAATCCGCCAGCGACCAAGCGTGATACCGCGTCGGTGAGCATTGAAAATCCGTACGGTTACCAAGCGCATTTGTACGACAAGACCCAGCCGGAAAACGTGGCTTTCCTGCAGCGCATCCGCAAGCTGCTGGATCAATACGGCGCGATGAGCGTGGGTGAAGTGGGCGACGACAATAGCCTGAGCATCATGGCCGAGTACACCAATGGCGGCGACAAGCTGAACATGGCGTACAGCTTTAACCTGCTGACCGCCGACTTCTCTGCCGAACATATCCGCAGCCAGGTCAGTGATCTGGAAGCCGAAATCAAAGACGGTTGGGGCTGCTGGACTACCGGCAACCACGACTCGATCCGCGTTGTTACCCGCTGGGGCAAAGACACGCAACATCCGCGCTTTGCGCCCATGATTCTGGCCATGGAAACCGCCTTGCGTGGCTCCAGTTGCCTGTATCAGGGCGAAGAACTGGGCCTGCCCGAAGCGCAACTGACCTTTGAACAACTGCAAGACCCGTACGGCATTACGATGTGGCCGGAATTCAAAGGCCGCGACGGTTGCCGCACGCCCATGCCGTGGCAGTCTGGCGCGGTTAATGCCGGTTTTGGCGCGCACGAACCTTGGCTGCCAGTTGCCGCGACACATGTACCGCTGGCCGTGGATACGCAAGAGTCGAACAGTGAATCCACGCTCAACGCCTATCGCCGCATTCTGCACTGGCGTAAAACCCAACCGGCCTTGATTGAGGGCGATATCGCGTTCTTCAAATCCGCTGAACCGGTGCTGGCATTCACTCGTAGCTGGCATGGCCAGACGATTGTGGCGGTGTTCAATTTGAGTGAACAAGAAACGACGTTTGAGTTGCCGGTTGCTGCAACCGAACTGGCTGGCCACGGTCTGGCAGGCGCCGAACTGGTGGGCAAGACCCTCAAGCTGGGCGCGTGGGGTGGCTGGTTTGGCGTGGTGGTTTGAAGTTGGTGAGGTGGCGGTGCGCATGAATGCGCACCCTACGTGAGCAGATTTTGCAGGGTTGGCACGCGCAGCGTGCGAACGCGTCCAGCTTGATGCGGTAAACAGAGAGACAGCATGGCAACAGTTAGTCTGAAGAACATCACAAAGCGTTTTGGCGAAGTCACCACGCTGCATGGCATTGATCTGGAAATCAACGACGGCGAGTTCATCGTTTTTGTGGGCCCGTCTGGCTGTGGCAAAACCACGCTGCTGCGCACGATTTCCGGTCTGGAAGACATCAGCGAAGGCGAGTTGCAGATTGGCGGCGTGCGCATGAACGAGCTGCCGCCGGTCAAGCGCGGCATTGCCATGGTGTTCCAGTCTTACGCGCTGTATCCGCACATGAGCGTGTTTGAAAACATGGCATTTGGTTTGCGCCTGGCCAATATGAAAAAGGCCGAGTACACGCCGATTGTGCAAGACGTCGCCAAAGTGCTGCAGCTGGATCACCTGCTGGAACGCAAGCCGCGCGAATTGTCGGGTGGCCAGCGTCAGCGCGTAGCCATTGGCCGCGCGATTGTGCAAAAGCCGGAAGTCTTTCTGTTCGACGAACCACTGTCCAACCTGGACGCCTCGCTGCGCGTGCAGATGCGGATCTACATCGCCCAGCTGCACCGCAAACTGGGCGCGACCATGATCTACGTGACGCACGATCAGGTCGAAGCCATGACTTTGGCCGACCGCATCGTGGTGTTCCAGGCCGGACGGCTGGAACAAGTCGGCACGCCGACCGAGCTGTACTACGAACCAGTGAATCTGTTCGTGGCCGGTTTCCTTGGTTCGCCCGGCATGAACTTCCTGACTGGCCGCATTGCCCAGATTGACGCCAGCGGCGTCAGCGTGACGCTGCCGGACAACCAGCAAGTGCGCGTGGCGGTAGATGCCAGCGGCGCGCAAGTAGGTGATGAAGTCACCGTCGGCGTGCGTCCGGAACACTTGAATGTGGCGATCCAGGACAATGTGGTCAGCGGCAAAGTGGTGGTGCTGGAACGCCTGGGCGATTCATCTGTGTTGTATATGGAACACGTCGGCAGCAAGGCGCCGATGGCCGTGCGTATCCCCGCACTCAAGCACGTTGAGATTGGCGAATCCATGTCGATCGGCTTCAAACCGCAGCATGGTTACCTGTTTAACGCGCAAGGCATTGCCTTGCGTCGGCTGGACCCCCTGGCTGAGTGAAGATTGCCCGGAAACCCACATTGTCGTAATGGCTTTTACTGATCGCACATGCGGTGATCTGGTTGAACAATGTGGCTTCCGGCGCTATTCAAACCGGTTTAGGGACTGGAGTAGTCAGTAAAATCTGCCTGGTACGACTCTGAAGCGCCATCAGGTTGGTTTTGCCGGTCACTCACTATCAAAACTCTGAAAATATATCGATGGAGAGTCAAGCAATGGATATCTCGCGCAGTCGTTTGGGTCGAGTAGTGTTGTCGTCGGTTGCAGCTGCAGTCATGGGGCTGGGTGCAATGTCTGCAGTGGCCGCTGAACCTGGCAAACTGCTGATCTGGACCAATGGCGACAAGTCGTACAAAGGTTTGATGGCCATTGGTGCTGAATTCACCAAGGCGACCGGCGTGCAAGTGGTGGTAGAGCGCCCGGAAGATGCACCGAACAAGTTCCAGCAAGCTGCCGCTGCTGGTAAAGGCCCGGATATTTTCATTTGGCCACACGACCGCATGGGCGAATGGGCCACTGCCGGTTTGCTGAGCCCGGTTAATCCTAGCGCCAAGGTCAAGGGTGAAATCGATCCGCTGGGCTGGAAGGCCTGGACTTCGGGCGGCAAGACCTGGGGTTACCCGATCGCCATCGAAGCTGTGGCGCTGGTGTACAACAAGGATCTGGTCCCCACACCGCCCAAGTCGTTTGACGACGTGATGGCGCTGGACAAAAAACTCTCCGGCGAAGGCAAAAAAGCCATTCTGTGGGACTACACCAACACCTACTTCACCTGGCCGCTGCTGGGCGCGGGTGGTGGTTATCCATTCAAGCACAAGGCGGACGGCTCTTATGATGCCGACGATGTCGGCGTGAACAATGCCGGTTCGGTTGCTGGTGTGAACACACTGATGAAGCTGATCTCGACCGGTGCCATGCCCAAGAGCGCTTCTTACGCTGAAATGGAAGCAGGCGTGAATCAAGGCAAGGTTGCCATGATGATTACCGGTCCGTGGGCTTGGGAAAACCTGAAGAAGAGCAAGATCAACTTCGGCGTGGCGCCAATCCCGACCGTGAATGGCAAGGCATCTGCGCCGTTCGTGGGCGTGCTGGGCGCGATGATCGTGCAATCGAGCCAGAACAAGGATCTGGCTGTTGAGTTCCTGGAAAACTACATGCTCAGCGTCAAGGGCCTGAAGACCATGAACGACGATGTGCCGCTGGGCGTACCTGCCAACAAGGCGTTCTACAACGAACTGAAGGCTGATCCGAACATCGCTGCCACCATGAAGAGCGCACAAGCGGGTTCGCCAATGCCTAACAACCCGGAAATGGGCAAGTTCTGGTCGACCATGGCTACCACGCTGCAGAACATCACCCAAGGCCGTCAAGGCGTGAAGGATGGTCTGGACGCAGCTGCAGCCAAGATCAAGGCCAAGTAATTGACAACACCGTAGGGTTTGCACGCACTGCGTGCGAACGCGTTCAGCCAAGGCGGGACGGTGCGCATAACGCCGCTGTGCGGCACAAGTACGCACCCTGCGTGAGCAAAGTAGTAAACCCCGGCAACAGCGCTGCCACGTTGCGGCCGGGGTGTTTCCCGCCAGATATCTAGCGGTGGGAGTTCTCGATGATTTGGGTTGTTCCGGATCGCGCGCATTGATGCCGTAGAGCCGGCAAGGAAACACGGAAATGCAAAGCAAACTGGCCCGCTGGGCCGGCCCTGCACTGGGGCTGCTGTTGATACTGGCCTCGATATGGCTGATTGTGGCGGTCTACACCGCCGGGCATACCTGGACAGCCATGGGGTTCACCGTGATCCTGGCGGCATCGATCTGGCTGCTCAGCTCGCCGCGTCTGTATCCATGGCGCTATCTGTACCCCGGTGTATTTGCCGCACTCGTTTTTGTGGTGTTCCCGGCCGCCTATACCGTGAGCATCGGCTTTACCAATTACAGTTCTACCAATCTGCTGACGTTTGATCGTGTCACCCGCTATTTTCTGGATCAGACCTATTCCGCTGGCGGCGACGCGCTGGATATGGCCATTTACCCGGCCGGTGCCGACGCCCGCATTTATCTGAGTTCCGCCGATGGCCACAACTGGGTGAGCGACAGCGTCAATCTGGACCACGCCACTGGCAAACCGGTTGAACTCAAAGTCTACCCGGCCAACGCTGCACCCGCAGGCGAGAAGATCGCCATTCGCGCCGTGATCGCCATGCAGCCCGCGCTCAAAGAGTTGCGCATTGTGGTGCCGGATCACGTCTCGAAATACCAGATTTCAGGGTTCTCCAAAGTCTCGCCTTCTGCGCCGTTGTACAGCCAGAACGCAGATGGCTCGCTGAAGAACCTGCAAACGGGCGATGTGCTCAAGCCCAATATCAAGACCGGTTTTTATGAAACCGCCGCTGGCGAGAAAGTCACGCCAGGCTTTACCGTCAAAGTGGGTCTGGCCAACTTTGTGCAGTTGTTTACCAGCAGCCAGTTCCGTGGTCCGCTGCTTAAAATCTTTGTCTGGACCGTCTGTTTTGCCGCAGGCACTGTGTTGCTGACCTTTGTGGTGGGCTTCTTGCTGGCGGTGGCTTTGAGTTGGGAATCGCTCAAGTTTCGCGGTATCTACCGCGTGGCCTTGTTCCTGCCTTATGCCGTGCCGGGGTTTATTTCGATCTTGATCTTCAGAGGCTTGTTCAACGAGAACTTTGGCGAGATCAACTACGTGCTGCACGCCATGTTTGGCATCAAGCCGGAATGGTTCTCCAACCCGTGGCTCGCCCGCGCCATGTTGCTGCTGGTGAATACCTGGCTGGGTTATCCGTACATCATGCTGTTGGTGATGGGGCTGATCAAATCGATCCCGAGCGACTTGTATGAAGCCTCAGCCATTCACGGTGGCGGCGCGTGGACCAACCTCACCCGCATTACCCTGCCGCTGATTGCCAAGCCGATCATGCCGTTGTTGCTGGCGAGTTTCGCCTTCAACTTCAACAACTTTGTGCTGATCTCGCTGCTGACTGCGGGCGGTCCGGACTTTGCCGACAGCATGACGCCAGCCGGTGCGACCGACATTCTGGTGAGCTACACCTATCGCATTGCCTTCCAGGATTCGGGCCAGAACTTCGGCCTGGCGGCAGCGATCTCGACGGTGATCTTCATCCTGGTGGGCGCGCTGTCGCTGCTGAACCTGAAGCTCACTCGCGTTAATGTGCAGGAAAGGAAATAAACCATGGCCATGGTGCTGGATAAAAGTCATACCGGACGCGTTGCTGCGACTCACATTGCCCTCATCGCGTTTATTGCGCTGTGTTTGTTTCCGTTCTTGATGATCGTGTCGATCTCATTGCGCTCCGGCAACTTTGCTGCTGGCGGCATCATTCCGGATCACATCAGTCTGGAGCACTGGAAGCTGGCGCTGGGCTTTTCGTACATCGACCAGTTCGGGCATCAGGTTGACCCGCCGTTCCCGGTGCTGCACTGGCTGTGGAACTCCTGCAAGGTGGCGCTGATGACCGCCGTGGTGGTGCTGGTGTTGTCCACAACTTGCGCCTATGCCTTTGCCCGGCTCAAGTTTGTGGGCCGCAAGTTTGGCCTGAATGCCTTGTTCTTGATGCAGATGTTTCCGTCGGTGCTGTCGCTGATCGCCATCTACGCCATCTTTGACCAGATCGGCAATTACGTGCCGTGGCTGGGCATTGATAGCCACGGCAGTCTGGTGCTGGCTTATGCCGGTGGCGTGGCGCTGCATATCTGGACCATCAAGGGCTACTTTGAAACGATTCCAGTCGAAATCGAAGAAGCCGCGCTGGTGGACGGTGCCAGCCATTTTCAAACGTTTCGCTACGTATTGTTGCCTATGGCGGTACCCATTTTGATTGTGGTATTTCTGTTGGCATTCATTGGCGCCATTATTGAGTATCCGGTGGCGTCGGTTTTGTTGCACCAGGAACAAAATCTCACGCTGGCTGTGGGATCAAAACTTTACTTATACACACAGAACTATCTGTGGGGCGACTTTGCCGCCGCTGCAATTTTGTCTGGCCTGCCCATTACGCTGCTGTTTTTGTTATCGCAGAAGTGGATGGTGAACGGGCTGACATCGGGCGGGGTGAAGGGCTAAAAGCCGGTGGCAACGTTGTCCTAGCGACGAAACCACAGGCTTTAAGAGGACGGAATAGAAACATTGCAGTAGCAATCCTGGTTATCTTTTGCACGCGACTTGGACCGGTCCCTCCCGCAGGGGGGCCGGTTTTTTTACGTCTGCGGTTCGGCCTGCCGTTTGGCGGGCCGTTGCGGTCACGGCGGATAGAACTCGCATGCCAAGGCGACTAAAGCTATAGCAGCGCAGACTGGATATCCCTCCCTGATGTGGCTGCACCTTCGGGTTTCCTGGAGAAATCACATGAAGCAAGTCGCACTCACTCTGGCTCTTCTATCCACCTTGGCTATCCCGACAAGCAGTTGGGCCGATGGCATGGGCGGTGGCGGTACCGCCGGTGGTTCACAAGGCGCCGTGCGCCGTCCGCCGCCATGGGAGAAGAACAGCACGCCCATGCCGGTACCGACCATGCAAAAGCAGCAACAAGCGGGTCAGATGTAAAGGGTCAGCCATACAGGCGAGACAGATACCCCAGATCAAGCGGCATAAAAAGACTGACGGCGACGCCAGTCTTTTTTTGTATTTGCGATGCCGCCGATAGCGCATTCATATATTCGTCGCCGTGGCGCAGGTATGCTGGCAAAAACCACTGGAGACGTGACAATGAAAACCTGGTTTGCCATTGCAAGTGGCACGCTCTTGCTAGCGATTGCCATGGGTGCGTGGGCGGAAGAAATCGGCTCGGTCGATACTGCCTTCCAGCTGGTCGGGCCGGACCACAAGATCGTGGTCGAAGCCTTTGATGACCCTTCCGTTTCGGGCATTTCTTGCTACGTGTCGCGTGCCAAAACCGGTGGCTTGAGCGGTGCCGTGGGCATGGCCAAAGACCCGTCGCGGTTCTCGGTGGCTTGCCGCCAGGTGGGCGAGATCAAGTTTCTCAAGCCTATCCCCAAGCAGGAAGAAGTCTTCAAGCAAGGAGCGTCGTTTATCTTCAAACATGTACGGGTGGTGCGGTTGGTAGATGCCAAACGCAATACGCTGGCTTATCTGACGTATTCGGACAAAGTGGTGGATGGCAGCCCGGATAACGCCATTGCGGTGGTGGCGGTGAGCGGGCAAACCATTCCGCTCAAACCGTAATCCTGGCCGTAGAATCGCGTCCTCAAAGCTTGAAGACGGAGGCATTTATGGAATCGCGTATCACTGAACTGGAAATCAAGGTCGCCCTGCAAGACGACCTGCTCGAAACGCTCAATAAAATTGTGGCCGAGCAATCGCAACAAATCAGCCGCTTGCAGCAAGATTTGCGGGAGCTGGCAGGCAACGTGCGCACGCTGGAAAACTATCGCCCGACTTCACTGGCCGACGAAATTCCGCCGCATTACTGAGGTCGGCTTCGGCCTGGTCGCCAGGAGAGGTCCCGTAAATAAGCCGGATTGGCGAACTGCATGCGCCAGGCTGCGTCAAACTGCGCTTGCCTGCTATTCTTGAAGTCCTGGACCACTGGTAGCCGCAAGGCGACTGCCCGCGCATATTCCTCTCACCGGAGAACCTCATGGCCAAACTGGTACTTGTTCGCCACGGCGAATCGCAATGGAATCTGGAAAACCGCTTTACCGGCTGGATTGATGTCGATCTCACCGAAAAAGGCGCGGCCGAGGCACGGGATGCCGGGCGACGTTTGAAAGCGGCGGGTTACACGTTCGACATTGCGTATACCTCGGTGCTGAAACGGGCGATCCGCACGCTGTGGCATATCCAGGACGAAATGGATCTCATGTGGATTCCGGTGCAGATCGACTGGCGACTGAATGAACGTCATTACGGCGCGCTATCTGGCCTGAACAAAGCCGAAACAGCGGCGCAGCACGGCGATGAACAAGTACGCATCTGGCGTCGCAGTTATGACGTGCGCCCGCCGGCGCTGGAACCTGGCGACAAGCGCGATGTGTTTGGCGATCCGCGTTACGCCGGAGCGCCACGCGCAGAAGTGCCGCTGACCGAATGCCTGAAAGACACCGTGTTCCGGGTGCTGCCGTATTGGGAATCGCACATTTCGCAATCGCTGCGCGAGGGCAAGAATGTGTTGATTGCCGCGCACGGCAACTCGTTGCGCGCGTTGGTGAAATACCTGGAAAACGTATCTGATGCGGACATCATGGGGGTGGAAATTCCCAACGGTGCACCGCTGATTTACGACTTTGATGCGGACCTGAAACCCACCCGCATCGGCTATCTGGACTGAGCCAGTACCCATAGCACCTAAGGGATTTGCCGTTTCATCTCGGGAGCCATTCCTGCTGCAACAATTTGCGGTGGCCTGGCTCCCGGTTTTTGTCTGTTGATCCGTTATCAACCACTGACCCACGTCTGATCTGGATTTGCTTCGTTGCCGCCATGCGCTTTTCGCTTCTGACCGCTGTTTTCTGTTGTGCCATTTTCCTGGCCCGTTTTGCCCAGGCTTCCGAAATGCCAGTGGCGGGCAAACCGTTTGAGGTCGAAATCCTTGCCTTGAATGATCTGCATGGCAATCTGCTGCCCACGCCGTTTTACGCGCCGCAGCCCGATGGCAGTCGCAAGATGATTCCTGCGGGTGGCATAGACGCGCTGGGAGCCATGGTGCGCCAGGAACGCGCCCGCAATCCGCATTTAATATTTGTCGGCGGCGGCGATTTGATCGGGGCCAGTCCGCTCACCTCCGGGCTGTTGCGTGACGAGCCGACCATTGACGCACTCAACCAGCTCGGGCTGGAGTTCAGTGCGCTCGGCAACCACGAACTGGACCGGGGCCGCGATGAACTGCTGCGCATGCAAAACGGCGGTTGCCAGTCAAACGAAGCGCAGCGGGCCTGCAAGTATCAGCCTGGTTACAGCGGCGCAAAATTTCGCTGGATCGCCGCCAACGTCATCGACACCGTTACGCGCCAGCCGTTGTTGCCACCGTACGTGATCCGCGAGGCCCACGGCGTACCCATCGCCTTTATTGGCGCGGTGCTCAAATCCACGCCGCTGATTGTCGAACCCGATGGCGTTGCCGGTTTGCGTTTTGAAGATGAGGCCGAGGCCATCAACCGCACCGTGGCGCAACTGCGCAAACAGGGCATCAAGGTTTTTGTGGCCCTGATTCACCAAGGCGGCGACACCCGTCAGCGCTTTGACGTGAGCGATTGCGATACCTTGACCGGCGAGATTGTCGGCATTGCCAAACGGCTGGACCCGGACGTGCATACGGTGATCTCCGGTCACACCCATCGCGGCTACCAATGCCGGGTAGACCACAAGCTGGTGACGCAAGCGGAAGACTACGGCCACTTGCTGACCCGTATCACGCTGACCATCGACCCGGTCACCGGCAAGGAAATCCGCCAGCGCTCGGTGAACCTGGTGGTCGACCCGGCCCGCTTGCCCGCCGACCCGGCCATGCAGGGGATTGTGGCTCGCGCCGAAGCGCTGACTGAGCCCGCCGCGCGCCAGACCGTCGCAAAACTGGCCGTCGAGCAGGTCGTGCGCGCCGGTAAAATGCATCCGGATACGGGCGAAGCGCCATTGGGCGATCTGGTGGCGGATGCTTATCTGTCGGCCACCAAAATCTACGGCACGCAGATCGTATTTTTGAATCGCGGCACCATGCGCGACGATTTGCCGCATGCTTTGCCCAATCCGCAACAGACCGTCAATTTTGGCGATGCCTTTGCCACGCTGCCGTTCAATAACAATCTGGTGGTGATGACGTTGACCGGTGCGCAGATCAAGTCGGCGCTGGAACAGCAATGGGTGCTGACGGCCTCCACCGCGCATGTCATGCAGGTATCAAGTGGATTCAGCTATGCCTGGGATGCGGGTCTGCCCATCAACGAACGTATCGACGCCACTTCAATGATGCTTCACGGGCATCCCATTGAGCCGGAGCAAAACTACCGCGTGGTGATGAACGACTTTCTGGCGGAAGGGGGAGACGGCGTGACCGTGTTTCGCGATGGGTTAGACCGCGTGGTCACGCCGGTGCTGGATCTGCAAGCGCTGACCGGCTATCTGCAGCACAAGGCCGCAATGGGCCAGCCAGCAGGCCGCAAAGTTGCCGCAGACCGGATTATCCGGCGCAATTAACAACCGCCTCGGGCCTGTGACTGGCGCGGGCGATGACCAACGTTGCCGGGTCTTAGTCCAGCGTGGCTTCGCGCGGCGAAGCGAATGCCACGGAAACCCCGCCAGTGCCGATATTCACCCCGGCAGTCAGGCTCATCTCGCACACCAGCACTCGCACTTCATGCTGGCGGGCGACTTTTTCCAGTCTGCTAAAGCCTGGCAGCGCCGCAACCCGTGCCGGATCGCCACCGTAACTCACGCAGATGGTTGGTGCGTCCAGCCCGCTTTCGATATGCGTGACGGCCAGATCAAACAGTTTCTGCACACCAGCTTCAAACCCGCGCACGCGGCCAACTGGTTGCGTATCGCCCTGGAAGCCACGCACTACCGGTTTGATATCCAGCGCCGAACCCATCATGTAAGACATCAGACCCACGCTCTTGTCGCCTTTGCGCCGCGCCTGGGTGCGCAACTGGCCGAGATTTTCCGGAATCAAAAACGCTTGCGTGGTTTTTTGCAGGCGCTCGATATGACGGATGATCTCCAGCGTGGAACTCTCCGCCGCAGCCATCCGCGCCACCTCGGCCACCATCAGCCCTTGCCCGGTAAACAGGTTATTGCTGTCAAACACGCGCAGGGAAAACGGCCCGGTAACGCCAGCGCTTTCACGGATGGGTTTGTAGCTATTGAGAATGCTCAATGACGCTTGCGTGGCGTATTCGTGAATCCGGCTGCGGCTGGACATCACCGTCAGACAAAACACGTAATCGAATTCGACCACCAATTTGTCCAGGAACAGCTTGCGGATTTCATCGGTGGAAAACGGTGACGATTCAAATCCGGTAGCGCCACCAGTAAGGCGGTCGCGATAAAACGCCTGGGTCGCTTGTGGATCTCGACTATCCAGAAATGTTTGTCCATCCGAGCCGTGGATGGTGATGGGCAGAATCACGATGCCATGTTCGTCCAGGAACGAACGTGGCAAGTCGCAGCAGGAATCGGTAACGATGCCGATGCGCATGCAGAACTCCTCCAGAGTGGTACCGCTATGTGAGTTGTTTTGTTTTTATGTTTTGTGACGCCATCATGACGTCCTGATATAGCGCAATGATGCCAGTTACATTACAGATAGCAAGATGATGAGAGGTTGGGCAACCGGGATGATCGGTAATAGGGGTGTTTGATTGGGGAGATGTGTTGCGGATTTGGTGATTTGCGGGTGTGGGAGGGACGTTGGCGGGAATGTAGGCCGGGTATAACTCGCCGTTGCGGTGGTTTTGTTAGTGCCTTTGGCACGGGGTTTTAAAGGCATTTGATACCCGGGGGTGCCCGGGAGCACGTTTCTTTTCTTTGCGTCGCCAAAGAAAAGAAACCAAAAGAAAGGCGACCCGGGTGCAAGCACCTGACGGGGGCCAAGGTCAAAAGCCGAAACGAACAGACTGTTGGCCAGGAATCTCTGCGCGCATCCTGCGTTCCCTCGGTCGGTCGGAGCCTGGGTCTCCGACTCTCGGTCGGCGTGATTTACAGAGCGGTATGCTTGTGGCGGAAGCAAAGGCAAAGGCCCGGTGGCACACCCATCACGTCGTCACTCCTGACCTCGGCGGTCCCCTGGGCAGAATTCGGTGTGGTAGTAGATAGCCGCTGCCAACAACAAACAAAAAACCCGGCCAAAGCCGGGTTTCTCACAAGATATTGTCCGGCGACCAATTCGCCGCAGGCCACCAAAAATCTACTTCAACCGCCGCAAAACCTCATCGGCAATTTCATCCGGCGCTGGGGCGATATCGACCACAATCGCGTTGTCCGGAATCTCCAGAATATCAATCTGGCTTTGCAGCAGGTGCGGGTCAAAGAAGTGGCCTTTGCGTTGCGCGAGGCGCTGCTGCAGCAGCGCAACCGAACCATTAAGCAGCACAAAGTGAATATCGCTCTCACCGGCATGGGCCAGCTTCTCGCGGTAGATTTCCTTCAGCGCGGAGCAAGTAAACACGTGGGTGATGCCGCGGGCGCGGTAGTCCTCGATGGCGGCGCGGATCGACGCCAGCCAGGGCCAGCGGTCGTCGTCGGTTAGCGGGATGCCGTTGTGCATCTTCGCAATATTGGATTCGCTGTGAAACACATCGGCATCCGAGAAACCGCAGCCCAGTTTTTGCGCCAGCAGTTGGCCAACGGTGGTTTTGCCGCTGCCAGATACACCCATCAAGATCAGAATCATGCTTACCGCTCCAGATAAAAACGCGGCCCACCTGCGTGGCGGGCCGTTTGCTGCATGGGGTTAAACCACTGTGGCCAGCGCCAGGGTTAGCAACAATGCCACTACCGAGATAATCGTTTCACACACTGACCAGGTTTTAAGCGTTTGCGGTACGGTCATGTTGAAGTATTCCTTCACCAGCCAGAACCCACCGTCATTCACATGCGAGAAGATCAGCGAACCCGCGCCGGTAGCCAGCACCATCAGTTCAGCATGTGCGCCGGCTGCCATGGCGATTGGGGCCACGATGCCGCAAGCCGTGGTCATCGCCACAGTGGCCGAGCCGGTAGCCAGGCGAATCAGCACTGCCACCATCCAGCCCAGCAGCAGCGGCGAGATATGCGCGCTGGTGGCCATATCCACCACTACCTTGGATACGCCGCTATCCATCAGGATGCGGCCAAAGCCGCCGCCCGCGCCGACCACCAGAGTAATGGTGGCGGTTGGAGCCAGACATTCGTTGCTGAACTTGAGGATGGTCTCGCGGCTCAGGCCGCGGGCAAAGCCCAGAGTCCAGAAGCTGACCAGCGTGGCAATCAGCAGCGCCATCACTGAATTGCCGATCAAGCGCAGGAAATCATTCCCCAGCGAGCCCTTGGCAAAGAAGACGTCAGCCCAACTGCCGATCAGCATCAGCACAACCGGCAACAAAATAGTGGCCAGCGTAATGCCAAAGCTAGGCAGTTCACGCGCTTGCTGTTGCGCGAACTGCTTCATCATCGGGTTTTCGCCATCCAGCTTCACGTACTTGCTGATCTGTTTGGCAAACACCGGGCCAGCCAGAATGGCGGTCGGGATACCGACAATCAAGGCGTAGAAAATGGTCTTGCCGATATCGGCATGATAAGCCGTCACCGCCAGCAAAGCCGCAGGGTGAGGCGGGATCAAACCGTGCACCACCGACAAGCCAGCCACCATCGAGATACCGACCAGCACCATCGACGAGCCAGTGCGTTTGGCAACGTTAAAGGCAATCGGGATCAGCAACACAAAGCCGACTTCAAAGAACACCGGCAGACCCACGACCAAGCCAATGGTCACCATGGCCCAGTGCACGTTTTTCTCACCGAACCAGCGAATCAGCGTCAGCGCGATCTGCTCCGCGCCGCCTGATTCGGCCATCATCTTGCCGAGCATGGTGCCCAGCGCAATCACCAGCGCAATATGCCCCAGCGTATTGCCAACCCCCGTTTCAAACGATTTGACGATGGTGGTCATGGGCATGCCGACCGAAACGGCCAGCACAAATGACACCACCAACAAGGTAATAAACGGATTCATCTTGAAGCGCGCGATCAGAACGATCAGCGCCACAATCGCCACCAGGGCGTAAATCAGCAGCATGCTTCCCTGCACCATTTGAATCGACTCCTGCTAATTGGCTGGTAAAGGATTTGGCTCCTTCAGCCTTTGTAGTTGGTTTGCGTCACCTTTCATGCAAAACCTGCACAATTATTTTGCGTCAGGATTGCGGCGACGATCCGTACTTGCCATCCAGCTCTGGGCGGCCGGTTTTTATAACACCATGATTTTCAGCAAATGTTAACGTTAACATTTGCAAAGTTTGTCGTGTATCAGGGATGCACCGTAGTTGTACAACAGCCCGGCCAAATTGCGCCGGGCTGTTTGTCGTAGTGCGAATGACGGCCATTTCCTGGCAGATTCTGATCAGAAGAAGGTCTGGACTACATCGACAACCCTAAAATCGGCGTCCAGCACCGGGATATGCCGCCATTTGTCGAAGGTCAGGCAGGGGTGGGAGATATCAAAGGCGATCAAGTCGCCCACTTGCAGATCATCGCCGGGCTGGATTTGCATATAGGCGTGCTGATCCATCATGCCGGTCAGCAGCCAGTGCGCCGGAACAGCAACCGGTGCCGCGCTGCCGGGGCGATAGCGTTGCGCCGGGGTAGGCAGGCCGGCATCAAAGGCGGCGTCGCGTTTGCCCAGTGCGATGATGGCTTTCTCTGGTTCAGGGATGGATTGCACGCAAGCCCACAGTTGTAGTGCCGGTTTCAGGCTGGAACGCAGCTTGCGCGCAATCGGATTGCGGGTCTGGATTTGCGCCTGCGCTGCCTTGTAAATGCCCACGTCATGGGTCAGATAACAGCCGGGTCGCAACACCACGTCCAGCGGCATGCCAATATCGGCTTTGGAGAACTCTTGCGCCACCACGTCGTACCAGGCCGAACCGGCACCGGACAACACGGCGGGGTAACGCTTGATCCAGCCGCTTTGGGCCAGTTCACGGGCAACGCCCACGGCGCGCTGCAAAAAGGCGCGGATATCGGCTTCTTCTTTCAGCACGCCTTCGTAGACTTCAACCCCGGCCAGCTTGAGCGCATCCGGCCAGCGGGCAAGGGCGGCGATAATTTCGGCTTGCTGCGTGACATCACGTGCGCCGGTACGGCCACCGGCTACGCCCAGTTCCAGCAGCACTTGTAGCGTCTGGCCGCGCTCACTGAAAAACTGCCCCAACAGATTGACCCCGGCGGCGGAGTCGACCAGACAGAAATATTCGAAGGACGGGTCGCGCAGCAGATCGGCCACGATCTCCATATTGCGGCGGCCGACCAGTTGATTGGCCATCAGCACCCGGCGAATACCGTGTTGATAGGCCACTTGCGTCTGATGCGCCGTGGCCAGGGTAATGCCCCAGGCACCAGCGGCGATTTGCCGCGCAAACAACTTGGGCGCCATGGTGGTCTTGCCATGCGGCGCCAGTTTGGCGCCGTACTCGCTGACAAATTGCTGCATCCACTGCAGATTGTGCTGGATCAAATCTTCATACAGCACGGCGGCGGGCAGGCTGATTTCTTCGTCCAGCAAGCGCCAGCCCAAGCCGGTGGCGGCAGCTGGAGAAATGGGTGCATCCAGTGCGCCCAGCCCTTTGTTGAGCGGATCAATCATGCCACTTTGGTAGTTTGTATCAGTCATTGAATCCACCATTTATCAGGAGATAGAACAATCAGCAACGCAAGATCGTGTTACCTTCAAATCTGATCTGTTATAAAGTAACAGTCAAGCCCAAAACCTTCCTGACTAGATCAGCGGCGTACATGGAACCCACCTTCGACATCGTTACCCGCATTGCTGAACGCAGTGGCGAGCTGAGCGTATCCGAGCAAAAAGTGGCGCGGCTGATCCTGTCTGATCTGGCCGCCGCCAGTGCCGCCAGTATTGATACGCTGGCCGAACAAGCCGGGGTGAGTAAAGCCAGTGTGACGCGCTTTGCCAAGGTGCTGGGTTGCGCGGACGTACGCGAACTCAAACGCCGCCTGGCGCAGGCCAGCGCTATCGGCACCCGTTTTTTGCAGCCACGTTCTGACGCGCCTGCCAACAGTGCCGATGTGGTGTACCAAGACATCGTGGCGCTGCTGCAGGCCAATCGCGAGTTAATCAATCTAGACATAGTACGCAAGGCGGCTAGCGCGGTTGGCAACGCGCGCATGGTCTATGCATTTGGTATGGGTGGTGGTTCCACTGTAGTCGCTGACGAGGCGCGTTTCCGGCTGGTGCGCCTGGGCGTGCCCGTGGCCACATATCAAGACGCCGTGCTGCAGCGTGTGGTTGCCGCCACCATGGATACGCAAAGTGTGGTGCTGGCATTTTCAGTCACCGGCCAGGTGCCGGAGTTACTGGCCAGTGTAGCCATCGCCCGCGAATACGGCGCGCGGGTGGTGGCGATTACCGCATTGGGATCGCCACTGGCCAAGTTGGCCGACCACCTATTGCCGATCCAGACCATGGAAACGGACTTTGTGTTCAAACCATCCAGTTCGCGTTACGCGATGTTGATGGCGCTGGATATTCTGGCCACCGAAGTGGCTTTGCTGGAGCGCGACCAGAGTCAGGAGCTATTGCGGCGGATCAAATACGTGCTCGATACCAGCCGTGGCGGCGATGACCGCCAGCCGCTGGGCGATTGATCTATCGGTCGCGAAGTTTGGGCAAGAACAAGCAAGGAGTAGCGGCATGAACCAGTGTGAAACCCTGATTATCAACGCGCGGATTGTCGACGGCAGTGGCGCGCCCGCCTACCCGGCTGATGTGGCTATCAACGAGGGCCGCATCGCCGCCATCGGCCAGCTGCGAGACTGGCAAGCAACCCAAACCATTGATGCCAACGGCAAGGTGCTCAGCCCCGGGTTTATTGACGTGCATACCCACGACGACACCAACGTGATTCGTCAGCCGCAAATGTGGCCCAAGCTCTCGCAAGGCGTGACGACGGTGATTGTCGGCAACTGCGGCATCAGCGCGTCGCCAGTGACGCTCAAGGGCGATCCGCCGGACCCGATGAACCTGCTGGGTACCGCCGAGGCGTTTCAATATCCAACTTTCAGTGCGTATGTGGATGCAGTGAATCAGGCGCAGCCTTCGGTCAACGTCGCTGCGTTGATTGGCCACACCGCCTTGCGCCAAAACCATATGAGCACGCTGGATCGCACTGCTACGCCAGAAGAAACCGCGGCCATGCGTACGCAGTTGAGCGAGGCGCTGGATCACGGCGCGTTGGGGTTATCCACCGGGCTGGCCTATGCCAATGCCTATGCCGCAAGTACGCAGGAAATCATGACGCTGGCAGAACCGTTGGCTGATGCTGGTGGTATCTACACCACGCATCTGCGCAGCGAGTTCGCCGAGATTCTGGACGCCATGGACGAAGCCTTCCAGACCGGCAAACACGCCCGCGTGCCGGTGGTGATCTCGCATCTTAAATGCGCTGGCGTCGAAAACTGGGGTCGCACCGTAGATGTGCTCAAGGCGCTGGACGAAGCGCGTAAGGATCAAGTGGTCGGCTGTGATTGTTATCCGTATACCGCCAGCTCATCCACCCTGGATTTGAAACAAGTCACCGACGAGATCGACATTCTGGTCACCTGGTCGCAAAGCCACCCGGAAATGGGCGGCAAATTGCTGGCCGAAATCGCCGCGGAATGGCGGGTGGAGCAGATCGAAGCGGCCAAGCGGCTGCAACCGGCGGGCGCCGTGTATCACTGCATGAGTGAGGCTGATGTGCGCAATGTACTGCGCCACCCGGCCACCGCAGTGGGCTCGGATGGTCTGCCCAACGACCCGTTGCCGCATCCACGCTTGTGGGGCGCATTCCCGCGCGTGCTCGGGTACTACTGCCGCGAACAACAGATTTTTGAATTGCCGGAAGCCGTCCACAAAATGACCGGCTTGTCGGCAGAGCGTTTTGGATTGGCCGAACGTGGTTTTGTCCGCGCAGGATATTGGGCGGATCTGGTGCTATTCGACCCCGAAACCGTACGCGATGCCGCGACATTTACCGACCCGCTGCAACCGGCGGAAGGGATTGCCGCAGTGTGGGTGAACGGCGTGTTGTCGGCACAAAACAAGCAGCCGACCGGCCAGCGTGCCGGGACGTTTCTGGCGCGGGGAAGAGTAGGCGGCGCGGGTTGATTCCGGGATATCTCCGGCCAGATTGAAGTGGATTGAGCGTATTGGCGGCCTGATGCTGCCCATACCTGATTGATGTGTGTAACTGAAAAAGGAAAGAAACCATGAGCGATATCACCCGGTATGGCGTAGGTGGCGGCACCGGTACTGGTGGTCAGCACCTGCCGTTTGCCCGTGCGGCAGGCGCGGATGGCTGGTTGTTTGTCTCTGGCCAGACCCCGATGGAAAACGGTGAAGTGATTGAAGGCGGCATCGTCGCGCAATCACACAAGACCATCCAGAACGTACTGGCGATTTTGCAAGAAGCCGGTTACGGCCCGGAACACGTGGTGCGCTGTGGCGTGTGGCTGGACGATCCGCGTGACTTCCAGTCGTTCAACAAAGTGTTCAAGGAATACTTTGGCGAGAACCCGCCCGCGCGCGCCTGCGTGGTGTCGAGCATGGTCATCGACTGCAAGGTTGAAGTCGATTGCGTGGCGTACAAGAAGCCATAACTTGATCGTCCAAGCATTCGCTCAGGATAACCACCCATGCCCGCAGTGACGTTTGCTTCAGAAAAACTGGCACAGCCGCTGACAGTCCAGGGTGAGCCGGGTCAGCGGTTGATTGACGTGGTGCGCGACCAGGTGGCGGCGGGCAAGCTGCCCATGGCCTGGCGCTGCGGGCAAGGCACCTGCGGCGCGTGCGTGGTGCGCTTGCTGCACGAAGGCCAGCCGCGCCCGGTGCAATTGGGCGGGATTGAACGCAATGTGTTGATCCGCGCCGGGCTGATGGCGCCCTCTGCGCCACGCACTTTACCTGACAGCCCAGAGCTGCCAAGGCTGGCGTGTCATATCGTGCTGGAGCGCGAAATTTTCGTATATTTCTAAATGGAATTACGATTTAGTTTATTAGTCTTTCACGCCTAAATAACTAACTGGCAGACTTCGGCTTGTTCTAATAAAAAACAAGCCTAAGGGATCGCCGCCATGCAGTTGAAGCCGTTGTTGACCTCGCTCGTATTCGCTTTTGCCGCCACCTCGTCGCTGGCCGCCAGCTATGAATTGCTCAACGTGTCGTACGACCCGACCCGTGAACTCTACCAGGACTACAACAAGTCCTTCGCCAAATACTACAAAGCCAAAACCGGTGATGACGTCACCATTCGCCAGTCGCATGGTGGCTCCGGCGCGCAATCGCGTTCGGTACTCGATGGCCTGCAGGCCGATGTGGTAACGCTGGCACTGGCCTATGACATCGACGTGCTGGCCGACAAAGGCAAGCTGCTGGCGCCGGACTGGCAAGCCAAACTGCCGGATCACGCTACGCCGTATACCTCCACCATCGTGTTCCTGGTACGTAAAGGTAATCCCAAGAAAATCAAAGACTGGACCGATCTGGTTCGTAGCGACGTGAAAGTAATTACCGCCAATCCGAAAACCAGCGGCGGCGCACGTTGGGCTTATCTGGCGGCCTATGGCTGGGCCAAGAAGACCTACGGTACCGATGAAAAAGCCAAGGATTACATCCAGAAGGTTTACAAGAACGTGCCCGTGCTGGATACCGGCGCGCGCGGTTCGACCATCTCCTTCACCCAGCGTGGTCTAGGCGATGTATTGCTGGCCTGGGAAAACGAAGCCGTCTTGTCGCAAAAAGAATTCGGTGCTGACAAGTTTGACATCGTGACGCCGTCGATCTCGATCAAAGCCGAGCCGCCGGTTGCCGTGGTGGACAAAGTGGTCGACAAGAAGGGCACCCGCAAAGTGGCCGAGGAATACCTGAAGTACCTGTACAGCAAGGAAGGCCAGGAGATTGCCGCCCGCAATTTCTATCGCCCGATCGACAAGGATGTGTACGCCAAGTACGCCAACCAGTTCCCGAAAGTGGCGCTGTTTGATATCGACGACGTGTTCGGCGGCTGGACCAAAGCCCAGCAAACCCACTTCTCTGATGGTGGCGTTTTCGACCAGATCTACAACGCACACTAAGCCGCAAAACAGACTATAAGCAGGTAGCGGATGCCGTGATCGCAAGATCGGGGCATCCGCGAGGGCGGTGCTGATAGTGCATGCCAGCACTGAAAATCAATGAAATTGAAGGAGTACCGCAATGACTCTGCGTCTGGGCGATGTCGCCCCCGATTTCTCGCAAGACTCGTCCGAAGGCCCGATTCATTTTCATGAGTGGGCTGGCGACAAGTGGATTGTGCTGTTTTCGCACCCGGCAGACTTCACGCCCGTGTGCACCACCGAACTGGGTTACACCGCCAAGCTGGCGGACGAATTCAAAAAGCGTAACGTCAAACCGTTGGCCGTGAGCGTTGATCCGCTCGAATCGCATCACAAGTGGATCGATGACATCAACGAAACTCAAAACACCCGGGTCAACTTTCCGATCATTGCCGATGCCGACAAAAAAGTGGCCTCGCTGTACGACATGATCCACCCGAACTCGCTGGCCAATGCCACGGTGCGCACGGTGTTCATCATTGATCCGAGCAAAAAGATCCGGCTGACGCTGACCTACCCGGCCTCGACCGGTCGTAACTTCAATGAAATTTTGCGGGTGATCGATTCACTGCAACTCACCGACAACTACAAAGTAGCCACGCCAGCCAATTGGCAAGACGGTGATGAAGTCGTGATCGTGCCTTCGCTGCAAGACGAAGCCGAAATCAAACAGCGCTTTCCCAAAGGGTACCGTGCCGTACGTCCTTATCTGCGCCTGACCCCGCAACCCAACAAGTAAGACCGCCCGCACTGCACGCCAACGGTCTGCCAGCCAGGTCCTGTGGGCCTGGCTTTTTTTCGCCGCCGATTTGTGGCCGCTGTTTGCAGTTGTTGTAGAACCAATGAGATATCCATGACCGGCTTTACCTCCTTGCCTGGCGCATTAGCCATGCCTTTGCCCGATTTCGTTCGCCAGGACTGGCCTGAGGCCGAGTTCAATGTCGACGGTGCTCGCGGCATTGGCGTGCGGGCGCTGGGCTTGGCCTTGAACAGCGTATTCCAGCCGATTTTTGATGCGAAAGGGAACGTGCAGGGGCACGAGGCGCTATTGCGCGCATCGGCCCGCAGCAAGCCGATGTCGCCACAAGCCGCATTTCAGGCAGCGGTGGCACATGGCCGCTTGATCTCGTTTGACCGGCTGGCGCGCACGCTGCATTTGTACAACTACGCCACTTTCCAGACCGGCCTGACGGGCTTGTATCTGAACGTGCATCCGCAATTGCTGACCGGTGTCGAGCGCCACGGCGTGGTGTTTGAGCGCGTGCTGCAGACCTTGAACTGGCAACCGGAGCAGATCGTGCTGGAAATCGTCGAGGATGAAATCGCGCCGGGCGAATTAAGCCGGGTGCGCGAGGCCGTGAACAACTATCGCAGCGTGGGCTACCGCATTGCCATTGATGACTTTGGCAGTCGTCACGCCAATCTGGACCGCTTGTGGCAGCTGGAGCCCGATGTGGTCAAGCTGGATAAAGCCTTGATTGCCCAGGCCGCGACATCGCCGCGTCTGCAGCGGGCACTGCCCAAGTTGGTGGAGTTGCTGCACGAGCTGGAAGCCACGGTGGTAGTGGAAGGGATTGAAACAAAAGCTCAGCACGCCATTGCCATCGATGCCGGGGCTGATCTGTTGCAAGGATTCTATCTGGGCGAACCACGCCCGCTGGGAAGGGGATAAGCATGGTGGTTGATCCAATTGAGCGCTGGCTGGAAAGCGGCAATAGCATAGTGATTGCGCCGGGCTGGCGCGGATCGGGTGACGAACACTGGCAAACGCGCTGGTGCGAACAATATCCGGAGTTGATCCGGGTGGAACAACACGATTGGGAAAACCCGCGTGCCGCCGAGTGGGTGGCCGGGCTGGAGCGCACGTTGCACAAAGCGCAGGGCAAAACCGTGCTGGTGGCGCATAGCCTCGGTTGCGTGACGGTAGGACACTGGTCCGCCTTGTCGCGCCAGGTGGAGCAGATTGTCGGCGCCTTGCTGGTGGCTCCGGCCGATGTCACCCGCGACGAAGCGCCCGACAGCTTTCAGGGCTTTTTGCCACTGCCGGCCAGAGCGTTGCCTTTTCCCAGTCTGATGGTCGCCAGCGATAATGATCCGACTTGCTCGCTGGATCGCGCTACCGCATTGGCCAGCAGCTGGGGCAGCGATCTGGTGCCGTTGTCTGGCGTCGGGCATATCAACGTCGATTCCGGCCATGGCGAATGGCCGGTGGGTATCAAGCTGCTGCGCCAGCTTTTGCGTAAACTCAGCAAGTAAATCGCGCGGGCTAACGGTAATATACGACCGGTCGGGTCAACGTTTACCGGCGCTGCACCGTTACCCATGCTTGGGGAACACAAACGACGCTGGTTCCAGACATCGGGCAACGCGTTGCGGGCCGACCTGGAAAAGCCGACAGTCACCGCAGCAATCAATTTCTTCAGCCAGCAAAACCAATGCATGCCGCACCTTGCCGGCATGACGCGCATTGAGTGCATACGCAATTCAAGCGCTTCGGTTCGCTGGGCGAGGGCGCTACGGCGCTCCCGGATAACAAGGAGCCACAATGGAATACCGCAAACTCGGCCTCACCGATCTCGAAGTCAGCCTGATTGGTCTGGGCACCATGACCTGGGGCGAACAGAACACCGAAGCCCAAGCCCACGAGCAGATTGATTACGCCCTGACCCAAGGCGTTAATTTTCTGGATGTGGCCGAAATGTATCCGGTGCCGCCCAAGCCAGAAACCCAAGGCCGTACCGAGCAATACATTGGTACCTGGCTGGCTAAAACCGGTCGCCGCAGCGAGGTGGTGATTGCCACCAAAGCGGCAGGCCCGGTGCGCCAGCCGCATCAACCCAACCACATCCGTAACGGCCAGACCAACCACAACCGCGCCAGCTTGTTTGAAGCGGTAGATGGCAGCCTCAAGCGCCTGCAAACCGATTACATCGATCTGTACCAACTGCACTGGCCGGATCGCAGCACCAACACTTTCGGCCGCCTGGCGTATCCGTGGGTGGATGGTGAAGAAACCGTAGCGATTGAAGAATCCGTGCTGGCGCTGGCTGAACTGGTCAAATCCGGCAAGATTCGCCACGTTGGTGTATCCAACGAAACCCCGTGGGGCGTGGCGCAGTTTCTGGCCGCCGCCGAAAAACACGGCGTGGCGAAGATTGTGTCGATCCAGAATCCGTACAGCCTGGTGAATCGCACCTTTGAAATTGGCCTCTCGGAATTCAGCCACCGTGAGCATGTCGGCTTGCTGGCTTATTCGCCAATGGCCTTTGGTGCGCTGTCGGGCAAGTATCTGAACGGTGCACGTCCGGCCGATGGCCGCATCACGCTGTACGAACGCTTCACCCGCTACACCAAGCCAGAAGTGGAAGTCGCCATCAATGGTTATGTGCAGATCGCCCGTAAACACGGCATCAGCCCGGCACAATTGGCACTCGCGTTCGTAAACAGCCGTCCGTTTGTGACCAGCAACCTGATTGGCGCCACCACCATGGCGCAGCTCAAAGAGAACATCGAGAGCATCAACGTCAAGCTGGGCGCCGAAATCCTCGCGGAAATCGAAGCAGTACACGTCAAGCAGCCTAACCCGGCACCTTGATGTCGGTACCTGAGGAACATCTCAGGCAGTAATAAAAGGAACGGATGCCCACGCATCCGTTCCTGTTTTTTCCTCAGTGGAAAACCGCATGGATTCTTCTTTACTGGCGCTCAAGCCTTATCGTCATTTTCTGGTGAGCCGCCTTGGCTCGTTTCTCGCCTACCAGATGCTGGCCGTCGCCGTGGGCTGGCAGATGTACGACCTCACCCACAGCGCGCTTAACCTCGGGTTTATCGGCATTGCGCAGTTTCTGCCGCAATTGCTGTTGACGCTGGTGGTCGGGCATGTGGCGGATCGCTATGACCGTCGCCGCATCGTCACCATCTGCCAGATCGTGGAAGGCACTGCCGCCATAGCACTGGCCGTGGGCAGTTTCTACCATTTGCTTACGCCGCTGGCGCTGTATATGGGCGCGTTCTGCATTGGCGCAGGCCGGGCGTTTGAATCGCCCAGCTTGCAGGCACTGGTGCCCAACCTGGTGACTGAAAAAGACCTGCCACGTGCGCTGGCGCTGAACTCTGGGGTGATGCAGGTGGCGATCATCTCGGGCCCGGCGTTGGGTGGTTTCATCTACGCCGTGGGTCCGGACGCGGTGTACACCGTGAGCGCGGTGTGCTGGTTGATTGCCGCCGTTGCCATCGGCACGCTGCCCCTGTTACGCCAGGTTCAGCGCACTCAACCTCCGGCATCGCTGGAATTTCTCTTCGCCGGTATCCGTTATATCCGCGAGAAAAAAGTCATCTTGGGCGCGATCTCGCTTGATCTGTTTGCCGTGCTGCTGGGCGGCGCGACCGCGCTGCTGCCGATCTATGCCCGCGACATCTTGCACACTGGCCCGTGGGGTATGGGCGTGCTGCGCTCGGCCCCGGCAGTGGGCGCATTGAGCATGTCGATCTATCTCGCCCATTACCCGCTCAAACAACGCGTCGGCAAAATCATGTTTGGTGCGGTGGGTGTGTTTGGCCTGGCGACCATTGTGTTTGGTTTATCCAGCAACTTCTTTGTGTCGCTGGTCGCGCTGGCATTTCTGGGCGCCTCGGACATGATCAGTGTGGTGGTTCGTTCATCGCTGGTGCAACTGGAAACCCCGGACGCCATGCGCGGCCGGGTGAGCGCAGTCAGTTCGATCTTTATCGGCGCATCCAACCAGTTGGGCGAGTTTGAATCGGGCGTGACTGCCGCCTTGTTAGGCCCGGTGCCCGCCGTCGTGTTGGGCGGGATCGGCACGCTGGTGGTGGTGGGATTATGGATGCGCTGGTTCCCGCAACTGACCCAGCGCGAGACGTTGGTGAGTGCAACTTAGCCACAGCGCGGCGAACTAGTAGCCCGGATGAAGCGCCAGCGGGAATCCGGGGTTGCGATATTGGCAAAATCAAATGTCGGTCGCCCACTGATACGTTGCAGCCCCGGATTCTCGCTTCCCCGCAGCAGCCGCTATACGTGATATCCGAACGCTATATGGGGGTACCCCCGAGGGGCACGCTCCATCCGGGCTACGGGACTCCAACGGTCACTTGCTAAAACCGCACGTGGTCCTGATCTTGTGTGGTCTTTTTCGGGAACACCCGCACCAGCAATATTCGCGGGCCGCGCATTTTCTTGATTACCACACTGAAGTGGTCAAACTCGATCCGCTCGCCTTCTTCCGGCACGCGACCGGTTTTCAGTTGCACCAGCCCGCCCACGGTATCCGCCCCGTCGATATCGATATCTATGCCCAGCGCGCGCTCCAGTGTCACCACGGTGAGCGTGCCTTTGCCGATCATTGAACCGTCGTCCATCAATGTCCAGTCATCCTGACTTTGACGGAACTCATCGCGAATCTCACCGACCATGGCGCTCAACAGATTGTCCATGGTGACAAAGCCGACGGGTTCCTCATCGTTCCACGCCACGATGGCAAAGTGCGATGCCCCTTGGCGCATACGCTCCAGCAAGGTACGGGCGGGAATCGTCGGCAACACGACTTCAGCCGGGCGTACCAGTGAATCGAGCGTGGATTCCAGCCTGCTAAAGCGATGCGCCAGAAAAATATCCTTCACGTGGACCACGCCCTTGATCCGGCCATTTTCATCCAGATACGGATAACGGCTGAAACGGTTACGGGCGATGCGATCCAGGTTCTCGTCCATCGGCTGACGTGCATCCAGAATCACCGCGTCGGTGAACGGGTGCATCAGGTCCGCCACGTCCAGTGTCGGGAAATCCAGCGACTGCGCCAGCGTGCGCCATTCCTTGCGCGAGAACCCGGCTTCGGGTTTGCTGGTGCGCATGATCAGCTTGATTTCGTCCGCCGAGTAATCGCTCTCGTGGCCATGTTCCGCGCCTAGCCCAACCACCTTGAGTACCCACGCCGCGCTGGCATTTAACAGCCAGATCGCCGGATACATGCCCCAGTAAAACAGATACAGCGCCGGAGCCGTCCACAGCCCAATGGTGGTGGACTTGCGGATCGCCATGGATTTGGGGGCGAGTTCACCCACCACGATATGCAAAAACGAAATGGTGAAAAACGCGACGGCAAACGACACGCCGCTGACCAACTCAGGGCTGGTCACCCCAATCCAGCCCAGCATGGGTTCAATCAGATGGGCAAAAGCGGGCTCGCCCACCCAGCCCAAACCCAGCGAGGCCAACGTGATACCCAATTGGCAGGCGGACAAATATGCATCCAGATTGGCGTGGGTTTTTGCCAGAATGCGCCCGCGCCAGCCATAGGCACGCGCCATGGCTTTGACCTGCGTCTGGCGCAGCTTGACCAGACCGAATTCGGCGGCCACAAAAAAACCGTTTAACAACACCAGCACGATGGCCAGTAGAACCAGCAAAAAGCTGCTACTCATTGAGTCCTGAGGAAGGGGATTACGAAGGGGATTTTTATAATGTAACCGACGCAGACCGGCTTTGTGCCGGAATGTTCCGGTGGCACAAACGGCAAAGCCCGCATTTGGCTTGCGGGCTTTGCGAGGTAAAACCGTCAAATCAGCTTAGAACTGACCCTTGATCCAGCGGGCAGCATCCAGCGCAAAGTAGGTCAGAATGCCATCGGCTCCGGCGCGTTTGAACGCCAGCAGGGATTCAAGCACCACTTTCTTTTCATCCAGCCAGCCGTTGCGAATGGCCGCCTGCAGCATTGCGTATTCGCCGGATACCTGGTAAACAAAGGTCGGCACACCGAATTCGTCTTTAACGCGGCGCACGATATCCAGATATGGCATGCCCGGTTTGATCATGACCATGTCCGCGCCTTCGGTCAGGTCCATGGCGACTTCGTGTAGCGCTTCGTCCGAATTGGCCGGGTCCATCTGGTATTGCGCTTTGTTGCCTTTGCCCAGCGTGGCCGAAGAACCCACCGCGTCGCGGAACGGGCCATAGAAGGCCGAGGCATATTTGGCCGAGTACGCCAGAATGCGCGTCATTTCATGGCCAGCTTCGTCCAGTGCCTGGCGGATAGAGCCGATGCGGCCATCCATCATGTCGCTGGGGGCGATCATGTCAGCACCGGCATTGGCGTGACACAGCGTTTGTTTGATCAGGGCGACGACGGTTTCCTCGTTCAGCACATAACCGTCTTCGTTGATGATGCCGTCCTGGCCGTGGATGGTGTACGGGTCCAGTGCCACATCGGTAATCACGCCCAGTTGCGGGAAAGCCTCTTTCAGTGCGCGGATGGTGCGTGGCACCAGGCCATCCGGATTCCACGCTTCTTCCGCGCCCAGTGTTTTGAGCGAATGATCAATCGACGGGAACAACGCCAGCGCCGGTACGCCCAACTCCACCGCTTCGGCTGCTGTTTTGAGCAACAAATCGATGGATTGACGCTTCACGCCAGGCATCGAGGCGACGATTTCTTCTTTGTTGACCCCTTCATGCACAAACACCGGCAGGATCAGGTCGCTCGGCATCAGCACGTTTTCGCGCATCAGACGGCGGGAGAAATCATCACGACGCATGCGGCGCATACGCGTTGCGGGGAACTGGCGTAGATAACTCATGGCAGGCACTTTGGTCAGAATGAATGGCGGTTGATGTAGATCAATCCGCCCATTTTATCTGACCAGACGTTTTGCTGCCTTCGTGAATACGGGCATTGCCTTTGGCGTAACGCGCCATAGACAACTCGCGGGCATCGATTTCCGGACGACGACCCAGAACGGTATCGGCAATCACCCGCGCGCTGCCGCACGACATGGTCCAGCCCAGCGTGCCGTGCCCGGTGTTGGTGAACAGGTTGTCATATGGCGTGCTGCCCACAATCGGCGTGCCATCGGGCGTCATTGGCCGCAGGCCGGTCCACTTGCTGGCTTTGGACAAATCGCCCGCATGCGGGAACAGATCGTTGGTGACCATATTGAGCGTATCGATACGCACTGGATCAATGCGTTTGTCGAACCCGGCCACTTCCGCCATGCCGCCCACGCGTAGACGATTATCAAAGCGGGTCAGCGCGATCTTGTAGGTTTCATCCAGCACAGTTGAGCGCGGCGCGCCTTCCGGGTTGGTGAGCGGCACGGTAATCGAGTAGCCCTTGACCGGGTAAACCGGCAAATCCAGCCCCAGTGGCAAAGCCAGCGCACGTGAAGCACAGCCAGCGGCCAGCACCACCGAGTCAGCGTTTAGCGTTTCGCCACTATCCAGTTCGACCGCGCTGATGCGTTTACCTTCGGCCACCAGCGACTGCACGGTCACGCCAAAACGGAAATGCACGCCCATCTCGACACAAATCGCTGCCAGCCGTTCGGTGAACAGCTTGCAGTCACCGGTTTCGTCGTTGGGCAGCAGTAGCGCGCCGGTCAGCTTGTGAGCCACGGCTTTCAGGGCGGGTTCGGCCTGCAGCAAACCGTCTTGATCGAGCACCTGATTGGCGACGTTCATTTGATCCAGCAAGCCGGAGTCACGGCGCCCGGCCGCCAGTTGTTTGTCGTTACGGAAAATCTGCAATGTGCCCAGCGAGCGCTCTTCGTAATGCAGGTTGAGGTCTTTGCGCAGATCACGCAGACAATCACGGCTGTATTCGGCCAGCGGCACCATGCGACTCTTGTTGCGGGCATAGGCGGCCTCGGTACAGTTGGCAACCATGCGGGCCATCCATGCCAACTGAAAGAACGTGCCATCCGGGCGGATACGCAGCGGGGCGTGTTCCGACAGCAGCCATTTCATGGCTTTCCACGGAATGCCCGGCGCCGCCCACGGCGCGGCGTAGCCAGGCGACACCTGCCCGGCGTTGCCGAAGCTGGTTTCATCCGCTGGCGCTTCGAGTCGATCCAGCACGGTGACATCGACACCGGCTGCCCTGAGGTAGTACGCGGTGGTGACGCCCACGACACCTGCACCGATCACAATTGCTTTCATCGCTTGACCCGGGGACACACTGTTGTATGTCATATAGTTGGAGAATAAGCCGAGTATATGAAGCGTTAACTAGTGATACTCTCCATTTGTTAGGTCAAAAACAGAGACTACATTGCAATGCGCACTCGTTATCAATCCGGACGCACGCTGGATCGCATCGATTACAAGATTTTGCGCTTGCTGCAGGCCAATGCCCGGCTGCCAATTACCGAGTTGGCCGAGAAGGTCGGCCTGACCGCCACCCCCTGCGCCGAGCGGGTAAAACGGCTGGAAGAAACCAACGTCATCACCGGTTATCACGCCCGCTTGAACCCGCAATTGCTGGAAGCGCCGCTGCTGGTGTTTGTAGAACTCAAGCTGGGGCGCAAGTCGGGCGAGGTATTTGACGACTTTCGCCGCTCGGTGGCCACCATCCCGGAAGTGCTGGAATGCCATCTGATCTCGGGCGACTTTGATTACCTGATCAAAGCGCGGCTGCCAGACATGACCCATTACCGGCGCTTGCTGGGCGACATTCTGCTGCGTTTGCCCAGCGCCGCCGAATCGCGCAGTTATGTGGTGATGGAAGAAGTCAAAGAGACGCTGGCGTTGCCATTGCCGGATTGAAGCAGGTGGTGCACAAATGAAAAACGCCGCTCGATGGGAGCGGCGTTTTCGTATTTAGTCGATGAATCGGCGCTGGTTCTAAAAATGCGGAGTTAAACCAGGCATCGGGGGATTAAGTCCGGCAAACTGACGCCGGTCTGTAGGCCGTGTAAACGTCTGAAAGCAGGCAAATTGATCTCGTTCCTGAGAAACACATGTGGTGAAAACAGAGACGTTTTCAGGTTCAATAGCATCAAAATATTGGTGTTTTAAGGGGTAAAAACATCAAAATTTTGCATATTATTCTAGTTTATTGGCGGGTTATAGAAAAAACCGCAAAATTTTGCTTTAATCAGTAAATAAAGTTCAAAATTTTGAGGTGTTGCCATGAAAATAAAAATTGATCTGCGCACGCCTGCGCAAGGCAATGAAGCGCTGGCCGAGCTCGGCGCCCGTCTGCGCTTCCTGCGCAAAGAAAAAGGTCTGACGATTCCGGATCTGGCCGGCCGTATGTTGATCAGTGAGAACACGCTTCGTTCTCTTGAGCTGGGTGCATCAGGGGTGTCCGTTGGTACGCTTGTCAATGCGTTGTACCACCTTGGTGAACTGGACAGCCTCGCCCGCCTGGCCCCCGTTGACGCGACGTTGGTGCGCAAATCCCGCAAGCAGTCGAATGCTGCGCTGAAGCCGGTCAGGGATGACGAGCGTGACTTCTGACCATCGTTTTTATCTCAGCCTGTTCCAGCCAGATGAATCCGTACCCACACCCGCTGCCGTGGTTCGCTATGGGGCGGGAGCCATGCCGGCCGGCGACTTGTCATACGGTCTGCAATACCTGGCCAACCGCTTCACGATTGCCCTGAACCCGGCATGGCTACCCAAATCACAGGCACCTTTTGAGATTGGGCCCACCCGCTGGCGTGATGGCGGCCCGCTTCCGCTGACTATCCAGGATGCGCTGCCTGACGCGTGGGGAGACCTGGTGCTGACCGCGCGCTTCGGCCACAAGTTGTCAACCGTAGAAGCCCTGATGGAAACCAACCGCGAAAGGGTGGGCGGGCTCGTGTTCTGGGGCAAGGACAAGGCACTGCAAGAGGCACAGCAACCATCAGCGGCCGACCTCGCGATAGAAATGGCCACACTGGAGGAGCTGCAGGTCGCCGCAGACCAGATTGCCCAAGGCATTGAGGTGCCCATAACAACGCGCCGCATGTTGAATCCCGGTGCGAGCTTGGGTGGCGTGCGGCCGAAAGCGAGCCTCATCGATGCGGATGAGCTCTGGCTGGCCAAGTTTGCCGCGCCGGCCGACACCATGGATGTGCAATTGCTGGAAGCTGGGACGCTCACCCTGGCAGCACAGTGTGGTATCCGGGTTCCCGAATTCAGGCTCCGCAAAATCGGGCATCGCAGTGTTTTGCTACTACGGCGCTTTGATCGCCCAGGCTCGGTAACCTCCGGTCATTGCATCCATTATTTGTCCGGCGCAGCCATGACCAATTGCGCGTATCAAGGCAATGAGGGCTCGTACGTCAAACTGGCCCAGTCGTTGCGTGAGCACGGGGTTTCCGGTGCAATGCGGCTGGATCTGGAAGAGTTGTTTATTCGCTTGCTCTTCAACCTGTTCGTAGACAACACGGATGATCACATCAAAAACCATGGCTACCTGCATGACGGGGGCAATCGTTATCGCCTTTCGCCGGTGTTCGATGTGGTGCCCCAACTAACGAACCTGGGCTATCAGGGGATCAGGGTCAAGGAAAGCAACAACGCAAGCCTTGAAGATGCCATGTCGATTGCGCGCGAGTTCGGTGTCGCGCCCAAAGCAGCCGACCGTGCTCTGCAGAAAATAAGCGATGTTCTTGCCGAGTCTGCGGATGTGTATCGGTCGGTGGGCCTGCCGGAACGGGATGTGCAGCAAGTGATGGCCTGCTTCGCTCGCCAGCGTGCGCTTATCGAGGGGCGAGACGGTACGGGCTGAAGTCAGGGGCATGAGGCATGGTACAGAACCACCGGAAAGAAAGACCCACACCGCTTGAATACGCACCGTGAGCGCATAGCGCCGGGTTGTTGATCCATCCTCTGAGCAAGCGCATTTATACTCATCCCCAACTTGCGCGCGTTCCGGTTTAGGGGCTGCATGGCCTCATTGGCCTTCAGCACCTTGATTCGATTCCAGATCACCTGCCGTGACAGACTTCTAATCAGGCCAAACCCAATGTTGGCGACGTCCAGTGTGAGCATCTGCAGCAGGCCAGAAGCGACAGCTGCACAGCGGTTTAGCCAAAACTTTCGAACGTCGAGTTCGCGCAACAAGCCGATTGTATTGCTGCTGCACCGTTGACCGCTGCTTGCAGGCGCATAGGCCGTACTGGATGGCCGGCAGAACAGTCAGAAGGGCATCCCACGGTAAATCCCGATGCTATCCTTGAGGGGACTTCTGCCATGGGACGCAAGATATGACTTCTGATGATCGGAGAATCTGGACACTCCCGCTACAGGACTGCCGCGACGGCAGTGGAGACCGGATACTGGAATTACCAGACACCCTGCTCGCAGAGTTGGGTTGGTCTGAAGGTGATACTTTGGTCATCGAGCCGCAGGCGACCGGATTTTCGCTCAGAAAGATCACCAACGAAAATGTTTAACTGGGCCTGCTTGCTGGCTCCTGCCTGATCTGCCCACAAGGCTATGGACAGATCACAATGCCCAGCGCGCTACAATGGGTTGGCATGGCGTAGGCCGGTGTCCGCGAAACCAGTCGCAGCCACGCCAGACTTGGTGCAATTTTCCTGTTTTATTGAATCGTTTGAAAACATTGGCTTATTGTGATGTGGATGCCAGTTTTAATTCTTCAATATCAGTTCTACCAGTGGCTCTCGCGCTCGGGCGTGGCGCTGATGCGGTGAATCGACAAGTCCGCGCCGTTGTATTCCTCTTCGTCACTCAAGCGCAGCCCCACGGTTTTCTTGAGCGCGCCGTAGACTAGCCAGCCACCCGCAAAGGCGACCACAATACCCAGCAGCGTGCCGATGATCTGGCTGACAAAACTCACCCCGCCTGCGCCACCTAGCCAAGTCTGGCCAAAGATGCCAGCGGCGATGCCGCCCCAGGTGCCACACAGGCCATGCAGCGGCCATACGCCCAGTACGTCGTCGATCTTCCAGCGGTTCTGGGTGATGGTGAACAGATAAACAAACATGCCGCCCGCGATGGCACCGGTGATCAGGCTGCCCAGCGGGTGCATGACATCGCTACCCGCGCACACGGCGACCAGCCCAGCCAGTGGGCCGTTGTGGATAAAGCCAGGGTCGTTCTTGCCACAGAACATGGCGGCCAGCGTGCCGCCCACCATCGCCATCAGCGAGTTCATGGCAACCAGGCCAGAGATACCAGCAACGCGCTGTGCGCTCATTACGTTAAAGCCGAACCAGCCGACAATAAGAATCCACGCACCCAGCGCCAGGAAAGGAATGGATGAAGGTGGATGCGCGCTGACGCCGCCGTCTTTGCGATAACGCCCTTTGCGCGCACCAAGCAGCAACACTGCGGGCAGGGCAATCCAGCCGCCTACGGCGTGAACCACCACCGAACCGGCAAAGTCATGAAACTGCGCACCAAAATGGTATTGCAACCACTTCTGCACGCCGTAATTGCCGTTCCACATCATTCCTTCAAAAAATGGATAGACGAAGCCGACCAGCAAGAAGGTGGCGGCAGACTGTGGATGGAATCGCGCGCGTTCGGCAATGCCGCCAGAGATGATCGCCGGAATCGCCGCAGCAAAGGTCAGCAGGAAGAAAAACCGCACCAGACCATAGCCGTGGTTGGTATTGAGATCATGCACCGGCAACATGAAGTGCACGCCATACGCCACGCCATAGCCAATGAAAAAATAGGCAATGGCTGAAACCGCGAAGTCGGTCAGGATTTTAACCAGCGCGTTGACCTGATTTTTCTGGCGCACGGTACCAAGTTCTAGAAAAGCAAACCCGGCATGCATGGCCAGGATCATGATGGCGCCGATCAGGATGAACAGGACGTCATCACTTGCAGGTAATTGATTCACTTAAGGCTCCAGGAATTGCAGCAGTGCGCCACTTGCTCGGGCGCCTCTTTTTTAGTGGAGGTGCACCAAAAGCAATCCCTGTGCCAAAGTCATATCTATATGAAGTTAAAAAGGATATGTGTTTTGTGATTTTCTGCTGGTGCGTTATGTGAACCAAATTGGCGCAATACGGTGATCATCGGTTATGTAAACGCACTGTTTTGATGCTTTTGTTGAATGAGTGGATGAAAAACGATCCAATCAAGTGCGATTGCGTAAGCCGGATCAGGATTCGACTTCGTTGGCGACCCCGGCGATCACCTGACCGGTTGGTCCGGCTAAGGCGCCAGACAGGCAATGGCCGGTTTGATCATCGAAGAAGAAGTCGGGCTCAAATTCGCGCAAGAACGGGCCTTTTTCCAGCCCACCCAGAAACATCGCTTCATCCACTTCAATTTGCCAATCCATCAGGGTACGGATCGCCCGTTCATGCGCCGGGGCGCTGCGTGCAGTGACCAGCGCTGTGCGTAAACGGATTGGTGATGCCGCACGTTGTAATCGGTGCAAGGCTTCGAGCAGCGGCTTGAACGGACCGGCCGGTAACGGGCGGGTGACGTGATCGTGCTCATGCTGGTGGAATGCCGGCAGGCCATCGCGTTGATAAATGCGTTCGGCTTCATCGGAAAACAGCACGGCATCGCCATCAAATGCAATGCGGATTTCATGCGGATGCAATCCGGCAGCATGTACCGATTGCGGGTAAACCCGAGCCGCGGGAAAACCGGCGGCGAGCGCTTCGCGTACGTCGGCCTCGTTTACGGACAGAAACAGATTGGCGTTGAGCGCGTTCAGATATTTGAAGGGGGCACGGCCTTGCGTGAATACGCCGCGCTCGAGCGTCAGACCGTGATGCTGGGCCGAGCGAAAAGTGCGCAAACCGCTCACCGGGTCATTGCGCGAAAGAATGACCACCTCAACGCGGTGGGCGCTGCCCTCGTTGAAAGCGAGCAACTTTTGCACCAGAGCGAAGGCCACGCCCGGCGTTGCGGGTTCATCCAGTTTTCGCAGTTGTAACGATTTATAGGCTGAGGCATCACCCGTTTCGAAGAGGGTGTTTTCTTCTTCGAAATCGAACAGGGCACGCGAGGAGATGGCGACGACCAATTGATTGGCCAAAGAGTAGGACATGCAAACCTCGCGGATACGTTCGATGGGTATTTGCATCATAACCGCTGGTCGCGCGATCAGGCTGGAAATGGCTGGTCCGGTGACAGATTGTAAAGAATGCGAAAAACGCCGAACCAGATGGCATCCAGGCCATCCAAGTGACTGAACGTAAAAGTGTTTGCTGTGACGCGCATCCTGGTACGCCAGATGCAAAAGCGTGAAAATACGTAAGGTGTGATGTCCCCAATCGGGGTGCAAAGCGCAGCCAGTGTGCTGCAAGCGAGTGGATAAAATGAAAAGAATCGTTCTGCTAATGACCCTTGCCGGAATCGCCGGTGCAGCGCAGGCCGCCGAGTACGGCCGCGTTATCAATACCACGCCGGTGGTGCAGCAAGTTTCAATACCGCAGCAGTCATGCTGGGATGAGCAAGTTCAGGTGCAACAACCACGCACCTACGGCGGCGCGATCCTCGGGGGGATTTTTGGTGGTCTGCTGGGTAACACGGTAGGGCACGGCAATGGCAACGTGGCGGCGACAGCTGCCGGTGCCGTAGTCGGGGCTCTGGCTGGTGACAACTTGGCGAATCAGAACAGCGGTGTGAGCACACAAACCGTACGCCGTTGTTCTACCACGCAGACCCAGCAACAACATACCGTTGGCTATGACGTGACTTACGAGTACGCCGGTCAGCGCTACACCACTCGCATGGCCTACGATCCAGGTCGCGAGGTGCCGATTCAGGTAAACGTGGATGGCGGCAGCGCGCCGCAGCAACCGGCTACCACCAATGCCACGACTACCTATGTTGATCAGCCGCAAACCGTGGTCGTACAGCAACCTGCTGTGGTGTATCAGGCCGCGCCGGTTTACTACGGCGCCCCGGTGATCTGGCCTGCTGTGTCGATCAATTATGGGTATTACCGTGGTTGGGGTGGTTGGCATGGTGGCGGCTACTACCATCACTAATTGGCTGGCGCATCTGATGCGAATGAAACGGTATGAATTACCCCAATACAAAAAGCCCCGCAATTGTGGGGCTTTTTGTTAGCGGAGCGTGGCACTTCCGAGTAGTGCGAGTGCTGACCTGCTCCTGCACTCAAGACTCGCAAGGAACCGTCCTGTCTGATGTGATGGTAGCTACCGGGGGTATTGCTGGTAATGGCGGCCTCAGTTGTTTTTGTGCTGTTTTTCTTAACTTTGCAAACGCGGCCATAACCCGGCTGACCGGAATCACTTCGCGCCAGAAGCGGTCACGTAAAGTTGCGGTGGGTAGAAACCAGGGATAAATCACCCGCGCTGGTGACCATGCCGGCCGCCACATCCGGGCACGTTTGCCGCGACCGGCAAACCACAAAGTAGGGATGCCCAGATTGGACGCCAGATGTCCAATGCCAGATTCATTGCCAATCAGCCAGCCCGAGGCGTGAATGAAGCTGGCGATGGCAGCCAGCGAGGGGAACTCGGGGACTTCAAGGCCATAAGGCTTGATCCACGCCCACTTGTCGTACTCTTCCGGGCCGACAATAAATACGGGCTCAAATCCCTTCTGTTTGAGGGCGAGCCCGAGTTCCATAAAACGCTCTGGCGCCCAACGACGTAGCTCTGATGTCGAAGATGGGTGAATTACCACACGATTGGCATAGCGGCGATACTGCATGCGCTCGATATCACGCAGCCCGTTGTCGGTGCTGGCATCGCCCAGGCCTAGATGCCGTTTGCAGAACAAGGCAATCTGATCAAGCTTGACGATACCGCGGCCCGTGACGGCCATGATTTCATCGTAATAGACCACGCGGGCGTGATGCTTGCGCAGCTCCAGCGGCCAGCCCACATGCATGTGCAGCACCAGTTCAAATTCTTGCAGGCTTTGTGTTGCTGTTGCTTCTTCCAGTGCCGGGCGTAAATCGAAGTCGGGAAACCATGGCGCCAGTAACCGCGGATAGTTGCCAAATACCACCACCTCCTTGCCGGCAAGCCGCAAATTCTGCGCCAGCACCATCAGTAGCAAGGAGTCGCCCAGGCGGGGAGCCAGAACAACAGCAACGCGGTGATAAGAGGAAGGGAGCACCAGCATGCGTGGGAGGCCTTGTACAAGAGAAAGGACCGGGTTCCAGATCATATAATGCTGAAGAGCAACGCTGCGATGGTACTGGCCCAATGGCACTCAAACAAAAAACGCCAGTGGTCAGCTGGCGTTTAGGCATGCGTTACGGGTAACCAATCAGTCTTGCAGCAATTGTTGCAGTTCGCCGGAGCTGAACAGTTCTTTCATGATGTCCGAACCGCCGACGAATTCGCCCTTGACGTACAGCTGTGGAATGGTTGGCCAGTTGGAGAACTCTTTGATGCCCTGACGGACTTCCGGGTCTTCCAGTACGTTAACGGCAACAAAATTGGCGCCGCAGTTTTTCAGCATCTGCACAGCGGCGGACGAGAAGCCGCACTGTGGAAAAGTCGGTGTGCCTTTCATGAAAAGGACAACCGGGTTTTCGGTGACGGTCTGGCGGATGGACTCTTGAACGCTCATGGGGTGACTCGCTAGGTTGCGGCGCGTCGCAAGCGCAGCGCCTTTAACTGATTAATTTACTCGGGTATTTTAACCAGCGCGACTCGCCGGGGCAAGCCCACCACTGACGCGATCCAGGCCAGCCAGATCTTGCCAAGTCTGCACTGCGGAAAAACCTGCGGCGGCGAGGATGGATCTGGATGCTTCGCCTTGGTCGTAGCCATGTTCAAACAATAGCCAGCCGCCGCCGTGTAAGTGGGACGGCGCCCCCGCCACAATGGTGCGAATGTGCGCCAGGCCATCGGCTTCATCAGTCAAGGCCGAGCGTGGCTCAAAGCGCAGATCGCCTTGGGCCAGATGCGGATCATGTTGTTCGATATACGGCGGGTTAGACACAATCAGATCAAATTGCGCGTCACCGAGTGCCTGGTACCAGTCACTCAGCAACAGAGTGACCTGTGGCGCATGGCGTGCGGCGTTAATCCCGGCAATGGCCAGCGCTGCGGGCGAGGCATCCAGCGCGGTGACGCGGGCACCGGTGCATTCATGCGCCAGAGTGATGGCAATAATCCCGCTGCCGGTGCCCATATCCAGAATGCGCGGCGCGCCGGCTGGCAGGCGCTCTAAAGCCAGTTCCACCAGCAGTTCGGTTTCCGGACGCGGAATCAATACGCCCGGCGCAACGCTGAATGGCAAACTGAAGAACTCTTTTTCGCCGGTGAGATACGCAATCGGTTCGCCATTACGCCGTCGTTCGGCCAGCACATTAAAGCGGGCAACGAACTCATCAGGTGCGGGATCGTCGCCGTGCGCAATCAACCAGGCACGCCCGAAGCCGCCCAGATGACCAAACAGCGCGTGGATATCGGCCCGGTCCAGCCCGCTTTGGCTGGCAAGATTCTGATAGGTAAGCATGGGCGCAGTGTAAAACATTTTGCCTGGGCCTCCGAATTCGCGCCTGCTGGCGATGTCTGAAGCAGATACACAGCGCAAGCGTGGGCCGGTGACATCTCCTATAATCCGCGCGGTATCTCACGCAGGGCGACACAAATGCTAACCGCATATGGTTTTGTGGAAGGACGACTACGACCGGTGGCCGTGGAATCGGCGGACGATCTCACACGTGAGGGCGTGGTCTGGATTGATTCTGTGGAGCCCAACGAGCACGAACGCGCGCTATTGCAGCAGGTGTTCCGGCTCAAGCTCAATGACGATGAAGTAGAAGATATCGAGGATTCTGCCCGTTGCTTTGTCGACGAGGCCGGTATTCATCTGAACTCGTTTTTTCTGCACCAGTTTAATGATGGCGCAGACGTGGTCACGGTGTCATTCCTGCTCAACGACGGGCGCTTGTTGAGCATCCGCAATGAAGAACTCGCCGCCTTTCGCCTGTTCCGGATGCGGGCGCGCATGCAGGCGGACTATGTGCATTCAGCGGAAGACGTACTGCTGGCCATTTACGACGTCGCCGTTGAGTACGCGGCGGATATGCTCGAAGGCGTTTATGCCGATCTGGACAAGGTCAGCCGCCGGGTGCTGAATCGCCACAATGTGATGACTGACACCGTTATGGCCGATACGGTGGCCGACATCGCCACGCAGGAAGACTTGAACGGCAAAGTGCGGCTGGATTTAATGGACACGCGGCGTTCGCTGTCGTTTTTGCTGCGCTGTCGCGTCCTGAAGCAAACGCAGGAAGATGACCTGCGCGAAGTGCTGCGGGATCTGGAGTCACTGAATAATCACACCGGCTTTCTGTTCGACAAGATCAACTTCTTGATGGACGCGCTGATGGGCTTGATCAACTTGCAGCAGAACAAGATCATCAAGATTTTCTCGATTGCTGCCGTGGTGTTTCTGCCGCCGACGGTCATTGCCAGTATTTACGGCATGAACTTTGGCGCGATGCCGGAATTGCAGTGGCACTTTGGTTATCCGTTTGCGCTCGTGTTGATGGTGCTGTCCGGCATTGCGCCGTACTGGTTTTTCAAGCGCAAAGGTTGGTTGTAGCCGCAAACTGCCACGCGGATTGCCTGTGTTGCGGGCGTGGCTCGTGAATGTTTTCGGCAGTGCGCGGCTTGGTTGTCCCGATTTGTCGGGATAAATTCACACCCCGCAGCGCCGAGTTAGGGATGAAACATATGCATGCGGGTTGTATTATCAGGATGCCGCCCGCATTTCTGGCTGACGCTGTTTTTGATGAGTGTTCCCCATGACCGTTCCGCATCTCACCACCGCGCTTTCTGGCCCATTGCTGGATCTGGAGCGCCGTATTCTTTCCGCCCAGCCTGAAATCGAGCACTGGTTTCGCAATCAATGGCAAGAATCGACGCCGCCGTTTTATGGTTCGGTGGACTTGCGCAATGCCGGGTACAAGCTCGCTCCGGTCGACATGAACCTGTTCCCGGGGGGGTTCAACAACCTCAATCCGGCATTTCACCCACTGGGTGTACAGGCGGTGATGAGCGCGCTGGAAAACATGTGTCCCGATGCGCGGCGCGTGTTGTTGATTCCGGAAAACCACACTCGCAATACTTTCTACCTGCAAAACGTGGCCGCGCTGGTGCGCATCATGCGCATGGCGGGGCTCGTGGTGCGTCTGGGCACGTTCAACCCTGAAATCACCGAGCCAACCACGTTTGATCTGGTGGATGGCCAGAAGCTCACGCTGGAGCCGCTGGTGCGAAATGGCCGCCGGATTGGCGTAGCCGGGTTTGATCCATGTGCGGTGCTACTGAATAACGATCTGTCTGCGGGTATTCCGCCGCTGCTGGATGATGTCGAACAAATCATTGTGCCGCCACCGCATGCCGGTTGGTCGGTGCGCCGCAAGACCAATCACTTTGGCGCGTACGACCATGTGGCGGACGACTTCGCCAAACTGATCGGGATTGATCCGTGGACCATCAACCCGTACTTCGCTCACGTGGATGGTCTGGATTTCCACAATCGCGCTGGCGAAGAACAACTGGCTGATGCCGTGAACAGCACGCTGGCCAAGATCCGCGTCAAATATGCCGAACACGGCATTGATCACGACCCGTTCGTGATCGTCAAAGCCAATGCCGGTACTTATGGCATGGGCATCATGAGCGTGAAGTCGGCGGACGAAGTGATCGGCCTGAACCGCAAACAACGCAACAAGATGTCGGTGGTCAAGGAAGGGCTGGAAGTGCACGACGTGATCGTGCAAGAAGGCGTGCCGACCTTTGAAAGTATCAATGACGCCGTGGCTGAACCCGTGGTGTACATGGTCGACCGCTTTGTGGTCGGTGGTTTCTATCGCGTGCATACCGGCCGTGGCCCGGAAGAAAACCTCAACGCGCCAGGCATGCATTTCGAGCCGCTGGCGTTTGCCTCGCCGTGTACCACACCAGATTGCGATGGTGCACCGGATAGCGCACCGAACCGCTTCTATTCTTATGGCGTGGTGGCGCGGCTGGCGCTGTTGGCCGCATCGCATGAAATCGAAGCGACAGCACCCGAGCCACAGTTGTCGTTTGCGGCTTGATCTCATGGTGGAGGGTGGATGTTGGCGTAGCCAATCCACCACTTCACTGCTGCAAAAGCTGAGGCTACGGGAGCGGCAGATTAGCTGTTATTCCCGCCATCGCCCTGGCTCAGTCATCCAGAAATAACGGGATTCCCTCATGCGCCTGCTCGTCATTGCCGACCCTGTAGCCGGGTTCAAAATCCACAAAGATTCCACCTATGCCATGCTGCGCGAGGCCAACAAACGCGGTTGGGAATTGTGGATCACGCTGGCCGACGATATCCGGGTGAAAGAAGGCGTGGTGCAAGCCAACGCGCAGCGGCTGCGCTTTACCGCTACCCAGGAATACAAGCACTGGTTTGAGCTGGAAGCCCCGCAACACGAAGCACTGAAAGACTTTGGCGCAGTGTTGATGCGCAAAGATCCGCCTTTCGACGCGCAATATCTGTACGCCACGCATCTGTTGACGCTGGCCGAGGCGCAAGGCGCACGCGTATTCAACCCCGGCCAGACGCTACGTGACTACAACGAAAAGCTGGCGATCCTCAAGCATCCGCAATTCACCGCGCCCACGCTGGTGACGCAACGCGGTGCCGACATCCGCGAGTTTCTGGCTGAACATGGCGACGTGATTCTCAAGCCGCTCGATGGCATGGGTGGTGCGGGGATTTTCCGCATTACCGCCAACGACCCGAATGTGGGTTCGATTATTGAAATGCTCACCATCAATGAAACCAGCACCATCATGGCGCAGCGCTATCTGCCCGCGATCAAAGACGGTGACAAGCGCGTGTTGATTATTGATGGCAAACCGGTGGACTGGTGCCTGGCACGAATTCCCAAGGCAGGTGAAACACGTGGCAACCTGGCGGCGGGCGGCACCGGCGTGGCCCGACCACTCACTGCCAAAGACCGCGAAATTGCCGAAACGCTTGGCCCACAACTGGCGGCCAAAGGCTTGTTCCTGGTGGGGCTGGATGTGATTGGCGAGAATGTCACCGAAATCAACGTGACCAGCCCGACGTGCTTTCAGGAAATCACCGACCAATCCGGCATTGATGTGGCTGCATTGTTTATCAGCGCGCTCGAACGCAAGCTGGGTTGATGTCTGTGCGGACTTTGTTTAGCGCTCTGCGCTGGCTGGGCATGCTGGCGCTGCTGGCGGGTTTGACCAGTTGCAGCAAACCGCCGATGTTTCAGCAAGACGGCTATGTCTTTGGCACCGCCGTGCAGATCACCATTTACGGCGTCGACGAAGACAAAGCAAAAGCGGCGACGGCCACCATTCTGGCTGATCTGGATCGGCTGCACGCCAAACTGCACGCCTGGCACCCATCTGACATTACCCGTTTGAATAACGCTTTTGCCATGGGCGAAGCGGCGCAGGCCGATCCGGAAATGGTCGCCATTCTGCAGCAGGCCAAAGGCTATGCCGAGCGCTCGGACCAGTTGTTTAATCCGGCCATTGGCGACTTGGTGGCGGCGTGGGGCTTTCATAACGATACCTTCGCGCCCGTGCTGCCTGACCCGGACAAGATTCGCCAACTGGTGGCGATGAAACCGACGCTGGATGATCTGCAATTTGACGGCCCGAACGTATCCAGCACCAATCCGGATGTGAATATCGACTTGGGTGGCTTCAAAGGGTTTGCGCTGGATCGTGCCGCCGCCTACCTGCGTAAACATCACATGTATAACGCGCTGATCAATATTGGCGGTAACGTGCTGGCGTTGGGCAAGAAGGGCGATACGCCGTGGAAAGTTGGCTTGCAGCACCCGCGTAAACCAGGCGCGATGGCGGTGATCACCTTGGGTGATGGCGAGTCGATCGGCACTTCGGGCGATTACGAACGTTATTTTGAGGTTGATGGCAAACGCTACTGCCATTTGATTGACCCGCGCACCGGCTGGCCCGCGCAAACCATGCAATCGGCCACGCTGATTGCACCCAGCTCGCAAGAAGCTGGCGCCATTTCGGATGCTATTACCAAGCCAGTCTTTATTGGTGGTAAAGACACCGCCGTGCACTACGCCAGCCGCTTTGGCGTGAAAGATGTGCTGATCGTGGGCAATGACGGCAGCGTTTATCTCACGCCATCCATGCAAAGCCGCGTGCAGTGGTTGCAGGCACCGCCACACATTTACCGGCTGCGTTGATACCGCCTGAGTTGTCGCTTATTTGATTGCTGCAATGCATAAGGGAATTCGGTTATAAATTCAGGAAACGGACGTCAGGTATGATCACAAGGTTGCGGCAGGGCCTTGTGTGTCTGCCGCGCTCGAACAAGACGGATTCGGCCAGCTCGCTTATGGGGGGAGTGCCTGAATCTGCGGTGGTCATGCACAAGGAATGTCCTGAATGGTAGGTATCATCATCGTCACGCACGTATCGCTTGGCGAAGCGCTGATCTCGTGTGCCGAGCACATCATGAGTCGGCCATTGACCAATATCGGCCAGCTTTCGGTGAGCAAAACCGAAGACCCGGACGACGTGGTACTCAAAGCGCATGACCTGATCGAGATGCTCGATGATGGCTCGGGAATATTGTTGCTGACCGATATTTACGGCGGCACACCATCCAATGTGGCCAACCGGCTGATCCAGCCCGGTCGCGTGGAAGCGGTGGCGGGGGTCAACCTGCCCATGCTGGTGCGCGCGTTGACTTATTGCCATCAGCCGCTGGAAATCGTCGTGAGCAAGGCGATCACCGGTGGACTGGAAGGCGTTTTGTATATGTTGCCCAATGCGGCACAGGGTTGATCAGGGGTTGATGTGTCATGCCGGTAAAAGAACTCTTAATCGTGAACAAACTTGGGCTGCATGCCCGTGCGTCCAGCAAGCTGACCCAACTGGCCAGCCAGTTTCAAAGTGAAGTCTGGATCAGCCGCAACCAGAAGCGTGTCAACGCGAAATCCATCATGGGCGTCATGATGCTGGCGGCGGGCAAAGGCAGCACGGTGACCATCGAAACCACCGGCCCGGACGACCAGAACGCACTGGATGCGCTGGAAGCTCTGATCGCCGATTATTTCGGCGAAGGCGAATAAACCCCATCCACCGTGCAGCAACAGGCTGTGACGGTGGTTCATTTCTCGGTACTGGAGTCGTAATGAGCCTTACCTTGCACGGGATCGGCATTGGCGGCGGGGTTGCCATTGGCCATGCTCACCTCATATCGCATACCGATATCGAGATCGCGCATTACACGGTGCGCCCGGAAGATATTGCCGGCGAGGTAACGCGTTACGACTCGGCGGTGAAGACTGCCCGCCAGGAGCTGGAAATGCTCTGGGGCAGCATTCCGGATAACGCGCCCACGGAACTCGGTGCGTTTCTCAGCTTGCATATCATGCTGCTCAACGATCACACACTGTCGGTTGAGCCGCGCGAGATTATCGAAAAACGCAAATGCAACGCCGAATGGGCGCTCAAGTTGCAGCTTGATGCCCTGCTGGCGCAGTTTGACGAGATCGAAGAAGAGTATCTGAGAGAACGGCGCACCGACGTCATTCAGGTGACCGAGCGTATCTTTAAAACGCTGGCTGGCCACGACATGGCCATGCACACCCCGGCACCGACTGATCGCGATTCCATTCTGGTGGCGCACGATCTTTCGCCCGCCGATATGGTGCTGTTCAAAGACAGCGAATACACCGCGTTCATTACCGATGTCGGCGGCCCGACTTCGCATACCGCCATTCTGGCGCGCAGCCTGGATTTACCCTCCGTGCTGGCGCTGCGCCATGCTCGTTCGCTGATTCATGAAGACGAACTACTGATCGTTGACGGCGTGAATGGCGTGGTGATCGTCAATCCGGACGAACGCACGCTGACCGAATACCGCGCTCGCCAAGATGAATGGACTGTCCGCCAGGCCAAACTGCAGGACATCCGGACCAGTCTGCCGGTGACGCAAGACGGCATCGAGATTGAACTGTTCGGCAATATCGAATTGCCGGAAGACACCGACCAGGTGCTGGAAAACCACGCCACCGGTATCGGCCTGTTCCGCTCGGAATTCCTCTTCCTGAGTGAAGACGATCTGCCGACTGAAGAAGAGCAATACCAGGCCTACCGTTCTGTGGCCGAGCAAATGGCCGGACAGCCCGTGATCATCCGCACCATCGATCTGGGCAAAGACAAGATTCCCAAGTGGCAGGAGGAGTCTGACGCGCCTAATCCGGCGATGGGTTTGACTGGCATTCGTTTGTGCCTGGCCGAAGCACAGCTGTTCCGCACCCAGTTACGCGCACTGCTGCGCGCTTCGGCACACGGCAAGATCAAACTGTTGGTGCCGATGCTGTCGCACGTCGGTGAGGTCAAGCAGACCCGTCGCCATCTGGAAGAAGTCAAAGCCCAGCTGCGCGCGGAAGGTATTCCGTTTGATGAACAGATTGAGCTGGGTGGCATGATCGAAGTCCCGGCGGCGGCGTTCACGGTGGAGCATTTCCTGCACCACCTGGATTTCGCTTCCATTGGTACCAACGACTTGATCCAGTACACCTTGGCCGTTGACCGTAATGATGATGCGGTTTCGCACTTATATGACCCGGTGCATCCGGCAGTAATCCGCTTGTTGCATCACGTCATCAGTACCTGCAATCGCGTCGGCAAGCCGATCTCGATGTGCGGCGAAATGGCAGGTGACCCGGCGCTGACACGTTTGCTGCTGGGGCTGGGTTTGCGCCGCTTCTCCATGTTGCCGGCGCGGTTGCTCAAGGTGAAAGAACAGGTGTTGTCGACTGATCTGGCCGCAATCCAGCCACTGATTACCCAGTTGCTGGAAGCCGACGAAATCGACGGTTTGCGCCAGGTGATGGAACAACTGCAAGCCTGATTTGCCACCGACGCCCACACAAAACCTGCATGCTGCATCAGCGGCTGCAGGTTTTTTGCTTTTGATGCAGCTAAAAACTTTAAAAATGCGTCAGCTTGTTCCAATACTGACCTGGTAGGGTTTTTTTGCCCGCACCCCAGCCGCTGGCGTTGAGTGCCAATTGATCCGGGCACAAGCGCCGTGGCCTTACCGCTGATTCCTGGTTCATAAGCAGATAAGGAACAACCATGTCAGGCAAATTCCATTTGAAACAGGCCAAAGATGGCCAGTACATGTTCAATCTACATGCCGCTAACGGTCAGATCATTTTGACCAGCGAGCTATATCATGCCAAGGCTTCGGCTCTCAACGGGATCGAGTCGGTGCGCAAAAACGCCGCCGATGACGACAATTACGAGCGCAAAGAAAGCAAAGACGGGCATCCCTACTTTGTACTCAAGGCGGCCAATCACCAGGTCATTGGCAAGAGCGAGCTGTACAACAGCAAGGCATCGCAAGAAAACGGCATCGAGTCGGTCAAGAAAAACGGCCCGGAAGCCGTTTTGGTAGAAGACTGATCCAGACCTCGTTGATGGCTGTATCAAACGAGCCAACTGCAAAGAGCGCAGATCGTTGTGGGAGAGAAACCGGATATTGCCCGCAGATCTGCGCTTGACCGATGACAAATCGGCTTGGTAACTTCCCCTTTATGCCTGCGTCATAGCTGCGCGATGTCGCCCACACCGTGGCCGCGTTTGACGCCACTCATGTTCAATCGCCGTCTCCGGCGTTCTAAAGCTCTTGTTCCCACTCCACAGTAGTCACTCATGAATCCAGCCTCGCCCCGGTTTTCTTTTGTCGTTGGTACAACCAGCTTGGCTTTTGTGGTGGGGCAGCTTGATGTGACCATCGTTAACGTCGCGCTGCCGCATATCGCGACCGAGTTCTCGGCCCGAGTGGCCACGCTGCAATGGATTGTCGATGCCTATACCTTGGCATTTGCGATTTTCATGCTGTCGGCTGGTGCGCTGGGCGATCGTTTTGGTAGTCGCCGTGGCTTTGTGATGGGCTTTGCCGTGTTTGGCGTGGCTTCTTTGCTGTGTGGCTTGGCACCCGATTCTTTGAGTTTGATCGCCGCCCGGGCATTGCAGGGCCTGGGTGCGGCGGTAATGCTGCCCAATTCGCTAGCATTGCTTAACCACGTATTTTTTGATGCGCCCACTGAACGCGGCCGGGCCATTGGCTGGTGGACTGCGGCGGGTAGCATCTCGATTGCCGCCGGGCCGGTGATTGGCGGGTTGCTGATGGATACGGTGGGCTGGCGCTGGATTTTCTTCGTCAATCTACCGCTGTGCCTGGCTGGCATGTTGCTGGGCCTGCGTTTGCCGGAAACCGAACGCCACGCGCACTCCCATCGCATCGACTGGACTGGCCAGATACTGGTGACGCTGGCACTTACCGCACTGATCGCCGCCGTGATCGAGGCCCGCCCCTTGGGTTTTGGTCATCCATTTATCTGGGGCGGATTTACCTTGGCGTTTTTGCTCGGTTTCGTGTTTCTTCGAGTGCAGCAGCGCGTGCCTGAGCCGACCATCCCACTCGACCTGTTTCGTAATCGCACCTTCAACGCGGCCGTGTTATTTGGTATGGCGGTTAATCTGACCTATTACGGCATGTTGTTTGTGCTCACCCTTTATCTGCAACGCGTGTTGGGATATTCCGCTTTGCACGCCGGACTGGCGTTTCTGCCGCTCACCGCCGGGTTCTTTTTGTCCAATGTGATCAGCGGCTGGGTGATGGCCCGCTTCGGGCGGCGCTTGCCGATTTTGTTGGGCGCGTCGCTGGATGCGGCAGGGTTTCTGTTGCTGCTCAGTGTGGCCGGAGCAAGCTCACACACGTTGTTGTTTGTGGCGTTCTTGCTGATCCCGACCGGCATGGGACTGGCAGTGCCAGCGATGACCACCACCGTGTTGGCCAGCGTACCCAAGCAGCGTTCCGGCACGGCGTCGGCGGTTCTGAACGCCGCCCGGCAAGCCGCAGGTGCCATTGGAGTGGCGGTGTTCGGGTCTTTGGCCAACGGAGATGCCGCGCAAACCATAAGCGGCCTGCGCGAGGCCGCCTGGGTGTCGATCGGTTTGCTGCTGCTGGCGGCATGGGGCATTTTCAAAGCGCCCATGCCGCATGTCGTGCCCGCAAAGGCCTGAGTGCTTAGTGTGTTGCTGCCTCGGTTGGCTGGAGTGCAAAGCCATCTAGTACCTTAAGGATGTCGTCGGTATGGCGCTGCATCAGTGCCGGATCACCGCGTGACTCCACATTCAACCGCACCACGGGCTCGGTGTTGGACGAGCGCAGATTCAGGCGCCAGTCAGCAAACTCCAGACTGATGCCGTCGGTCTCATCCACCGCCAGTGCTTCAGGTTCATAGCGGCGGCGAATCTCGGCGATGGCTGCGGGTGCATCGGCCAGTTTGCGGTTGATTTCACCGGATGACGGGAAGCGCGCAATGCGATCTGCCACCAGCGCCGACAAAGGCTCGCCGGTGATGCTCAGCAACTGGCACACCAGCAGCCACGGAATCATGCCGCTGTCGCAGTAGGCAAAATCGCGGAAGTAGTGATGTGCGCTCATCTCGCCGCCATAAATGGCGTCTTCCTGGCGCATGCGCTCCTTGATAAAAGCGTGGCCGGTCTTGCTTTGCACCGGTATGCCGCCAGCGGTTTTCACGACGTCGATGGTGTTCCAGGTCAGGCGCGGATCATGGATGATTTTGGCGCCAGGCTGGCGTGCCAGGAACGCTGCGGCCAGCAGACCGACGATGTAATAACCCTCGATGAATTCGCCGCGTTCATCAAACAAAAAGCAGCGGTCAAAGTCGCCATCCCAGGCAATGCCCATATCGGCGGCGTTCGCTTTGACTGCGTTGGCCGTATCGGCGCGGCATTCCGGCAGTAGTGGATTGGGAATGCCATGAGGAAAGGTGCCGTCGGGTTCGTTATGCACCTTGATGAGCGTGATCGGCACATGCAACCGGGTAAACGCGGCTTCCAGCGCATCGACCACGTGGCCCGCAGCGCCATTACCGGCGTTGACCACCAGTTTGAGCGGCTTGAGTGTTGCCAGATCGACATAACCCAGCAGATGCTCAATGTACGCATCCAGGATGCTTTGACGGGTTAACGTGCCGCGCCGGAGCGCAGGGGCGAAGTTGCGCGTTTCGGCGAGGTGTTGCACTTCTTTCAAGCCGGTATCGCCACTGATGGGACGGGCACCGCGCTTGACCAGCTTCATGCCGTTGTAGTCGATCGGATTGTGGCTGGCAGTGACTTCAATGCCGCCATCTACATCCAGATGAAACGCGGCAAAGTAGACTTCCTCAGTGCCGGTCATGCCGATATCGATGACATCGGCACCCCCATCCATCAAGCCGTTAGCCAGCGCGGCTTTGAGCTCATCGGTAGAAGTACGCACATCCCCACCGATCACCACCCGTCTGGCCTGCAGAAACTGGGCATACGCGCGGCCAATGGCGTAGGCGATGTCTTCGTTCAGCTCATCGCCCAGCCGGCCGCGGATGTCGTAGGCCTTGAAACAACGCAAGCTACCGCCACTCATTTGATCACCGCAGGCGCTTCTACCCGGCCGTAGGTATCTTCAAAGCGCACGATGTCATCCTCGCCCAGATATGGGCCGGACTGCACTTCGATCAATTCCAGCGGAATCTTGCCAGGGTTTTTCAGGCGGTGCGTGACACCCAGCGGGATATACGTGGACTGGTTTTCGGTCAGCAAGATGTGCTGATCGCCGTTATCCACCAGCGCCGTGCCCTTGACCACGATCCAGTGCTCCGCGCGGTGGTGATGCATTTGCAGACTCAGTTGCGCGCCCGGGGTGACGATAATGCGTTTGACCTGGAAGCGATCGCCATTGTCGATGCCTTCGTATGACCCCCACGGCCGTACCACTTTGCGGTGCGTGATCGACTCGGAGCGCTTGGAGGCATTGAGCCGCTCCACAATCTTTTTGACGTCCTGCACTTTGTCTTTGTGCGCGACCAGAATGGCATCGGCGGTTTCGACAATCACAATATCCTTCAGGCCGATGGCGGCAATCATGCGATATTCCGCACGGATGTAGGAGCCGCTAACCTGGTCGGTCAGCACATCCCCAAGCACCACGTTGCCATCATCATCCTTGTCACCGATATCAGCCAGCGCACTCCACGAGCCGATGTCATTCCAGCCCAGATCGGCGGCCTCAATCACGGCGGCTTCCGTGGTTTTCTCCATCACCGCGTAATCAATGGAATCAGACGGGCAGGCGGTGAAGGCGTCTTTGTTCAGCCGGGTGAAGTCGCCATCGCGCATGCTGCGTTCCAGCGACAGCTGGGCGTTGACCAGCATTTCTGGTTGCAGGCGACGCAGCTCATCCAGATAGACCGAGGCCTTGAGCATGAACATACCGCTGTTCCAGTAGTAGCTGCCTGCCGCCAGGAATTGCTCAGCAGTGGCCAGATCCGGTTTTTCTACAAAAGCGTCAACGTGATAAGCGCCATCGGTAGTGAGCGACGCGCCGCGGCGGATATAGCCATAACCGGTTTGTGGCGAGGTTGGCTTGATCCCGAAGGTAACCAGCTTGCCCATCTGTGCCACCGTTGCCGCTTGCGCGACCAAGGCGTGGAAAACTGTCTCGTTCTGGATGACGTGATCCGACGGTAGTACCAGCAGCAATCCTTCCGGGTCTTTCTCGGTGACCAGCAAGGCGGCGATGGCGACGGCAGGCGCCGTATTTCTGCCGACGGGCTCCAGCACGATGGTTTGTGGCGTGACATCCACTTTGCGCACTTGCTCCGCCACCAGAAAGCGCTGCTCTTCATGCGATATCAATAGCGGCGGATTAACCTCGGCAATGCCCTTTAAACGCTCCACAGTCTGTTGCAACAGGCTGTTTTTGCCGGTCAGCTTGAGGTATTGCTTGGGATACCCACCACGCGACATTGGCCACAGCCGCGAACCGCTACCACCACATAGAACGACTGGATAAACAGACATGGCTTGCTCCTGTTGGATATTGACGGCGCAAAATGGCATTGAAGTTTATTTACTATAGGAGACAAGTTTGTCCCTGTTGTTAGTAATTTTTGTGCAATGCAATACAAGGAGTCAAGCATTAACTTCACTGTTTATCTATAAGTAAACACTGATCCTTCTCAAAGAACTCCGCTGTGGCGTTGGAATATTTCAATATGGAAAGCATAAAGCTTACAAAAAATCACGACTAACGGAGCAATCCTGTAGTTGAAAGGCACTTCATGCCAGCTTGGCTGAGCGCGCAAAAAAAATGAGCGCCGCAGCGCTCATTTTGTGACTCACTCGTGGCCCGGTAGACGGGCCCGGACGTGGGTTATTCCTTGTGATAAACCTCGGCGCCGCGTTTTACGAACTCGATGGATTTGGCTTGCATACCCTTGTTCAGCGCTTCCGCTTCGTTGATGCCTTGCTGCGCTGCGTATTCGCGCACGTCCTGGGTGATCTTCATTGAGCAGAAGTGCGGACCACACATGGAACAGAAGTGCGCCAGTTTGGCACCTTCTTGTGGCAGCGTTTCATCGTGGAAAGAACGCGCTTTGTCCGGATCGAGACCCAGGTTGAATTGGTCTTCCCAGCGGAATTCAAAGCGTGCTTTGGACAAAGCATTGTCGCGAATCTGCGCGCCTGGGTGGCCCTTGGCCAGGTCTGCAGCGTGTGCAGCCAGCTTGTAGGTGATGATGCCTTCCTTGACATCATCTTTGTTCGGCAAGCCCAGGTGTTCCTTCGGTGTCACGTAACACAGCATCGCCGTGCCGTACCAGCCAATCTGCGCCGCACCGATGGCGGAAGTGATGTGGTCGTAGCCGGGGGCGATATCGGTGGTCAAAGGCCCCAGCGTGTAGAACGGCGCTTCGGAACAGTCTTGCAGTTCCAGGTCCATATTCTCTTTGATCAACTGCATCGGCACGTGGCCCGGGCCTTCGATCATCACCTGTACATCGTGCTGCCACGCAATCTGGGTCAGCTCGCCCAGCGTGCGCAATTCGCCCAACTGGGCTTCGTCGTTGGCATCCCAGATCGAACCTGGACGCAAGCCATCGCCCAGCGAGAAACTCACATCGTAGGCCTTCATGATTTCGCAGATGTCGGCGAAATGCGTGTAGAGGAAGTTCTCCTTGTGATGCGCCAGACACCACTTGGCCATGATCGAGCCGCCACGCGACACAATGCCGGTCATGCGGTTGGCGGTGAGCGGCACATAACGCAGCAATACGCCCGCGTGAATGGTGAAGTAATCCACACCTTGTTCGGCTTGCTCGATCAGCGTGTCGCGGAACAGTTCCCAAGTCAGGTCTTCGGCCTTGCCGTTAACCTTTTCCAGCGCCTGGTAGATTGGCACCGTGCCAATCGGCACCGGGCTGTTGCGCAGAATCCACTCCCGCGTTTCGTGGATATTCTTGCCGGTGGACAAATCCATGATGGTGTCCGCGCCCCAGCGGATACCCCAGGTCATCTTGTCGACTTCTTCATTGATGGACGAGGTGACGGCTGAGTTGCCGATGTTGCCGTTGATCTTCACCAGGAAATTGCGGCCAATGATCATTGGCTCGACTTCGGGGTGATTGATGTTGGCGGGGATAATCGCGCGGCCACGGGCGATTTCGTCACGTACAAACTCGGGGGTGATCTTGGCCGGGATGGACGCGCCAAAACTCTGGCCGGGATGCTGACGCAGCATCAGATCCGCCATGCGCTTGCCTTTGTCACCGCCGATATCCAGCAGGCTTTGCATATATTCTTCGCGGCGCATGTTTTCGCGGATCGCCACGTATTCCATTTCTGGCGTGATGACGCCTTGACGGGCGTAATGCATTTGCGACACGTTGGCGCCGTCTTTGGCCTTGCGTGGCTGGCGATGCAGCTCAAAGCGCAGTTCGTCCAGCGTCTTGTCGTCAGCACGCATGCGGCCAAAGTCGCTGGTCAGTTGATCCAGCAAGACTGTGTCATTGCGTTCCTCAATCCACGCGCCGCGCACACTGGGCAAGCCTTTGCGTACATCAATCGTTGCGGTTGGGTCCGTGTACAAGCCGGAACAGTCATACACGGTGATGGGTGGATTTTGCTCGCCGCCAAACGCGGTCGGCGTATCGTTCTGGCTGATCTCGCGCATGGGCACGCGCAGATCCGGGCGGCTGCCTTGGACATACACTTTGCGGGAATTGGGCAGCGGCTGGATGGCAGCTTCGTCCACATGGGCCTGGGCTGCAGTGAAATCTGCACGATTATTCATGGCGTCTTCCTTGTATGAAAAGGGCGCGGGGATGCGCAAAAGACGCCATGCCAGAGGGGACGGCGGCTTCGCTTCCCTACGCCGGTGTGAACCGGATCAGGTGCAAAGGGACTCTCTCATCCGCCAAATACAGCGGAACCCCTAGCGAAACTCTATGTGGCAAGGTACTAACTTTATGCGATAATCGCAAGTTAATTTGATAGTGCGCGCGCCGGTTTGCGGCCGAATTCAAGGTGAAAATATGGATTGGGAACATGCCCGTTACTTGCTGGTAGAACAGCAAATCCGTCCTTGGGACGTTCTGGATCAGAAGGTGCTGGATCGGGTTTTGACGGTCAAACGCGAAGACTTCGTGCCGGCCGACAAAAGGGCGCTGGCCTTTGTGGATTCCGAACTGCCTATCGGCCATGACGCAACCATGCTGGCACCGAAAGTCGAAGCCCGCTTCTTGCAAGAAGTAGAACTGCAGCCCGCCGACAAGGTGCTGATTGCTGGTGCTGGCACCGGCTATCTGATGGCGCTGGCAGCTGGTTTGGCCGCCAACGTGTACGGCATCGAAATCGAACCGGCCCTTGCCTCACAAGCGGAAGCCAATCTGGCCGCCGCAGGTGTGCGCAACGCTCGCGTTATCGTTGGCGACGCCGTGCATGGCCTGACTGAGCAAGCGCCGTTCGATGTAATCATCGCCACTGGCTCTTTTGCCTCTGTGCCTGCTACGCTGAAAGATCAACTGGCCGTAGGTGGTCGCCTGATCGCGATCGTCGGCGAATTGCCAATCATGAGCGCAACGCTGGTAAAACGCGTTGACCATGGCGCGTTCAGCGAAGAAAAGCTGTTTGAGTACAACCTGCCGCGCATGAAAAACGCACCGGTGGCACCGGCCTTCCACTTCTAAGGCCGGGTTGCTCGACAACGCAAGGGCGTGGCTGCGTGCCACGCCTTTTTTATGCAGTCACATGTATCTGGAAAGTAACAAATGCAGCAATTATCCGCGCGTGACCTCGCCGCCTGGCTGGCGGACGAAACCCGAACTAATCCGGTTTTGCTCGACGTGCGTGAGCCATGGGAATTTGCCATGTGCCACCTGGAAAACAGCCAGCCCCTGCCGATGAATGAAATCCCGTCGCGTTTTCAGGAGCTGGATGAAGATGCAGAGATGGTGGTGATCTGCCATCACGGTATGCGCAGCTATCAAGTCGGCGTATTTCTGGAGCGGCAAGGGTTTGGCCATGTTTATAACCTCGCGGGCGGGGTGGATGGCTGGGCGGGCGAGGTTGAGCCGGCGATGGCGCGTTATTGATATCGCTAAATAACCACAGATTGTTTTGAATTGTCAGATTCACAAGCGTATTGCTGGCGAGTTTTGTCAAAATATCTGATCATTTCTGGTTTTACGACAGAGCATGCGCACATGACGCTCTGTCGGTTTCTATCCATACCATGGACGCATTGAAATTATGATTCTGGTCACCGGCGGCGCCGGCTTTATCGGCGGTAATTTTGTTCTCGACTGGCTGGCTGAAAGCAACGAAGCCGTCATCAATCTCGACAAGCTCACTTATGCGGGCAATGCCGATACGCTCAAGTCCCTTGCGGGCGATGCTCGGCATGCGTTCGTGCATGGCGATATTGGTGATCGTGAACTGGTCGCTCGCCTGCTCGAAGAACATCGCCCGCGCGCGGTAGTGAATTTTGCGGCAGAGTCGCACGTTGATCGGTCAATCCACGGCCCAGGCGATTTTATCCAGACCAACGTTGTTGGCACTTTTAATTTGCTGGAATCGGTTCGTGCCTACTGGAGTGCATTGCCGGAAGCAGAGCGCGCAGCGTTCCGGTTCTTGCATGTGTCGACCGATGAGGTGTACGGCACGCTCAGCGCTGACGATCACCCGTTTCGTGAAACCAATGCCTACGAGCCGAATAGCCCCTACTCGGCCTCCAAAGCCGCATCAGATCACCTGGTCCGTGCATGGCATCACACGTACGGGCTGCCGGTACTGACGACCAATTGCTCCAATAATTATGGCCCGTACCACTTCCCGGAAAAGCTGATTCCGTTGGTTATCCTTAATGCCTTGGCTGGGAAACCGCTGCCTATTTATGGTGACGGCCAGCAAATCCGCGACTGGTTGTACGTGAAGGACCATTGTTCCGCCATCCGCCGGGTCCTGCAGGCCGGCCGGTTGGGCGAAACCTACAATGTGGGAGGCTGGAACGAGAAAGCCAATCTGGATGTGGTGCAGCATATTTGCAGCATCCTTGACGAACTGCGCCCGCGCGAGGATGGTCAGTCCTATTTTAGCCAGATTACCTATGTAACCGACCGCCCCGGTCATGATCGCCGCTACGCCATTGACGCAACCAAGCTGGCGGATGAATTGGGCTGGAAACCGACCGAGACATTCGAAAGCGGCATTCGCAAAACCGTACAGTGGTACCTGGATAGCCAGGAATGGGTCCAGAATGTGACCAGTGGTGCCTATCGTGACTGGGTCAACCAGCAATACGGAAATTGAAATGACGCGGATTCTGGTAACAGGAAAGCAGGGGCAGGTTGGCTTTGAATTGCTGCGCAGCCTTTCCGTTTTGGGTGAGGTCATTGCCGTTGGACGGGATGAGTGTGATCTCGCTGACGAGCATGCGGTTGCTGCATTGCTGGACAGATATGCGCCGGACGTCATTGTAAATCCGGCTGCTTATACCGCAGTGGATCGTGCAGAAACGGAAAGAGAGTTGGCATTTGCCATCAATGCCACTGCTCCTGCCGTCATGGCCGCAGCGGCAGTAAAGTCAGGCGCACTGCTGGTGCATTTCTCTACCGACTATGTGTATGACGGCGACAAAGCCGGGGCGTATCTTGAGTCTGATGCGACTGGTCCCCGCTCGGTTTATGGTCAAAGCAAGCTGGCCGGTGAACAGGCCATTGCTGCCTCAGGTGCGCGGCATCTGATTTTTCGCACCAGCTGGGTTTTTGGTGCTCATGGCAATAATTTTGCCAAAACCATGCTCCGTCTGGCGGGTGAGCGCGAAAGCCTTAAAGTCGTTGCGGACCAGTTTGGCGCACCTACCGCTGCGTCTGTCATTGCAGACGTGGCTGCCCAGGTTGTCGGACAGTATCTGCACGCCAAGAGCACAGACGCTTTCCCCTATGGAATCTACCATTTGGCCGCTGCAGGCGAAACCAACTGGCGTGATTATGCGGTTGAGGTTGTCGATCAGGCACGCGCCTTGGGAGCTGCGCTTAAGTTAAAAGCCAGCGACATCGAGCCGATTCCCACGTCCGGCTACCCGTTGCCAGCGCCTCGGCCAGCCAATTCCCGGCTATCGACCGACAAGTTGCGTACCACTTTCGGTCTGGCCTTGCCTGAATGGCGCGATACGCTGCAGCGAACCCTTCAATTAATGATTTGAGAATTTTGCAATGACGACTCGTTCCAGAAAAGGGATCATCCTCGCAGGTGGATCTGGTACCCGCCTTTACCCGGCGACCCTTGCGGTATCCAAGCAGCTCCTGCCGATTTACGACAAGCCTATGATCTATTACCCGCTTAGCACGCTGATGCTGGCGGGCATTCGCGATATCTTGGTGATTTCCACCCCCCAGGACACCCCCCGGTTTGAGCAACTGTTAGGTGATGGCAGCCAGTGGGGTATCAACCTGCAATATGCTGTACAAGCCAGCCCGGACGGTTTGGCTCAGGCCTTTATCATTGGCGAATCATTCATTGGTAACGATGATTGCGCACTCGTGCTTGGCGACAATATTTTCTATGGACACGATTTTGCTGGTCTGTTGGCGGACGCTTCCGCCAAGACGAGCGGAGCAACTGTTTTCGCGTACAGAGTAAATGACCCGGAACGCTATGGCGTGGTTGAGTTCGATGCTGCTGGCCATGCGATTAGCCTCGAAGAAAAACCGCAAACTCCTAAGTCGAATTATGCGGTAACTGGTTTGTACTTTTATGACAATAAAGTGGTCGAAATTGCCAAGAGTATTAAGCCTTCACCCCGTGGTGAACTTGAAATCACGGATGTGAATGCTGCGTACCTGAACGGTGGTGAACTGGAAGTGCAAACCATGGGTCGCGGCTATGCCTGGCTGGATACGGGCACGCACGAATCGATGCTTGAGGCCAGCCAGTTCATTCATACCATTGAATCTCGCCAAGGGCTGAAAGTCTGTTGCCCAGAAGAAATTGCATTCCATGCCGGATGGGTAAGTGCTGCCGAAATCGAGAAGCTGGCACAGCCTCTCAAGAAAAATGGATATGGTCAGTATCTGCTGAAGATATTGAAGGATAAGGTTTTTTAATGAAAGTGATTGACACTGCCATTCCGGACGTAAAAATAATCGAACCCCAAGTTTTTGGGGATGACCGGGGTTTCTTTTTTGAGAGCTTCAACCATGCTCGATTCGAGCAAGCAATAGGGCGTACAGTCAACTTCGTCCAGGACAACCATTCACGCTCCAGCCGGGGAGTACTGCGGGGTCTGCACTATCAGATACTACAGGCGCAAGGCAAACTCGTGCGGGTGACGCTTGGCGAGGTCTTTGATGTTGCAGTTGATCTACGAAAATCATCGCCTACCTTTGGTCAATGGGTGGGCGAGACCTTAAGTGCCGAAAACAAGCGGCAATTGTGGGTGCCAGAGGGGTTCGCCCATGGTTTTGTTGTCACCTCCGAATACGCCGAATTTTTGTATAAGACCACGGATTACTGGGCCAAGGAGTACGAGCGGGCTATCTGCTGGGATGACAAGACATTGGCCATCGACTGGCCCCTGCAGGTACAGCCCGTGGTTTCTGGTAAGGATGCTGAAGCATCCGCTTTCGCTCTCGCAGAATATTTCGTTTGATAGCCTTCTCTAGGGCCCTCTGAATTTTGTGATGGCGTGTTGGTACGATTGGGACTGCGCCGAGGTAAAACATGCTTGTTAACAAACGGCGCGGTATGAGTGCTGTGTCGATTCGGTTGGAAAAATGAAAGAATACAAGCTTGGCCCAGCAGAACTGGTGGCTTCTTTTTTGCGCAACAGGGGGCTAATCAAGAGTTTGATCGTCCGCGAGATTGTGGGCCGTTATCGCGGCTCGATGCTGGGTATGGTCTGGGCCGTTCTGCATCCCCTGTTGATGCTTGGCATATACACGTTTGTATTCAGCGTGGTCTTCAAAGCTAAGTGGGGAGGTATGAGTGGCGGTAAAGCTGAATTTGCCATTGTCTTGTTCTGCGGTTTGATACTCTTCAATCTTTTTGCTGACTGTTTTACGCGTGCACCAAACTTGATTCTCGGTAATGCGAACTACGTTAAAAAAGTCATTTTTCCCTTGGAAGTGTTGTCTTTCGTCAGTTTGGGGGCTGCGCTCTTCAATGTGTTGATTGGCATTGCAGTCTTGGTGATTTTCATGGTCATCGCAGGAGTTGGCATTCCCTGGACTGCACTGTATTACCCACTAGTGCTGATCCCTGTGTGTCTCCTCTGTTTGGCGTCGTCGTGGTTTTTATCTTCACTGGGAGTCTATTTTCGCGACGTAGGGCAAATCGTTACCGTTTTCATCACTATTCTAATGTTCCTGAGCCCGATCTTTTTCCCGATTAGTGCGATTCCTCCTCGTTTCCAAGGATTGATTATGCTAAATCCTTTGGCTGGTCTCATTGAACAAGCTCGTGGGGTCTTTGTGCAAGGCCTCCGCCCTGATTTCCTGGCGTTAGGGATGAATTCCTTAGTGAGTCTTGTACTTGCGACTCTTGCGTTTGCCTGGTTTCAGAAAACGCGGCGCGGTTTTGCGGATGTACTTTGATATGAATGCTATAGAAGTAAGTAACGTCGCCAAGTGCTTTAATATCTGGTCAAAGCCGCACCACCGTCTGTTTCATGCGCTTTCAAAGGGCAAGGTAGCATTACATAAAGAATTCTGGGCCTTACGCGATATTAATTTTGTAGTTCCGCGTGGGCAGACGGTCGGGGTAGTAGGTAAAAATGGATCGGGCAAGTCTACTCTATTGCAAATAATCACTGGAACGCTGGACCCCTCTCACGGAGAGGTCACGGTAAACGGTCGCGTGGCAGCGTTGCTGGAGTTGGGAGCGGGTTTCAATCCGGAATTTACTGGTATGGAAAACGTCTATATGAATGCCTCTCTTCTAGGCTTGAGTCGAGAAGAAACTGATGCTCGTATCGACGATATATTGGCATTTGCTGATATTGGCGATTTCGTGCACGCACCGACCCGTACTTACTCGAGCGGTATGCTGATTCGCTTGGCTTTTGCGGTGCAAGCGCAGATAGAGCCAGAGGTACTTATTGTGGATGAAGCACTGGCGGTAGGAGATGCCAAGTTTCAAGCCAAATGCTTCGCACGTCTGAAAAAGCTGAAAGAGAACGGAACCTCCATCCTATTGGTCACCCACGCGACCGAGCAAATTGTGTCACATTGTGATTCAGCTATTTTGCTTGATGGTGGCCATATGGTGGCGACTGGCCTTCCTCGGCAAGTCGTTAACCGCTACCTGGATATACTATTTGGCAAGCCAGTTGTTGAAGTGAAAACTGATGTAGTTACCCAACTAGAAGCTGTACCCAAAGCTGTACCCATTATTTCGTCTAACCATACTGCTTTGGCAGATCTGGATAAAAGCTTTGAGGCCCGTCCGTATTACAACCCTTCTGAATATCGTTGGGGAGACAGGGCTGCTGAACTGGTTGATTTTGCTGCTTTCGTCAATGGTAGTCAGTTTCCAAATACCTTAATTAGCGGGCAGTATCTAACTCTGGCCTTGCGTGTTCGTTTTTTGGCGGTTGTTGTACGCCCAATTTTTGGTTTTGCCGTAAAAACCAAAGAAGGCATTACGATATACAACACGAACACAGAGCAGCAAGGGTCTGAAGTATTGGATATTGCTCAACCAGGGATGGATGGCATTTTCTCTGTATCGTTACCATTAAGATTGTTCGAAGGGGACTATTTTGTTTCCGTGGGTATTGCCAGTCGCTCATTGTCTGGAGAGGTTATTCCGCATGACCGTCGTTATGATTCCATTCACTTAAAGGTCGATCCAGTAACAGCGTTTTCCGGGCTGGTTGATTTACAAGCGCAAATTGTTTTTGACTCACCGTCTAATAACTTGCTGCAGGCAAGTTGAAATATGCAGTTCGTTCGCTTTATCTTTATGTCGCTTCGCTCGCCCAAACTAGCATTGTCGCGAGTAAAAGGTCTTTGTCACGCCGTGGTAGATAGTTTGCGCCACGTCGGGCTAATTCACACGTGCCTGCGTGCCGCTCGCTTTCTTCGCACGCGAGGTCTTTCCGGCGTCTTGCGCTATCAGCCCATCCTTGTTAGTTTGGGGCTACCCAGATCATTGCCGCCAGTTAACCGAGATGCCATAGAGTCGTTGGGTTGTCGCGTATTGATTATTGCCGAGACGAGCATTCCTCAATGCACCAAATATCGCGTAACTCAAAAACAGCAAATGGTCGGTGGGTTGGGCTACCCCTGCACGGTATTGAGCTGGACCGATTTACAAGCTTGTACCGCAGCTTTACAAACGCACTCGATCATTATTTTTTACCGCGTGCCCGCTTATCCACAATGTATCCAGCTCGTAGAAGAAGCGAGGCGCTTGCGCGCCCGCATATATTGGGAAGTAGACGACCTCATTTTTAACGAGGAGAAATACAGTCTCAATAGCAATTTAAAAGAACTGTCCGAAGATATGGTCAGGCAATTACTGGAGGGTGCGAGACTCTATCGGGAAATGCTCATCGCGTGTGGCGCGGGAATTGCATCGACAGAAGGGATCGCCCAGGAAATGCGTGAAATCGGCATTAAGGACGTATGGGTCATAAACAATGCATTGGATCGCGAAACGCTGGATGCGGTAGACGCGTTGCTTACTCAGGGCAAACCTCGGAACGATAGCGTGGTGCGTATTGGCTATGGTTCGGGGACAAAAACCCATGACGCCGATTTTCGCTGCGCTGCCAATGCAATTATCCAAATTTTGCGTGCCAATCCGCAGGTCAGGTTACGAATCGTGGGTGAATTAAATCTCCCTGCCGAATTTGTCGAGTTTGTTGACCAGATAGAGAGATTCCCACTGGCCGCATACTCTGATTACCTGCGGTTATTGTCCGAGTGCGATATCAGCATCGCACCCCTTGAACCTTCTATATTTAATGACGCCAAGAGCAATATCAAATTTCTGGAAGCGGGTGTCTTGTCGTTACCTTCAGTATGTTCACCGCGCTCGGCATTCCGTGACGTCGTTTTGGATGGGGCAAATGGCTATCTCGCGGACAATCAGGAGGAGTGGCGCCTTGCACTGCAAAACCTTGTCACAAACCCAGAATTGCGAAGCAAGATAGGGGCTGCAGCCAAGATCAGCGTACTCAGCGCATACATGCCCGCCGCAATTGCACAGACTAGTTTGGCTCCTCTACTAGAGCGCCGGCCCACTGCACAGGCGACCAGAAACAAACTTCGGGTATTACAGGTCAATATCTTCTTTGAACCACGCAGCTTTGGTGGTGCAACGGTCGTGGCCGAGGAGCTGACTGCGCTTCTGTCAAATACGCTTGACACCGACGTCTGCGTATTTACCGCATTACCAGTTGATAAGGCGCCGCCTTATCAACTAGTACGTTATGAAGCAAAAAATACCATGGTATTTGGCATGGGCCTCCCATACGAGGCTGACAAGACGAAAGAGTTTGAAAATCCATCAACGCTAACGCCTTTTCTAGAGGTGTTAGCGATATTCAAACCGGATGTAGTCCATTTGCACTCGGTTCAGGGCCTTGGGGCATTGATGGCCGAGGCCTGTAAATTTCGAGGGATTCCATTTGTAGTGACTTTGCATGATGCTTGGTGGATTTGTGGCCGCCAATTCATGATTACCGGAAAGAAAAAATATTGTCATCAGACTACCATTGACTTGGCGATCTGTGATCGATGTGTCGAAAATCCAAAATTGAACCGCTATCGGCAGAAGCGCTTGAGCAGCATTTTACAGAAAGCTGATCTGTTATTGGTGCCCAGCGCGTTTTTTAAACAGTTATATGCTCAAAATGGATTTGCTGCTGAGCAAATCGTGGTACACAAAAACGGGATTCGTCCACCAGTGGAGACCCGCAAATTGCCTGCGACCAAATTAAGGTTAGGCTACGTTGGTGGAAACACAGAAATCAAGGGTATACATGTTATCAAGCATGCCCTGAATGGATTGTCCACTGCAAATTATGAGTTGATCCTGGTGGATAATCTACTGAATTTGGGCGAAGCCTCGATGGAGCCCGCACAGTTTCGCTTGGCCGGCGATGTTCAGATCGTGCCTGCTTATACGCAAAAAAATATAGACCAATTCTTTGCCCGTATTGATGTCCTGTTATTTCCGACGCAATGGAAAGAAAGCTTCGGCCTAACAGTTAGAGAAGCGCTTGTGCGTGATGTTTGGGTCATCGCAACGGATGCCGGGGGAGTAACAGAGGATATCGTTGTCGGCGAAAATGGCGATATTATTTCTCTAGACGATGACGGTACGCAATTGAGGGCCGCGATCGAGAGGCTTGTTATCAGGCATAGCCGAGGTGATCTGCGCCCCAATCCTTACAAGCATCATATCCGTCTTTTCCCAGACCAAGCGGCAGAGCTGAAAGAACATTTACAGCAATTGGCCCAACATATACCTATCAAGAGAATTTAAGTAAATGATAACTGGCTTCGAATTTCGCGCTGACTTGGGTATTTATGTCCGGCCCGAGCAGGCACCGTTTGGCTACTCAGACGGTGACGAAACGGAAAACCGGATTTATCAGCTTATTTGCGATACGAAAGATGTCGGAGTTGGGTCATCCGAGTTGTTCGCCAAGGCTGATGACTGGGCCACTCTTTACCATTTTTCACCCGCCCGGGCTAATTTGCTGCGCCCAATTAAACACCTCCTGCAAGGCGATGTCCTTGAGCTTGGCGCGGGTTGCGGCGCCATAACTCGCTATCTTGGTGAAACTGCCACGACCGTTACAGCTGTTGAGGGGAGCGCTCGGCGGGCTGGTATTGCCGCTGCCCGTTGCCGCGGTCTGCAGAATGTCAGCATATACAGTGATAATTTCCAGCGATTTCCCGAAGGGAAAAAATACGACGTTGTTACGATGATCGGCGTTCTTGAATACAGCCGCATGTTTATTGATGGACCAGACCCGATTCAGGCAGCGCTGCAAATTGCAAAGCGACATCTGAAGCCATCTGGGGTGTTGATCGTCGCGATTGAGAACCAACTTGGGCTTAAATATTTTGCCGGTGCTCCAGAAGATCATTTAGGGTCGGCTTTCGTGGGTATCGAAGGGCGCTACGATGCAAAGGGGCCGGTAACCTTTGGCCGAAAAATACTCCAGGCACAGCTATTAAACGCAGGTTTTGCGCAACCGCAGTTTCTATACCCATTTCCTGATTACAAATTGCCCGCAATTGTCTTCACCGAAAAGGGCATGGAACAGGGGGCCGACTTTGTTGAAAATTTACTCTGCGGCCAGAGTGCGCGTAATCAGCACTACGATTACAAGAGATTATTCGTAGAGAGTGCAGCGTGGCGCGAGGTCGCGGCGAACGGTATGGCGGCCGAATTGGCAAATTCCTTTCTCGTAATAGCGAGCGAGGGGGCTCCCGAAGTGGCGCAAGACAACTTGGCATTTGCCTATTCCGCGGAACGTCAAAAAGAATTTGCGCGAGAAATCAGGATTGTCCAACGCGGCACAGAAAAGCTAGTTTTACGCAATTCGCTTTTTTCGGACGCGCGCCTAGAGCAAAGTGGCGCGGCTACTTCCTCGGAAGCTTATTTAGATGGGCGAATCTATTTTAACCAATTGCCGTTGATTCTGGGGCAACCAGGCTGGCAGATAACCCATATTGCGCAATGGGCAACGGTCTGGATTGATTGGTTGAAGCAATATGAGTTAAGCCAAGGCCAGGAAAAGACTGCGGTGTTGCCGGGTCGACTTATCGACGCAGTTCCATTTAATCTGATGATGGCCGCAGATGGCCAGCTCACGGGATTCGATTTTGAATGGGATGAGCAGGAATCAACCTCACTAGAATATGTGGTATTTCGTGGGTTGCTTCATTGCCTGTTGCGGGCCGGCGTGGTGGCAGTCCCGGAGGCAGGAGTCCCTCTCAACATCGTCGACCTGATCGTGCGCGTGATGCAATGTTGCGATATGGATGTAGCACCGCGACTCAGCGCTTTGTTGGTCGACGAATATGAGCTACATACCCGCATTGCACAACGCGCCGCGCGTCCAAGTCAGATGATGGCTTTTGAGTTGCCAACGAAACTGGACCCTGTGGCCGCTCCCCACGAATTTGCCCGTGGCAAAGCTCTTGAAGAGCATACCAACGCTCTTCAAGAGCATGCCAAAAGCCTTGAAACACATAACTTGGCGTTGAAAAGTCAGATTCACACGTTGAATGATCAGCTCAAGGAGCTTGGGCAAGAGTTAACACAGGCCTTGTCGATAGCTGGCCAGCGCGAAGGGCATATCAATGTTCTGGGTGTTGAAGTCAATGCGTTGCGTAGTGAACTTGGAGCCGTATATCAATCAAAATCGTGGAGGGCAACGGCCGATCTGCGAAAGGTAATGTCAGTGGCAGTCGCTTGGCGAGCGCGGTGGGGCAAGCTACGGCGGCTACGTACGGCGTTGGGGGGCTGGAGTAAGTTGGGGGCTCGCGCATCCAGGGCTGTGCTTAAAGAGGGTCCGGTAGAGGCCCTCAATAGTTTTCGTGATCTTGAGCGCCCTCAGCCGGAACCCATTGTTCAAGCGGCGCTGAATCAAGAAACGCCTATCGATTATCCAACCTGGATCACGCGCTTTGATACTCGGGACGCAGCAAGCCGCAAGCGTATGCAAGATGAGATAGCCAGCCTAGAAAAACCACCTCAGATCAGCGTCGTTATGCCGACATACAACACGCCAGAACACCTGCTAGGGGCAGTGATCGATTCCGTGCGTAACCAGATTTATCCTCATTGGCAGCTTTGTATTGCCGATGACGCATCAACGGAGCCGCATGTTCGCAATATATTGCAGCGCTATGCCGCGCAGGATTCGCGGATCAAAGTCACCTTTCGCGAAGTAAACGGGCACATAGTAGAGGCAAGCAACAGTGCGCTCGGATTGGCGACAGGCGAGTTTATAGCATTGCTTGATCACGACGACGAACTGGCAGAGCACGCGCTGTACGAGGTCGCCAAGGCAATTATCGCCAATCCACTAGCCAAGCTTTTTTACAGTGATGAAGACAAGCTGTCGCCAGAAGGGCTTCGTATTGACCCATATTTCAAGCCAGACTGGAACCCGGATTTATTCCTTTCTCAAAACATGTTCAGCCACTTGGGGGTATACGAGCTAGGGTTGGTTCGGCAAGTTGGGGGCTTTCGATTAGGCATGCAAGGTAGCCAAGACTACGATCTAGCCCTTAGATGCATCGAAGTTGCAGGCCATGGATCGATCGTACATATTCCTCGGATTCTTTACCACTGGCGTATTGTGCCGGGAAGCACCGCAGCCGCTGGGTCGGAGAAACCCTACGCACTGACTGCTGCCATCCATGCGGTAGAAGAGCATCTGCAAAGGAACGGCGTGACGGCGGTGGTCGACGAGGCCATGCCTGGCATGGGTATGCTGCGTGTGAAGTATGCCTTGCCAACTAGCCCTCCCAAAGTATCGATTATCATTCCGACGCGAGATGCAGTCGAACTGGTTAGACAGTGTATTGAAAGTGTTTTGGAAAAAACCACTTACCCAAATTATGAAATAATTTTGGTAGATAACGGCAGCACAGACCCAAATGCACTGGCTTATTTTGCGTTGCTTCAACAAAAAGGGCATATCCGGATACTGCGTGATGACTCACCGTTTAATTATTCAAGGCTGAATAATTGTGCCGTGGCTGAGGCGGCGGGAGAAATAATTTGCCTGCTCAATAATGATATCGAGGTTATTTCTCCTGATTGGCTCAGCGAAATGGTGAGTCAAGCTGTCCGGCCAGAAATTGGCGCGGTAGGCGCAAGACTGTGGTATCCGAATGACACCCTGCAGCACGCGGGCGTAGTGTTGGGATTTGGTGGCGTCGCGGGCCATATGCACCATGGCTTAACACGCCAAAATCCTGGTTATTTCGGGCGGGCGTGGTTGGTTCAAAACTTGTCCGCAGTAACAGCCGCGTGCCTTGTTGTACGTAAAGAAGTGTTTGATAAGGTCAATGGCCTAAACGAAGAAGACTTGGTCGTTGCATTTAATGACGTCGATCTGTGCATACGTATCCGCGACGCGGGTTACAGAAATTTGTGGACGCCGTTTGCAGAGCTTTACCATTATGAATCAGCTACGCGGGGTGCCGATATCGCTCCAGCCAAACGGATGCGCTTTGAAAAAGAAGTCGATTATATGACCAGGACGTACGGCGATGCATTACAGCGCGACCCTGCATATAGCCCATGGCTGGACCTGAAAATAACCCCTTTCAGTATTTCGAGCCAACCACGGGTAGTCACGAACTGAAATGCACCATGATGTTTAACGAGCAAACAATATTGATAACAGGAGATACCGGCTCGTTTAGGGAAGCAAAGCGACTAATAGGCGCTTTTTTGACTAAATACATATGCACAAATGTAATACAAAAAAAGACGACATCCGCAAGTTATGTCGCCGCGATAATATCGAGTTTATATTTGTGATTTCCGTGATTAAAATCGGTTGAGGTCATTTGCGGCATTGATTTTTTACATGGCAGCCATTAACTGCGCGATTTCGATCGCGGAACGTTAGTGCACTGGCAAGGCCTTATGTCCACTCAACGCAACGGTATAAGGCCATACAGAAAATGGTAATTAATGGGAAGGTAGGCGGCGCTGATTAAACGTATTAACTTTCCGCGTTAAATATTGGCAGTGATTCATTCCATGAGGGTATTCGGAAATACCAAGAAATTGGTTCAGTGGAGTCCAAAATAGAATGCAATGGTGATTTTTCGTGCAGTAAGGCTGCTCACCTATTGATACATTCGGTTTGGCTTCTCCTGAAGTTTGGTTTTGCAGTTTTTATGCCGCGGCTTTCGGCATGTACCCGTGGAAAGACTTTTTTGGGGGAGCGAATTCTGGAGGTAGCGGAACGAAATGCCTCCCGCGCTTCCCATTACTCGCGGTGTGCAATTTAACACGTCCATTTTTGCAATATGAGATCGAAGACGGGCCTGAGAAATTCATTGCAAAGCTTTTCTGGAATAAGAATGACCGATCCTGGTGTGAGTGGTGTCCCCAAAATAGCTGGGGCTGTTATTGTTGCTTATTTCCCTGATCCTGATGTGATCGCAAGAATCACACGTCTGTCCCGGTTCGTGCAGCAGCTGGTTGTGGTTGATAACACTCCAGGGGGGGCTGCGATTGAACTTCCCATTGAGAGTGCCGGTAATGTCCGCTTGCTGGTAATGATGGAAAACATGGGTATTGCCTTTGCGCTCAATATTGGTATCAAATACCTGCTCGACGCGGGATGTGGTTATGTCTTTTTGTTCGATCAAGATAGTGATGTCACATCCAGCGCTCTTCAAGCGCTGCTCGATTGTTGTTATCAGGCACAACAAGTTGGACAAGTAGCACAGGTTGGGCCGGCCTATTTTGATCGTCGGCTTGGCCGATTGGCGCCATTTATCCGGCGCGAGGGGCTGAGGATACGGCGCCTACCTGCTCAGGGCGAACAAATCATTCGTGCGGATTATCTGATTACTTCTGGTGCTTGCATTACTCGCGAGGCATGGAATGCGGTGGGTCCAATGGATGATAGTTTGTTTATTGATTTTGTGGATATTGAATGGGGCTTGCGTGCTAATGCACTGGGCTGGGCCTCGTATGGTTGTCCGCAAATTGTAATGCAGCACACATTGGGCGAGGAACCTATCAGCGTATTTGGTAGGCGCTACCCTTTGCATTCACCTTTAAGGCATTATTATTTTGTTAGAAACGGCATTGCGTTGATGCGGCGAAGTTACGTTCCGCTCTGCTGGAAGCTTATTGAGCTGACAAAATTACCAATACGTTTCGTTGTTTATGGTGTGTTCGCGGATAACGGTGCTGCTCATTTCAAAATGATGTTGAGCGGATTGTGGCATGGGATGATTGGCAGGTCGGGAAGGCGATGAGCGAATTAAAATTAACCATCTCGGTGGTTATATATAAATCCACTTTGTCAGAATTGGAGCCCTTGTTTCAATCACTGTGTGCGCTACGTAGTACGGCAATTTGTGTGGTCGATAATTTTGGTGATGCAATTTTAAAAAATGAAGTTTTGAAAAATGGCTGGGGTTATTTATCCATCGGACGCAATCTAGGCTACGGAAAAGGGCATAATCTTGCTTATTCTTGGTTGAGTGGATTTGGCGCAGAATTTCATCTTGTGGTTAATCCAGATGTTTCGTTTTTGCCCTCGGATATAGAAAAAATGCTGACCTATATTGGAAATAATGAGGACGTGGGATTGCTGATGCCGCAGGTACGATTTCCTGACGGGCATATACAGCGGCTGTGTAAAATGTTGCCCACCCCTGTTGATTTGCTGGCAAGGCGTTTTTTGCCCTCAATGCCCTGTCTAAATTCAATGAGCAGCCGATATGATCTCGCTAATTGGAGTTATAACGAAATCGCTGACATTCCAGTGCTTTCCGGATGCTTCATGTTATTAAGAAAAAAGGCTTTTGATGGGGTCGGTGGATTTGATCCAGGGTATTTTATGTATCTTGAAGATACCGATCTTTGTCGGCGAATTGGGGCGCGCTGGATTAATTGTTTTTATCCGGAAGCTTCAATTACTCATGCGTATGCGAAAGGTTCATATAAGAGCAAGAAATTACTTTTTTTCCATGTTGCATCAAGTGTGCGTTATTTCTTTAAATGGGGTTGGTTTTTAGATTCATACCGAAAGACGAGGAACGCCCGAGCGAAACGTGAGCTTTTATTATAAAATGAACCCATAATAAGATGGCCTACCTGTCGTGGCTGCGTTAGGTGCAGTAGATCCATGATCCTTTTTTCATCGAGTAATAATACGTGCTACCTATTGTTTTCTCCTTTGCTGTAGCGTTCCTCGTGTCGATGTGGCTAGTTCGCAGCAGCCATTTGCACGCACGTTTTAGCTCAGATTCCGATCTTGCCGGAGTTCAGAAATTTCATGTCTGGCCGGTACCGAGGATTGGTGGCCTTGCGATTGTGGTGGCACTACTTTCATGCTGGGTGGCACTGTGGTATCGGGCGAAAACTGAACAACTGTTTTTTTTACATATGTTGCTGGTGGTGCTCCCGGCATTTGCCAGTGGGCTTTTTGAAGATATTAGCAAGCGCGGAGGGGTCGTTCTGCGGATGAGCTGTATTTTATTTTCAGCCATGCTCGCCTGGTGGTTACTTGGCATTCGGGTTGTGCGGCTCGATATCTCTTTTATCGACAGTGTTATGAGTATTCCCGCAATCTCTTTTGTTTTTTCGGTTGTTGCGTTGGCCGGCGTAACCAATGCGATGAACTTTATTGACGGTTATAACGGCTTGTCGGCGGCGGTGGCTGCAATCATGCTGGCAGGGATCGGGTACGTTGCTTTCCTGAATGGAGACCACCTAATTTGGTCCTTGGCTGCAGGCGGCATTGGTGCGTGCCTTGGGTTTTTGTTCTGGAACTGGCCAAGGGGCCTGATATTCCTGGGGGATGGTGGCGCTTATCTTCTGGGCTTCTGGATTGCGGCGTCGGCAATTTTGCTGATAGCGCGTAATCCAGGCGTATCGCCTTGGTTCGCTTTCCTCTTGGTGATTTACCCTGTTGTTGAAACCATATTTACCATGGCAAGACGTCTGTCGCGTCAAGCTAATCCTGGCCTTCCCGATGCCGCCCATTTGCATCAGCTTGTGTACAAACGCCTGATGCGTTGGGCGGTTGGAAGCCCGGATCCACGGCATAAGGTATTTCGCAATTCGATGACATCACCTTATCTATGGTTATTGTCTTCTTTGGGCGTGATTCCCGCGACGCTTTTCTGGAGCAATACATTTGCTCTTCAGTGTTCTGTGGTCATGTTTATTGTCGCTTATATATGGCTATACCGTTGTATTGCCCGCTTTCGCGCTCCGCGCTGGTTAATTGTTCGGCGTCGTCGAAACCCCCGAGGTTCTTAACCTAGAGGGATTCAGACAGCGCAACACTTTGTCTAGCATTTGCGCTATCGTGCTAAAACTTAGGTTTTTTCTTGGAGTTAGCAGTTTCATTGCACGGATCGTAGAACTGCAGTATCGGCACCAAACAAAGTTGGCAGCGCTTCCAAACCGATTTTAAACCAATGCTTTTCGCCAATTGATCCGACGAGGTCGTTCACCGTTGAGAATTTGGCGCCGGGCGGAAAGTGCTTTTTCGGAATCGTCCCGTAGGTTGCGTGAAGTACTTGAGGGCCTTCGTCGCGGCTAATCAGAATTGGCACCATGTACTCTTGATAAACTTCAGGTTTCCATTCCTTCGGCATCTCAAAGCCAACGCCAAACAAGTCGATAGTCTCGCGCATGCTGAGCACGTTATAGTTTGTGCATTCCGCTACTGTCCTGAATCGTCTAGGGTTTCAGCATAGGCGATCTCTTTGTTCTCGTTCCGTTCGTGGTGTGCCCCGACCTCAATGGACTAACTTAAGGTGGATAATGCCCACCTAGGAGTTGTGTTCATGACCAAGACAGACGTACTTACCCCGAATCGTTCAAGCGTGATGCAGTGAACCAGGTGCTGGCTGTGTTTGAATACACCGGTTTTACAATCTTCATCGCCGCCATTCGACTTGGGGTATCTGACCCCGGTGGAATTCGAGCAGCGCAAATCAGCACTCAGTGCTTAACACGGTGTCCATTGAGGCCGGGCCAGACCAGTCAGTAATACGCAGGGCTTATACTGACCGGTTGAATCCGAGCGGCTAATTTGTGAAGCGCTTATCTCAGCACTCGAACTGGCCCATCTAATGGGCATCCTGGTGTAAAGCGTTTCTTGCCGTCGACGTACTCATACACAAGGCAGGTATTAACGCTTCCATTGTCACCATGGGCTTCCCATGTGCTCACCCCTCTACCAGTGAGTCCGGAAATTTCACCGAGCGTGTAACGCTTTGAATCAAGGTTGAAATAGTGATATTTATTATCCGAGAGTGTTGCCAGAGAAAATCTTTGAATGAATTCGGCGCCTTTCGGCCCCCTTAGGCGCAATACGGCATCGCCTTGGTTTATTTTAACGTAGGTTGCAAACATAACCCCTATACGATTTAAGCTTGTGTTTTGGTTTTGTTGAGCCGCTGTCATTAAGAGGGGTATTGCATTAGCCTCTCCAAGTGGGGTGCTTGGTTGTATTTTATATACTTCACCTAGGTGGGCGATTCCAGCATCTGCACGGCTAGTAAAATTACATCCCTCTTTTTTTATATAACGAGAAGGAACTGACATGATCCATTCTGATGTTTCAGGATAAATTTCTATCCGCGACGTGGCTTCTAAAGGTATTTGAGGCTCACTAAGACAAATTTGCTCAGGAAAGTTAAACATCGTTTTTATGGGCTGCCGAGTTTCATAAAATTCAAAAATCAGCGACCCGTTGAAAGCGTAAACTTCAAAAATCGATACCATTATTAAAAATAAGAAAAATATATTTTTCCGCGCTCGCGATATTTGAGAAATACAAGAAATTGTCAAAAATACCACCAATACATTCAATCCTACGTAATATCTATCTGGCCCAGTGTTTTGATAGTTTGAAAAAAAGCTTGTCAAGCCCGGTCGCTTAATGATAGACAATAGATCGTAGATTGCCAAAGCAACAGCGGAAAATAGAATAAGTTTCTTTGCGTGCTCGTTGCCTGATTTTCGGTAGGCATTGTAAGTCATTGCAAATAAAAATAAAAAAAGTAAGATAGAAACCGCGTCTGATAGTTTCTCGTACCATGGAAATAAAAAGGGGTAGAGTAAAGGTCTTGCAACTGTTGCTTCAATTAGGTTGCTACTAACCATATCCTCCGGAACCCCGCCTTTACCACCTAGTCGGGGGAGGAGGTATATGGCGAGAACAGTAAATGAAGTAATCAGAATTCCTGTTCTTCTTATACATGACAAGAAGTTTTCGTCTCGCGAGTAATCAAAAATAACGTAAGAAAAAACAAGGACTAATGTAATCGGATTTGTTGCAGCACAAATAAATAAAAATATATCAACGCAAATTGAAAGCAATTTGCATCTTAGTTCGTCACGCCAAAAAAGCAACATTACGACAAGCAAGGGGATGACAAATCCAACTTGCAATATTCTCCCAATTGTTTCATTTTGCGTGTTGCCCATTGGAAGCAAAACAATCAAAATGAATCCGATTCCGGAAAAGAATGATGTAGTGATTTTCCTTAGAGTTGCAAATGCAAACGTTGCTATAGCGGAGTAGAATGAAAAAGAAACAAAAGCAATTGCTTGCGGAAGAAGAGAGAGCGGATTTGTTGAAAAAAAAGTGCTTAATTTTGTGGAAATAAACAATAAAAATATATTGATAAAAACAAAATAGTCCGTTCTCGCGTGAAGCAATACGTGTAACCACCCGTTAGTCAGCCCTGATGCAGTCCAAAGTGCATCCTCTGCGTAAATTACAGGATTAAAAATAGGATCAGGATTTCTTAAAAATAGAATGGAGATAGCTAAAAAAAATATTCCCGCATAAAATAATATGCTGATTGCTTTTCTGATGATAATAGCGTTGGTTAGCATAGACAAATTTCCAATATTTTTTGCTGCCGGTAACGAGGCTAGTGCACATTCTATTTCCTTCATCCTAACATTTGTTGTTGAACAGGACTAGGCTCATTTATCTCCGTAGCTGCGTTGTAACATGAATAAAGAATTGCATTCGACGTGCGAGTGTTGCCTCGGGCTTAAATGGACTGTTTCTGACCGATAAGATGTAAGTGGATGCCTGGAGGAAGTATTTGTAAACGGGATTAAATTCGTCTTCTAGGGGCATGGCCGGTAATCTTAGCCATTTCTTTAGTTCGGCGGGTGATCTCCTCCCGCCTAACCGAGCGGCTAACCGACTTCGCCGCCAGTTGCCTGGCATACGCGGACGGCGTCAGGCCGCGCAGCGATTTCTTGGGTCTTTCCTCGTTGTATTCCCGGCGCCAGGTTTCTATGAGTACCCGTGCATGGGCCAGACTGGTAAACCAGTGTTCATTCAGGCATTCATCACGAAACCGGCCATTGAATGATTCGATGTACGCATTCTGGTTCGGCTTGCCCGGCTGAATCTGGCGTAGCTGTACCTCGCGTTGATGAGTGATCTCCTCCCACAAAACCGGAGCAGCGAAAACCAGGGATTTCTGGCAGATTTGATGCCTTCACGGGCAGGAGATTGGCCATGAAAACGTCGAAATACACGGAAGAACAAATTGCCTTTGCGCTGCGCCAGGCCGAGTCGGGCACCGCCACGGCGGAGGTCTGCCGCAAGATGGGCATTTGCGAGGCCACGTTTTATCTCTGGAAAAAGAAATACGCCGGGCTGGGCGTGAGCGAATTGAGGCGCCTGAAGCAGCTGGAAGAAGAAAATGCCCGGCTCAAGCGGATGGTGGCTGACCTGAGCCTGGACAAGCAGATGCTGCAGGAAGTCATTCAAAAAAATGTATGGTCCGCCCCGGCTTTGCAAGATGGTGTATCCGTGACAGAACAGTTTGCCTTAATGTATCCGGCCTCTCGCGAGTGGGCTGTTGTTACAGCCAGGCCATGATGAAATACGCGCGTACGGTTTCTAAATAGCGGTTCGGGCTCTGAACCCGCTTTTTTTGCAAGATTTACCGTGCGCCGTTTGGCTGTTTTGTCGTCAATACAGAATCCAGCAAACTGGGAATGGGTCAGGCAATTTCTCCTTCCTGCTGTGGTGTTCGTGTGCTGATCCGGCCGTCACGTAAATAGAGTGTGCCAGGGTGGTTCAGGATCGCCCACACGATTCTGGCCAGTTTGTTGGCCAGTGCCACGACCACCTTGTTCGCATGCATGCGTGCTTCCAGCCCGGCGATCCACTCGCCCAGCCGGTCCTTTGAGCTGTCCAGATGCAGGACACAAGAGCGCGCGCCATGAATGAGTAAACGCCGGATGTAGCTGTTGCCGCGCTTGCTGACACCGAGAAGGGTCGATTTGCCACCGGTGGAGTATTGCGCAGGCACGAGCCCCAGCCAGGCGGCAAGATCTCTGGCCTTATGAAACTGATGACCATCCCCGACGGCCGCCAGAATGGCAGTAGCACCGAGATTACCGATACCGGGAATGCTGGTCAGGCGCCTTGCCATCTCTGAACGGGTTGCAACGGCATTGATGTGTTCGGTGACGTCGTTGATGCGCTGCTCGATCTGCCCCAGCTCATTTGCCAGGTCTCGGAGCATGTCGCGCATGGGAGGCGTGAGATCATTTGTTTCATCAGCCAGCACCTGCGGCAAGCCGAGCTTGAATGCACTGCTACCGGCCCGGATGGGGATGCCAAACTCAAGGCAGAATGCGCGAGCCTGGTTAATTAAGCGAGTCCTGCTGGCAATCAACCGGTCCCGGATCCGATGCCGGGCCTGCAATTCCACTTGCTCCACGGAACGTGCCTGCACAAAACGCATGGTGGGGCGCGTCACGGCTTCGGCAATGGCTGCTGCATCGATCAGGTCATTCTTGTTGGATTTGACATAGGGTTTGACGAACTGGGCCGGGATGATTCTGACTGTATGCCCCATAGATTCAAGTTTCCTGGCAAGCCATTGTGATCCGGGGCAGGCCTCCATGCCGATCCGCGCCGCAGTGGCATTCGAAAAGAAAGTGAAGATGGTGTTACGACTGAGCGTAATGCGCTGAACAGGATGACCCGCAGCGTCCAGACCCACGACATGAAAAGTGGTCTTACCCAGATCGATCCCGTACACGGTTGCGCCAACAGGTTTGTTTCTCATGATCGTCTCCTTGCTGAAAGGTGAAGCCCAATCAAAGTATGTTCCTGCAGAGGGAGGGGCGGACCATTCCATTAGCTCTGAAGCCAGCCCGCAAGCGCGAGCTGGCCAACTTCCTGATTGAGGCTTACCGGGTCAGCATCCGCCGGGCGACGGCAGTGATCCGGTTGCGGCAGGCCACTTACTTCTACCACGCCCACCCCCGGGATGACCGGGCCGAACGACAGCGGATCCGGGAGATTGCGGCCACGCGCATTCGCTACGGTGCCGAGCGCATCCATGTGCTGTTGCGGCGCGAAGGCTGGCTGATCAACCACAAGAAGACGTACCGGATTTACTGCGAGGAAGGGCTGAACCTGCGCAGCAAGCGGCCACGCCGTCGCGTGGCTGCCGCGCACCGGCAGGGGCGACCTGAAGTCTCTACGGTAAATGCCTGCTGGAGCATGGATTTTATCGCGGACCAGCTGTTCAACGGGCAAAGAATCCGGGCGTTGACTGTAGTGGATAATTTTAGCCGAGAGAGCCTGGCCATCACGGTGGATTACGCATTGAAAGCAGTGGATGTCGTGGCCACGATGCGGCATCTACAGGCATTGCGCGGGACGCCGCAACGGATTCAGGTGGACAATGGCAGCGAGTTCATTTCGCATGCGCTGGACCACTGGGCGTATGAACACGGGGTCACGCTCGACTTCTCACGTCCGGGCAAACCCACAGATAATGCGTTTATCGAGTCATTCAACGGCAGTCTGCGGGATGAATGCCTGAACGTGCACTGGTTCCTGTCGCTGGACGATGCGCGGGAAAAGATTGAGCGCTGGCGGGTCGACTACAACGAGTTCAGGCCGCATAGCTCACTGGGAAACCGGACCCCGAGCGAGTTCCGGCTCGCACACCTTGAAGCCGGGAATCTCCAGTTCTAGCCGCTCGGCTAAGCGGGAGGAGATCAAGCCAAATGTTGGTTGCTTAGTTTACCAATTGAATCGGTACCTGAAACTGGCTGCACGTATAGAGAACAGAGCCGATCATTCCAGCCATGCCTAGTATGACCTTTCCATGAAACCCCGAAACGTCAACTTGTGACTCAAAACCAGCAGCGCTAAGTGGAGGCTGTTTGAACGCCTTCGCTACGTCGTCTCGTATCTGGCTGCGAGTTTTAACGTAGATCTGCTTGCCGGCTTGATTCGTGAAGGTGAGGAAGATATTGTCATAAATCTCGCCCTTCTGAGTGGATGCTGCTAGCCATCCGCGCACCCCCATAAAATCCGACACCCGCAGGGGGGCGGCTGTGATCAATGCCCCATTCACTGTATCTATTGAGCCATCGCATACTCCCGACTTTTGGTCATCATGGGCCGGAACCCCGTTTACAATGGCGTCAGACGATACATACCCACGATCTACAATACTAGCGGCCGCAATGTTGACCCAATTCGCTGTGAACTCTGGTTCAAAATAGCCACTTGATGCTGTATCAAACATAATTTCGGTGATTCTTTCGCCGCTAAGGTCAATGTTATCCAACAACGGCGATACCGTCACACCGCTGGAAGCATTCAAAATATTCAGCCTATACTCGCGTATCTGCCCAGATTGCCCTTTAAGTTTAATCTTCAGGACATTGCCGCGGAATAACATGTTTTTGACCTTTGCATAAATGGTCAGCTTGAAATTCGGTTTGATTTTAAGCAAGCCACCGCTCACTTTGGGAACTAAATACCATTTTCCAAATTCCATATTTCGCTCGGCAATAAATTTTTCCGCATAGGCTGTCACAAACTGATTTTTGCGCAAAAGCAGCAGCGGCACGCCGCCCTTCCCCTTGCCACTTTTAACAACATGATAATTAAGAAGAATTGAACTAGTGGTTAACGGGTCTTCATTTAGCGAATATTTCTGGTCAGGCGAATCGAACGGGTTGCACCGGGCAGAAGTACATGAAATGCCCGCAGTCCACAATATGAACTCGGGGCGGTTAGGCGATTCGAAATAAGTCTGATTCATAGCGTCGAGTTTCGGCGTAAGTGTCATATAGCCTTGGAATAGCGGCCTATGCCGATAATTTAATTCATTGGCGAATATGTACTCATTGTTATACGGATAAACGTCAACGGTAGAATTGCCTATGAGTTCCCGCATTACTGAATCCAGCTTGAATTCTGGGTAAGCATTGGCCATTCGTGCCGCGTAGCTGCTATTGAAATCAATGGCTGCACGCAAAGGGTCCCTCGTGGGGGAGTTGATGTAACTTGGCGTGGTTGACAAGTAGTACAAAGCGATCATGATTAGCAAAAATACTGCACGGCCAATTTTTGATTTCTCAAAAATAGCCAAGAGCGCGAGCATGGCCACAGGCGAAACAAAATAGTTGAGATAATGGTCTGCACGCCCAAAGCCCAGCTTGAAGAAAATCAGCAAGAGAATATTAATTGTGAGGAAAAACTGTCTTTTGCGTAGAACGACGTACGCGTTAAGCGCAACCAATACAAGAGCAACAATAATCCAAGTTTTTGTAGTATTCCCCACATCTAGTGTCATATCAACAGAATTGCCAAAACTCAGTTGATTGTTGATGACAACGTAACTAATTATGCTGGTCGTGTCGTGGAAAACCAATAACCCAACAAACAAATAGCTCACGACCATGCTGGCAGCAAATACGCCGAACAGATGAATTTTTCTATCACTAATCATGCAACTAAAAAAATAAGATCCAAAAGTGGCTGCAGCCACCAAGCCATAGAAATATCTTATGTAGATGGCTCCTCCTGCAAGGACTCCAAGCACAATGCATTGCTTTAAATTGATGGGTCGATCGACCGACTTTCTATGGTCCAGATAGGTCGCAACTATGAACGGCCATAAAAACAAGGAGGGAGGAAAAACCAAATTTCCAAAAAAAAGAAAAAATGCGATAGCTAGGAAAGCAATCGAACCTGCTTTCAAGGTCATTGATAAAATCAGTGTCCATACGGCCGCATTAATGGAGCTCAAGAAGCCAATAGCTCCCCAGTAAGACATGACGCTATACTGTGATGTCGCACCTCCCGCTATCCAGTACATCGGCCCGTAACTGAATAGGAAGTCCTGCTTTCCATAGAACATCTGATTCGTCAGGTTAATCCATTGCTCAACATTCCCATTGGAACCAGAACCGGTGTTAAGGTGCAGAGACGAGAATATGACGACAAACAGGCATGCAAACAACAATAAAGTCCTGCTGCTTTCAATGGATACGATTTTCATTAATATGATTTTTTTTTAAAGTTTCTGGGATGGATTGTATTGGCCAAGGCATGCCTTTAATAGCACCTTCATAACCGCAAGATTTCCACGGACACTACTGATTTTGGTCGGAACCTCACCCTTCGGATATTTTCTGCTTGTCGGCAATTCAACGCAGCGATAGCCCATCCTGGGCGCGATATAAGAGAGGTAAGCGAGTAGTTCGTACCCGGCAAACTCGTCTCGAAACGGGGCAACTGCAGGGTCAAGTAGCAACTGGCTACTATATGCCCGAAAGCCCTGGGTTGTGTCAGTCCACTTGAATCCTGAGGCCAAGCTCAGGCAGGGGGCGTGAATAAATCGAATAGCAAAATCCCTCGCTTTTGGGGTGTTCTGGGCAATACCACCGGCAATGAAACGGGAGGCCTGGACGAAGTCGACCCCGTCGTTAAGCGCTGCAATGAATCTCGGGATCGGCTCGGGATCATCTTTGTCGTTGCCATCAATGGTCACAATCCCCGAATAGCCCATGTCCAAAGCGAAAGCATATGCGCAGCGCAATTGGGCACTTAACTTTCCTTGCCCAGTTTTCACCAGAAGTCCCCGGACTCCCTTTGCCTGCAGGGCGCTTAATTCCAGAGAACCGTCGGTACTTCCTCCATCGACAATAATGATATCCGCGACTTCTGCAATACCCAGTGCGTCCATCCTCGCAATCAGGCTTTTGATACGTTCGCCTTCGTTAATGACAGGAATAACTACACACCACGGATGCTGCCGACCCAACCACAGAGATTGGGTAAATGAAGGCACCTGCCAAGAGGCACGTACATCAGGAGAAACGCAGGAGGTCATAGCCATTGGGTTACGCAACTCGCACAGTAATAAGAAAAACACCCGCAATGACTAACAGAATGCCCGCACCGGTTGTCCAGTGAAATGGCTCCCGAAAAATCAATGTAGACGACAAAGCAACGGTGGCAACTGCACCAGAGGTTAAAATGGGATGTGCAATGTTCAAGGGCAATCGTGCCAATGCCGCTGCATAGAGCAGGAATGCCCCGCCATAAAGAGTCAATCCCACCCAAAATGGCCAGTTTGTCAGCGCTGCGGCTGGGTCGGAAAGCGATGGAAACTTTCTGGGCGGGAGCATGGCCAGTTTGACGAGCACGCTGGCCGACGCATTAGCTGCGATACCCAAGACAAGGATCAGCCATTTCATTAGCGATATTCCTTCGCAGACCTATAATTCTGGACTGCCACAATCAATGCCCGCTCAATCGAAGCGAGATGTGGCTCATGCTTTGTCGCCACCATCTCGATCGAAACCACATGCTCAGGCAGGTACTCCCTCAAAATGGCATGGAGCGTTCCATGATCTGTTTTTGCATCCCCTAGTGGAATCAGATCGGGTTCACTGGCATGTACGTGCCCTATTAATTCAGCGTGCTCCGCCAATACATTGCGCGCGTTTTCGCCATTGATAGTCAAAGCGCCAGTATCTAGCTGCATTTTTATAGCGGGATGCCCGACCAGCTGAACCACCTCAGCCGTTTCCACGCTATCAGTCATGAAATTTGCACCATAACAAGGGGGATTTGGTTCAAGGCACACGATGACATCATGCTGCAGGGCCAAGTCACCCAAGCGACGAAAGAATGGAATCGCCATATCCAAAGTTTGTGAGTCACTCAAGCCCGAGCGATCTCTATTTTTGGGAGAGCCAAACACAAGCCGTTTCGCACCGGTACCAGCACCGAGGCGACACACCGCCCCGAGATGATCGAGCATAGCCTGTTGGATATCAGGAGCCCCGAACATATTCAGCCCCGTTGTCCCAAACAATAACGCTTGCATCCCGGTAATTTCAACGCCACGCTCAGCCCATTGATCTTTAACGGCATGCATATCAGCAGCAGTTGCTTTTCCTGGCACGGGAAAATATTTGCCGGGCGCTATATCAATGGCGTCGACGTGGTATTTCTTCAAAAGCGCGGCCGCCCCTTCATCTTCAGTGGTGTCCCACGCAATATTCGATATGGCCAATCTCATGCTACACCCGCCGAGGAGGTCCGAGCGAAGGGCTCAGACTGAGCATATGCGCGTATGGCAAGTAGCGTTTCGCTAGCGCTATATTGATGCCGTCCGCCTTTGCCAAAGATTGCCGCATGCAAAGTTTGCATGTCATACCGGGCAGGTGTGCCGGACAATTGATGCCCAAAGAGCTTGCCAAAGCCAAGAAGCGAGACATCGGCAACGCTGATTGGCTCAGCCGTCAGATGGACCAATGTCAGTCCAGCCTGCAGTGCAACTTGAATATCGAACCAAAGGTTCACCATTGGGTAAAACTGGAATACCCCTCGACTTTCAATGGACACAAGATTGTTGTTATTCAGGAAGTCATAAATCACATTTTTACGCAGCCCCGGGCCGACCAAACCAGGCAAGCGCACAATCAAATGTTTGGGGAAGTGCTCTTGAACAAACTTTTCCAATTGTCTGCGATGCAGGCCATATGCATGTAGACCTGTCTCCTGCACTGCCGTGTCTTCGTCCACCCCTAGAGGCTGCAAGAAAACATCCACGGTGCTAATCAGAACGAAAGTTTCACATTTAATCGTTTTAAGATGTGAAATCAGCGATTCGATCTTCTGGCGATCCGCCTCCGGGTCGCGATTAGCAATCCACTTCTGTGCCGGCGCCCCGGCACAGACCACAACGTCGAACGCTTCACCCGCAATATCCTGGATATTGGTTGAACGGTACAACGCATCGAAGTGGGCCTGCCGCAAAAGCGTACTCCCCACAAAACCGGAGAAACCAATCAGTGCATTTGTCATTACATCTGCTCCAGGTTCTCGAACTGCTCAATTTCCAGTTTCTCAAGAACGTCATAAATATTGTCTATCTTGCCGCCAAGCACTGAAAAACACCCTGGCAAATCAAAATGCTTTTCAAACAAAATGGGTCTGCCGTCATCGCCCTCATTTTTCATTAGGACGGTTTTCACCTCAAACAGCGAATCAATATGCCGCGCTGCGAGTACAGACGGCAGATATCGCCCTACATCTCTCACCATTCTGTCCGTGCGTGTAGCACGCTCGTAGCGAGCGAGCTTTTCATACGGATCGGTGCCCAACTCATCTTCCCAGCTTAAATGTGGCGTATACCTGACATGGGAAAGAGTATGTAGTCCACGAGCAGGAAATGGCATTAGCGAAAAGAAAGGCCCGTCCATTACCGTAATGCCAATATTCTCTAGCTCGGGAGGTACGTGCATGAGCGCCATTTCGGTAATTTCATGCTTGAGACGAGTTTGCGTTCCGGGAAAATTGCCGCGCAACTGGTTAAGTCCGCTATAGGTGCAATTCAGGAGATACCGGCATTGCACCTGTTCTGTTTCGCCGCCCGGAGTTTGCATTGTCACGGCCAGACTATCGTCCGCCATTTTGGTAACACCGGTTGCCCGGGTACCAAGCAGAACCCGTACGCCATTATCGTCCAGTTCACGCTCGGCCCAGCGGGCCAGCACTGTTGCATCGAATGCATATTCCTCAACGGCAAACACGTCCTCAATCAGTCGTGGCTCAAAAAGAGCCCGGAGCTTTGCGTCAGCGGGGCTGACATTCGCGCCAATCTCATGACAAAAGCGCTCGAATTGGCGTGCTGTGACTTTTGAATTGCGCCGGGCAATCGCATACAACTTGGTGAAATCGCGTTTGACTGCCTCGGGCCAATCGCGAACAAATTTCGGCAGATTCACTCGGCTGCGAAAGGCGGTGGTAAAGCTTCGCGGGTAGTGATACCCATTATGGACGCGCGCCTGGTTATTGTAAGAGGCACGAACCAGCAGCTGGGTTTCTCGCTCAAGCAATAAAACCCGCCGCAATCCGCGCTGCTTGGCCAGATAAATTGCGATTGCCGAACCGTAAAAGCCACCGCCGATAATGACGGCATCAAATGTGCTTCCCGAACCTGTCATCCGTGAACTCGCTGCTCTTCACCGAGTGTCCCATTGGTGGGAGGCGCCATTACTTCCTCGATATTGAGCTTTTCACGATGGGTCATGCGAGCACTGGTGAACTCCTGAGCAACATGATAAAGCGGCCCCTCATTTGAAAGGCTAGCCATCTGCAGGATATATTCGCCCAAAACCAGAAGAACCAGCGAAATGAGAAAAAACATACCGGACTGTTGCAAGGACAAGCTCACCCAACCCGGTGCTACGTGGGGCTTGAACAAGCCGATGGCCACCACATAAATGGAGTAAACCAAGTTAGCAACCGCGCCAAACAACGAAAGAGCAGTCACCAAGCGCATAGGGGCCTTGGTTGTCGACACCAGTAAACGCATGCCTCGGTCGACGCTTTCACCCAGTTTCTTCTGCTTTGCCGAAAACGGCGGGGTACTGTACTCCAGATTGGCCCGAGCGAACCCCCCTGTCGCGGGCAAATGCCGATAAGTCGTCGCAGGTTGAGCATGCTGCAGAATAAAGTTCACCACACGCTTGCTGAGCAATCGGTACTGAGGGGCCTCATTAGCAAGGTGAACACCGCTGAAATACTTATAGAGACGGTTGAACACCGAAAAAGCAGCCCGGTAAGTCACGTTCTGCGCTGGCTTTTGCAAATTCCTGGCAAACACCACATCCGCACCGCTCACAGCTTTGTCTAGCATCTGGGGCAGAAAGGAAATGTCATCAGTCAGCGGATCGATAACAGCTACAAAATCACCAAGCGCACTTTCCAGCCCGACCCAAGAGGCTGTGTCTGCATCCACCTCTTTTGTCAGGGCGTAGATTTGCAGGTTTGGTAACCCATTCTGGGCGGTCAGCCTCTTCAGAATCGACACACTTTCGTCGTTTGAAGCATTATCGACGACGATCAGCTCGTAATCACTCGCCAAGGACGATAAAGCTGCAGAGGCGTCTTTCAAAATTGTCTCAAGTTGCGGCTGTTGATTACGCACTACATACACAACTGACAAGAATACTGGGAAGAAGCTCATTGCAAATACTCCACCAACCTTGCATGCATGCAAGTGTCAGCTTTCAGTAAAAATTTCGGTGATTTTTGATATTTTACCGAGAGAGGAAACGGGCGTCACCCTTTTGGTCCCGTGAAGTGATTGCGTGAAGTGGTTACATCAACACCACATCAAACTGCTCCTGCGTATATGCCGTCTCAACTTGCAAATAAATCGGCTTGGCGATGAAGTCTACTAATTGCGCGAGGCTGGCGGATTCTTCGTCCAGGAACATGTCGATTACGTTTTGCGATGCCAGGATGCGGTATTCGCGGGCTTTGAACTGGCGTTCTTCGCGCAGGATTTCACGCAGGATTTCGTAGCAGACTGTTTCGGCGGTACGGATCTGGCCCCGGCCCTGGCAGGTGGGGCAGGGCTCGCAGAGTACGTGGGCGAGACTTTCGCGGGTGCGTTTGCGGGTGATTTCAACCAGGCCAAGGCTGGTGAAATTGGAGACCGTTACTTTGGTGCGGTCGCGGCCGATGGCTTTTTGTAGTTCGTCCATCACGGCGTTGCGATGGGTGTCATTGTCCATGTCGATGAAGTCGACAATGATAATGCCGCCCAGATTGCGCAGGCGCAGCTGGCGGGCGATGACGTGGGTGGCTTCCAGGTTGGTTTTGAAGATGGTGTCGTCAAACGAACGATGTCCGACAAAGCCGCCGGTGTTGACGTCGATGGTGGTCATGGCTTCGGTTTGATCGATGATCAGGTAGCCACCAAACTTCAGATTTACGCGGCGGGCCAGTGCGCGTTCAATCTCTGCTTCTACGCCATACAGTTCAAACAGCGGGCGTTCACCCGAATAATGCTGTACGCGAGGAAATACGTCGGCCACAAAAGCCTGAGCAAACTCGCGCATCTTCTGCACGTTCTCGCGAGAGTCCACCAATACTTCTTCGGTCTCACTGTTCACCATGTCGCGCAACGTACGCAGTTGCAGCGAGAGGTCTTGGAACAGCAACGATTTGGGCGGTTGGGTTTGTGATTTCTGGCGGATGTCGGCCCAGATCAGGTTCAGGTAGTCAATATCGGCCAGCAGTTCGGCATCGGTTGCATGGTCGGCCGAGGTGCGGATGATATAGCCGAGGTGGCCCGGTGGCAGCAGGCTTTCCAGTCGGGCACGCAGACGGTCGCGTTCGTCGTTGTTCTCGATGCGCTGGCTGATGCCGATGTGGGTTTCTTGCGGCAGAAACACCAGGAAGCGGCCGGCAATACTGATCTGGGTGGAAAGGCGGGCACCTTTGGTGCCGATCGGGTCTTTAATGACCTGAATGACCACGGGCTGGCCTTCGTGCACCAGACGCTCAATGCGCAATTCTTCGTTGGGATGTTGGCGTTGTTCGATCACGTCAGCAATATGCAGAAACGCGGCGCGTTCCAGTCCGATCTCGATAAAGGCACTCTGCATGCCTGGCAAGACACGTTTAACCACGCCCAGATAGATGTTGCCGACCAGCCCCCTATGGGTGCTGCGCTCGATATGGATATCCTGCACCACGCCGTCTTCAACCGTCGCCACGCGCGTTTCTTGCGGGGTGATATTGACCAGAATCTGTTCTTTCATCGTCGAATCTCTCACGTATTTGTTATGTTCTGGCCAAGCTATCTGGCGTTGGGTCGAGTGTGAGGCAGATATTTGCAGTGCAATGCCCGAGATGGCTCGGGCCTATTTGAGCAAGGGCAGGCACATGTTCAGTAATTCGTCCCAGGCATCACCTTGGCCGACACCTTTATTGATCTGATCGATTTTTGCTGCGGTACTGAGCGCGGCTCGCAGTTCGGTTCCGCCTACGCGATTGAGTGCTTTGTCTACCACGCCTTGCTTGGCACCCCACACCCGGTTTTCTTTATATAGCTGTGCCATATTGGCACCGTTGGCGCGGCCTTGAGCCAGTCGCCACAGTGCGCGAATTTCTTCGGCGAGCGCCCACAAGACCAGGTGCGGTGCTTCGCCTTCGGCCCGCAAGCCATCCAGCATGCGCACAAAGCGCGTAGCGTCGCCAGCCAGCAGCGCTTCGCCCATCTGGAAGACATCATAGCGGGCAACATTGGCCACTGCTTCGCGCACTTGCTCTAACGTCAACGTTCCGGCGGGATGTAATAGCGCCAGCTTTTGTACTTCCTGATGCGCCGCGAACAGGTTGCCTTCCAGCCGGTCGACAAGAAAGCGCATGGCATCGGGTTCCAGCGATTGTTGCTGAGCCGTCATGCGCGCGGCAATCCAGTTGGGCAATGCGGTGCGCTCAATGGGCTTGGCTTCGATGACTTCGCCGTGCTGGCTCAGCGCCTGAAACCATTTGCCATTCTGGGCGGTACGATCCAGCTTGGGGCACTGGATGACGGTGACAGTGTCTTGCGGCAGGCGAGCGGCATAGGCTTCTAGCACTTTAGCGCCTTCCACGCCGGGCTTGCCGGTAGGGATGCGCAATTCAACCAGTTTTTTCTCGGCAAACAGCGAGAAAGAATTGCCGATGTGGCCGAGCTGGCTCCAGGAAAATCCGCTTTCCACCGTCAGCACTTCACGCTCGCTAAAGCCGTTACGCATCGCCGCTTCGCGAATGGCGTTGGCCGATTCCAGCGTGAGAAACCCTTCTTCGCCATGCAGCAAATAAAGCGGCGCCAGCCCGCCTTTCAGGTGGCGGGCCAGATCATCACTGCGCATTGTCGCCGTGTGTAGCAACAGCGTTGATACGACGCAGGATCAGTTGCGAGGCATCCTGCTGCATGTCTTTGACCAAGCGGTTGGATTCACCGGTCATGGCAATCGGGTTGTTCGGATCATAGGAGTAACTGCGCGACAGCGTCACTTGCTGGCTTTCCATAATGGCAGTGCCATCGGGGCGGAAGGCGCTGAAGGTGGCCACAAACGACGTCTTGTATTCCGTAGCCTGGCCTGCACTATTAATAGTCAGCACGGCGTTGTTGGTGCTCTCGTTCAGGATGGCAATCTTGGCGACATCTTTTTGTGTGGCGTCTTTGATCAACTTGACGTTAGGCAGCAGCGGCAGATACAGCCGCAACTGCTGGGCGACGCCGCCTTTGCCTTCCACATACACCGTGGGGTAAGCAAAGCCCGAATTCGGGCCTTGCCCGCGCAAATGAAAGCCGCAGGCCGCCAGCAGGCTAATCAGTAAAATGGCCGTCAGGCGGCGCAGCGTTGCAGTCATTGCGTAAAACCCTGGTGGTTGTTGGACGGGGTTGATGGGTCAGGCGACGATATTAACCAGTCGACCCGGTACCACGATAACTTTCTTCGGCGTGCCTTCCACAAAGCGTTGCACGTTCTCGTCACCCAGCGCGATCGCTTCAATGGCTTCTTTGCTGGCGTCTTTGGATACACGAATCGTGGCGCGCAGCTTGCCGTTCACTTGTACGACCATGTCGATTTCGTCCTGTACCAGTGCGGTTTCGTCGACCACCGGCCAGCTTTGCTCGGCCAGGCGTGAGTCCGGGCGCAGCGCTGCCCACAGTGCGTTGGTGGCGTGCGGTGCAATGGGCGACAGCAACTTGACGGCGGTTTCCAGTACTTCTTGTGCCACTGCCCGCGCGCTGGCATCACTGCCTGCTTGCTTGCTCAAGGCGTTGAGCAACTCCATGACTGCGGCGATGGCGGTGTTGAATTGTTTGCGGCGACCGTAGTCATCGCTCACTTTCTGGATCGTGCTGTGCAAGGCAAAGCGCAATGCTTTGAGTTCTGCTGACAATTCGCCGCCGGCATACGCCGTGGTGACGCCACCTGCAACATGATCGTTGACCAGCTTCCACAAACGCTTGAGGAAGCGATAAGCACCTTCCACACCGGCGTCAGACCATTCCAGACTCTGGTCTGGCGGTGCGGCAAACATCATGAACAAGCGGGCGGTGTCCGCGCCGTATTTCTCGATCAGCGCTTGTGGGTCAACACCGTTGTTCTTGGATTTGGACATCTTCTCGATGCCGCCGACTACCACTGGCAGGCCATCGCTCTTGAGCGTCGCGCCAATGATCTTGCCCTTGGCATCGCGTTCGATTTCCACGTCAGCCGGGGCAATCCAGTCTTTCTTGCCGTCGTCATGTTCGCGATAGAACGTTTCGCAAATCACCATGCCTTGCGTGAGTAAGTTGCGGAACGGCTCGTCGGTGTGGATCAGACCTTCGTCGCGCATCAGTTTGTGGAAGAAGCGCGCGTACAACAGGTGCAGGATGGCGTGTTCAATGCCGCCGATGTATTGGTCGACATCCAGCCAGTATTTGGCGCGCTCGTCGACCATGCCGGTGGCGGCATCAGGCGACGTGTAACGGGCGTAATACCAGGACGACTCCACGAACGTATCCATGGTGTCGGTTTCACGTTTGGCTGGCTTGCCGCAGGATGGGCAGGCGGTTTCGTAGAACTCTGGCATGCGCGCCAGCGGGTTGCCACGGCCATCGGGAACGACGTTTTCTGGCAACACGACGGGCAACTGGTCTTCTGGCACCGGCACATCGCCGCAATCGGCACAGTGGACGATTGGGATCGGGCAGCCCCAGTAACGCTGACGGCTGATACCCCAGTCCCGCAGACGATATTGGGTGCGCTTGGTGCCGTGAGTACCGGCTTCCAGGTCGCTCACGATGCCATCAAACGCACCTTGGTAATCTTTGCCGTCGTACTTGCTGCTATTGATGGTACGGATCGAGTCATCCTTGGCGCCGTACCAGTCTTGCCAGACCTTGGCGTCGAAATTGTTCTCGCCATTAACCGGCGCATACACCTGCACAATCGGCAGGCTGTATTTGTTGGCGAATTCAAAATCGCGTTCATCATGCGCAGGTACGGCCATGACTGCGCCTTCGCCGTAGCCCCACAGCACGTAGTTAGCGATCCACACCGGCAGTTTTTCGCCGGTCAGAGGATGGATTACGAACTGCCCGGTCGGCATGCCTTTCTTTTCCATGGTGGCGACATCGGCTTCGGCCACGGAACCGGATTTGCACTCGGCGATAAACGCCTGCAGTTCTGGCTTGTTCACTGCGGCGAGGGTCGCCAGCGGGTGTTCGGCCGCTACAGCCACGTAGGTCGCGCCCATCAGCGTATCGGGGCGGGTGGTGTAGACCTTGAGCTGGCCGGCTTCGCCGGTGGTGGCAACGTCATAATCAAACGCCACTTCGGCACCAAAGCTCTTGCCGATCCAGTTACGTTGCATGGTTTTGACTTGCTCAGGCCAACCGCCCAGTTGGTCCAGATCCTGCAGCAGTTGTTCGGCGTAATCGGTGATGCGGAAGTAATACATCGGGATTTCGCGCTTTTCTACCAGCGCGCCCGAACGCCAGCCACGGCCATCGATCACTTGTTCGTTGGCCAGCACGGTCTGGTCGACCGGGTCCCAGTTCACCATCCCGCTTTTCTTGTAGATGATGCCTTTGGCGAACAGGCGGGTGAACAGCCATTGTTCCCAACGATAGTAATCGGGCTTGCAGGTGGCGACTTCGCGCTCCCAGTCGATCGCCAGACCCAGCGATTTCAACTGGATCTTCATGTAATCGATGTTTTCGTAAGTCCACTTGGCCGGGGCGACCTTGTTTTTGATGGCCGCATTTTCTGCCGGCATGCCGAACGCATCCCAGCCCATCGGCTGCAGCACGTTGAAACCATTCATGCGCATGTAGCGGCTGAGCACATCACCAATGGTGTAGTTGCGCACGTGGCCCATGTGTAGCTTCCCGGACGGGTAGGGGAACATGGATAGACAGTAGAACTTGGGCTTGGAAGTGTCCTCAAGGGCACGGTCTGTCTGGTGTTGTTCCCACTCGCTTTGCGCGGCGGCTTCTACTTCTGCCGGGATGTATTGCTCTTGCATGGCTTGGTCCGGGAAAAAAGTCGGTCAAAAGGAGTGAATTATACGGGGAGCAGGGCCGGGGCGTCACGGCGCGTGCGATGCATTGCCCAAAAAGAGTGAGGTGAACGGTGGGGAATTGCGGATATCGGGCGGCGTGGGCAGAAATAGCCAGTCACTTACCGTGCTTCGCCATTCCCTCGCTGGAGAGCCCAGTCCGGGCTACGGGCTGCCACAGACCTCCTCCGAAGGAAATCTGATGCGGATCAAACATTTTTGTTACTGAGCACTTGAGCTAAGCGACACGGTCAGGCATCATTCGTGAAATGATAATGCTTCTCAATTGATAATTAATTCAATTTTCCGATGAGGTTCACAATGCGTGTTTCGATTCTGGCTGGCGCTGTTGCTGCGCTGACCCTGGCTGCATCAGCCTTTGCCGCTGAATATCCGATTGGCAAGCCGCTGCTCAAAGGCGGCATGGAAATCGGTGCGGTGTATCTGCAGCCGATCAAGATGGATCCGGAAGGCATGATGCGCAAAGCCGAAGAGTCGGACATTCACCTGGAGGCGGATATCCACGCGCTCAAGCACAACCCGAACGGTTTTGCTGAAGGCGAATGGATGCCGGCGCTGCTGGTGAAGTATGAAGTCACCAAAGTGGGCACCAATCAGAAAATCTCTGGCGACATGATGGCCATGGTGGCCGATGACGGCCCGCATTACGGCGATAACGTCAAACTGTTCGGACCAGGCAAGTACAAACTCAAGCTCACCATTTTGCCGCCATCCAAGAACCCGATGGCGCATTTTGGCCGCCATGTGGATAAGGAAACCGGCGTTGGTCCATGGTTTGACACCATCACCAACGACTACGAGTTCACCTTCGCAGGCACAGGCAAGAAGGGCGGTTACTAAGCCTGAGCTAAGCCGGGCCGGACATGATCCGGCTCTGGTTTTTGCCCATGGGCGCGCGGCTGATCCGGCTGCGTGCCCTTTATGCTTTGCGGGCGATGGTTTTGACTTTGCAAGATTTGGCAATGCCTGCCACCTGCGGCGGGCAAGGGGAAATACAAGATGCGTAAACATCTGTTGGCATTAGCGCTGGCTAGCGCTGCGTTAACCGCGACCGCCTGGGCGGAAGAGCCATACGAAATCAAGATCGAATTCAAAGACGGCAAAGCGTCGCCAACCGAACTGGTTGTGCCGACGGGCAAGAAGATTCGTGTGGTGGTTTCAAATACCGGCAGCCAGGCAGTGGAATTTGAAAGCACGCAGTTGCGCAAAGAAAAGGTGCTCGGCCCTGGCGTGACGTCATCCGTGATTCTCGCGCCCTTGTCCGCTGGCGAATACACCTGGTTTGACGATTTCCATCAGACCACCGCCAAAGGCAAGATCATCGCGAAGTAATTGCCAGTCATCCTGGCGGTTAAGCGGCAGGTTTTACAGTTCGAAATGATTCGCATGCCGGTAAGATGCGCATCTTCGGAAAAGAAAGGCAGCAGCAATGCAGCAAGCGTCAAGTAGCACTCCAACTCAAACCCTGTTGGCCCAAGCCGGGAACTGGCTGGCCCGGCATCGTGGCGCGATTATCGCGGCGCAATGGGTCGTCGTGGTGTTCTACGTGGGCTTGCTGGTGTTGCCGGTGATCAGTCCGCTGCCGGATTCCGACGCGCGCATCTTCAATAATCTGACGGTATTCGCGCAGTTCCTGTTCTGGGGCATCTGGTGGCCGTTTGTGTTGCTGAGCATGGTGCTGTTTGGCCGCTTGTGGTGTGGCGTGCTCTGCCCGGAAGGCGCGTTGTCAGAGTTCACCAGCCGCTTTGGTCTTAACCTGCCTTTGCCGCGCTGGATTCGCTGGTCCGGCTGGCCGTTTGTGGCCTTTGCCGGCACCACCATCTACGGCCAGATGGTCAGCGTTTACCAATATCCCAAAGCAGTGATCGTGGTCTTGGGCGGCTCCACTGTTGCTGCCATGATCATCGGCTTTTTGTATGCGCGTGACCGACGCGCCTGGTGCAAATATCTGTGCCCGGTCAACGGCGTCTTCAACATGCTGTCTCGCTTGGCACCGGTGCATTTCAAGGTGAATGGCGACGCCTGGAAGAGGTCTTACCACGGCAAGAAAGTGATCCCCATTGTCTGTGCGCCGCTGGTGCCCATCCGGCATATGGAAGGGAATGCGGAATGCCATATGTGTGGCCGTTGCAGCGGTCACCGCGATGCAATCGAGCTGACTGCGCGCTCGGCCAGCGAAGAAATCGTCAAAGTTGGCCCGACTAAAGACGCCGGTTGGCAAACCATTTTGCTGCTGTTTGGCATGCTCGGTCTGGCCATTGGCGCGTTCCAGTGGACAGTCAGCCCGTGGATGGTTGACCTCAAGCAAGGCATTGCCGAGTGGTTGATCAACCGTAACATCATGTGGCCGCTAGAAAAATCCTTGCCGTGGTTCATCTTTACCAATTATCCGCAGCAAAACGACGTCTTTACCTTGCTGGACGGCTCGTTGGTGGTGGCATGGATTGTGGCCATCGGTCTGGCGTTGGGCACTGCGCTGAGTACCATTCTGGCCGTTGCCAATCGTTTGCTGGGGCGTTGGGACACCCGGCGCTTTCACCATCTGGCACTGGCGCTGATTCCGCTGGCGGGCTGTGGATTGTTTCTCGGCTTGTCCGCAACATCGATCACCATTCTCAAGCCGGAAGGCGTGTCGTTGCTGTGGGTCAGCCCGGTGCGTATCACCATGCTCACCTTGGCCAATCTGTGGAGCCTGTGGCTGGCCGCTGGCGTGTTGCGCCGCTACAGCGCGAACATCGGGCAAAAAACAGCTTCCTGGCTGGTGTTTGCCGGAGCGCTGGCGTTGATTGATACCAGCTGGTGGCTGATGTTCTGGGGCTGGTAATCCAGAGTGTGCGTTGCCTAAGGTGATGCTCCCAAACCCGTAGCCCGGATGGCGTGTTAACGAGAATCCGGGGTGACAATGCATCAACGAATCACCCGGCTCCCTCGGGCCGACATGCCCCGCATTCTCGCTACGCTTCATCCGGGCTACGTGTTGATAATCCAGAAATTGCGTTGCTGAGTGCAGCGCCCAGTTAAAAGACCCGCCAATATGGACGGGTCTTTTTTATAAAGGGTGCGTTGGAACAGGACGGGAGATAGATCAGGGCTGCACTTGCGCCAACGTGCCTGCTTCTTGCCGCTGATGGCGATTGCGCAACTGCCGGCGATACCACCAGGTCCAGCCGCCCAGCGCGGCATAGATGCCGTAACTCAACCACGGCGAAACCAACAGAAAACGCTCGATCGGCAAGGTTTGCGCCAGCCACAGCCGCAGTGCCATTTCGGCCAGCAAACCGCCGCCCCAGACCAGACTCATCACAATCAGCCAGCGGGCGATTTTGCCGTTGCCATCAGTGCAATATTGCTCGAAGCGGACCATGGCATCGCCCTTTTCCCGTGCCACGGTGGCGCGGGCGAGATAATAAATCAGCGGGCGGCGCAAACCGGCGGAGATCAAAAATGCCAGGCCGAAGGCGCCGGTAATCAAGGACTCGCGCATCAGCATCAAGGTTGGGCTGCCACCGAGCGCCACGGCGCCCACCGAAAGCACAATCCCGGCGATGACCAGCAGGCTCAGCGCATCGAGGCGACGATGGCGAACAAGCTCCAGTACGCTCCACAACACAGGCGGAACGGCCGAGGCCAGCAAGGCGTTGTGTGAGCCCCACTGCGCTTCAACCTGGCGGTAAACCAGCCACGGCAACACAAAATTGACCAGAATCTCGATAATCAGCCCGGTGCGCAGTTTCGGGCGCTGGTTGACGGCGGTTGTGTTGCTCATGTTTTGGCCCTTAAACGTTGTAAACGGCGCTCTTGCCAGACCGGCCCGAACCCGCCAAATAGTTGAAATACCCGCAAAGCTCGCGACACCAGCGCCAAACCCCAGCCTAATGCCACCCATTTCACCCACAAATAACTCGGGCTGGTCAGCAGATTGATGATCAGTAAAACCACCAACAAGGCGCCGAATCGCTGCATCTGCCCCCAGAAGCGAGCTTCCCGCTCAACTTGGGCGCGCAATTCTGCTTCTTGCGATGCGGCTTGTGGGTCCGGAGCATCTGCTGGCGGACTTGCACTGGCCGACAAGGGCGGCGGTGCCATGGCGGATTCCTGCAAATCCTGAACCGGCACTTCAAACACTGCAGCCAGGGCTTGCAGTGTTTCCGCCCCGGCAGGTTCGCCATTTTCGATACGCTGGATGGTGCGCACACTCAGGCCGCTACACTGGGCTAGCTGCTCTTGAGTCCACGCGCGCTGTTTGCGCAAAGCCTGAATACGGTTCTGGGACACGCTGGTCTCCGCAGTTCAATTTATGACAACAGTATGCGGGATTCTGGCTGGAATGAGCACGACAAAAACCCGCCACCGAGCCGACGAGAGCGCGCCATTACTCGGTTTGCGGTGTTTTTCCAGGAAAACGGTCGTAAGCCGGATTGCTCGGTGAGAAGTGGTGCGGATGGCTGCCCGGCCAAGCGGTATAGCGGTTATAGGGCACCGGACGATGCGACATCGATATCGCCCACCGCGCAATAAACCCCTGCGTGGGTGCCCGTTCTCCATGCAGCCCGCCGATCAGCATCGCCAGAATGCCAACCGCCAGCACAAAGTGGTGGCTGGGCCGGGAATCGAGCGCCGACAGCCATGTCCAGGTCAGGCTCACCGCCGTGCCCAGAGCCACTCCCGCGGCCACCTCGGACAGCGAGTGCTTGTTCAGCGTCAACCGGGACACGCCAATCACCAGTGCAAACAGCCAGCCCAATACATAAGCACGAAGATGATTGCGCGGATGCATGCGTTGCACAATCCACACTGCTAGCGCCGGATAGATCGCCATTGAGAGCGTGGTGTGCCCGCTAAATCCGGTGAAATCCAGCCTTTCGATGCCGATGCCCCAACCCAGAAAGGCCAGTTTGGTAGCCACTACCAGAACCATGGCCGGAACAAACAACGCCACCCAGATCGATGCGCAGCGCCAGGCTTGCTCGTAGAGCATCCAGCCGATCAACACAACGGCCACCGGAAGCAGCAGTGCTGAATCGCCGAAATTGGTCAGTACCTGCCAGAAATGCATGGCTACCTTGAATGGATTTACGGATTGGCAGCGCGACGCAATGAATGTCGCTGCTGCTTCATGTTGCGACGCAACTTCGCAGAATGCCAGAAAACACTGAGAAAAAATCAGGGATGGCGTGATGTGCGTCGCGAGCGAATGGGGCACGTGACGGTGCCAGTCTTTAGTTAAGCGTGAAAAATAAAAAAGCCGGCATTGTCTGCCGGCTTTTTTATTTTGTTGTGCTGCTAGACATGGGTGTCCGATGTTCAGCATGTCGGGGCTAAGCAATTGCTCAATCAACCTCATTTTTTAAATGCATTGGTATGGCTAATTCGGTTGCTGGCTTTCGTGGTACCAAAAGTCCATGTTTGATCAGGTACTCGCGGCAGTAGCGTGCGCAAATTTCATTTCCGCGGCCCTCTCCGTGCCCCAGATCAAGCGCCACTGCCGCTTTGGCTTCACGTAAAGAGAGATTTGCCGTGTTGAGGTAATGATCCAGCTGGGCTGTCGCCCACCTGTAACGCAAGGTATGGGGGCCTGCTGGGTTAGCAAGACCGACTTTGCGGCAGTGTTCGTGGTAGGTGTTATCTGCGTGCTTGAGCCGATCATTAACCATGAGTCGATTGTGCTGTTTTTTGGCGACCCGTTGTGCGCGCTCAATCCAGATCAAAGCCCCTTCGCGATTATCTGGGGCCAAGTTCACGAACCGTTGCCGCCCCCCTTTGACCCCGTAGATGATATGAAGAGGTTGATTTGTACGTGCACGATGTAACCAGGTCGCGAGGCTATTGGCGCTCATCAATGCCTCGGTGGCACGCAAGCCAAGATATCGCTGCAGGCCAATGATGGCGATGACACCTTGAGGGAGCCGAAGTGTTTCCGCCTGAAGCATGATTTCATTAAAGCGAAGATCATTGCAGGGTCGGCGCGTGGAAACGCGGGATGCTGTTTTGCCCAGGAGTGCCAAATTGTTCAACACTGGGTGGGTCGGTGAGGCAAGACTAGAGAAACCCCAGTGTGCCAAGACCTTCCGTATGGCGGCCAGTTGGTTGTGAATGCTTCGCACACTCAGGCCTTCTAGTCGCGAGACATAAATTTTGACTATTGCAATCATTTCGGTTTCAGGGACCTTTTCCGGGAAGCGCAAGTCGTGACCGCGCTCTTTCAACAGGTTCCACAAACGATTGGTCCAGTGTGCATAGTTAACCTTGGTCCTGGATGCCTTGCTTGCAGTTACAGCATTTAGCAATGCCTTGCGTTCCCGCCGTGTCTTGGATGGTCGATTTGCCACATTTCTCTCCGTTGGGTGATACAAAGAAAATCGGACGCCCTTCCGCCCATGAACCGTGCTGTGATGAGATGAGGTCTGAACCCGTTGTGATAACCGGGCTGAATTGCAGGGTTCTGTGGAAGGGGTATGGAGAAGTGACTGTTCGAGTTGTCGACAGTGAGCGGGACGGGGGCACGTCCAGGACAGTGGCTTGTGAAACCACTTATGCAAGACAATCCAGGAGAGAGGTCAGCATGGCATTAAGGTGTGCTGATGCCTGGCAGAAGAAGCCGGAGTGAGCGAAAAGCGCACTCCATGTTTCTATTGAGGTTTAAGGCGCGAATAATCGCGCGGGGGAAATGCGAAGGGGGATCGATTTGGTCTGCCGTGCGCAGCGGCTAGTGGGCCACAATCGGGCCAAGGAGGGTGAAGCGGTGTATTCGGGAATTTACGGTTTGGTTGAATAACCAGCCGTGAAGGCTTGCTGAAATAAATTTTCAGGCTTTGGCGGGGCAGGGGCGAAGAGAACATAGTTTGCAGTGGGGCAAACTGTCTCAAAGGCAGGCGAGATCAAAACGCAACTATTGGCCGTGTTGATGTCGTGGTAGCAATAATGGGTTGTGGCGTTGAACCACGGAAGAAGCCGTCGATATGCTTCTTGGGTAACGGGTTAAATTTAGCATCAGAATAGAAGCGATGCAACTACTGTCGTTTTCGTTTGTTTGCGGTAGCGGATTGGATAGCGCGGCCCCCAGCCCTGCTCATTTCCAGCTCGCCCGCGAGCATAGTAAGATGGACAGGTACTGGATTTTTTTTGCGATCTCGTCATACGCTTCACCAGTGATGCCCCTGGCCGCAAGTTTTTCCAAGACCAAATCGATTTTTTCTTTCAGTTCTTTCTGACGCTGGTTCCTGCGTTCTGATTGCGTTGGCATGTTGTTGACCTCCTATTCAATTAGGACAAAACGGTTTACCCGCCTGAGGGGTTGGCCTCGGCGCATGACGTAAAAATTGCTGACGGTGGTAGCGTATTTTTTCGGGCCCAAGAGATGGCCACGAATATGCATTCGTGCCGAAAACCGCGTCGACGCAGGCACAGACCATAAAAACCAGACTGTTCCCTGCCCTGATTTGCCGCCAAATTTTCGCGCCTTGACGAACTGATGCCAGAACGCCGGTACCCACAGTTCGGAGTTTTCCTGCAGCCTCGTCGTTACTAGATACCTTGGCGAGCAGTCCGCTAACACTGGTAGCTGCCACGCTGGCATCGATTTGACTACATTCGCTCTGCACTCCGCTTTCCATATTTTCGACTTTGTTTCGTTCGGAGTAGCTGAGGTACCTGGCTGCGGGTCACATACCTACATCCCGCCGCCACGCGATACGAGATAGGCAATCACGATACCTATCGCAGCAATATGCCCCAGTCCTTTCTGATTGACCCCAGAAGCCCTGATCGGATATTGGAGTATCTGGGCTGGCCCAGATCCCGAAGGGGCTCAAACGCAAACGTTATGCACGCAGGAAACAGACGAACGCGGAACGCCGGGTGTCGCGAGCAGGAGCGTGAAGCGCTCTGTTGCTCAAGGTAGGAGGTATCGGCGGGAATTGAAGTGCCGGGGAGGCTCCGTACCGCCCCCCTGCGACTAGGGGGGGGAATTTCATGGAACAGCCTCTAGTATCGAATCGGTCATATAACGCATAGAGCCGAGTCGCAGGTAATGCGCTTGCGAGGCGAGAGGAATATCCATGAATCCAAAAGAAATTTTTGTCGTTGGCGCTGCCCGTACCGCGATTGGCGCCTTTGGCGGCTCGCTCAAAGATGTTGCTCCGGTTGAACTGGGCACTACGGTGATTCGCGCCGCGCTTGAACGCGCCGGAGTTGACCCGGCGGCGGTGGGTCAGGTGGTGATGGGCAATGTAATCCCGACCGAAACTCGCGATGCGTACCTATCTCGGGTCGCGGCGGTGGATGCTGGCATCCCGCAGGAAACTCCGGCCTTCAACGTCAACCGGCTGTGTGGTTCTGGCCTGCAGGCGATCTTGCTGGCCGCGCAGAGCATTATGGTGGGTGATGCTGATATCGCTGTCGGCGGCGGTGCCGAGTCGATGAGCCGGGGCCCTTACATGATGCCCGGCGCTCGCTGGGGCACGCGCATGGGCAATGCGCAGATGATCGACTACATGCTCGGCATTCTGCATGACCCGTGGCAGCAGATTCATATGGGCATTACCGCCGAGAACGTCGCGACCCGTTACGGCATCAGCCGCGAGGCACAAGATGCGCTGGCGCTGGAAAGCCAGCAACGCGCCGCTCGGGCAATTGCCGAAGGGCGCTTCAAAGAACAGATCGTCCCGGTCGAAATTGCCAGCCGCAAGGGCACGGTGGTTTTCGATACCGATGAGCACGTGCGCGCCGATGCCACGCTGGAGCAACTGGCCAAGATGAAGCCCGCGTTCCAGAAAGACGGTTCAGTCACCGCTGGCAATGCCTCTGGCCTCAACGATGGCGCGGCTGCATTAGTACTGGCGGACGGCGCACGGGTAGAGGCGCTTGGCCTGAAGCCACTGGCGCGACTGGTGTCGTGGGGGCATGCCGGGGTTGATCCTGCCTATATGGGGATCGGCCCGGTGCCAGCCAGCCGCATTGCGCTGGAGCGTGCCGGGCTGACCGTTGCTGATCTCGACGTGATTGAAGCGAACGAAGCGTTTGCGGCCCAAGCCTGCGCAGTGGCGCAAGAACTGGGCTTTGATCAGGCGAAGGTTAATCCGAACGGTTCCGGCATTTCGCTCGGCCATCCGGTGGGCGCGACCGGCGCCATCATCACCGTCAAGGCGCTGCATGAACTGCAACGGATCGGCGGGCGCTATGCACTGGTTACCATGTGCATCGGCGGCGGCCAAGGCGTGGCGGCGATTTTCGAGCGTGCGTGACGCCATCGGCCGTTTCTGAACTTGCTGTCGTGCCCGGTTGATTGGGGCACGATATTGCAAGCTCAGTACGGCTGGCTGGTCTATTTGAACGATTTCAAGTGAGCTTGAGTGGCGTGGTTTCAGGAGAGGTCATATGTTCCTGGCCGCACCATCCTGCGGCAGCACGCCACTCGAGCGCACGGTTCGACAGGAAGCATCGTATTTATGGAAACAAACACCATCCCGGTTACGGCCTCCGCTTATACCTACCCGTTGCTGATCAAGCAGCTGTTGCACACGCCGCTGGCCGTAGCGCCGCAACAGGAGATCGTCTACGCGGACAAGCGACGGCACACTTACAAAGAGTTCTCGCTGCGCATCAACCGCCTGGGCAATGCTCTCACCAATCTGGGGGTGAAGGGCTGCTGTACGGTGGCCGTGATGGATTGGGATAGCCACCGTTACCTGGAGTGTTTCTTCGCGGTGCCGATGCTGGGCGCAGTGCTGCAGATGGTGAACGTGCGGCTGTCACCGGATCAAATCTTGTACACCCTCAACCACGCGGCGGCCGATGTGCTGTTGGTGAATGAGGACTTCCTGCCCGTTCTGGCAGAGATTCAACCCAAGCTTACGAGCGTCAAGAAATTCATTCTGCTGTCTGACGAATCTGCGTCCGTTCCTGCTCATTTCGAAGGGGAATACGAGAGCTTGCTCAGCAGCAGCGCAGACAAGTTTGATTTCCCCGACTTCGACGAAAACACGCGGGCGACGACGTTCTATACCACCGGTACCACCGGCACACCCAAAGGTGTGTATTTCAGCCATCGGCAGCTGGTTCTGCATACGCTCGCGGTCTCTAATACCTTGGCCCTGGCGCCACAGCAAGGCGGCCTGCATCGCGGCGATGTCTATATGCCGCTGACGCCCATGTTCCATGTGCATGCTTGGGGGTTGCCGTATATCGCGACGTTGGCCGGGCTCAAACAGGTTTATCCGGGGCGCTATCAGGCTGGCACCATTCTCAAATTGATTGAGAAAGAAAAGGTGTCCTTCACGCATAGCGTACCGACGATCCTGAACATGTTGTTGTCCGACCCGGCCGGGCGCGATATCGACTTGTCTGGACTGACGGCGATCATTGGTGGCTCTGCGCTGACATCCAGTCTGGCCAAGGCGGCGCTTGAGCGCGGTATCGATGTATTTGCCGGCTACGGCATGTCGGAAACCTGCCCGGTGGTGGCGCTGGCGCAAGTCATGAGCGAAGACCTGGTCGAAGGTGAGACAGACATTGCTACGCGGCTCTGCGCGGGTCGCCCGGTGTCTTTGGTCGAACTGAGAACCGTCAACGAGCAGATGGATACTTGTCCACGGGATGGAAAAACCGCTGGCGAGGTCGTCATCCGCGCGCCTTGGCTCACGCAAGGTTATCTCAACAACCCGAATGCCTCGGAACAGCTGTGGGACGGCGGCTGGCTGCACACGCAGGATATCGGCCATATTGATGCGCGCGGCTATCTGCAGATTTCCGACCGGATGAAAGACGTCATCAAGACGGGCGGGGAGTGGGTGTCATCGCTGGAAGTGGAAGAGTTGATCTGCCGTCACCCGGCGGTGATGGAAGCGGCTGTCATCGGCGTTTCTGATGACAAATGGGGCGAACGCCCGCTGGCGCTGGTGGTGGTGCTGCCGGAATTCGTCAACAAACTGTCTGGTGAGGATATCCGCACGCATTTGCAGAACTTTGCGGCGCAAGGATTTATTTCCAGATACGCCATTCCGGAACGGATCGAGTTTGTTGAACAACTGACCAAAACCAGCGTTGGCAAGCTCAACAAGCTGGCTTTGCGCAATCAATATCGCTAGCACCGTTTTACCGCCGTGGCAAAGCTGGGTTGGCGTCACGGCGGGCTTTTAATCAGGATTGATCTGTCAGATTGAGTTGGCCAGCATGTGATGGGCATGTGATGTGTTGTCGCAGGGCAAGGGACAAGCCTGATGGCTAGGTAGCGCCGCCGCCTTCCAGGAAACCCAACAGTTGCGCCCGTCGCACAACTTGGCGGCGTGAACCGGCATCTAATTTGCCAAACAGGTTTTTCAGATGCCATTTCACCGTTTCTTCGCTCACCGACATGGCAATGGCAATTTCTTTATTCGAAAGATTGCGTGCCAGCTGCTCAAGCAAGTCTCGCTCTCTGGGGGTCAAACCCATACTCGGTAGCGCACGCGGGGCGGCGTTTTTGTTTTCGACAGGTGGGCGTGCCGCACGCGGGATCTGCCCGCCAGCGCCCACATCCTCACTTTCTTTCGCTACCCGCCGCGCCCAGTCTGCTAGCGAAGGATGAGCATCGGCCAAGGTGCGGGCCAGGCCAAAGGTCTGGGCCAGATTCATCGCCTCACGAATCAAGGGCACGCCATCTTCACCGACGTTATCGAGCGCAAATGCTCGCAATGCCATGATTTCGATGCGATAGCGGCCAATCTTCATGGCGTCTGCTTGGGGGCCGGCGATGGCTAGATCTTCAAGCGCGCCGCGCCAGTTCTGCACGGAAAACGCCGCATAAGCATGTGACAGGGTCTGGAAGAAGATCACCAGTTTTTGCCACAACGGGCCACGATCCGCGTTGGCTTGCACGATTTCATCGATCCGCTGCACCAGGGCACGGCAGGTTTCCGAACGGAAACGCCCGGCATGAATGCGGATTTGTTCGGCCAGGCTGACCACACACAGTCGCGGCAGGTTGCGCGCGACGCCCGTGGAGTACATGGCCTCAAGCAGATCCAGAGCGCGATGTTCGCTGCCTTGGGCGGCGGCCACGCGGGCGGCGGCACGATAAGCGTACATCACGGTTTCCGGGGTGCCGGTCCGTTCCAGCACGTCCAGCCGGTTGGCCAGCAAGGCGGCGGCTTCATCGAGTTGGTCGCGCTCGTAGACCGCCGTGGCGAGCAAGGACGCCAGCATGCACGACAAGGGGTTGCGTCGTCCGAGACCCAGTTCAGCGCCAGCCAGTGCAGGTCGCAAGACTTCTTCCGCCAGGCGGAATTGGCCCTCGACCAGATAGCTCAGACCCACCATCAGCCCGCCCCAACGCGCTACATAGCCGGCGGGTCTGTCTCCGCCGAAGGCTGGAACGAGCTGCTGATGTCGTCGTGCCTGCGCCGGGTCGCCGTGCAGGATGGCGTTGCCAGCAAGCCGGTTGGCGTGAATTTGCAGCAGCCACGGGTCACGCGTGGGAGCCGAGCCAGCCCAGGGTTTGAACATGGCGACAAAAAGGTCGGGATCGTCGCCAAAATAAGCCGCTGCGCACATGATCAGCGCGCATTCATAGCGCAATTCGTCATCGATATCGGGGTTGGCCAGCAAGCGGTCGACTTGTCTTTCTGCTTCATCGTGGCGCTCGCTGCGGGCCAGTACCCATGCCGCAGCCAGTCGCAAACGGGGGCGCTGCTCCAGGTCACTTTCGGACAAGCGCTCGAACCAGTCGAGTACCGCCACCTGATGTCCCTGTCTTACCGCGTCGTAAAAACAACGCTCGGCAAAGGCAAAGGCCACGCTGTATTCGCCCGCCGCGTAGGCGTGTCTTGCCGCTTCTTCCACCATGCCGTGCTCGGCCAGCCAGTGCATGGCGCGGCCATGTAGTTGTGCCTGTTCTTTCTGCGGTAATTGCGCAAATCGCGCCCGCAATACGTCACGCGCCAGCATATGCAAGCGGCACCATGTACCATTTTCGCTGGCGACAAAAATCGGCGTTTCCCGCATCAAACGGGCAAGTTGTTCTTCTGCGTGCTCATGGCTGCTCAAAGCTGCGCAGAGGTCTGGGTGCAACTGATCGACCAGCGCAATGCTGGTGAGAAAGGTCAGGTCAGCGGCGGGCAGCTTTGATAACAAGCCATCAACGAAATAGTCACGCAATCCACCCGCGCTGCTGGATAAAGAACCAAGCACAGATAACGGGTCGCTCTCCCGTTCCATTGCCGAGAGTGTCAACTGCAGACCGAGTGACCAGCCTTCGGCCAGTTCGTGCAAACGCGCACAGGTATCGGCATCGACGCGGGCGCCGAATCGGTTACGGATCAGCGCAATGGTTTCATCCAGCCGAAAACGCAGTGTCTCGGCGCCAATCACTGCGCATTGGCCATAGCCTTCCAGATCAGCGACAGCGGCGGTGATCCCGCTGCGCGCCGCAACAACGACCCGCAGGTTGCTGGGGGCGTTGTGCATCAGGTACGTCAATGCCGTCAGGCTGGCTTGCGGCAGGTGGTCGGCTTCATCAATAAACAACACCAGGTCCAGTGCGGACATCGCCAGTTCGGCCAGCCAGGTGGTCACGCCCTCCAGTTCTCCCACCACTGCGGTTGCGCCTTCGACCAGTAACCGGCCAAAGTTTGGCCGCGCCGCCCCCACTCTGACTGCATGCACCAGACCTTGCAGAAAACGGTAGGGATCATCGCGGCCATCGGCTAGCAGCCAGGCGACTACGGCACCTTGGGTCAGATATTCGCGCCGCCATTGCGCCAGCAGGGAGGTTTTCCCGAACCCGGCGGGGGCCTGCACCACAATCAAACGATGTTCCCGAAAGCTGTCCTCAATGGCGCTCAGCCGGGGACGGACCAGCAAATGGCGGGGTGCTTTGGGGGGGGTGGTCTTGAGAACAAATTCGGTTACGGCGCCGAATGCACCACTACTCTCTGACGACATCAGGCTGCGCCTTTAGGTAATGCAATGTCTGGCTGACAGTACGCCATCAGCCCAACCACTCAACCACCGGGCCAGAAATAGCCATGCCCGTAATGAAGGATCAGTCGAATCCCCCCACCTGGTCAACCCCCCCTCTTCCCTCCCTTTTCTGAGTAGGGCGTCGGAACATTCCTAGATTTACTCTAGCTTCAGGGTTCACTCCATACGGGAAATAACCACATGAAATACGAAGACGTCTGTGCCCAGGAGCAGCTTGCCCCAGGGCGTTCGCTGGCAGTACGCCTCGGCGGCTATGACGTTGTTCTGTTCAACGTGGATGGCGCCATTCATGCGCTGGAAAATGCCTGTCCGCACATGGGCTCGGCGCTTTCCGGCGGTTGTTTCTCGGGGCGTACCGTGGTGTGCCCGGCTCATGGCCTGCGCTTTGACGTAACCACCGGCGCAAATAACGTTTCCGCCGCACTTTCTGTTCCTACCCTGCCGGTCAGGGTGGTCGAAGGAAAAGTGCAGGTCCTGATTGCCTGAGCCTGGAGCTGCCATGTACCGTCACCTGCTTGTCCCCATCGACGATACCGATCTTTCCATTGAAACGGTCAGTCGCGCTGTCGAACTGGCCCGCACCCTGGATGCCCGCATCAGCTTTTTCCACGCCCAGCCCGACCACGCGACCTTGCTGTTCGGATCGGCAGAAGGCAATCGGCAATCTGTACCGACCGAGTTTACCTACGTCTACGAAAACCGCACGCGTGAGTTGCTGGCCAGAGCGGAATCCGCCGCCCGCGCCCAAAGCGTGCCGTGCAGTTCAAGCAGTTGCGTGAGCGATGATCCCTCACAGGCTATTTTGAGTGCTGCGCGTGCCGGTGATTGCGATCTGATCTTCATGGCCTTGCATGGCAAGGGCGACCGCGCCGACACCATGCTCGATGCGCAAATGCTCAAAGTGTTGATGCACAGCGACATTCCGGTGCTGGTTTCGGCGGCCAGCAAGTCCACTTTGTCGTCTCAGGCCATTGCGATCATTCGTGACCAGCACCGTTCGCTCGCCGCAATTTTGCGCGCATGGCTTTATATGATCCAGACTGCACAAGAGCACGGTCATACACCAAATCATGCGCTGATGCAGTCCATGATTCGTTATATCCAGGCCTTTGCGCTGACCCTGCATCATCCTAAAGAAAGTGAATACCTTTTCCGCAAGTTGCGGGAGCGGACCGATCTGGTTTCTGCCGATCTGGACGAACTGGAACACCAGCATCAACGAGATGCCGAGCTCACCGCGGAGTTGGCCCTGGTTGTTGACCGATACGTGGCAGGCGAAGCGACGCTGAACGAGATGAAAACCGCCGTTACCCAATACGCCCGATTCGTATGGGAACACCTGGGGCGTGAAGAAGGGGTGATCATTCCTGCTGCGCTACGTCATTTGACTGAAGCAGATTGGGGTGAAATCAAATGCGTCTTTTCCAGCAACGATGATCCGCGCTTTGATGGCAGCACCGCAGCCGAATTCGAGCACTTGTTTACCCTGATCGCCGATCTGGTTTAGCCGTCACCCGTAATGATTTATATTAAAAATATATAACAAATGTGTTTTATATAACACTTTGTTTTAATCTGATGAATTTTTACCGTGTGAGCCTATAGCGCCCACATGGATAACAGGAGAGCAACATGGCACACGCCATTCGTTTTTATGAAGCTGGTGGACCGGACGTTTTGAAGTACGAAGAAGTCTCGGTCGGCGCCCCGGCGGCGGGCCAGGTACGCCTGCGGCACGAAGCGGTCGGGCTCAACTTTGCTGATACGTATTTCCGTTCCGGTCTGTATCCAGTGCCAATGCCCGCCGGCATGGGCGTGGAAGCGGCTGGCGTGGTGGAAGCCATTGGTGAAGGCGTGACCAATGTCGCCGTGGGTGACCGTGTTACCTACACCGGCTTCATCAACACCTTGGGCGCCTACAGCACCGAACGACTGATTGCAGCCGCGCCGCTGATCAAGCTGCCGGAAGGAATCAGTTGCGAAACAGCCGCCGCCATGACCATGCGTGGCCTCACTTCTGCTTATCTGATGCGCCGCATTTATCCATTCAAACAAGGCGACAGCATTCTGTTGCATGCCGCTGCCGGTGGCGTTGGGCTGATTGTGGCGCAGTGGGCCAAGATCCTCGGCCTGACCGTGATTGGTACGGTGTCGAGCGAAGCCAAGGCAGAAATTGCCCGCGCTCATGGTTGCGACCACACCATCAATTACAGCCAGGAAGACGTCGCCAAGCGCGTGCGTGAACTGACCAATGGCGTGGGCGTGAACGTGGTGTTCGACAGCGTGGGCAAAGATACCTTCGAAGCATCGCTTGATTCGCTCAAGCGCCGTGGCCTGATGGTTTGCGTTGGCACGGCCTCTGGCCCGATTCCACCGTTCAATCCGCAACTGCTGGCGATGAAGGGCTCGCTCTATCTGACCCGCCCGGCCCTGGCGGATTACATCGCTGATCCCGCAGAAAAAGACGAACTGGCCGCTGAACTGTTTGGCCACGTTGCGGCTGGCCGGATCAAGATCGAGATCAATCAACGCTACTCGCTCGAACACGCCGCGCAGGCGCATCACGATCTCGAAACACGCAAGACGACCGGCTCATCGGTGTTCGTCATCTGATCCGGGCCAAGGAGCCAATCTCATGCGTATCGAACAACTGACTTATGCACTGGGTGCCGAACTGACTGGCGTCAGCCTGGCCGATGCCGTTCACGATGACGGACTGTTTGCCGAAATCCGCGCCGCGCTGCTGACGCACCGTGTGCTGTTCTTGCGTGACCAGGATATCTCACGCGCTGACCACGTCGCGTTTGCGCGTCGCTTCGGCGACCTGGAGGATCATCCAGTCGTCGGCAGCGACCCGGAATACCCCGGCTTGGTGCGGATCTACAAGAACCCGGAGCAGCCGAACGATCGCTACGAGAATGCCTGGCATTCCGATACCACCTGGCGCGAAACGCCGCAGTTCGGTGCTGTACTACGCTGCGTGGAATGCCCGCCAGTGGGTGGCGACACCATGTGGGCCAACATGGTGCTGGCCTACGAAAAGCTGCCCGACGAGATCAAAACCAGGATCGCCGGATTGCGCGCTCGCCATAGCATTGAAGCCAGTTTTGGCGCGGCCTTGCCAATCGAAAAACGCCTGGCGCTCAAAGATAGATTTCCCGATGCGGAGCACCCGGTGGTGCGCACGCATCCCGAAACCGGCGAAAAAATCCTGAATGTGAATGCGTTCACCACGCATATCACCAACTACCACACCGCAGCCAACGTGCGCTACGGCCAGGATGCCAATCCGGGTGCAAGCGACCTGCTGCGCTATCTGATCAGCCAGGCCTACATCCCCGAATACCAGGTGCGCTGGCGCTGGAAACCCAACAGCGTGGCCATCTGGGACAACCGGTCCACCCAGCATTACGCGGTGATGGACTACCCGCCATGCCATCGCAAAATGGAGCGGGCAGGCATCGTCGGCGACAAACCGTTTTAGCCAGCTGCCTGACCGATGGGTCAGGCACGTACTCAAGCCACCTGAAAACAAATAACCGACGCAAGAAGAGGGATACACCATGCAATTTCTAGACGATTCACTGCATCCAGAAAACCAGGACAAAGTCGTCATCACCGTGGCGCCGTACGGCCCGGAGTGGGCACCGGAAGACTTCCCCGAAGACATCCCGGTCACCATGGAAGAGCAGGTACAAAAGGCCGTCGACTGTTATGAAGCCGGTGCCACCGTGCTGCATTTGCATGTGCGTGAACTCGACGGCAAAGGCTCCAAGCGCCTGTCCAAATTCAATGAACTGATCGCCGGTGTGCGTGATGCCGTGCCCGACATGATCATCCAGGTGGGCGGTTCGATCTCGTTTGCGCCGGAAGACGATGGCCAGGCGGCCAAGTGGTTGTCTGATGACACCCGCCACATGCTGGCGGACCTGTTGCCCAAGCCAGACCAGGTGACCGTAGCGATCAACACCACGCAAATGAACATCATGGAGTTGCTCTATCCGGAATACCTGGAAGGCACCTCGCTGGCTAACCCAGGGTTGAAGGCCGCCTACAGCGAAATGACCGTGCCCGCTGGCCCGGCATGGGTTGAAGAGCATCTGCGTCGACTGGCGGCATCTGGCATCCAGCCGCATTTTCAGCTGACCGGTATCCACGCGCTGGAAACGCTGGACCGTCTGGTGCGTAAAGGTGCGTACAAAGGTCCGCTGAACCTGACATGGATTGGCATCGGGGGCGGCTTTGATGGCCCGAATCCGTTCAACTTCTTCAACTTCATCCATCGTGCGCCAGAAGGTTGCACGCTGACCGCCGAATCGCTGCTGAAGAACGTTCTGCCCTTCAACATGATGGCAATGGCGATGGGCCTGCACCCACGTTGCGGCATTGAAGACACCATCATCGACCAGCACGGCAAGCGCATGAGTTCGGTGCAGCAGATTCAGCAATGCGTGCGCGTTGCCCATGAACTTGGCCGGGAAGTGGCCAATGGCAAGGAAGCACGTGCCATTTACAAGATTGGCGTGCAGTACGACACCGTTGAGCAGACGCTGGCCGAAAACGGCATGGCGCCAAATCGCAAGTCGGGCGAAAAGAACGTGCCGCTGCGTAAATAAGGGCGCCTGGGGCCAAGGCAGTTCAACGACGCTTTGGCCCGGCCCGATAACGATCCACAGACAATCTGGAGGGCAGCATTTTGGGAATGAATATCGCTAATGCCATGGTCGCGGATTATCAGGAAGCACCATCGGTTTCTCGTACTTATGCCTGGGTCGTTTTTGCTCTGACCTTTGGCCTGCTGTTGTCTGACTACATGTCGCGCCAGGTCTTGAATGCGGTTTTTCCGTTGCTTAAAGCGGCATGGGGATTGTCCGATACGCAACTGGGTTCGCTCAGTGGCGTGGTAGCGCTGATGGTTGGCCTGCTGACTTTCCCCTTGTCTTTGCTGGCAGACCGCTGGGGCCGCGTCAAAAGCATTACGGTGATGGCTGCCGTCTGGGGACTCGCCACATTGGGCTGTGCGCTGGCCAACAACTACGGCGAAATGCTGGTCGCGCGCTTCTTTGTTGGTTTGGGTGAAGCCGCCTACGGCAGTGTTGGTATCGCATTGATCCTGAGTATTTTTCCCGCCAACATGCGTTCGACCTTGACCGGTGCCTTTATGGCCGGCGGTGCCTTCGGTTCGGTGTTGGGCATGGGGATCGGCGGCGTGATCGCCGTACATATGGGCTGGCGCTGGTCGTTTGGCATCATGGCTCTGTTCGGTCTGGTGCTGGTCAGCATTTACCGCCTGGTGGTGACTGAACAGCGTCTGGCGCAGCAAAAGTCTGAAGTCACGACCGAGGCCAAAGAAGCCGCCGCAGCGCGCATCAGCTGGCGCGCCATGCTGCCCAGCTTGTTCTCCACCCGCACGGTCAAGTGTGTCTACGTGGGCAGCGGCCTGCAGTTCTTCCTGATGGGCGCCATCCTGGCCTGGATGCCAAGTTATCTGAACCGCTATTACGCCATGCCGACCGACAAGGCCGGGGTGACTGCGGCGATGTTCTTGCTGATCGCCGGTGTGGGCATGGTGTTCTGTGGCGGCATTACCGATCGCTTCAGCCGCAATAACCCGTCACGCAAACTGACCTTCGCCATCGCGTTTTGCCTGGTCTCGTTCACGTTCTTGTCGCTGGCATTGCAGATTCCAGCTGGTCCGCTGCAACTGGTGTTGCTTGGCTTGGGCATCTTTCTGGTGGCGGGTACATCTGGTCCGGCCGGTGCCATGGTGGCCGGGCTGACTCCAACCTCCATCCATGCCACGGCATTTGCCACGCTGACTCTGGCCAATAACCTGCTGGGCCTGGCGCCAGGGCCGTTTGTAACCGGGCTGATTGCCGACAAAGTGGGGCTGCTGGTTGCACTGCGCGTCATTCTCTTTATCGGCTTGCTGGCTACTGCGGTGTTCGTGATCGCCAAACGCAAATACTCACACGATCTGGCTTATCTGGACGCCATGCGCGCCAAAGCCCGGATTTAACCGAATCACGTGAGAAATGAGAATCACATCATGAGCCACTGCACATCGCCCACCGTTTTGATTGTTCCGGGGCTGCGCGACCACGTGCCAGAACATTGGCAAACCCGGCTCGAAGAAAAGCTGCATCAAGCTGGTCACAAGGTGCGCTCGGTGCCGCCGCTGGAACACGACAAACTGAGTTGCGCCGCCCGAGTAGCCGCGTTGCAGCAGGTTGTCAGTGAAATCGAAGGGCCGATTGTGCTGGTGGCACACAGTGCGGGTTGCATGATCACGGTTCAGTGGGCCAGCCAGCATCAGCGTCCCATTCTGGGCGCATTGCTGGCGGCTCCCGCCGATCTGGAATCTCCGATGCCAGCCGGTTACCCGGACAGTCATTCAATCGCCGCCAACGGCTGGTTGCCCGTTCCACGCAGCAAACTGCCTTTTGCCTCAATTGTGGCGGCCAGCAGTAACGATCCGCTGGGCAAGCTTGAACGCATTATTGCGATGGCTGAGGCCTGGGGTAGTCGTGTAGAGCTAATCGGCCCGGTTGGGCATTTAAACCCGGCAGCAGGATTTGGCGAGTGGCCGCAGGCACAAACGTTGATTCGTGACCTCTGCCAGCTCGACAGTGCTGTTGCTCCGCAGTGAACCAATATCGACACCGCTCAATCGCTGTGCCCTTGCTCCTTATTGTGACCCGTGTATGAAGACGCCCTTGGTTATCGAATTCTTTTTTGACCTGATTTGCCCTTGGTGCCTGATCGGGAAGCGTCATTTGAGCACTGCCATTGCCCAATTGAACAAGCTCAATCCGGATGTCGAGGTCGAAATGATCTGGCGCTCGCACATGCTGCTGCCCGATGTACTGGCCCAAGGGCTGCCCTATCTGCAATTTTATGTGCAGCGCCTGGGCAGCCATGAAGCAGTGGCCGCGCGGCGGGTTCAGGTGCAGCGCGCTGGCCGTCTGGCGGGGATCGACTTTGCGTTCGGGGAAATCACCGTTATGCCCAGTACGCAGGCCGCACACCGCTTGATTCATTTCGTGGGCAAGCACGGCAGCGCACAACAGCAGGAAGCGCTGATTGAACGGCTGCTGCAAGGTTACTTTGTAGATGCCGAGGATATTGGCGACCACGCGCTGCTGACCCGGCTGGGAATCAAATACGGTTTCGATGGCGCAGCGGTTGCAGATTGTCTTGGCACGCCGATCAGTGAGGCTGCGCCAGAACCAGACGCGCAGTCTTCATCCCGCCGCAGTGTGGGCAGTGTGCCCAGTTTTGTGTTCAACCAGCAGTTCACCTTGTCCGGCGCACTGCCGCCGGAAACCTTGCTCGCAGCAATGCAGCACGCGCTCAGTTATCCCGCGCTCAACTCGATGTAGCAGCGACTACCACTCACTGGATTGATGCCATGAACAAACTCTATCCGAGCGCGCAAGCCGCTCTGATCGGAATCGTGCGCGACGGACAAACGCTCGCTGTCGGCGGATTTGGGCTTTGCGGTATTCCCGAAGCGCTGATTACCGCACTGCGCGACAGCGGCGCGCGTGATCTCACTTGTATCAGCAACAACGCTGGCGTCGATGACTTCGGGCTGGGTCAACTGCTGACCACACGCCAGATCAGCAAGATGATTTCGTCCTATGTCGGCGGCAATAAAGAGTTTGAACGCCAGTATCTGAGCGGCGAACTAAAGCTCGAATTCACCCCGCAAGGCACGCTGGCCGAGAAGCTGCGCGCTGGCGGCGCGGGGATTCCGGCCTTCTTCACCCGTACTGGCGTGGGCACGATGGTCGCCGAAGGCAAGGAAGTGCGCGAGTTCAATGGCGTGCCGCACATCCTCGAGCATTCATTGACTGCGGACGTGGCGCTGGTCAAGGCGTGGAAGGCCGACAAGGCTGGAAACCTGATGTTCAACAAGACCGCACGCAACTTCAATCCGGTCTGTGCCATGGCTGGCCGCGTCACTGTGGTGGAAGTCGAGGAACTGGTCGAGATCGGCGCGCTGGCCGCGGACGAAATCCATCTGCCGGGCATTTACGTTGATCGCATCGTGATCAATGCGACGCCTGAAAAGCGCATTGAACAACGCACCGTACAAGGCTAGGAGCACAGACATGGCATGGACTCGCGATGAAATGGCGGCGCGTGCAGCACAGGAACTGCAGGACGGTTTCTACGTAAACCTCGGGATTGGTCTGCCGACGCTGGTTGCCAACCACATCCCGCAAGGAATGGACGTATGGCTGCAATCCGAAAATGGCCTGTTAGGTATCGGACCTTTTCCGACTGACGATCAGGTGGATGCAGACCTGATCAACGCGGGCAAACAGACCGTCACGGCCTTGCCCGGGTCTTCGTATTTTTCCAGCGCGGACTCGTTTGCAATGATTCGCGGTGGCCATATCGACTTGGCCATTCTCGGGGCCATGCAAGTGAGCGAAACCGGCGATCTGGCCAACTGGATGATCCCCGGCAAGCTGGTCAAGGGCATGGGTGGGGCGATGGATCTGGTGGCTGGCGCCCGCCGCGTGGTGGTGCTGATGGAGCACGTCGCCAAGGGCAACGAACACAAAATTCTGAAGCAATGCGCGCTGCCGCTGACTGGCTGCGCTGTAGTGAACCGGATTATCACGGACCTGGGGGTGATCGATGTGACCCCGAATGGTTTGCAACTGATCGAGCTCGCTCCGGGGGTAACGGCAACTGAAATTCAAATGCTCACAGGAGCTCGGCTGATGGCGGCTCTGCAGTCCCATCAAGATGTAGAAGTCCAGATATAACTTGAACATTAAAATGAGTGGGGGAGATATGTCGAAGAAATCTAAGGGGTTCGTGAGCAAATTGTCCGTATTGGCGGCCGCCACAGCAGCCGCCCTGACTGCCATGCCGGCTCAGGCCTACAAGTTTGATACCGGTAACAGCGATATCTCGGTGAATTGGGACAACACCGTCAAGGTGAACCTGGCGAACCGCGTCTCTGCGCAAGATCCGCACATCACCAGCAGCCCGAACTACAACGATGGCGACCTGAACTTTGACAAGGGGCAGATGACGTCAGAACGGCTTGATCTGTTTAGCGCGTTCGACTTCAGCTATCAGCACAAGATGGGGTTCCGTGTCAGTGGTGCGGCCTGGTACGACGCTGCCTACAACAATCTGGATAACCCCAACCCGACGCCCAATCACCTGGTGAATGGCAAGCCCGCCCTTGGCCTGAGCGACTATACCGACCGTTACGCGCACGGCGCGTCGGGCGAATTGCTGGAAGCCTACGCTTTCAGCAACTTCGATATCGGCACGGACCAGAAGCTCAATGTCACGGCAGGTAAGAGTTTGCAGGTGTGGGGCAGCGGTACACAAACGCTGCTGCATGGCATCGACTATGGCCAGTTCGCCATGGACCTTGGCAAGCTGTTTACCATTCCGCGCAATGAGCAAAAAGAGGTTTACCTGCCGCGCAATCAGCTTACCGCTGATTATGTGGTCTCGCCGGAATGGAAATTTGGCGCGCAGTACTATCTGGACTGGGAGCATTCGCGCTTCCCGGAGGCAGGTTCTTACCTGGGCATGTATGACCTTGCGCTCAATGGTGGCGAGTCAGCCTATCTGCCTGGCGGCCTGCTGGCCAAACATGGCAAAGATCTGACGCCAGACAGCTCCGGCGACTATGGCCTCTACGCCAAATGGTCTCCAAGCTGGCTTGGCGGCACGCTCGGCCTGTTTTACCGCAACACTTCCGATACCTTGCCAGACTCGGTGATTCTTAATCCGGTCACCCGGCAATACAGCGTGGCGTTTGCCCAGGGCATCGATATCTATGGCCTAAGCCTGAACAAGGATGTCGCGGGCACCAAGCTGGCAGTGGATTTGAGCTACCGCGAAAATATGCCGCTCAATAGTCAGCCTTTCCTGACCATTGCCCCGGCCAAGGCAGGCACGCCTGGCTTTATCGCGGCAATGCCTAAAGATGGCGACACTGGTGGTGCGTACGGTAACACCCTGCACCTGGCCATCAATGACACCAAGGTCTTCGGCAAAACGGCTTTGTTTGATCGCGCAACAGTCCAGGCCGAGCTGACCTGGAACCGGCTGGTGTCTGTTACCAGCGGCTATGCGCAGTATCGTGGCAATCCGGCATATACCGGGATCGACCGCTCCACCAAGGACTTTTTCGGTATCAACCTGTTTGTTGCACCCGCCTGGACCCAGGTCTTTACCGGCGTCGATCTGTCCATGCCAACCAGCTTTTCGGATGGTCTGAAGGGTGAGTCGGCAGTTCCGCTGGGCGGCAATCAACATACGGGGAACTGGTCGACCGGTTTAACCGCAATGGTGAAATCGAAATACGAGTTCAGCTTGAAGTACACCTCGTTCTTCGGGCCTTACCGGACCGCTGCTAACGGCACCATCACCTCGTATGCCGGGCTGATGAGTCTGTTGAGCGATCGCGATACCGTGTCGCTGACCTTTAAAACCACGTTCTAAACCAGCCATACAGTCGCCCGGTTCCGGGCGACTTTTAATACATTCTTTGCACCAGTGCGGACATCGAATCGGCCGCTCTTTCATCGGCTGAATCGGTGTCCGGTGCTGCTGGTTGTGAACGCCAGCATGCCACTCCTGCTCCAATGTCCAAGGCCCGCCTGTGGCTGTCCTGGTCACGGATTTGCAGTACACCCGGTGAGGTGCAGGAGTGGGGGCGGATACGGCTCTGTCGCTACCAAAACCCCCTGTACTAGAGGGGGGCTTTGGCAACTTTTGTCAGCTACATTGATATCACTTGATTCCTCAGCCGCTTATCCGGGCTGCGCCATCAAATAGCCCGCTTATGAATGATCAATAGCCAGGTCGCACTGGAATCGGGATGGCGGGTTTTCAGTCCCGCAAGGATGCGATTTTCCTGCCCTGATTCTGCATGCAAACGCTTGTCTGTTTTGGTGCCAGGTATAGGGTTGCTTGTGTCGCATGGCAGTGAGATGCGGCCCAAATGCACATCATGTACAGGCGGTTATTAGATAAAGGAAATGCGAATGTCTTCACCAGGTTCCCGCTTTCGCGCGGCGGTCCAGACCGAACATCCACTGCAAGTGGTCGGTGCCATCAACGCCTACAGTGCCCGCCTTGCCGAGCATAGCGGCTTCAAGGCGCTTTATTTGTCTGGCGGTGGTGTTGCCGCAGCCAGTTGCGGCATTCCCGATCTGGGCATCACCCAGCCGGAAGACGTGTTGATCGACATCCGGCGCATCACCGATGTCACCGAACTGCCATTGCTGGTCGATATCGATACCGGCTGGGGCGGCGCTTTCAATATCGCCCGCACCGTGCGGGCCGTGGAAAAAGCCGGTGCTGCAGCTGTGCATATCGAAGACCAGGTGCAAGCCAAGCGCTGCGGCCATCGCCCGAACAAGGCGATTGTGACGCAGGGCGAAATGGTCGACCGCATCAAGGCGGCAGTCGATGCCCGTCGTGACAACAGCTTTGTGATCATGGCACGCACTGATGCGCTGGCGGTCGAAGGGCTGGATGCGGCAATCGAACGCGCCGTGGCGTGTGTTGAAGCCGGTGCCGACATGATCTTCCCCGAAGCGATGACCAGTCTGGATATGTACCGCCGCTTCGCGACTGCGGTCAAAGTGCCGATTCTTGCCAATATCACTGAATTCGGCGCGACGCCGCTGTTCACCACTGATGAACTGGCTTCCGCTGACGTTGGCTTGGTGCTGTATCCGCTCTCGGCGTTTCGTGCGATGAGCCAGGCCGCGTTGAATGTCTATCAGGCAATCCAGCGCGATGGCACTCAGGCCAACGTGCTCGACACCATGCAGACCCGTGCCGACCTCTATCAGCACTTGGGTTACCACGCCTTCGAACAGAAGCTCGATGCGCTGTTCGCCGGTGAAGCCGCCACACAAAAGTGATTGCACATGATGGTCGGCCGGACTGTGAAACCCCTCCGGCCAACCTCTCTGAACTTAACAATCTGTTTTTTCTTGATCTATCGAGACGACCTGCAAGGGAGCAACGGCAATGAATGACGTAGCAACTCCAACTCCGCTCAAACCGAAGAAATCGGTTGCTCTGTCCGGCGTGACCGCTGGCAATACCGCGCTGTGTACCGTAGGGCGCACCGGTAACGACTTGCATTACCGCGGCTACGATATCCTCGATATCGCCGAGCATTGCGAATTTGAAGAAGTCGCTTACTTGCTGGTGCACGGCAAGCTGCCCAACAAGGCCGAGCTGACCGGTTACAAGCAAAAACTCAAGGCCATGCGCGGCCTGCCTGCATCGGTGAAAGCCGTGCTGGAAGCGCTGCCTGCGTCGGCCCACCCGATGGATGTGATGCGTACCGGCGTTTCGGCGCTGGGTTGCACACTGCCGGAAAAAGACGACCACAACACGCCGGGCGGGCGCGAAATCGCTGACCGCCTGATGGCGTCCTTCGGCTCCATGCTGCTCTACTGGTATCACTTCAGCCACAACGGCAAACGTATCGATGTGGAAACCGACGATGACACTATCGGTGGTCACTTCCTGCACTTGTTGCACGGCCAGAAGCCAAGCGAGTTGTGGGTGCGGGCAATGCACACATCTCTCAACCTGTACGCCGAGCACGAGTTCAACGCCTCGACCTTTGCAGGCCGCGTTATCGCTGGCACGGGTTCGGATATGTATTCCTGCATCACGGGCGCGATTGGCGCACTGCGTGGTCCCAAGCATGGTGGCGCCAACGAAGTCGCGTTCGAGATCCAGCAGCGCTACGAAAGCCCGGACGAAGCAGAAGCCGACATCCGCGCCCGTGTTGAGCGCAAGGAAGTGGTGATTGGTTTTGGTCACCCGGTTTACACCATCGCCGACCCGCGCAACAAGGTGATCAAGGGTGTGGCGCGTGAGCTGTCCAAAGCCGTGGGCGACAGCAAGATGTTTGATATCGCCGAACGCCTGGAGTCGGTGATGTGGGACGTGAAGAAGATGTTCCCCAATCTCGACTGGTTCAGCGCGGTAAGCTACAACATGATGGGCGTGCCGACAGCAATGTTCACACCACTATTCGTGATTTCGCGAACCTCGGGCTGGAGCGCGCACGTCATCGAACAGCGTCAGGACGGCAAGATCATCCGTCCTTCGGCCAATTACACCGGGCCGGAAGATCTGGCCTACGTGCCGATCGAACAGCGTTGATTCTGAATGCAGAGGGGGCCGTTGCCCCCTTTCTTGCCCTTGGCCACAACTCTATAGTCTGCCTACGCCATGAATACTGCACACCGCAAACCTCTGCCAGGCACCCAGCTGGACTACTTCGATACGCGTGCTGCGGTTGAGGCGATCCAGCCTGGCGCTTATGACAAGCTCCCCTATACCTCACGCGTACTGGCTGAAAATCTGGTCCGCCGCTGTTCGCCTGCCACGCTGACCGACTCACTAAAGCAGCTGATTGAACGTAAACGCGAGCTGGATTTTCCGTGGTTCCCGGCCCGCGTGGTCTGTCACGACATCCTTGGTCAGACCGCGCTGGTCGATCTGGCCGGTCTGCGTGACGCCATTGCCGACATGGGCGGTGACCCCGCACAAGTTAATCCGGTCGTGCCAGTGCAGTTGATCGTCGACCACTCGTTGGCGGTTGAATGTGGCGGCTACGACCCCGAAGCCTTCGTCAAGAACCGCGCGATTGAAGATCGCCGCAACGAAGATCGCTTCCATTTCATCGACTGGACCAAAAAGGCTTTCAAGAATGTCGAGGTGATCCCGCCGGGCAACGGCATCATGCACCAGATCAATCTGGAGCGGATGAGCCCGGTGATTCATGCCAAAGATGGCGTGGCCTTCCCCGATACGCTGGTTGGCACCGACAGCCACACCCCGCACGTTGACGCATTGGGCGTGATCGCCATTGGCGTTGGCGGGCTGGAAGCCGAAAACGTAATGCTCGGCCGTGCCTCGTGGATGCGCTTGCCCGACATCATTGGCGTCGAACTGTCTGGCAAACCGCAGCCTGGCATTACCGCCACAGATGTGGTGCTGGCGCTGACCGAGTTCCTGCGCAAAGAAAAGGTCGTTGGCGCATATCTGGAATTCTACGGTGAGGGCGCTGCAGCGCTGACGCTGGGCGACCGCGCCACCATCTCCAATATGGCCCCTGAATACGGTGCCACGGCGGCGATGTTCTTTATCGATCAGCAGACCATCGACTACCTCAAGCTCACCGGGCGCGAGGAAGAGCAGGTGCGGCTGGTCGAGCTGTACGCCCGGCATACTGGCCTGTGGGCCGATAGCCTTGAAAACGCTGAATACGAACGCGTGTTGCACTTTGATTTGTCGAGCGTGGTGCGCAATATGGCCGGCCCGTCCAACCCGCACAAGCGCCTGCCCACTTCGGCGCTGGCCGAACGCGGTATTGCCGTCGACCTCGACAAGGCCCGCGCCGAAGAGGCCGCTGGCCTGATGCCGGATGGTGCGGTGATCATCGCCGCCATCACCAGCTGTACCAACACCAGCAACCCGCGCAATGTGATCACTGCCGGTCTGCTGGCGCGTAATGCCAACCGCCTGGGCCTTAGCCGCAAGCCGTGGGTCAAGACCTCGCTGGCGCCTGGCTCCAGAACGGTACAACTTTATCTGGAAGAAGCCGGTTTGCTGCCAGAACTGGAACAACTTGGTTTTGGCATCGTTGCCTTCGCCTGTACCACCTGCAACGGCATGTCCGGTGCACTCGAACCAAGCATCCAGCAGGAAATCATCGACCGTGACCTTTACGCGACGGCCGTACTGTCTGGCAACCGCAACTTCGACGGGCGCATTCACCCGTACGCCAAGCAGGCGTTCCTGGCTTCACCGCCGCTGGTGGTGGCCTACGCCATTGCGGGCACCATGCGCTTTGATATCGAAAAAGATGTGCTCGGTGTGGTCGACGGCAAAGAAATTCGCCTGAAAGACATCTGGCCCGCCGATGAAGAAATCGACGCGGTCGTAAAAAGCGCCGTCAAGCCTGCGCAGTTCCGCCAGGTCTATGTGCCGATGTTTGCCCCGCAAGCCGACAGCGGCGAGCAGGTCACTCCACTGTATAACTGGCGCGCGAAGAGCACTTACATTCGCCGCCCGCCGTACTGGGAAGGCGCCTTGGCGGGCGAACGCACGCTCAAAGGCATGCGCCCGCTGGCGGTGTTGCCGGACAACATCACCACAGATCACTTGTCACCGTCCAACGCCATCATGGCGAGCAGCGCGGCGGGCGAATATCTGACCAAAATGGGCTTGCCGGAGGAAGATTTCAATTCCTACGCTACCCACCGCGGCGATCATCTGACGGCACAGCGCGCCACTTTCGCCAACCCCAAGCTGTTCAACGAAATGGTCCTGAACGCCGATGGCACGGTGAAACAAGGTTCGTTAGCGCGCGTGGAGCCGGAAGGCGAAGTGATGCGCATGTGGGAGGCCATCGAAACTTATATGGAACGCAAGCAGCCACTGATCATCGTGGCTGGCGCTGACTACGGCCAGGGTTCCTCGCGTGACTGGGCGGCCAAGGGTGTGCGCCTGGCGGGTGTCGAAGTCATCATGGCCGAAGGCTTCGAGCGCATTCACCGTACCAACCTGGTCGGTATGGGCGTGCTGCCGCTGGAGTTCAAACCGGGCGTCAATCGCAAAACGCTGGCACTCGACGGTACCGAGACTTACGACGTGACCGGCGCACGTACGCCGCGCGCCACGCTGACGCTGCTGATTCATCGCAAGAATGGCGAAATGGTCAAAGTGCCGGTGACCTGCCGCCTCGACAGTGATGAAGAAGTCGCAATCTACGAAGCGGGCGGGGTGCTGCAGCGTTTTGCGCAGGACTTCCTTGAATCGGCGGCAGAGACCGTCTGATGGGCTGACTCAACCACAAGCCGGGCGCCGTAGCGATGCGCCGTCCGGCTTTGGCAATAAGGCAATGCAATGGCATATCAACCTCAAATCAAGATTCCCGCCACCTATATGCGCGGCGGCACCAGCAAGGGCGTGTTCTTCCGTTTGCAAGATTTGCCCGAAGCCGCGCAGCAGCCCGGCGCTGCGCGTGACGCTTTGCTGATGCGCGTGATCGGTAGCCCCGACCCATACGGCAAGCAGATTGACGGCATGGGTGGCGCGACTTCCAGCACCAGCAAGACTGTGATCGTCAGCAAGAGTAACCGCCCCAATCACGATGTCGACTATCTGTTTGGCCAGGTGTCTATCGATAAGGCCTTCGTCGACTGGAGCGGCAACTGCGGCAATTTGTCGGCGGCGGTGGGTTCATTCGCCATTTCGGGTGGACTGGTCGACTCAGCGCGTATTCCGCATGACGGTATCGCCACCGTCCGGATCTGGCAGGCCAATATCGGCAAGACCATCATTGCGCACGTGCCGATTACCGGCGGCGCGGTGCAGGAAACCGGTGACTTCGAACTCGATGGCGTCACTTTTCCCGCAGCAGAAGTACAGCTGGAATTCCTCGACCCGGCAGCAGAAGAAGACGGTGCCGGCGGTTCGATGTTCCCCACCGGTAATCTGGTGGATGATCTGGAAGTACCCGGCGTTGGCACGCTGAAAGCCACGCTGATCAACGCGGGCATCCCGACCATTTTTGTCGAGGCTGAAGCAATCGGCTACACCGGCACTGAACTGCAGGATGCCATTAACGGTGACGCCAAAGCGCTGCAGATGTTTGAAACCATCCGCGCTCACGGCGCGCTGCGCATGGGGTTGATCCAGAACCTGGACGAGATCGCCACGCGTCAGCACACGCCGAAAGTCGCCTTCGTTGCAAAACCGAAGGCTTACCTCTCATCCAGCGGCAAGCCGGTCGCTACTGCGGACATTGATGTGCTGGTACGTGCACTATCAATGGGCAAGCTGCACCACGCCATGATGGGCACTGCCGCCGTGGCCATCGGTACCGCCGCCGCCATCCCAGGCACATTGGTCAATCTCGCCGCGGGTGGGGGCGAGCGCCAGGCCGTGCGCTTTGGTCATCCTTCCGGTACCTTGCGGGTTGGTGCACAGGCAAGCCAGCTCAACGGGGAGTGGACCGTGACCAAAGTAATCATGAGCCGAAGTGCTCGCGTGTTGATGGAAGGCTGGGTGCGCGTGCCGGGCGAGGCGTTCTGAGAACGATTTATGAGGATGTGAGCAGCCAGGTTTGTGAATGCATGCCGCAGATCCACGAATCCCTGATTCGTAACCCAATCAGGGTGGGGCTTATGCCCTGATCCAACTGACCGACGCGATAACATCGCGCTATGTCTGATTGCAGCCTTCCGTCCGGAAGGCTGCTTTTTTTTCGGGTTTATTGGCGTTATTTACAATGCTCAGCTTTGCTCAGATTTGAAATTCCGGATGATGTTATTTTCAGAAATCTGTTCTTGAAAATAGAAAACGGACTGTTCGGCTGATAGCGAATTGCAGTGCATTGCAGGCTGTTTGCAAAGCAAACAGGATAACGATTATTGGCGCCCAATAGTCATCCGGAATGTAAAAAAGAGCGCCTCATGGCGACGAGACATTTCCTCGATCCGTCAAGCGCGATGGCACCTCCAGCGAGTGGCGAGTGTACCCGCCGTGCGGCATAGCGGCTGATCGCTTGATGGATCAGAAATCCGGGCGCTTAGTGCTCCCGGCCTGGCTTAGGGTCAGGGCAAGCGGCAATCAAGCCGATCCAGCTATCCAGATTCACCCGGCACTGTGAATTGGCCGATTTGAAAGGGTAGCCAAACAATCTGTTGTTGTCGCCAACGGATATTGCACGGTGTGCGATATCTCGAATTTATTTGAATTGAGCATTTCCTGACCAAGTTTATGAATGAGAGCACTAAATTGAAATTGACCAAAATAAACTCGGAAATGACGATTCGGGCCAAGCTGCTGATGCTGCTGTTTGGCGGCCTTTTTCTGATGCTCGTGCAAGGCGGAAATAACGTCTACCGGGTAGCCTCTATCCAGTCTGATTTTGAAACGACCTACAACGACCGGGTAACCAGCCTGGCCGAGCTTAAGCGCATTGAAGATCTGTATGCCAAGCATGCGCTGGAGGTCGTTCACAAACTAGGAGCAGGAAAGATCGACTGGGACGTGGCCCAGGCGAGCATTCGGCAGGCAAAAATCTCGATTCATGCCCGATGGGATACTTATCTCAAAACTGCGTTGACTGACGAAGAAAAAAAACTGGTGGCGCAGACCAGTCTGAGCATGGACGCGGCCGACGGCACATTGGCCAGACTGGACTCGCTCATAACCGCGAAAAACAGTGCGGGATTGACTGAGCTGGAACATGGCGAATTGGAGGACAACTTTGCGCAGGTTTTCGCCAGCATCGATCAGTTGATTGATTTGCAATTGCGCGTGGCCAAAGCCAATTTCGAAAACGCACATCGCAATCAAATGCGGGCCTATCTGGTGACCGGGTCCATTCTGGCGCTTGCGGTATTGCTTGGTACGGCTTGGGCGTACGGCATGCTACGACAACTCAATCGCAAGATTGGCCGGGTTAACGCGGCGATGCGCCAGGCTACCGCCGGGAATGATCTCTCGGTACGTGTCAGCGTTGCCGGAAAGGACGAGATCGACCTGATTGCCGTTGCGTACAACAATCTTGCGAGTCGGTTGCAGGATCAGCAGTGGACCACGGAAGGCTGGTTATACATTGCAAATGTCATGCAAAAACAGGAAAGCCTGGCCGGATTTGCCGAGCAACTGCTGGTCGCAGCAGCGCCGATGCTGCGTTGCGAGCGGGCAGCGTTCTATCTGGAACGCGAAGCAGGCGGCGAGTTTGTTTATATCGGTGGCTATGGCCTGACCGAAGAGCAAGGCGCTGCGCGCGCGCAGGTGGCGGAGCGTCTGTTGGTTCAGGCCCGGTCTGCTCAAAAGCCAATGTCAGTCAATGGAGTCCCTGCCTCGTCCTGGCCTTTGGTTGTAACCGATCGGGCTGATGCCACGCTCAATCTGGTTGTGCTGCCACTTCAGTTGGGCGGCGCGCAGATGGCCGTGATCGAGTTTGCCTCGTTCAATAGCTTTAGCGAGCGCGAACTGTATGCGCTTGATCGGTTGTCGCTGATTGTTGAGCCGCGTCTGGATGTTTTACTGCGCACCTTGCGAACGCAGGAACTGCTCGAAAGAACGCAGATTCAGGCCGATGCGCTGGCTATTTCGGGGCAGCAGTTAAAGGAACATGGCGAGGAGCTGGAACAACTCAATCGACGACTCGCCGAGAAGACCCGTCTGCTGGAAGAACAGCAAGAACAACTGGCGGTCACCGAAGCCTGGTACCGCAGCATCATTGAGTCGGCTCCAGACGGCATGTTGGTTGTCGATGAATGTGGCTCTATTGTGCTGAGTAATACCCAGTTGGAGAGCATGTTTGGCTATTCGCGTGGTGGCTTGCTCGGGCAGCCAATTGAAGTCTTGTTACCAACAGCAGCGCGGGCACGGCATCCAGCGCTGCGCGATGGTTATGCCGTGGAGGCAGTGGCACGATCGATGTCTTCCACCAACGCGAACGTACGCGGATTGCGCCGTGACGGCAGCGAGTTTCCGGTGGACGTGCGCTTGTCTGTCTTGCCCAAACACACCGTTGCAGGCACCTATATTTGTGCGGCTGTGCGCGATATCACCCAGCGCAAGCTTGACGAAGCCAAACAGGCGGAGCTGGAGCAGCTCAATCGCATGATTCTGACCTCTGCCCGTTATGGCGTGATGGGATTGGGGGCCGATAACCGGCTGACGTTTATCAACCCATATGCGGCGGAAGTGCTTGGATACCAGGAAGCAGAGTTGCTGGGCAAAAGCATTGATGAGCTGGCTGCTTGTGAATCGCACTTTGCCGATGACCAAATGCCCGATTCAGGCAGTGATCTAGGTGCTGGAGTCAATAGTGCCTACGGCAGCCGGTTTAGTGGCCTGATGCAGCGTCGCGATGGATCGCTTCTGCCGATCAACTACGGCATATCGCCGCTTTATAAAGATGACATTCAGGACGGCGCTGTCGTGTTCTTTCATGATGCGACCGAACTGCGCCGGGCTGAGCAACAGGAGCGTGACCATACCGCGCTGTTGCAGGCTTTGATCGACACGATTCCTTATCCCATTTTCTACAAAGACGCTGACCTGCGTTATCTGGGCTTCAATCGAGCATACGAGCAGACATTCAATATGCAACGTGAGGCGCTCATCGGCAAACAGGTGCTGGACCTGGACTTTATGCCGGAGGCTGATCGCCATGCCCATCACATGGAGCATAAAGAGCTCGTAGCCAGCGGTTCTTCGGTGCAGCGTGAGATGTCTCTATCTTTTGCGGATGGGCTGGTGCATGACACCCTCTATTACATATCCAGTTTTCGCAAAGCCGATGGTTCGCCAGGCGGCGTGATCGGGACGTTTGTCGATGTATCCGACCGCAAAAAAATCGATGAAATCGAGCGCTTCAACCGGCTGGCATTAGGGCGAGAAAGCCGGGTTATCGAATTGAAGCGGCAGGTGAATGCGTTGGCGCTGGAGCTGGGTCATTCACCCATCTATGACTCGCCCGAGCAAGTGGACGGCGATGCGCCCGCACAAGTCTTGGCGCCGCCCACATCACTGCCAACTATCGGCTCCACGGCAATTACGCCAGATATTCCGGTATTGCCGGTGACCGTTGAAACACAGCGTATTCTTGTTGATTACTGCGACCTGTTGGGCATCAATGCTGCCATCTTCGATCAAAATGGGGTGTTGGTGGTCGCGTCGGATTGGCGCGAGGATTTTTCCCTCGCCGCAATGCAACGTGTCGATGGCAGCGACCCCCAGTCCATTGCCAGCGAGTGTGCGATTTATCATGGCGTTGCAGGTGTATACGCTTGCGCCGCGCCGATTTGGGTTGATGCTCAGCAAGTCGCCGTTCTGCGCACTGCGCCTTTTCGTTTGACGACAACGGGTGTCCTGAACGATGCAGATGCGGTACTGGACGAAACCAGACTGCCGCAAATCATTGGTTTTTTGAAACACTTTGCCAATCTGATTGCGGCTACCGCTTTGCAGGACCGGCGCAATCGACGGGTTGAACAGCGCCTGAGCCAAAGCGCGCTGATCATGCAGGATGAACGGGCGGCGGCTATCAGTCTGGCTGAAGATGCGGAATTGGCGCGCAGCGAACTCGAATCCTACAAGCAGCATCTTGAAGCTCTGGTTGAAGAACGAACCGCGCAGCTGGCGGCCGCCAAGGATGATGCGGAAATCGCGACACGGGCCAAAAGTGATTTCCTGGCCAATATGAGCCACGAAATTCGCACACCGATGAACGTGATCGTCGGCATGGCCCATCTGGCGACGCGCTCTGACTTGACGCCCAAACAACGCGACTATCTGAAAAAAATTCAGGATTCAAGCCAGCATCTGCTGGGCATCATTAACGATATTCTGGATTTTTCCAAAATTGAAGCGGGCAAGCTCGACATCGAGCAGGTGGAATTTTCCCTCGACAAATTGCTGGACGATCTTGGCGCGCTGCACATCGAAAAAGCATCGGTCAAATCACTTGAACTGATATTCGATGTGGCCCATGACGTGCCACGCCGCTTGATTGGCGATCCGGTGCGACTGCGGCAGGTGCTCATCAACTACATCAATAACGCGATCAAGTTTACCCATGAGGGTGAGATCAAACTCTCCGTGCAACTGGGTGAGTTGCAAGGGCAGGCGGCGGTTCTGCATTTTGCCGTGCAGGACACGGGCATTGGCCTTAGCGATGAGCAGCGCGGTCTGTTATTTCATTCTTTCCGGCAGGCAGATACGTCCACCACCCGCAAATATGGTGGCACCGGTCTGGGCCTGGCTATTTGCAAAATGCTGGCAGGTCTGATGCACGGCGAAGTCGGGGTGCAGAGCACCTACGGAGTGGGCAGCACCTTCTGGTTTACGGCCAGTCTGGGTATTCCGGCGGTGCCAGGTGATGCAGCGCAGCGAAACGAAATACTGCCGCGCGCCAAGGTTCTGGTCGTGGACGACAACGACAGCGCCCGCACAACGCAAACACGCATGCTCAACCACTTGGGGCTGGAGGTTGATGCCACCTCATCGGGGGAGGCCGCAATTGAGCGCGTTGCTGCGATGGATGAGATGGGCAAGCCCTATGACATTATTTTTATGGATAGCAATATGCCCGGCATGGACGGCTTCACGGCCAGTCGGCATATACGCTCGCACCGTCCGTCACGCCCCGCACGCATTGTCATGATGACAGCTTACGACAATGAGCAGATCCGGCTGCAGGCGGCCTCGGAAAGTATCAATGGCACGCTGCCCAAACCAGTGAGTTCGGGCCAGTTGCATGACTGTATCGCCAACGTTCTGGCCACGCCTGGCGTCGTCAGACCCACCTACGCATTAACCACTGGCTCCTTCCAGGTTCCGAAGTTGCAGGCAGCGCGCATCTTGCTGGTTGAGGATAACGCCCTGAACCAGCAAGTCGCTATGGAGCTGTTGGCAGAAGGCGGGTTGAGCGTGGAGCTGGCCGGGAACGGAGCGATAGCGGTGCAAAAAATCGCTGAAAACAACTTTGACCTCGTGCTGATGGACATGCAGATGCCGGTCATGGATGGCATCGTGGCGACGCAGATGATCCGCAGTCAAGGCCACACCCTGCCAATCATCGCCATGACCGCCAATGCCATGACGGGAGATCGTCAACGTTGCCTCGAAATCGGCATGAATGACCATATCGCCAAACCCGTGGAGCCAGAGGCTCTCTGGAATACGCTGCAACGGTGGCTCAAGCCGGTCGCAGCCAAGTCCGAAATACCCGCTGCAAGCGCATCGCCAGTCGAATTAGGCTCCACGCTGTCACACATCCACGGACTTGATTCGGTCGCCGGGCTGCGCCGAATTCGCGGCAACACCGCGTTATATCTGCGCTTGCTGGGCAGCTTTGTTGAAAGCCATGGCAATGCGGTTGTCGAGGCTCGCGCCGCACTCGCGCAAGGCGACACCGCCACGGCACAGCGCAGTTTTCATAGCCTGCGTGGCGTGGCCGGGCAACTTGGTGCGGTCCAGGTGCAGCAGCTGGCCGCTGAGGTCGAACATGCGTTACGCGATCAGCATGCGGCAGAGTTGATAGAGGTACGCATCAACGCGCTGGAAGCCGCTCTGCACCCGCTGTTGGCCCAGCTCGCCGCGGTGCTGCCTGCTACCCCCAGTGCTTTATCTGCGGAGCCGGGCAGCAGTCCGGATCTCGAGCAGGTCAGAAAACTGTGCGCCCGACTCGAACACTTGTTGAGCAAGGACGATGCCGAGGCCGGTGAATTATTTGAAAAGTCCGCGCCGCTGTTACGGCAGGCGTTGCCGCAACACATACGTGAGGTAGAGCAGGCAATGCGGATGTTTGATTTTGGGACTGCCCGCAGTGCGCTGCAGGCCGCAGTCACAGCAATTGAAGGAAGGGATTCGTAATGAAGTCTGCAACAACGTCGGATAAGGCGACCATCATGGTGGTCGACGACACGCCTTCCATGCTGGAAATACTGGCGCATTTGCTGGAGCCCGACTTCCGGCTCTTGCTCGCGAGCAGCGGCGAAGTGGCACTTGCCCTGCTGGCGCATGGCGATATGCCGGATTTGATCCTGCTTGATGTCGAGATGGATGGGCTGGACGGTTATCTGACCTGCGAAATGCTTAAAATCAATGCGGCGACCCGCGATGTCCCGGTGATCTTTCTTACCTCCCACTCGGATGAAGAAAATGAGGCTCGCGGGTTTGAAGTCGGTGCTGTCGACTTCATTACCAAGCCGATTTCTCCGTCAACTTTAGTGTCGCGGGTAACTGCCCAATTGGCCCTGAAACGCATGAGGGATCTGCTGCGCGACAAAAATACCTATCTGGAATGCGAGATTGCGCGGCGTACGCGGGAAGTGGTAGCGGTGCAGAGTGTGGCGATTGCTGCAATGGCCTCGCTGGCGGAAACGCGCGATTCGGAGACTGGCAACCATATCTTGCGCACGCAACGCTATGTGAAGGCCCTGGCCGAGCACTTGCGCGACCACCCTCGCTTTAGCGCCCAGCTGGATGATTACTACATTGATCTGTTGTTCAAATCGGCGCCATTACATGACATCGGCAAGGTGGGTATTCCTGATCACATCTTGTTAAAGCCGGGCAAGCTGACCCCGCAAGAGATGGAGATCATGAAAACGCATGCCGTAAAAGGGCGCGCTGCCATCGCAAAAATGGAGCAGATGCTGGGCTATCAGATCGAGTTTCTGGTGCTGGCCAAGGAAATCGCCTTTTCTCATCATGAAAAATGGGACGGCAGCGGCTATCCACTTGGCTTGTCCGGCGATGGTGTTCCGCTCAGTGCACGGCTTATGGCGCTGGCCGACGTTTACGATGCCTTGATCAGCCCGCGCGTATACAAGAAACCCATGTCGCACGAAGCCGCCTCCAATCTCATCCTGGCTGGACGCGGCACGCATTTTGACCCGGACATTGTCGATGCGTTTGACCAGTTGCAGGGAGAGTTCCAGGCTATTGCCAGGTTCTACGGCGATACGGACGCAGAGCTCGAACAGAAAGCCAGGTTGATCGGCAGTCTGGAATCACAAGAATCAAGGCAGGCATAAATGCAGAAATTCAAGGATCTGGTGGTACTTGTGGTCGATGATTTTGAGCCCATGCGCAAAGTCACCACGACCCAATTGCGCCAACTGGGGCTGGATCAAGTCATCACGGCAAGCAATGGGGCCGAAGCATTGCGGCTGCTGCGCAGGCACCGGGTAGATGTCATCTTGTCTGACTGGAACATGCCGGTGATGACCGGCTTTGAATTGTTATGCGAAGTGCGCAACGACGAGAGTTTGTGTCGGTTGCCCTTTGTGATGATTACGGCTGAGTCAGACCGCAGGCATCTTGAACAGGCCATCGCCAACGGCGTGAGCGATTTACTGGTCAAGCCGTACTCGCCGGATCGGCTGGAAGCGAGCATCAACAGGGCAATCAACTGGAAACCGCGTCCGCCGAAAGCGCTCGCGGCAATGAAAGAAATGCTGGCAAAGACGGCAACCGATGAGCCGGTTGCCCAACCCGAGAAACCCACGGTACTGGTGGTGGATGACACGCCGGATAATCTTCAGGTATTGGCGGAGTTGCTCAAGGATGAATACCGCATCCGCATTGCCCTTAACGGTGAAAAGGCGCTTGAAATTTGCCATTCAGCCACGCCGCCCGACCTGGTTTTACTCGACGTAATGATGCCGGAAATGGATGGCTTTGAAGTCGCCCGACGCATGCGCGAGCACCCGGGCTCGCAGAGTATTCCGGTGATTTTTGTCACTGCCCTGGCACAAGACAAAGACAGGCATGCCGGCCTAGAGTTGGGTGCAGTTGATTTTGTGACCAAGCCCATCGATCCTGACCAGCTGACATTGCGCATCCGCAATTTCATGCGCTACGTGACGCTGCACCGCTCTCTCCAGGCGGGTTATGACAGCATGCTGGAGGCAGCCAGACTGCGTGACGATGTAGAACATGTCATGCGTCACGACCTCAAAGGCGGCCTGGCCGGTGTAATCGGCCTGCTGCAAAACCTGATTGCCACAGATTCCATGAAGCAAATGAATCGTTATCAGGTTGATCAGTTACGTGAGGCCGAGGAAACGAGCTTGCAATTACTTGGCATGATCAATCTTTCGTCCGAATTGTACAAAATTGAAACCGGCCGGTTTGTACTGGAGGCCAAGCCGATTGAGGTCGAAGATATTTTGCAGCGAGTCGTACATCTTGTACGTACGGCATTCAAACACAAGCAATTGACCATTTCCGTGGAAGCAGACGAAGCCGCAGGCACGGAGCCGGCACGTGCATTCGGTGATGCCATGCTCACCTGGTCGATTTTTCAGAATCTGCTCAAGAATGCTTGCGAGGCCGCGCCTGAGAAAGGCCTGGTGAGCGTCAAACTGAAAAAGGGTGACATGCTGTGTATTTTCATCACCAATGAAGGAATGGTCCCGATCGAAATACGGGATGTGTTTTTCTCCAAGTTTGTGACCAAAGGCAAACGTGGCGGTACGGGCATTGGTACGTATTCGGCCAAGCTGCTGACTGAGGCTCAAGGCGGCCAGATCGCTTTTGCGGTGTCGACCGAAAACGCCACAACCACTCTGAGTATTCAGCTGCCGCTCATTCCGGCGGATTACGTTGAATCCAGCACCGAAACTGGCGCTGAGCGACTGGCATGACTGTAGCGGGCTCCTGCTGCTGAAAGCGATTTTGCTCAAGCCGATTCAAGCAACAACGCTGCGTGAAAGGCTAGGGCTGGTCGGTGGTATGCGGCAGCCAGATCGAGAAACTACAGCCTTCGCCCGCCGGGCTGGCCACCGTCAGCTTGCCGCCATGCTGTTGCACAATGCGTTCGACCAGAAACAGCCCTAGTCCCGCTCCGGGCTTGCTGCTGGCATTTCGACCACGAAAGTACTTCTGGAAAATACGTGGCAGTTCGTCGGGGGCAATGCCTTCTCCATGGTCCACCACCCGTATTCGCACATCCCCAGTATCGTCGCCCTCGGCCTGCAGTTCGATGCCTTTATCCGGAGGCGAGTAGCGGTTGGCGTTAGATAGCAGATTGCCCAAAGCAACGCGTAAAAGCTGACGGTCGCAAAAGAACCTGGCGGGCAGGGCATTTGTTATTACGTGCACTCGCCGATATGGGAAGTCGGCGGCCACTTCCTCGAGCAACTCCTGGATGCTGCACCAGGCATGATGCATGGGCTGCTCGGCGTATTCCAGGCGATCTAGCGACAGATATTCGTCGATCAGGTTACTCATTCGCAGACAGGCATTACGGATGTTGGTACAGCGTTGCAGGAAGCGCTCTTTGGGCCCGTCTGGATTGGCGGCCAGTTTCTGCGCCGATGTATTAATGATGGCCATGGGGGTGCGAAACTCATGCGACACCATGGACACAAAATCGCGCTGCTGCTGATGGGCCAGTTGTTCGATAGCCAGAGCCCGTCGCAGCGCGTTGTAGCGGTAAATGATGTACAGACTCATCATGACCATATGAATTAACGCGCCTGCCTGCAGGCTGTAGTCGGTGAGCACGCTGGGGGAGAGTGCTCCCAGATTGCGCAGGTAGCGGATAGCGGCACCCAGATCAAAGATGCTGAAGGTGACCATATAAAACAGTGCTTTGCGCATACCTCGCTGCCACAGGACAAAGGCTGCGACTTGAGTGGTGATTGCCCACAGCAATGAGGCAATGGCCGCAACACTGACGCCTAGTGCGTAAAAACCGCTCAGAGTCAGCAGGGCAGCAACGCTGGCAACCGCGCCCAATCCATAGAGCATGGCTCGGCCGTAACGCGGCAGGCAGTCCCGCAGATCCAGCATGCCGGAAGAAAGTTTTGCCCCCACCCAAGGCAAAATGCACAGCGCAAATCCACCGAGCGGAACGGCCACACTGCCCGCAAGATGACGTGGTAGTCCGCTTGCGAGCAGCACCACCAGCAAGATGGTTGCTGCATAGGCGCCATACCAGCCCATAAACGCTTCTCGCGTCCACCACCAGAAAAACAGCTGTAGCGCGATTACCAGGAAAGACACGCCGAAGTACACGCCATGCCAGAAACCTTCCTCGGCGGTATGCGCATAGAACGCTTTGGCGGACCAGGACTGCACCCGGGTGGAAAGGGACGTGCGCGAAGCGATCCGCAGCATGAAATGCGTACTCGCCGTGGATGGCGGCAAGACGAAGGCCACGCTGATGGTGTCCAGTGGCCAAAGCTTGTGCGCTACGGCTCTGCCAGCCCGTTGTTCCTGCCAGGAGCCATCGCTCTGCAGTTGGTACAGCCGCACGTCTTCAAGTATCGGATTGGTCAATTCGAGAATGGTTTGACCATGGGCAGCATCGAGATTTACACCCAGCCAGATCGCTGCCGCGGTAAAGCCATGATTCACTTCGGTGACTGGCGGGTTCCAGGTTGTGGCGCGCCCGGCGTCTTTGGCTGTGAGGGTTGCGGTGCTATCAATTAGCCACGGCGTAGCAATGGGCTGAGGTTCCGCCTGCACCGGCTGCGCCAGGCAAAGTCCGCAAACTCCCATTGCGACACAAAATAAGTATCGTAATATTGGATAGGACCATGTCATACGGATCGGACGCATCGTTTTGCCTCAACACACGCGTGTTAGTGCAGCAATGATGAACGAACCCGGGCATGGAATTTCCGGGTTTATTCGGGATGATCATGAATCTGGTATTACTGGAAGACGAGCCGATTCTTTGCGAAGAATTGGCCGAGTATTTGGGTGAAAACGGCCATGACGTTACGGTGGCTAAAAGTATTGCCGAATTTCGCCAGGCGTTTATTCCCGCTGTACACCGAATTGTCATCATCGACCTCGGATTGCCGGATGGCGACGGTACGGACTTGATCAAACAGCTACGTGCTGCTCGTCAGCGGGTTGGCATCATCGTCCTGACCGCCCGTAATACCACCCATGACAAAGTGAGCGGCCTGATTGACGGGGCTGATCACTACCTTTCAAAACTTGCCGATTTAGACGAATTGAACGCCACGGTAGCAGCACTGGGCCGCCGTCTGGTTGCCGATACATTACCCTGCTGGATTCTGCAGGCTGCTCCCCGCCAACTCATTCCCCCTGGTTTCCCGCCGATCCCGTTATCCGGGCAAGATTACGTTGTGCTGCTTGCACTCGCAAGCGGCGGTGACGTTTCCCGGCAATCCATTGTTAGCGCCTTGGGTGAACGCTTTCTCGACTATGATCAGCGCCGTATGGATACCCAGATGCGGCGCCTGCGCCGTAAAGTCGAACAAGCGTGTGGGCTGGAATTACCGGTGACTACTTTGCGTAATATAGGCTATCGCTTTCACGATCCCATTGAATTGCGCAATTAGCGCGAGTCTCACCTTATTGTTGTATGCAGCCGCGCAACGTGGCTAAATATCTGCGATTTGCTCATATTTGCTCAGTCACTTCTTTCTGCAGTTTGAGATGATTCCTTATGGAAAATCTCAACACGTTTGCACCCGGCTCTGCGCTTGACCAGATCACAGGTCTGCATAGCCGGCACCAGTTTTTCTGTTGGGCTGAGCCATTAGTGCGTGATCAATTGCCATACGCCGTGCTTGTTCTGAATCTGGAGCACTTCAAACAGATTACCGACACCGGCGGTTATGACGCCGGGGACATTGCGCTGGCGCTGGTTGCCGATGTCTTGCGAGCCAGCTTGCGTAATTGCGATATCGCCGCCCGTCTGGACCGAGACGAATTCGTGATAGGTCTATGGCAGGCAACGCAAGGCTACGCCCAGGCAGTAGCACTACGCATCCACAGCGTATTGGCTAACCAGTCCATTTCATTTCTCGATCGGACGATCCGCTGCACTGTGCATATTGGTGTCGCCGCGTCCTTTCCGGATCTGGAGGCAGGTATGGCTGGCGTCGCGAACCGGGCGGATGAGGCGCTTGCTCGAGCCAGACAATCGGGCAGGGGTCAGGCTGTGCTGGCTGGGGCGTGATCAGAACGGCCAGCTAACATTCCGACTCAACTCGGGCTGATGCTCAGGTAAGCACCCAAGCCATGTCCAGTCCGGCCCGGCTTTTGCCCAAGCGGAACCAACCCGTGTCTTCGCATGCCGCTGGTTGCGTCGACCGGCTTGCCGCAGCCGCAACGCACATCAACTGATACCACCATTCGCCCACCGGGAAGCAACATTGCAAATAGATGGACTGGATATGACGGCCACCTGGTTCCGTTCGCGCAATGCAGACCGTCGCCGCGTAATTCTGCAGGCCTTTGTCAAAAATCAGGCCGCAACCGCTCAAGTAATCAGAGAGGCGCTCACCTGCAATGATCTGCAAACGGCACAGCGTCTTGCCCATACTTTGAAAGGGCTAGCCGCGATGATTGGCGCGCGGGAGACGCAAAATCTGGCTGCCGAGCTGGAAGCGAGCCTTGAATTGAATCGTGGCGCTGATTTGCCTCGCGATCACGTGGTTGCACAGCTGGATTCTGCCCTGGCACGACAAATGCAGGCGATTGTCGCTGGGCTTCGCCCCGTTGCTAACGATTGCGGAACAGACCAGGATGGCTCTGGAGATGCTGGCTAGCAGTGGTTCGTGAAATCGTAGCCGACAACCGGTTTGGCTACACGCTTGCCAGCGCGTCAGTGATGGTTATTTCAATTTCATCTTCAGCTCTGCCGATTCGGCTGGCGGATATCAGTGAGTCACGCTGACCTTGCGCCCATCTTTGACGGGCTTGGCAGCAATTGCAGGTGCCGTCAGGTCTTTGGCCAATACCACGCGGTTTCTACCCCATGCTTTGGCGCGATAAAGTGCGGCATCTGCCTGTTTCAATACGTTTTGCATATTCATGCCAGATTGTGGCTGGTATTCAGCAATGCCGATGCTGACGGTGCAGCGGATATCCTGTCCGTTCACCGTAACGACCGTTTCCGCCAGCGCCTGGCGGATGCGCTCCGCCACAACCGCTGCGCCGTGCTGTTCGGTCTGGGGTAGGCCAATGATGAATTCCTCTCCGCCAAAGCGCGCGGCAATATCGCAATCGCGGATGTTGGCCCGCAAAATATCGGCGAGCGTACGCAACACCGCATCCCCTGCGTCATGGCCGTAGGTATCGTTGACCTTCTTGAAATGGTCCACGTCCAGTGCCAGAACGCTCCATGGCTGCCGATACCGATCTGACTGATGCTGGATCGTCTCGGTCCAGCTGAAAAATTTGCGCCGGTTAGCCAGACCCGTCATGAGGTCATGCAGAGCGTCGTATTCAAGTACTTTGCGCTGCACCTGGTTCTGGTGAAATACGTCCAACAGCAGCCATTGCAGGACACAGATACAGGCAAATACAAGGCCGGTGATGGCGGCCTGGATACGCCAGTTAAACAGGTATTCGTTTTTGCTTTGCGCGACCATTTGCAGCCAGCGGGCGTCGTGCAGCGGGGCCAGCACGACGAGCCGCTCCAGCCCGTCAACCGTAGACCGGTAAAACTTCACATCCGGGCCATAGCGGGTGTCCCGAAAAGATGAGCTGCTGATCGTTTGCCCGCCACCTTTATGCCCCGCTTGCGGATCCCCGGCATAGGTATAGCGATAGAGCATTTCTCGCGTGTGGTAATCAAGAATGGCCAGCACGCCATCTTTGCCAAGATCGAAACCTCGCACTGCGTCGGTATTAAGCAGCACCGACAAGCTATGCAGGCTGGTGAAGCCCACAACACTGCCCATGGTTTTGCCATCGGGCGACCTGATCATCTGGTAAGTCATCATGCCACCTCCTCCCAGTTCGGCGGCAAACGGGCGGGCGACAAAAGCGGAGGTGGATTCTACCCAGCGATCATAGATCAAGCGGTATTGTGGCGAATCCTTGAAGGAGTTATTGGCCAGAACAGTCGCCGGCAAGACCGACGCCACCGGCACGCCAGAGTCAAGGGCAATGATCTTGCCGGTTGAATCAAGTACCGCGACGGTATCAAGCCATCCGTGTTTTGTTTCCTTGCTTAGCAGGAGCTTCCTTTTTTGCGGGTTGTCCGCGTGGACACCCATCTCCTGCATTTCGTCAGCAACAGTTGCGAGCTGATAATTCAACGTTGTCTCGAGTTGCTCGAAGCTTCGCATATGCATCGACGAAACGTTTCTGAGGCTCTGCACCACCCCCGCCTCAATCCAGCCGCGTTCCAGATAGAGATAACCCGCCACACTGCCACCCTGAACCAGCAGCGCCAGTATCAGTAGCGCCCGTTTGGCCGGCAGGCCGGAGAATAAAGTGCTCGTGAAAGATCGTAGATGCACGATGAACAACACTCATATAAACGTACTGATAGGGCCGGGCCGGGAGTGAGCGCATCGGTCTGCATCAGTGAACTGGTAAACCCAAGCAACGGGCGGAGAATTTTGCAGGCCCGACGTCACCCCGAATTGCTGTGCGTACGCTTTATGACCATGCATTTTCCGGATCGCACCAGGGCATTGACGAAAGCCAACCAGCACGTCCGTACGTTTTACCCAACTTCAATGTGGCGAAACTGAGCGGGTCTAAGCAAACCGGGAAAAACGGCAGTATTACCGCCTTGATCTTGCAGGGATTATTTGCTGTGCGGGCACCGTTTGTTGTGGGACTGGCGGTACCGTTTTTGGCCGGATCGGGGGAATAAAAAGGGTATTGAGGGGGCGAACAGGGCGAGCGTTGCATCGCGTCGCCCGGTTGGCCGGAGGTGACGTGCAGGAGTTGAAGTTTTAGTTTTGGCAACGCAATGCGAGAAGTGCCATTGCAGCAGGTGGAGGCTATGGCGCGCTGTTAATGGATTGAGCCTGCAACGGAGCCATTAACGGTTACGGCCTTGCCGTCTTGTCCGTGGTGCATCTCGATTGGCGTTGACCGTGTTGTTGCGGTCGTAATGTTGTATCTGGTCGCGCTGGATATTGGTCGAGCGATTGACGTTTACGTTGATTTCATCATTATTGTTATTGGCGATGGCAGCGCCAACGGCCATGCCCATCACTACTCCGCCAGCCGGAAAAACGGGAGCGGGTGCCGGTGCATAAACCGGTGCGGGTTGCTGAACCACGATGGTTTCTGCCGCAAAAGCCATTGGCAGGGAAAGCACAGCGGCAGCTGCAAGAATAAAAACAGGTTTCTTCATGGCTATCTCCTTGTCTCGAAATGAGACTCGGCGAATTCTGACACCGCGAGGAAAATACTTGCTGCGAACAACTACCATAAAAACCAGGTGGTTTTGCAGGGGAACAAACCTGGCCAGGCCGGTCTAAAGGGCCCGCCTGGCTAAGACCACGTGGCCATCCTTGTGATTGATGCGGCATCGGCAGGGGGGGCCACGAACTCATCGACAGCCTGCGCGCCGGTTACTTTCTCCGGGCAAGTCGCCATACAGCGGGCCTTTGCTGATGAATTCAAACAGGAAGCCGAAGCCCTCTATGCCCAGACCTTGCCCGCTATCGTCTTGTAATGCAGTCGCGCGAGGCGCTCACCTGCTATGGCAAGCGGATTGCGGCAGGGCGCATGGGCTTTGAAGTACTGCATGATCGTGGCGTCGCGCCGACGGCGTTCGGCTGGCATGTGCACGGCGCTTTGTCCGGCAGCTCGGAACATTGGGGTAACGATTGTCGAGTGAAAACTGATGGCTGCCACCGCGTGCCCCTTTCTGTTGTTGGGGGCGAATCTGGAAAGCCGTTTTAATCGGGGTTTCGCGGCGGTGATGCGAAAGGTCTGCGGCCAGCCACTAATTCGTCACGAAATGGCCGAAAACGACAAAGCCCCAGCAAGTGGGGCTTTGTGCGGTCCTTGATCAACAAGGCAAATCTGGTCGGGGTGAGAGGATTCGAACCTCCGGCCTCTACGTCCCGAACGTAGCGCTCCACCGGGCTGAGCTACACCCCGACTTGGGTGTCTGCGCAGGCTTGTAAGCTGCGAAGAAACGGGATTATCTCCGCCGACTTGGGGGCTGTCAACTGTTTCGGGAGATAGCCAGATCTGCCAGCGCCAGCAAGGCCTGGCGGGCTGGACTATCTGGTATTCCAGTCAATTGGGCCTTGGCGCGGGCGGCTTCTTCGGTGGCAATTTTGCGGGCGTATTCGAGTGCGCCGGTGGCGTGAATTGCGCGGCTGACATCATCAAAACGGTCACGGCTGGCATGGGTCAGTGCTTCGCGTACGGCGGTGGCATGTTCCTCATCACCGTTACGCATGACATAGATCAATGGCAGTGTTGGTTTGCCTTCAGCCAGATCGTCACCCAGGTTCTTGCCGATCTCTTCGGTGTGGCCGGAGTAATCCAGTACGTCGTCGATAATCTGGAACGCAGTACCCAGGTGCATGCCGTAACGGGCAAAGGCGGCTTCGGTATCGGCATCGACGCCAGCCAGGATCGCACCAAGGCGGGATGCGGCTTCAAACAACTTGGCGGTTTTGTATTGAATAACTTGCAAATAGCCGGCTTCATCGATATCGACGTTACCGATATTCATCAATTGCAGCACTTCGCCTTCGGCAATGATGTTGGTGGCTTCAGCCAGCACTTCCATGACGCGCATGGAGCCAACGGAAACCATCATCTGGAACGAGCGGGTATAAACGAAATCGCCTACCAGGACGCTGGCGGCATTGCCGAACAGGGCGTTGGCGGTTTCGCGGCCACGGCGCAACGATGATTCATCGACCACATCGTCGTGCAGCAAAGTGGCGGTGTGGATGAACTCGATTACCGCAGCGAGAGTGTGGTGATGTTCGCCTTGATAGCCCAGTGCTTTGGCGGTGAGCAGCACCAGGATGGGCCGCAGGCGCTTGCCGCCGGAAGAAACAATGTATTCACCGACCTGGCGCACCAGCACGACATCTGAATAGAGCTGTTTGCGAATCAAGGCGTCAACCGCCGTCATATCCTGGTCGACGACCGATTTGACCAACTCCATTGCCACGAGCGCCTCGCTTGAACTGGGTATTAAGTAAACGCGAAATCTTAGCATGGTTCAGGTACATGCTTCGACCACGATTGTGTTGCAACAAGGCGGGCGGCGATTTTTTGTTTTGATTTCAGTTTTTGGCGAGGCCTTGCCGACCCCCTGAACGGTAGCCGGAAAATGCGATAAGTGTTTGACGGGTAAAGGAGTCCAGCGTATAGTCGCCGATTCTTCCGCAAGGGCGGAGGGCTGTATTGCGCAAGTAGTGCAGTTTTTTGGGTGCAAACTCTTTGGAGCTTGTTAAATGTATGCAGTCGTAAAAACCGGTGGCAAGCAGTACAAAGTTGTCGTCGGCGAAAAACTTAAAGTAGAACAGATTGCTGCAGACATCGACAGCCAGATCGTACTGAATGAAGTATTGATGGTGGCAAACGGTGATGCAGTGACGATCGGGACCCCTGTGGTCGCCGGCGCTGCCATCAAGGCAACGGTCGTGTCTCATGGTCGTGGCGCGAAGGTCAGCATCTTCAAGATGCGCCGTCGTAAGCACTACCAGAAACATCAAGGCCATCGCCAGAACTACACCGAAATTCGCATCGATTCTATCGACGCGTAATTCAGACAGGAGCTAACAACCATGGCACACAAAAAAGCTGGCGGTAGTTCCCGTAACGGCCGCGATTCGCACGCCAAACGTCTGGGCGTAAAAGCCTACGGTGGCGAACTGATCAACGCCGGTTCGATTATCGTGCGTCAACGTGGCACCGAGTTCCATCCTGGTGACAACGTTGGTATGGGCAAGGATCACACCTTGTTCGCGCTGGTCGACGGTTACGTGAAATTTGTGATCAAGGGCGCGCAACAACGTCGCACTGTGACCATTCAGCCGTACGAAGGCGAAGTGATCGAAGTAGCTTAATCGCTACGGGGTCATTTCCTGAAAAAGCCCTATCCCTGTGATAGGGCTTTTTGTTTGTAAGGGGTGGGGTCTTGATAAGGCGTCAAGTGAGAACCACTTTGAAACTTATTGCCCGTCACTTTGTATAATGTCGAGGACCGGTGGCACCAGACGAAGGCGCCAGGTCCGGTTTTTCCGGGGGCTGTTCGCGCATGATGCGATCAGCCAGGTGTTTACTCCTCGCACCGCGCCCCTCATGCCTCACACTCAGAGTTCATCATGAAATTCATTGACGAAGCCAGAATTGAAGTCATCGCCGGTAAGGGCGGTAAAGGGTCGGCCAGTATGCGCCGCGAAAAATTCATCCCACGTGGTGGCCCGGATGGCGGCGATGGCGGACGTGGCGGCAGCTTGTGGGCCGTGGCGGATGAAGATATCAACACCTTGGTCGATTATCGCTTCGTCAAAAAATACAAAGCGCAGGATGGTGAGTCCGGTCGCGGTGCCGATTGCTACGGTGCGGCGGGCGACGATATCGAACTGCGCATGCCGGTGGGCACGGTGATTACCGATGCCGAAACCGATGAAATCATTGCCGATTTGACCCACGACGGTCAGCGCATCTGCATTGCCAAGGGCGGCAAGGGCGGTTGGGGCAACATCCACTTCAAGTCATCCGTGAACCGTGCGCCACGCCAGACCACATCCGGCGAGCCAGGCGAAACCCGTGAACTGAAACTGGAACTGAAAGTGCTGGCTGACGTTGGCCTGCTGGGCATGCCTAATGCCGGTAAATCCACGTTCATTCGCGCCGTTTCTGCCGCCAAGCCCAAAGTGGCCGATTATCCGTTTACCACGCTGCACCCGAATCTGGGCGTAGTACGTATCGATGACAACCGCAGCTTTGTGGTTGCCGATATCCCCGGTTTGATTGAAGGCGCGGCAGAAGGCGCTGGTCTGGGCCATCGCTTCCTCAAGCATCTGACCCGCACTGGTGTGTTGCTGCACATTGTTGATCTGGCGCCGTTTGATGAAGGCACCGATCCGGTTGCTGAAGCCAAGGCCATCGTTGAAGAACTGCGCAAGTACGATGAAGAACTGCATGACAAGCCGCGCTGGCTGGTGCTGAACAAGCTGGACATGATCCCGGAAGAAGAGCGCGATCAACGCGTGAAAGACTTCCTCGAAGCCTATGGCTGGGATGGTGGCGAGCCTGATCCGTACAAGCCGTTTGATCCGCAACAGCGCCGTCTGTTTACCATCTCCGGTCTGACTGGCGAAGGTTGCCGTGGCCTGACCTGGGCGATCATGGATTATCTGGACGCCGCCCGCGCGCTCAAGAAAGAACAAATGGCTCACGCCACTGAAGCTGCACCGGCTCCGGCACCCAATGTTTGCGAAGGGCTGACGCCAGAAGAATGCGCTGCAGCTTTGCAGCATGTTGATGGCGACGAGGCCTGAGCGGGTTGGTTGAGCAACAACAGGCACCGCTGCAGATTGCTTACCTGATCCTCGCGCACGACCATCCGGCCCAGTTGGGTCGGTTGGTTGCGCGTCTGCAGGGGCCCGGTGTGCGGTGTTATCTGCATATCGATGCCAAAACCAGCGATGCCACCTTCGCGGCAATGCAAGCCGCGATGCCCGCCAACGCGGAGGTGCAATTCATCGCACGGCGAGCGTGTGGCTGGGGTGGTTTTTCGCTGGTCGCCGCAACGCTGGATTTGCTTGCTGCGGCGCAGGCCGTAGGCTTTGATTGGGCGATACTGCTGTCTGGCGCCGACTACCCCGTCAAAACTCATGCGCAGATCGCTGCCCGGCTAGGTGCGTCGGACGCCTTGGGTTATCTGGACGTGCGCTCGCAAGCGCAGTTCGACGTGCGCCATCGCTGGCAAGCATTTCATCCCGAAAGTCTTAATGGCAAGCCGCTGGGCAAAGCCCTCCAAAAGTTGCAGCGTGGCGCAAGACGCCTGGGTTTGCATCGCCGTCTCCCCACGCCGCTCGCCCAAGTATGGGCCGGTTCTCAATGGTGGTGTTTGTCAGCTGATGCCTGCAAAGTGCTGACCGATTTTGTGGACCGTAATCCGTCAGTTATCCGGTTCTTTCAGACCACCAGCGTACCCGATGAAATGTTTGTGCAAACCGTGTTGATGGCCACTTGTGTGGCGCCGCATCTGGTCAAACACAACCATCACGCCATCCGTTGGCAAGCGGATGCCTGGTCACCCGCTACCTTTGAAACTGAAGATGTCGCCGAGCTGGTGTCGGGTCCGACGCTGTTTGCGCGCAAGTTTACGGCCGACGGCAAAGTGACCGCGCTCATCGACCAGGCGTTGGCAACACGTCAATCGGTCGCATAACCACCCATCGCATGCGGCTTCCCGCGTAAAATGCTCCATCTTTGAAAACGGCCCGCTGCCCCGCATGATCAATACGGAATCACCGCTCGCCGAGTTTTTCCAGCCCGGATTTGACCCGGCTGATTTAGGGCCACTGGCTAGCCTGTTGCGCGCCCGCGAATATCTCAACGCGCTCATCACGCTGTTTCGTGGTGGTGAAGATGAAGTGATGGTGCGCCTGCTGATTTTGCGAGTGATCGGCTCGCGCGCCGACGCGCCGCGCTGGAGCCCGCAAGAACTCGAAACGCATTTCTCGTATATCAACCCGGTCAAGCGCGACACGGTGCTCAAGCGCCTGCGTGAAAACGGCTTGCTGGTGTGGGATAGCGACGAGAGCCTGTATTCGCTCAGTGAATCGGCCCGCATTGCCTTGGCCGCCATCGCCACGCTCACCCAGTTTGCCGATAGCGATGCCGAACTCGGTTATCTCACCGCTCAAGTCGCCGCTGGCCAGGCGCTGGGTAATGTCTCGCCTGAAGCCCTGCAGCATTTGCATGCGCGGCTGAACGAACTGCACCGCAATTTTGAAGAAGCGCTCGAATCCCAATCGGAATACCAGATTCGCAATGCCCGGGCCAAGCTCGAAAGCGTATGGAAGTGGGTGGAGAAGGGCACAGACGTGGTCCGCTCCGTGCTGGAAGATGAATCGGGTGATCGCCAGGTGCAGCAAGTGGCGCAGGCGATTGCTCTGGCGCAAGGCCGTATGCTGCGCATGACCGGCGTCTTCCAGCGTCGCTTGGCAGAACTGGCCGCGCAGCGTGTTCACCTTGGCCAATCGGGTTTGACCTCGACCAACGTGGCTGACTGGCTGCGCGAACGCACGCAAGAACAACTGGCCACGCTGGGTCGTGACCTGCTCACCTTCCACCCCGAACCGTCGTTTGCCATGTCCGATATCTTGCTGGATGTGACCGAGTTTGAACTGCTGGAACGCGAGCGTGATGAAATCGTCGCCAGCGATCTGCCTTCATCCGAGATTTCCCCGGCGATGACCGCTGTTGAAGCCGAACGCTTGATCCACGCCGAAGAGTTGTTTGCCCTGCTGCAAGGCATAGATGTGGAAACCACATTGGCTCAGGCCGTGTTGGCAGATACATACCCTGAAACCGCGTATCGCTTGTCGTTATTGTCCCTGCTGGGCGACCAGGAAGCTGCGCTGGAACAAAGCATTGTGGCTGATCTGGTGAAGTTGCCATTGGCGTTTGTGACTGAAGACATCGTGGACGAAGTGGATCACCCCGAGGTGGCAACGCTGACGCGAGGTTGGGTCAAGCCGCTTTAGTTAGGCCCGGTAGCCCGGATGAAGCGTAAGCGGGAATCCGGGGTAGCAATACAAGAAAGTATGCAGGCTTGGGAATATGAATGTTGCGCAGAGTCCGCCGCGGCAAGCATTGCCACCCCGGATTCTCACTACGTTTCATCCTGGCTACGAAATGACAGAACAACTGGCTGAATTGAACTAGAGAACTATGGATCAAGCCCTCAATATCCTGCTGGCGCGCTTGTTGGCGCATCGCTTTATTCCGCGCAAAGACCCGTTGGCGCGGCGCGCGCTGATCGACGAGGTTTTCCGCGAAAGCCTGGAGCGGCGGCTGGAAGAATGCGGCCTGCAGTTGCTGGAAAACCCCTACGCTGAATACATCGCGGTGGGCCTGGAGCCCGAGATGGAAGACTGGGTGTTTGGCGAGGGCGAGAACTGGCTGTCCAATAATATGGGTCTGCCGCGTGACGCCATCGCTTTGCTGGTGGTGGTGTGGGCGCTGATCATTCTGCCCAAGCGCGAGCGGCAGATTGCCCGGGCGAGCGAGGCTGGCGACACTCAGACCGATATGTTCGTCACCGAGAAACCCATTGTTCGTGGTGACGAAATTGCGCCGGGCATTCCGGAAGATGCGGTCTACGCTGACTTTGGCAAAAAGCTCGGTGGTAAATCGCGGTTCTCGATGAACCTGGGGCAACTGGCCAAGCTGGGCTTTGTGATCCGCCGCAACAAGATGATCCACGAAGGCCCGTTGCTGGATTTGATGATCGACTACGCCAAACTGGCGCCACGCATTATTGAAGGTGCGCTGGCCGAAGTGCTCAAGCTGACCGGCACCCGCATCGCGGTTGATGACGATAATGCGGACGAGCCAGAGGCTGATCTGGCCACCGATAACCTGCCGCAGTCCGAGTCTGAAGAAGAGGCGTAATTAGAATATGTTCCAGATTCGCGAACTCGAAATGATTCATTGGGATTTCTGGCGTGCCATTCGCGTGCCGCTGGATGCCCAGATTGTCACCATCGTTGGCCCGAACGGCTCGGGTAAAACCACGTTGCTGGATGCTTTGCGCACATTGCTTGCGCTCAAGTGTTCCGGTCGGCGTGATTACAAACGTTATGTGCGTAACAACCGCGAAAACTACGCCTGGCTGCGTGGCGTGGTGTCCAATCCGCGCAAGCAAGCGGGCGGTTTGTTTCCGTATCTGTTTTTTCCGGCTACCTCAGATGAGGTGACGCTGTTTTGCCGCATCAAGAAACAAGGCGGCGATTGGGTACGCCAGTACGCCATTGCCGAAGGCGATGTCCCGATGAACGCCGATACCGAATCCGCCGTGCAGTGGCTGGGTGTCGGTGAATACAAACGTCGGCTGGAGCAAGCCGGGCTGACCCCGGCGATTGCCGAAGTACTGGCACTGGAGCAGGGCGATACCGACAAGCTGTGCGAATACTCGCCTAAAGCGTTGCTGGACCTGGTGTTCCAGGTGTTTGGCGACAAGCAGGTGCTGGATCATTACGCCGAAGCCAAGCTGCGGCTGAAAGAAGCTGAGGGCGAACTGGGCAAGATGGAGCAGCAGCTCAGCCAGGTCGGGCTGGATGTTGAACGCCTGCGCCTGCGCGCCAATAACCATCTGGAATGGCGCTCGCTGCAACTGGATATCGAAAAGCTGGAACAACAAGCCGTACCGGCACTCAAGTATGTGGAGCAATGGGAAAGCTTGCGCGGCTACATCAACCAGTTCCGTGGCGCGCGTAAAGGGTTGCGCCAGAAGCAGGATGAACTGGACGCGCTGGATGCCCAATATCGGCAGATCGCCACCGGCCAGGAGAATGCCCAATCCGGCGAAGAATCGGCCCGCAAAGAACACGACGAAGCCTACGCCGCTTTCCAGGTAGCGCGTGACGCTGCCCGCGATAGCGAAAAAACCATGAAAGAAGCCGAACGCCTGCGCAATCTGGCCGAGGCAGAACATGGTGCCGATGGTGTGGCGCTGAATGACCGACTGGGCGAGCGGCGTGAAGCAGCGGCCCAGCTCAAGCAGTCCATCAAATTGATGAAGGATGAGCGCCAGCAACTGGCCGAAGCCCAGTATTCGTTGCAGCAAGGTCGTCAGCCGCATCCCGACTTCGTGAACCGCATGCGTGCAGCGCTGGATGAAGCCGGTATCCCGCATCAACTGCTGACCGAAATCGTTGAGGTGAGCGACAACAGCTGGCAAGACGCGGTGGAAGCCTTGCTGGCGCCGTATCGCCATATCATTTTGCTGAACCGCTATGCGGATCGGCAGCGCGCATTCGAGATTGGTCAGCAACTCAAATATCGCCATTTCATTGTGCCCGAGCGTGAAAGCATCGGCACGGCCAATCGCAACTCGATTCTGGAAGTGGTCGATTTCAAAGCCGATGCGCCGGGCTGGCTGGTGGGTTTGCTCAATCGCACCCAACGCGCCAAATCGGTGGCAGACGGTAAAGATCTGGATGGCGACTGGATTACTCGCGAGGGTTATCACAAAGAACGCCGTGGCGCGCGTGATATCTCAGCGCGACCGGGCGATTACGCCTTCGGTGAAGCTGCTCGGCAATCGCGTCTGACCGAAGCCAGCCGCCGCTTGCGTGATCTGAACGACCAACTGCTGCAGGACGAAGGCAAGCTGGTGGAACTGGAGCGCGATATTTCCGCCATTCAGCAATCTTTGATGGGTATGCAAGCCGTGGTGCAACTGGCTGCGCGCCAGGATGAATTTGCTGCCGTGGCCGAGCGATGGCCGGAAGAACAACGTCGGGTGCAAGAAGCCGGCGCCGCCATGGCCGCCGCCCAAGCCAGCTGGGAAGAAGCGCGTACCTCGCGTGAAGATGGTCGCGTGGCGTTTGAAAAACTCAAAGATCGCCGTGATCGCCTGAACGGCCTGGTTGAGGTGGAACTGGAACAACTGGCCCGCCAGCGCGATGAACAAAGCCGCCGTATCCGCGATTTGCGTCAGGCCAAGGCCGAGATGCCAGAACGCGTGCGCGTGGGTGAGCATATGCGCGCGCTGAAAGACAAATACGGCAGCTCGCGTGAAGTGCTGCATATGGTTGAGCGCGAACGTGAACGGCTGGCACAGATCGATTGGGAAACTGATCCGACCATCATCGCCCGCCGCGACAAAGTGACTGACGATTACAACGCGCTGGCGAACGATACGCTGGTGCATCGCAATGAAGTTCAGCGCACCGCACTGCTGACTGATGAAGCTCGCGGTGCCTATATCAACAAGCTCAAAGCTACCGTTCGCGCCTATGGCCGCAACCTGAAACGGCTGGGTGAGTTGTCGGGTATTGAGGTCGAGACTGATCTGCCGCATCTGGATAACGATGATCTGGTGCTGTCGCAGGCCGGTCTCACCGTGCGCTTCAACTTTGACCAGAAAGGCATGATGGGTCTGAATGATGGTGAGGCATCGGGCGGGCAGCAGGTGATGAAGTCGCTGATCATGCTGATCAGCCTGATGATGGATGAAGCCAATCCATCGGGCTTTGTGTTTATTGATGAGCCATTTGCCCACCTGGATATCTTCAATATCGACCGGGTTGGCGGCTTCCTTAAAGCCACGCAAGCGCAGTACCTGATCACCACGCCGCTGACGCATAACACCAATGTTTATGGCCCAAGCGAACTGACGCTGACCACCCGCAAGAAACAGCCAGGTGAAACCTGGGCGCCGATCATCGCGCAAACGCGGCGGCGCGTGCGCGCGCCGGTGACGTCGGAGTAGCCCGTAGCGCGATGGATGAGGGGACGCAAGACTGGCGTGCACACGAGTCGCAGCCCGGTATTGAAATACTAAGCCTTGGTGAGCCGGGGCGTGATGCCGCGCCAGAGAAGCGCCGACTGCGTGCTGCTTTGAACGCCCCGCAATCATTGGCTGATTGGCCGCGCGAACGACGCGCCTTGTTGCTGGAGTGGCTCAAACAAACGCGGTCCGAGCATCCCAAATGGATGGTCTTACTGGATTGGGCTGGTCCCAAGCGTCAACATCTGGCCGTTGAAGCTCTGCTGGGTTTGTTACTGCGCGGCTGGATCGAGATCGAAGAAGTCAGCAGTCGGATTGCGCCGGGTTCCTGGCAACCAAAATCGCTCACATGGCGTGATTTATCTGCGCTGCGTGAAGAGATGGGCCTGGCTGACCCGGCGGCAGAAAAAGCCAAACGCGAAAATCTGCGTTGGTTTGGTGTAACAGATGAACGCTTGCTGGCGCTGTCTTTGGCGCTGGCTGGCAGCACCAGCCAGTCCGTGCCGTCGCGCCGGCAGTTGTGCGACGGCCTGGCGCAATGGTTGGCTCAGGGCCGCAGTGGCACACGTAGTCAGTTTGCGCAGTTTGTTCGCTCGCGGACCCGGCTCATCCACGACGCCGAGTGGCAGTGGCTCAATGAGCATGTTGATCTGGCCGCTTGCGGTATTTCGGCGCATGCACCGCTGTTGACGCTGGGTGGCAATTGCACGCTGGTCGCAAACGGCTGGGTAATGCTGGATTTGTCGCTCCTGCCGCAGCATGTGGCCATGACGCCTGCCAATGTCGCAACGTGCGATCAGATCATCGGCATACAGCAAATCACTATTGTGGAGAACCTCTCCGCCTTTGCCAGTGTCTGTCAGCAAGCGGGCGCGGGTGAGTTGGTGATCTGGCTGCCCGGTTATGTAGCGCCTTGGTGGCTGGATAGCGTGCGGCATTTGCTGGCGCTGGCAAAAGTGCCGGTGCGCATCAGCTGTGATTGCGATCCATGGGGAATCGAATTGGCACTCAAGGCTGGTGCTTTGGCCAGCCAGACGGGCGGTATATGGCAACCCTGGCCGATGGATGAGGCTACACTGATGCAATGTGATCATCGCCTGCCGTTAACCGATGCGGATCGCCGCAAGCTCGAAACGCTGTTGGCAGGTAAGTTGCCTTCCTCGTTGGCGGGGCTGGCCCAAAGCATGGACCAACTCAGTCAAAAGGCCGGGCAGGAACAATATCTATGAATACTGCGCAGTTTCAGGCACTGTGCGCGGCTTTGCCTGGCGTGACCTTCGACGTGAAATGGCAAACCAGCCAGGTTTATTCCATCGGCGGCAAGACGTTTGCCATGGTGCGCGAGGCCGGCGGAGTGGCGTTCAAGGTAGAAGCCGAACGCTTTCTGGAACTGACTGATTATCCCGGTGTATGCCCGGCGCCTTACTTGGCGCGGCATCGCTGGATTGCGCTTGATGCGCCCACGGTTTTGCCAGACACATTGCTGGCCGAACTAATACAAACGTCGTACCGCCTGGTGCGGGCTAAACTGCCTGCCGCGTTGCGCCGTTCGCTGCCCTGATCGGGTGGTTTGAACTGGATACAAAACATGAGTGAAAAAAAGACCCTGAAATTGCCGCCCACAGAAGCCCAAACCGCGGGGGGCAATGCCCGGCGCCCGGCGCGTCCGGCTGGTCGTGCTGCGGCATTTTCCGGCGGCCAGGCGAGTAAACCTTATGCGCAAGACCCGACTTTTCGCGATAAAACTGCCGCGGCAGGTGGTCGTGACGAACGCCGCCCTTCCGGTCCCAAGCGTGATGAGCGTAGCGGTGGCGGCAAGCCTTATGCCAAAGTGACTGCGACGGGTGATGATGGCCGTCCGCGCTCACCCAAACCGTACGGCGACAGACCGGCCGGTGATCGCAGTGGCGGTTTCAATCGTGACGAACGCCGACCAGACCAGCGCCGTGATGATCGCCCAGCCGGGGATCGCCCGCCGCGTCAGTTCAGCCGTGATGAGCGGAACCCGGATACGCGTCGCAGCGAGCAAGGTGGCGGCGATAAACCCCACGCCCGGCCGGCATCGCAAGAACGCTCATTCAGCGGCCAGGCGCCGAAGTCATACGGTGCCAAGCCTGCTCCGGATCGGACTGGTGGTTTCAATCGGGACGAACGTCGCCCAGAACCACGGCGAGATGAACGTACGCAAGGTGATCGACCAGCATATGGTGACCGTTCCCCGTCGCAAGATCGTTCGGCAGAAGGCCGCCCGGCCAAGCCGTATGGCACCAAATCGTTTGGCGACCGGAGCGGCGGGTTCAATCGTGACGAGCGTCGACCAGAGCAACGCCGGGATGAGCGTGCGCCAACTGATCGACCTGCGTATGGTGATCGGTCTCCACAACAAGATCGTTCGGCAGAAGGCCGTCCAGCCAAGCCGTACGGCGCCAAGTCGTTTGGCGATCGTAGCGGTGGCTTCAATCGTGATGAGCGTCGACCGGAGCAACGTCGGGATGAACGTGCGCCAAGTGACCGACCGGCATACGGTGATCGTTCCCCGTCACAAGATCGCCCGGCCGACCGCAATGCGCCAAAACCGTATGGTGCGAAATCGTTTGGTGAGCGCGACCGCAGTGGTGGCTTCAACCGTGACGAACGCCAGTCAGAACCACGGCGCGATGAACGCCCGGCCAGCGCGCGTTCTTTCAGTAAACCTGCGCAGGGTGGCGGCACTGCGCGCCATGCCGCACCAGCGGTGGCCCCGGATGCGTTTGACTGGACTGCCATTCAACACTTCTATGCCCCCTGCCCGCGTGGCCTGGAGCAACTGTTGGCGGATGAACTGACTCGATTGGGTGCGGATGCGGTTCTGGCCGGTGAGGGCGGAGTGGCCTTCGAAGGCAAAGCTGAATTGATGTATGTAGTGAATCTGCATTCACGTTTTGCCAGCCGCATCATGCTGCGTCTTGATGAGCGCGCTTATCGTAACGAGGCTGATCTGTACCGGTTGGGTTCGCGCACCGATTGGCCAGCCTTGTTTGATGTGTCGCGCACCATCAAGGTGAATGTCACCGCCCAGCGCAGTGGCTTGCGCAGTATTGATTTCATTGCGCTGAAAATGAAAGATGCGGTTTGCGATATCTTCCGTGCCGCTACCGATGAGCGCCCGAGTGTGGATACCCATAACCCGGATATCCGCATCAACGTGTTCCTGACTGATCGTCTGGCGACGTTATATATAGATACGTCGGGCGAGCCGCTGTTCAAACGCGGCTATCGCCAGGAAAGCGTGGAAGCACCGCTGCGCGAAAACCTGGCGGCCGGTTTGCTGGCGTTGGCAGGCTGGAACGCCAATGAGCCGTTGCTTGATCCTATGTGCGGCAGCGGCACCTTCCTGATCGAAGCCGCGATGATGGCCTTGAATATGGCGCCAGGCCGACTGCGTGAATTTGGCTTCCAGAAACTATCCAGCTATGACCGCGCGTTCTGGCAACAGTGCAAGCAGGAAAGCGAAGCGGCGCGACGCCATGAACTGACGTTCCCGATTGTGGGTAGTGATCGGGATATCCACGCCATTGATAGCGCAATGCGCAATATCGAAGCGGCTGGTGTGCAGGACTACATCAAGGTGCAAGTGGGCGACGTCTTGCTGGCGCAACCACCGGCGGACGAAGGCGTGCTGATCTCCAATCCACCTTATGGCGTGCGACTGGATGAACTGGAAAAACTTGCCGGCTTTTATCCGCAACTGGGTGACTCGCTCAAGCAACGTTTCTCTGGCTGGCGCGCTTATTTGTTAACAGCAGATATGCGTTTGCCGAAACTGATTCGCCTGAACGCCACCAAACGCACACCAATCTATAACGGCGCGCTGGATTGCCGCTTGTATGAGTTCAAGGTGGTGGCTGGGTCCAACCGGGAGGTTTGATCGCACTACCTTGAGAACCCGCTATATATACGGACTACCCAGATATATATGTGAGGTTCACGCAACAAAGAGCCGCTCGCCAGAGCGGCTTTTGCTTTGGTGCTGCTGTTTTGGGGTGCTTTGGTGCGGTTTTGGGGTGTTTTATGGTGCGGAAGGAAGGGGTGAACCAGGGGATAAGGCCGTGTTTTGCGGGGTAGGGCGAGGGGTCTGTCACGGGACTGCAATGATCGCTGAAAGAAATATTCTTACGGATCAGGGGTTTGTGCAGGCGGGGCGAAGAATGTTGCAGGAAGGTGTTGACGGGGTCCGGTCTGGTCCGTATAGTTCGGTTTCTCCGCTGCAGACACAACAGCGAAACGGCGAAAACGAAGAGTTTAGCAGGGTTTCCGGGTCTGGTGGCAAACGATCTTTAACAAATTACAGCCGATGAGTGTGAGTGCTTGGGAAGGACAAAACAAGTACTCGCACTTAGATGAGAATATTTGCAAAGTTTTACTTTGTAATTTCGAGTTTTAAGCGAGTGCGAAATTTAAGTAACAGAGATTGAACTCAAGAGTTTGATCCTGGCTCAGATTGAACGCTGGCGGCATGCTTTACACATGCAAGTCGAACGGACTTGTGGGGCTTGCTCCACAAGTTAGTGGCGAACGGGTGAGTAATGCATCGGAACGTACCGTGTGATGGGGGATAACTAACCGAAAGGTTGGCTAATACCGCATACGCCCTGAGGGGGAAAGAGGGGGATCGCAAGACCTCTTGTCATACGAGCGGCCGATGTCGGATTAGCTAGTTGGTGAGGTAAAGGCTCACCAAGGCAACGATCCGTAGCGGGTCTGAGAGGACGACCCGCCACACTGGGACTGAGACACGGCCCAGACTCCTACGGGAGGCAGCAGTGGGGAATCTTGGACAATGGGCGCAAGCCTGATCCAGCAATGCCGCGTGGGTGAAGAAGGCCTTCGGGTTGTAAAGCCCTTTTGTCAGGGAGCAAATCCTTGGACTTAATACGTCCCGGGGATGAGAGTACCTGAAGAATAAGGACCGGCTAACTACGTGCCAGCAGCCGCGGTAATACGTAGGGTCCAAGCGTTAATCGGAATTACTGGGCGTAAAGCGTGCGCAGGTGGCTTGTTAAGATCGATGTGAAATCCCCGGGCTCAACCTGGGAACTGCATTGATGACTGGCTCGCTAGAGTACGGCAGAGGGGGGTGGAATTCCACGTGTAGCAGTGAAATGCGTAGAGATGTGGAGGAACACCGATGGCGAAGGCAACCCCCTGGGCTGATACTGACACTCATGCACGAAAGCGTGGGGAGCAAACAGGATTAGATACCCTGGTAGTCCACGCCCTAAACGATGTCTACTAGTTGTCGGGGTTTTCGGACCTTGGTAACGCAGCTAACGCGTGAAGTAGACCGCCTGGGGAGTACGGTCGCAAGATTAAAACTCAAAGGAATTGACGGGGGCCCGCACAAGCGGTGGATGATGTGGATTAATTCGATGCAACGCGAAAAACCTTACCTGGTCTTGACATGTCTAGAATCCCGAAGAGATTTGGGAGTGCCGCAAGGAGCTAGAACACAGGTGCTGCATGGCTGTCGTCAGCTCGTGTCGTGAGATGTTGGGTTAAGTCCCGCAACGAGCGCAACCCTTGCCATTAGTTGCCAGCATTCAGTTGGGCACTTTAATGGGACTGCCGGTGACAAACCGGAGGAAGGTGGGGATGACGTCAAGTCCTCATGGCCCTTATGACCAGGGCTTCACACGTCATACAATGGTCGGTACAGAGGGTCGCCAACCCGCGAGGGGGAGCCAATCCTGCAAAACCGATCGTAGTCCGGATTGCACTCTGCAACTCGAGTGCATGAAGTCGGAATCGCTAGTAATCGCGGATCAGCATGTCGCGGTGAATACGTTCCCGGGCCTTGTACACACCGCCCGTCACACCATGGGAGTGGGTTTTACCAGAAGTGGCCAGGCTAACCTTCGGGGGGCCGGTCACCACGGTAGGATTCATGACTGGGGTGAAGTCGTAACAAGGTAGCCGTAGGGGAACCTGCGGCTGGATCACCTCCTTTCAAGAGAATGGTCTGGACCAAGTACTCACACTCATCGGCTGTAGGTTGAAGATACGGAAAGCGGCGTCTGCGAAGACGCCGTAATTTGTGGAGCTGGGTCAGTAGCTCAGTTGGTTAGAGCACCGTCTTGATAAGGCGGGGGTCGCTGGTTCGATTCCAGCTTGACCCACCATTTGCACGACATTGACCGTCGCAATACGGCGTCATGCAAAACCTCGTGTACGAAACAGTACACGTCGGTTGTGCCTTCCTTGTCTTGCTCGGTCACTGCCGCGCAAAAGACGGAAGAAGGTGGATGGAAGTGCTCTGACAAAAAGCAAACACGATTGGGGGTTTAGCTCAGCTGGGAGAGCACCTGCTTTGCAAGCAGGGGGTCGTCGGTTCGATCCCGTCAACCTCCACCATCACCTGGCGGTGAGGCAATCGTAAAAGCACTTATAAACAAGTGTCCTGCAAAGTGCGGGAGGATATTTGTTTCTAATTGCTTCAATTAGAGCAGTTTAATCACTGCTTGCCGCAAGGCACCGTATCTGATCTTTAACAAACTGGAAGAAGCAAGACTCAAATTTAGTAGTAATAAATTGGGTTTGATTGTATCGAGTGAATCGAGACTGTTTTATATGGTTTCGATGTAACGTCGCAAACACGATTTTGTAACCTGAGACAAGTCTGAGGTTATAGGATCAAGCGAATAAGTGCATCTGGTGGATGCCTTGGCGATCACAGGCGATGAAGGACGCGGTAGCCTGCGAAAAGCTACGGGGAGCTGGCAAACGAGCTTTGATCCGTAGATGTCCGAATGGGGAAACCCGGCCCTTTTGGGTCATCCATGACTGAATACATAGGTCATGAGAAGCGAACGCAGCGAACTGAAACATCTAAGTAGCTGCAGGAAAAGAAATCAACCGAGATTCCGGAAGTAGTGGCGAGCGAAACCGGAAGAGCCTGCATGTGATAGCAGTACTCTTAGTGGAACGGCATGGAAAGGCCGGCGACAGTGGGTGATAGCCCCGTACACGAAAAGAGAATTGTGGTACTGAGCATGCGACAAGTAAGGCGGGACACGAGAAATCCTGTCCGAAGACGGGGGGACCATCCTCCAAGGCTAAATACTCGTGATCGACCGATAGTGAACCAGTACCGTGAGGGAAAGGCGAAAAGAACCCCGGGAGGGGAGTGAAATAGAACCTGAAACCGGATGCATACAAACAGTGGGAGCCTCTGAAAATGGGGTGACTGCGTACCTTTTGTATAATGGGTCAGCGACTTACGTTCAGTAGCAAGCTTAACCGCATAGGGGAGGCGCAGGGAAACCGAGTCCGAACAGGGCGCACAGTTGCTGGGCGTAGACCCGAAACCAGGTGATCTATCCATGGCCAGGATGAAGGTGCGGTAACACGCACTGGAGGTCCGAACCCACTGATGTTGCAAAATCAGGGGATGAGCTGTGGATAGGGGTGAAAGGCTAAACAAACCTGGAAATAGCTGGTTCTCCCCGAAAACTATTTAGGTAGTGCCTCAGGTATTACTGACGGGGGTAAAGCACTGTTATGGCTAGGGGGTCATCGCGACTTACCAAACCATGGCAAACTCTGAATACCGTCAAGTATCAGCCTGGGAGACAGACAGCGGGTGCTAACGTCCGTTGTCAAGAGGGAAACAACCCAGACCGCCGTCTAAGGTCCCAAATGACATGTTAAGTGGAAAACGAGGTGGGAAGGCACAGACAGCCAGGATGTTGGCTTAGAAGCAGCCATCATTTAAAGAAAGCGTAATAGCTCACTGGTCGAGTCGTCCTGCGCGGAAGATGTAACGGGGCTCAAACATGTAACCGAAGACGCGGATGTGCAATTTATTGCACGTGGTAGGGGAGCGTTCCGTAGGCCTGTGAAGGTGCATTGTAAAGTGTGCTGGAGGTATCGGAAGTGCGAATGCTGACATGAGTAGCGTTAAAACGGGTGAAAAGCCCGTTCGCCGTAAGCCCAAGGTTTCCTGCGCAACGTTCATCGGCGCAGGGTGAGTCGGCCCCTAAGGCGAGGCTGAAAAGCGTAGTCGATGGGAAACAGGTTAATATTCCTGTACTTTGTATTGGTGCGATGTGGGGACGGAGAAGGGTAGGTCAGCCGGGTGTTGGATGTCCCGGTTCAAGCGTGTAGGTGTGGGGATTAGGCAAATCCGGTCCCCTTTAACACTGAGGCGTGATAACGAGGTCTTCGGACCGAAGTGATTGATCCCATGCTTCCAGGAAAAGCCACTAAGCTTCAGCCAATACGGAACCGTACCGCAAACCGACACTGGTGGGCAGGATGAGAATTCCAAGGCGCTTGAGAGAACTCAGGAGAAGGAACTCGGCAAATTGACACCGTAACTTCGGGAGAAGGTGTGCCTCTGTAGCGTGAAGCGACTTGCTCGTGGAGCGTGAAGAGGTTGCAGTGAAAAGGTGGCTGCGACTGTTTATCAAAAACACAGCACTCTGCCAAGACGAAAGTCGACGTATAGGGTGTGACGCCTGCCCGGTGCTGGAAGGTTAAGTGATGGGGTGCAAGCTCTTGATCGAAGCCCCAGTAAACGGCGGCCGTAACTATAACGGTCCTAAGGTAGCGAAATTCCTTGTCGGGTAAGTTCCGACCCGCACGAATGGCGTAACGATGGCCACACTGTCTCCTCCTGAGACTCAGCGAAGTTGAAGTGTTTGTGAAGATGCAATCTCCCCGCTGCTAGACGGAAAGACCCCGTGAACCTTTACTGTAGCTTTACATTGGACTTTGAAGTGGTTTGTGTAGGATAGGTGGGAGGCTATGAAGCATGGACGCTAGTTCGTGTGGAGCCAACCTTGAAATACCACCCTGACCCCTTTGAGGTTCTAACCTTGGTCCGTTATCCGGATCGGGGACCGTGTATGGTAGGCAGTTTGACTGGGGCGGTCTCCTCCCAAAGTGTAACGGAGGAGCTCGAAGGTCACCTAGGTACGGTCGGACATCGTACTGATAGTGTAATGGCACAAGGTGGCTTGACTGCGAGACTGACAAGTCGAGCAGGTGCGAAAGCAGGACATAGTGATCCGGTGGTTCTGAATGGAAGGGCCATCGCTCAACGGATAAAAGGTACTCCGGGGATAACAGGCTGATTCCGCCCAAGAGTTCACATCGACGGCGGAGTTTGGCACCTCGATGTCGGCTCATCACATCCTGGGGCTGTAGCCGGTCCCAAGGGTATGGCTGTTCGCCATTTAAAGTGGTACGTGAGCTGGGTTCAAAACGTCGTGAGACAGTTTGGTCCCTATCTGCAGTGGGCGCTGGAAATTTGAGGGGGGCTGCTCCTAGTACGAGAGGACCGGAGTGGACGCATCTCTGGTGTACCGGTTATCACGCCAGTGGTATCGCCGGGTAGCTAAATGCGGAAGAGATAAGCGCTGAAAGCATCTAAGCGCGAAACTTGCCCCGAGATGAGATTTCCCTGGGAACTTGATTCCCCTGAAGGGTCGTTGGAGACCACAACGTTGATAGGTCAGGTGTGGAAGCGCAGTAATGCGTTAAGCTAACTGATACTAATTGCCCGTGAGGCTTGATCCTATAACCTGAGCGTTGTTTCGGGTTGTGTTGGTGACGAGCTCGAACAGAAGTACGAAAGTACGAATCAACCCCAAGTAATACGATACGAACGAATTGAGTCGGTGGTGGGTCAGGGTGAAAACCGGACCGGCCACGCTAAACAGCAGGCTTTGCCTGCAGCTTCTTCCAGAATCAGAGCAGCGACGAATAACAGTCGTGACTCTAACCAGTTACGTCTGGCGACCATAGCGAGTTGGCCCCACGCCTTCCCATCCCGAACAGGACCGTGAAACGACTTAGCGCCGATGATAGTGCGGATTACCCGTGTGAAAGTAGGTCATTGCCAGACACCCCTTTGAACGCCCGGACAGGAACCTGTACCGGGCGTTTTGCTTTGCACCGTGCGCAAGGCGCGCAAGGCAAAAGGCAGTACGCAAGGACAAAGCCCCGCAGCGATGAACTGCGGGGCTTTGTCGTCTACTATTCCACCTCTAGATCATTAAGAGCCTGCCGCGCGTAATCTATGGTTTCCCCCGCAGTCAGTCCGATGGCGTTAGGGAAGGCTTTGACCCAGTTGTCGGCCGCCGCGCCATGAATAAATACAGCCACCCTTGCTGCCTGCGGGGGGGCAAGCCCCTGGCCAAGCAAAGCCGTAATAATGCCGCCGAGAATATCCCCTTGCCCTGCCGCGGCCAGCGCGGCGTTGCCCGATGAATTGATCGAAGTTGTTGTGCCATCACAAACGACAGTGCCCGAACCCTTCAATACGGCAACGCAGTTGAATCTCCCTGCCAAATCCCGGGCTGCGGAAAGCCGATCAGCCTGAACTGCCGCTGTTGTTGTGCCCAACAAACGCGCAGCTTCAGTGGGATGAGGGGTGATGATTACGCGGGTGCCACGCCTTTGGCATGCGCTGGCAAGTTTGCTATCGCCCGCGATAAGGTTCAGCGCATCCGCATCAATGACCAAGGGGCCTGGTTTGCTCAGCGCATCTTCCAGCAATTTATGCGCTTGTTCCGTGCGTCCCAAACCTGGCCCAATCAGATGCACGGCACATTGCTGTTCCATCAACGCTTCGGCACTGTTGAGCATAAGTTCGGGATAAAGCGGGTCGACACTCACACTGTCGCCAAGCAAGCCAATGCGGACTTTGCCTGCTCCGAGTTTCAGCGCGGCCCGTCCGGCCAATAGCGCGGCTCCGGTCATGCCCTTTGCGCCGCCGATGATGCCAACCGTGCCGTAAGTGCCTTTGTGACTCACTTGTTGCCGGCGCAGTGCGCCCGGAAGTTGTTTCAGAGCAAATAGCTGCAAGTCGGACTCGGGGAAGGCATCCTGTGATATCCCGAGGTCAAACACGGTGACGTCACCCGCATAATCCCGCCCATTGGCAGTATGCAAGCCGGGTTTGTCGCCGATGAAGGTGAGTGTCGCTTGAGCGGGGAGTGCGGCGCCGAGAATCGCGCCAGTATCAGCGTGCAACCCACTGGGAATATCCAGGGCTATCACTCGCTGGCGGGAGGCGATAATTGAGCTAAACAATTGTTGCAGATCAGTCGGCACATTGCGGCTAAGCCCGATACCAAACAATGCATCGATGACTACGCCGGCATCCGCTGTCCATTGTTCATCCAGCCGCCCGCCTGCTTGTTGCCAGAGTTTATGCGCATTGGCCGTCGGGGGGGATGCTTGCTCCGGATTGCCCACATAATGCACCCGCACCGAATATCCGGAGGCCTTCAAATGCCAGGCGACGGTGAGGCCATCGCCGCCATTGTTGCCGGGGCCAACCAGTACTGTGATGGGGGTCGTGAGTGCAAAACGCCGCTGAATCCAGTTGGCGGCAGCTTCGCCTGCCCGAGCCATGAGCGGGACACCTGCAGAAGCTTGAATCTGTTCGATTTCGCGCGTGATGCGTGCGCAATACAATGGGTGAGTCATGCAAAGCTCCAGAGCAACCAAACGGATTGCCCGGAATGATTAATTGGCGCGGGGGCGGGTTTTACAGAGCTAAGGCGCCGAAAGTGGTTGGGCGCTCAAGCAGCATTTGTACCTCATCCAGCCGGGCTCGTTCGCGCTCGTCGCGACGTGGATTCTGGCGCTCGGCAACTTTGGGGCGCACGTGTAACTTGATCTGGGTGTCGTCATACCAGAATGCCAAAGTCGGATACGAAGCATGCCGGTGTGCGGGGGGAGGTTCCAGATGCTGATATTCGATGCGTTCGTTCAGTAAAAAGATTTCAACGCTTTTCGGGTCGTCGGTATATAGCAACATGTTGATATCGGACTGCTCGCCAGCGACGCCAGACAAAACCGACCCTGTTAGATAGGGAGAGAACGGGCTCAGCAGGCGCATCATGCTTACCGCTTTTAGCCGTAGCTGTTTCAGGCTGTCGCCATGCTCTGGTTGATAGATCGACCGATAGCTTTCCAGCGCATCTTCGATTTCCTGATTGGATGGCAGAACGTGCGCTTCAGAGACCCCCAGTTGTCGCGCTGCTTTTTTCTTGGCTAACGCGAAATCATGCAAATGATCTTCGGCGATCATGCGTGCGGCATGATGTGCGATTTCTGCGCGCAAAGTCATGGTGTGACGATCGGCGGAAAATGCTTTACCCATGATGGTGGTTCTCCCGTTTGCAGTCAGATTGAGCAGGCAGGCAGTGATTTCACGTGCCGTCTTTTCAGCTGTAAGAAGCGTCAGGTCGGGAACCTCCGGGGCGTCATCTCGGGGGAAGGGTGAGATCGATTGCACTGGCAACGGACCTCACTTGCATAACAGTAATTCATTACGCGCATTTAAGCGAATCAGAACAGCAAATCCTTTATCTCATCCAGCGGTTGCGTGGCTGCAGTACCACTCCCCAGGCCCAGATCAGGGTTGGTCTGCGTGTATTCGCTAAAGAAATACTCAGTGCGATCACCCTTCTCGGTCTGAATGGTTTGGGCAACAACGCCATTGGGTACTGGGTATTGCCGCTCCGGCATATCTGCCAGCACTTTACCCATATAACTGATCCAGATCGGTAGCGCAGCGGCACCGCCGGTTTCCGAGCCACCCAGTGAGCGAGGCTGATCAAAGCCCACCCAGGCAACCGTGACCACATCCGGGTTGAAGCCAGCGAACCAGGCGTCGTGCGTATCGTTGGTGGTCCCGGTCTTGCCGGCCAGATCCGTTCGGCCCAATACCCGCGCTTTTGAGCCAGTGCCGTAGCGCACGACATCCTGCATCATGCTGGTCATCACAAAGGCATTACGGGCTTCGAGGGTGCGTTTGGCATTTTGCCCGGCGACTTGCGGTGCCATCTGCGCCAGCAAGTTGCCGCGACCATCCATGATCTTGTCTACATACCAGGAATAGACCCGGTAGCCAGTGTTGGAGAACACGGCATAGCCTTCCGCCATCTGCTGCGGTGTCACGCTACCGGCGCCCAGGGCCATGGTGAGATAGGCCGGGTTCTGTTGTACGGTGAAGCCAAAGCGGGTGTCAAATTGCTGAGCAAACTGCGGGGTGATCGATTGCAGAATGCGGATCGACACCAGGTTCTTGGAGTGCGTCAGCGCATTACGCACCGTCATCATGCCCTCGTACTTGCCATCGTAATTCTTGGGTTCCCACTTCTGCCCGCCAACCTGGTCCGGGTTGATCACGATTGGTGCATCGTTGATCAGCGTTGCAGGGGTAACCCCTTTTTCCAGCGCAGCAGAATAGACAAAGGGTTTGAAACTGGAGCCCGGTTGCCGCCAGGCTTGGGTGACGTGATTGAAGTTGCTGCGGTTAAAGTCAAAGCCGCCCACCATGGCTTTGACCGCCCCGTTCTGGCTGTTCAGTGAAATCAGCGCACCTTCGACTTGTGGCAACTGGCTAATCGCCCATCCGTTATCGGTTTGTTTGACCCGGATGATCGCGCCTGGCCGTATGCGCGCGGTGGGGTTGGCTTTGTCAGTTAATGCAAAACGCACAAATTTGAGCCCATCATCTTCAATAGTGATGTTCTCGCCACCTTTAAGCCACGCAGTGACGGACTTGGGTGAGGATTGCCGAACCACTGCTGCCAGCAAATCGCCCGAGTCCTTCACGTCAGCAACCGCATCGTCCAGCGCCTCTTCATTACCAGACTTGAAAAGATCAGGGTCAATAAAAGCCTCGGGGCCGCGATATCCATGACGAGTGTCGTAATCAATTAACCCCTTGCGCAGGGATTCATACGCGGCTGTCTGGTCCTTGCTGTCGAGTGTCGTGTAAACCTTGAATCCGGCGGTATACGCGGCATCCTTGTAACGGTCGACCATCATTTGTCGTACCGCTTCTGCAACATATTCGGCATGAACCGGGAAATCCTGGACCATACGTTTGATTTGCAGCGGCGTATTCAGTGCACTGGTGTACTGTTCGTCGGTGATGAAATGCAGCTCATGCATGCGCCGTAATACATATTGTTGGCGTAATGTAGCGCGTTTGAAATTGGCAACTGGATTATACGAAGAAGGCGCCTTGGGCAGTCCTGCCAACATGGCCGCCTCAGCAACATTTAATTGTTTTAGATCTTTTCCGAAATAGGTTTGTGATGCAGATGCAAAACCGTATGCACGCTGGCCGAGATAAATCTGGTTCAGATAAAGCTCAAGAATCTGATCTTTCGAGAGATTGTGCTCGATTTTGAATGCCAGTAATGCTTCGTTGAATTTACGGTTAAATGTTTTTTCGTTGGATAAATAAAAATTACGGGCAACTTGCATGGTGATGGTGCTAGCGCCGGATTGCGCATGACCGGACACGATATTTCCAGCCATCGCCCGCATTACGCCCACGTAATCAATGCCACCGTGTTGATAAAAACGTTCGTCTTCGGCGGCGAGCAATGCTTGTTTCATGACCGTTGGTACCTGATCAATGGGCACGAATGCGCGGCGTTCTTCACCGAATTCACCGATTAATATCTCATCGGCGGTGTATACCCGTAATGGGATTTTGGGGTGGTACTCGGTTAATGCTTCAAGCGACGGTAAACGCGGATATGTCAGAAGGACGGCAAAAAAAGCCAGACCAACGGCGAAAATAATAAGGCCGCCGAAGATGCCAACGCAAATAAGCAGGATTCGTTTTGTCATGTGTGGTTCATTAATGGCAGCATTACAGGCAATTTACGATATTCGCTGCCTGTTGCAAAAATAAACGTAAATTACAGGCGCTTCTTTACAGGTCTGGCCAGTGCTTGTTAGGATTTTCACGCATTCTGACAGGATATCATTCTACTTTCCTGTTTTTAAAAGGAAATTGTGTTGAATCTCGACTTTCTCAAACCAAAGGCGCCGCCATTGATCGGAGTGGATATCAGCTCCTCGGCCGTCAAGATGGTCGAACTGGGTCAAACCGGGCGCAATTACAGTCTTGAGCGCTATGTCATTGAACCGTTGCCGAAAGATGCGGTAACCGATGGCAATATCGCTGATATGGACGCTGTGGCCGAGGCGTTGCGCCGTGCATGGCGGCAAATGGGATCCCGACTGAAAAATGTCGCGATTGCGTTGCCTGCTGCGTCGGTAATCACCAAAAAAATCCTGGTTCCGGGGGATTTGTCTGATCGCGATCTGGAAACTCAGGTCGAGACCGAGGCAAACCAGTACATTCCCTTTTCGCTGGACGAGGTCAATCTCGACTTCCAGGTGCTGGGCCCTGCGCCCAACGTGCCGGAAGAATCCGAGGTCTTGATCGCGGCGGCGAAAAAGGAAAAAGTTGAAGAGCGCGTTGCTGCCATTGAGTCGGCCGGTCTGAAAGCTTTGGTGGTGGATGTCGAATCCTACGCGACGCAAGCTGCGTTCGAGTTGATGCGGCCACAGTTGCCCAGCAACGGTGACAACCAGATTGTGGCGGTGGTCGACATCGGCGCGACTGCGATGCACATGAATATTTTCAAAGATGGGCAATCGATCTATAGCCGGGATCAGGCTTACGCCGGAAACCAGTTGACCCAGGAAATCCAGCGCAAGTTCAACCTTTCTTCGGAAGAGGCAGAGTCCTCCAAGAAAAATGGTGGCCTGCCGGAAAATTACGAGCCCGAAGTGCTGCAGCCGTTCATGGACACCATGGCGCTGGAAATCTCGCGTTCACTGCAATTCTTTTACACGTCCAGCAATTACAACTCGGTTGATCACATCTTGCTCGCGGGTGGCTGCAGTGCCATTCACGGTCTGGATGACGCGGTCTCCAGTCGTACCCAAGTGACCAGCACCATGCGCGCCAACCCGTTCTACGGCATGGCGACAGGCAAGGTCCGCGGCAAGCAGATTCAGCTGGACGCACCTTCACTGTTGATCGCATGTGGTCTGGCCATGCGGAGGTTTGACCCGACATGATCCGCATTAACCTGTTACCGCACCGCGAACAAGCGCGTAAAGCGCGACATAACCGTTATCTGGCTGCTCTTGGATTTACTTTTGTGGCTTCTGCTGCAGTGGTGGCGTTGGGTTATTTCTTCTATCAGGCACGGCTTGATACGCAGAACGAACGCAATACATTCCTGACCCAGGAAAACGCCAAGCTGGACCAGCAGATTGCCGAGATTGAAAAGTTGAAGCTGGAAAAGCAACAGCTACTTGATCGCAAAAAGGTGGTTGAGCGCTTGCAGTCCAACCGTTCTGAAGATGTCAAAGTGCTGGACCAACTGACTCGCCAGACGCCTGAGGGTATCTATTTGAAGTCGGTAAAGCAGAAGGATGCGTTACTGGTCTTGAATGGCTACGCGCAATCGAACGCCCGCGTTTCAACCTTGATGCGCAATCTGTCTGATTCACCGGTGTTCGAGCAGCCCACGTTGGTTGAAGTGAAGTCGGCTCAGGTTGCCAACCAGCGCTTGTCCGAGTTTACGCTCAATGTCGCTATTACCCGGGTCACCGACGATGCGTCGGCACCCGCTGCTGCCGCGCGCCGTCCGGCATCTGCTGCCGGAGGAACCAAATAATGACTCTGGACGATTTGCGCAATCTTGATCCCAAGGATATGGGGAACTGGCCACGAGGCGCCCAGATAGGTCTGGCGGTGCTGGTGTTCGTGGTCGTGCTGGGTTTGGGGTATTTCTATCTGTGGAGCGATCAGATGGACCAGCTTTCTGCTGGACAACTGAAAGAAGAAGCGCTCAAGACTGAGTACCTGGATAAAGAAAAGAAAGCCATCAACCTGGAAGCATACAAGCAGCAGCTGGCGGAAATTCAGCAGTCGTTTGGTGCATTGCTGCGGCAACTGCCGACCAAGTCGGAAATGGAAACATTGCTGACCGAAATCAACCAGGCGGGTGTAGGGCGCGGTCTGCAGTTTGATCTGTTCAAGCCTGGTGCCGAGGTCAAAACGGCTGAGTTTGCCGAAATGCCAATCGACATCAAGATCACCGGCAGCTATCACGATCTCGCGGCATTTGTGAGCGATGTGGCGCAGCTTTCGCGCATCGTGACGCTGACCAATATCGAACTGTCGGTGCCAAAGTCGCCTGACATGCTGGCGATGTCTGCTGTAGCCAAAACCTATCGCGCGCTGGATGACAGTGAAGCGCAGGCGGTGCGCCAGGCTGAAGCTGCGGCGAAGAAGAAGAACAAATGAGGACCACTCGCATGGATTATCGAGAGAAACGCCTGATGGTGCGAGGGGTGGCAGTGTCGTTGCTGGCTTTGGCTTTGTCCGGCTGCTTTGGCGATCAAAACAGCGATCTCAAGGCCTGGATGCGCGAAAGCAGCGAAGGCATGCGTGGCAAGGTTGAGCCACTGCCGGAAGCCAAACCGTATACGCCGTTTACTTATAACGCATTTGATGTGGCTGACCCGTTCAACCCACACAAAATGGATATGGCGCGCAAGGGCAACGGCGGCGTTACGCCAGATATGAATCGCCCTAAAGAAGCACTCGAAAGCTACGACCTCGAAAAGCTCACTTTTGTTGGCACATTGCAGCAAGCAAAAACGATACAGGCCCTGATTCGGGCGCCTGACGGCAATCTGTACCGGATCAAGGTCGGTAATTATATGGGACAAAATTTCGGCAAGGTGCTCGCGATCAGCGAGACGGAAGTGAAGCTTAAAGAAATTGTCGAAGACAGCGGCGGAGACTGGGTGGAGCGCGATACGTCGCTTCCCCTGCAAGAGGCGGAGCAAAAGAAATGATCAAAGCATCGTTCCTGCAACGAGTGTTGCTGGCAAGCACTACGCTGGCAGCATCATGGACGTTTGCGGCAGATATTACCGCCGTGGATGTAACTACGGTCTCTGCAGAAAAGCAGGTGATCAAGCTGACCTTTAATGGCGCGGTGCCTACACCGACCAGTTTCTCGGTCAATACGCCGCCCCGGATCGCCTTTGACTTTGCCGGTGCCGCCAATCAGGCGGGCAAGAGCTCGGTTCAGGTCAACGGCAGCGCGTTGCGGCTGATTAATCTGGCCGAAGGCTCGGGTCGTACCCGTGTGGTGTTGAACCTGCAAAAGCAGGCTGGCTATACCACCAAGGTCGACGGGAACTCGTTCCTGATTACCCTGGATGGTTCGCAGTCCGCCGTGGCCCCAGAAGCGCGTCCGGTGCACTTTGCCGATGTTAAACCTTCAGCCACTACGCAATCGATCAAGGCTGTTGATTTCCGTCGCGGTGCCAACAACGAAGGCCGTCTGGTGGTCGACTTGTCTGACCCGAATGTGGGGATCGACATTCGCCCGCAAGGCAAGAGCCTGGTTGTTGATTTCACCAAGGCTACCTTGCCCAAGGCGCTGGAACGTCGTCTGGACGTGACCGACTTTGGTACGCCAGTGGTCAAGGTTGATTCATTCGCCCTGGGCGACAACGCCCGCATGGTGATCGAACCCAAGGGTAACTGGGAATATTCGGCCTATCAGACTGAAAACCGTTTCATTGTCGAAGTTCGGGAAAAACTGGATGAAGACAAGGCGGCCAAGGCCAAGCCTGTCTATAAGGGCGAAAAGCTGTCGCTGAATTTCCAGAACGTGGAAATCCGTACCGTGCTGCAAGTGATCGCCGAGTTTACTGGTCTGAATATCGTGACCAGCGACACGGTGAACGGCAACCTGACCCTGCGCCTGAAAGACGTGCCATGGGACCAAGCGCTGGATATCATTCTGCAAGCCAAGGGCCTGGATCAGCGTCGCAGTGGCAATGTGCTGTGGATTGCGCCACGTCAGGAACTGGCCGACAAAGAAAAGCAGCAGTTTGAAGCCCAGAAGTCTGTGGATGATCTCGAACCTACTCGTACTGAAGCCTTCCAGCTTAAGTATCAGAAGGGCGATGACATCAAGAAAATGCTGAGCGATGGTGGTCAGCAAATGCTGTCCAAGCGCGGCAGTGTGGTGGTCGATCCACGTACCAACACCTTGTTCATTCAGGATGTGTCGAGCAAGCTCGAGCAGATTCGCGCCATTATCAACAAGGTCGATATCCCGGTTCGCCAGGTGTTGATCGAAGCGCGGATTGTTGAAGCTTCGGATACCTTTAGCCGTGAACTGGGTGCCCGTCTGGGTTGGGCTGCCTTGGGTCACAGCGGTGGCACAACTATCGGCACGGCACCAAGTTTGAACAACTTCACCCAGACCGGCTCTTCGTCATCGTCCAGCAGCTCGTCGTCATCGTCCTCCAGTAGCACGCTTGGCGGGACTTCTGCGACCAATCTGCTGAACGTGAACCTGCCAGCAACCGGCTTGGGTGTGGGTAATGCCTCCACCTTTGCTCTGGTCGCGGCAAGCGCCAACTGGCTGGTCGGTCTGGAATTGTCCGCGCTGGAAGCAGACAGCAAGGGCAAGATCATCTCCAGTCCGCGTCTGGTTACCGCCGATCAAGTTGAAGCGGTGATTGAGGACGGTCAGCAGATTCCGTACTCGCAAAGTGCACAGAACGGCGCGACCACCATTGCGTTTAAAGATGCCACCTTGTCGCTGAAAGTCACTCCGCAAATCACGCCAGATGGCAATGTGATCATGGATGTGAAGGTCAACAAGGACAGTGTGGGGCAGTCTACGGCCAACGGTCCGGCGATCAATACCAAGCACATTGAGACCAAAGTGCTGGTTGAGAACGGTGGCACGATTGTGATCGGTGGTATCTACACCCAGACACTGGCAAACTCGGTCAACAAGACACCGTTGCTGGGCGATATTCCGGTCTTGGGCAACTTGTTCAAATACAAGATTGATACCGATAACCGTGCTGAATTGCTGATCTTCATTACACCGAAGATTCTGCAGTCTGATCTGACCCTGCGTTAATCCGCCTGGTTTTAATGAAAAAAGGGAGCTTCGGCTCCCTTTTTTATTTTGCGGTGAACAGTCAGTTTGCATGCCCGGCCCCACGTGCCTTAGGCTAGCGGCTTCCTGTACAATCATATTTATGAAAATGCCAGGCAACTTCTTTCTGGTCGGCCTGATGGGCGCGGGTAAAACGACCGTCGGTCGCGCATTGGCGCGCGCTACCGGTAAAACCTTTTATGACTCCGATCATGAGATCGAAGCGCGTACCGGCGTGCGCGTGCCGACTATTTTTGAGCTCGAAGGCGAGGCCGGCTTTCGTGCGCGCGAATGCGCGGTGATTGCCGAACTTGCGGGCATGAAAGAGATCGTGCTGGCCACCGGCGGTGGTGCGGTGCTCAATCCGGACAATCGTGCCAGTTTGCGACGCGGCGGCTTTGTGATTTACCTGCGCGCCAACGTGGATGACTTGTACATGCGCACGGCCCACGACAAAAACCGCCCGCTGCTGCAAACGGCCAATCCTAAACAGCGTTTGGCCGAGTTGTTTGAAGCGCGCGATCCCCTCTATCGCGAAGTTGCTGATCTGGTCATCGATACCAGTCGGCAAACCGTCCAGCATTTGACTCATCAACTGTTGCAGCAACTGGAACACAAAGCGTATGCGCACCGTTAAGCTCGACCTTGGCACCGATTCTTATGACATTTTGATCGGCCGCGGGGTGCTGGCACAGGTAGATCGCATTACGGCGTTGCTGCCGCAACCACGCGTAGCCATCGTCACCAATACCACCGTGGCGCCGCTTTATCTGACGCCGCTGCAAGCAGGTCTCGAGGGCGCAGGCGTGCAGGTCGTCACGATTGTGCTACCCGACGGCGAGCAATACAAAACGTGGGAAACGCTGAATCTGATTTTTGATGGCCTGTTGCGCGCCCGTGCTGAACGCAAAACCACGTTGATTGCTTTGGGTGGTGGCGTGGTGGGCGATATGACGGGCTTTGCGGCTGCGGTCTACCAGCGTGGCGTGCCGTTTATCCAGATTCCGACCACGCTGCTGGCGCAAGTGGATTCATCCGTTGGCGGCAAAACAGCGATCAATCACCCGCTGGGCAAGAACATGATTGGTTCGTTCTACCAGCCCAAACTGGTGTTGGCGGATCTGGCCAGTCTGGATACCTTGCCCGCGCGTGAATTCTCCGCCGGCCTAGCCGAAGTCATCAAATATGGTTTGATTGATGATCTGGCGTTTTTTGAATGGCTGGAAGCCAACATTGAGCGCTTGATGGCGCGTGATACCGACGCGCTGGCATACGCGGTCGAGCGCAGTTGCCAGAACAAGGCACGCATTGTTGGCGAGGACGAAAAAGAACATGGCGTTCGCGCCTTGCTGAACCTGGGGCATACCTTTGGTCACGCCATTGAAACGGGCCTGGGTTACGGCGCCTGGCTGCATGGTGAAGGCGTTGCTGCCGGAATGGTACTGGCTGCGCGTGCTTCGCTCGAACTCGGTCAGATCACCCAGACCGATCTGGATCGCATCATCAAGCTGATCGCGGCTGCGGGCTTGCCGACGATTGCGCCTGATTTGGGATTCGAGCGCTTCTCGGATTTGATGGCGCAGGACAAGAAGGTCGACGCTGGCAAAATCAAGTTCATCTTGCTGCGCAAGCTGGGTGAGTCCTACATCGGCTCGCTCACGCCGACGGTCATCGCAGCGGCCCTTCAGGCTGGCTGTTCTGCCGACGCAGTGGCTTCCAGCGCGGCGTAATCAGCCAGACTCTCACTCAGGGAATGGCGCATCTGGCCGATCAGCTCTGCCAGATGTTGCCCGTCATGCGCGTAAAGAGGTGATACGACATGTTCGAATACCTCAACCAGCGTGATGCGTTCCAGGGATATCGCCAGCAACCACGCGTCGTCGCTGACCTGTTCCACCCAGCCTTTTTCCAGCATGCGTTCCAGCAAGGAGTGCGCGGTATCCAGCCCAAGGCTGACCTGGCGGCGTAGTGCGTCAATATGCATGATCTCGCCGCGATGGTGAGCCCGAGATAGCTCGACCAGCAAGCGCAAAGCCTGTTCGAAACGAATGCTGGCAAAGCTCTGCCAACGCCAGGCGTTGCCGTGCCAGTACGACAGGCTGGCGGAAAACACTGCGCCGCCCAATACAATCACCCAGCACATATAGAGCCAGGTCAAAAAGATCGGGAAGCTGGCAAAGGCGCCGTAGACCAGTTTGAGCGTTACAAACTGTTTGATGTACAAACCAAACAGCGCCTTCATCAATTCCAGCGCCACCCCGACCACCAGGCCCGCAGCGACGGCGTGACGCCGCGGTACGTAGCAATTGGGGATCATCTTGTACATCAGACTGAGCATGGCGAAGGTCACAAACCAGGGGCCGACGCGCACCGTGCTGTCGAAAATGCGAATCCCGCCGATCAAACCACCGCTGTGGTGGTAGATCCAGGAAGTCATGGATAAACTCAGGCCCAGCGCCAGCGGCCCCAGTGTGATGGCGGCCCAGTAAATCAGCGTTCTGGACAATAGCTTGCGCTGGCGTTGCACCGCCCAGATCTGGTTGAACGTTTTCTCGATATTGAAGACCAGCAGTAGCGCAGTGACGGCGAGGCCGATCGTGCCGAAGGCGGTGAGTTTTTCGGCGTTATCAGAGAACTGGCGCAAATAAACGCTGATGACCTTGCCCGAGGCATCGGGCACTAGGTTGGCTACGATAAAATAACGGAAGCGGGTGCTGTAATCGTCGAACATCGGAAACGCAGAAAACAACGTCAGCGCGATGGTGAACAGCGGAATAATCGCCAGCAAGGTGGTGTAAGTCAGGCTGCCGGCGGTTTGCATGCAGCGATCTTCCAGCAAACGGCGCCCGACAAATTTTAAGAATCCCAGCAAGCGGCGCCAGAACTGCAGGGTGAGCAGTACCTCTAATTTTTGTTTTGCCAGCGCAGACACATTCATGAGTTCGGAAGCTTCCTGAATAAATGGCCCATCAAGGGGCCAGCGAGAATTTATAATACGCAAGTTTAACCATACCGCCGCAGTTTAGCCGCGCCATTGTCATGGAGTGCTTCATTGTCCGGTACACATTCTGTTTTCTGCATCTGGAGTTTTCGTTGGCCGATATCCTGGTTCTGTACTACAGCACGCATGGCGCAACCCGCCAGCTGGCACAACTCATTGCACGCGGTATTGATGCGGTGCCTGGCGCGACCGCGCGGCTGCGCACAGTACCGAAGATATCCACGGTATGTGAAGCCACCGAGCCCGCTGTGCCAGAAACTGGCGCTCCCTATGTCTGGGAGCAAGACTTGATCGAATGTGTCGGGCTGGCAGTGGGTAGCCCGACCCGATTCGGCAATATGGCTGCGCCCATGAAGTACTTCTGGGACTCGACCATCAATGCCTGGCTGGCTGGCACACTGGCTGGCAAGCCGGCATGCGTGTTCACCAGCACGGGCTCCATGCATGGCGGGAACGAAGCAACCTTGCTGACCATGATGGTGCCACTGCTCCATCACGGCATGATCTTGCTCGGTACGCCGTATACCGAACCGGCGCTTTCTGCCACCGATACGGGCGGCACGCCATACGGCGTGAGTCATATTGCCGGCATGCGCGGCGAACAGCCCATCTCTGAACATGAACGGCAACTGGCCGTTGCCCAAGGCAAGCGGCTGGCTGAAGTGGCCCTCAAACTGGCGGTGGCAGCATGAGCCCGGCAGTACGGCGCGCGTGGGCGCAATGGACGTCTGTAGTGTGTGTGTTGCTGTTGATCGCGCTGTGTCTGGCGTGGGAGTTATGGCTGGCGCCTTTGCGACCTGGTGGTTCTTCGTTCGCGTTCAAGGCTGTGCCGCTTCTATTACCACTGCGTGGTTTGCTGCATGGGCGCCGTTACACCTACCAGTGGGCGTCGATGTTCATTTTGCTGTGGTGGATGGAAGGCTTGATGCGCTCATGGAGTGACGTTGGCTTGTCGCGCAATCTGGCAATGATTGAAGTGGCCATCACCACGGTCGCGTTTTTTGCGATTTCGTATTACGCCAAGTGGACGCGGCCCAGCGTGTTGAAGGCTGAAGCTGAAGCAGGAATGTAAAAGCGGGAAGTGGCTGGCTGAGGTATTGCAGAAGGGAAGGGGAAAATAATGCCGGAGCCTTGGGGTTCGCCGCAGAACGTCTGGTTCTGTGCGCCCAAGGTGTCAAAGGTTTTGGTAAAACCTTCGCCTGTCCTGCCTTGTGGGCGGATGGATTCCGGCAACTCCGCACTGCGAGGTGAACCGGGTCAGCGGCCGCTGACCCGTTCGCAGAATGCGCCATTGCGCCGATAAGCGACTTACACGGGTTGCGGATGGGTACGTGTGATTTTGCTATGTAACTTGTTGACGGCTGAGATATACGCCTTGGCGCTGGCCACCAGAATGTCGGTATCGGCGCCCTGACCATTAACCACGCGGCCTTCTTTGGAAAGACGCACAGTCACTTCGCCCTGGCTGTCCGTGCCTTGGGTAATGGCGTTCACCGAATACAACTGCATTTCAGCGCCGCTGCTGACAATCGATTCAATGGCGCGGAAGGTTGCATCAATCGGGCCATCGCCATCACAGGTGGCGCGTTTTTCGGCGCCGTCATCAGCCATGACCAGCGTGGCACTTGGTGTTTCGCCGGTTTCCGACACCACCTTCAGCGATGTCAGACGATATTTCTCTTGTTCGATGGCGATCAGTTCGTCGGACACCAGCGCATGCAGGTCTTCGTCGAAAATCTCGCGTTTGCGATCGGCCAACTCTTTAAAGCGGGCAAAGGCCGCGTTCAACGATTCTTCGCTGGCCAATTCAATACCCAGCTCGCCCAACTTGGTCTTGAAGGCATTACGGCCCGACAACTTGCCCAAGGTGAGGCGGTTGGTCGACCAGCCGACCGATTCGGCACTCATGATCTCGTAGGTTTCGCGATGCTTGAGCACGCCATCCTGGTGAATACCGGATTCGTGAGCAAAAGCATTGGCACCCACAATCGCCTTGTTCGGCTGCACCGGATAACCGGTAATGGTCGAAACCAGCTTGGAGGTCGGCACAATCTGCGTCGCGTCGATACGGGTTTCCAGGCCAAAGACGTCCTTGCGGGTTTTCACCGCCATGACGATCTCTTCCAGGCTGGCGTTACCGGCACGCTCGCCCAGACCATTGATAGTGCATTCCACCTGACGGGCGCCGCCCAGCACGGCGGACAGCGAGTTGGCGACCGACATGCCCAAGTCATCGTGGCAATGTGCCGACCAGATCACTGAATCACCGCCCGGGGTCGCGGCGATCAAATTGCGGAAGAACGATTCGGTAAAGTGCGGGACGGCATAGCCGACGGTGTCGGGCACGTTGATGGTTTTGGCGCCAGCCTTGATCACTTCGCCAAAAATACGGGCGAGGAATACCGGGTCAGAGCGCAGCGCGTCTTCGGCGGAGAATTCGACATCATCGGTGTATTCCAGACCAATCTTCACGGCTTTCACTGCGGCCTCGACCACTTGGTCCGGCGTCATGCGCAGCTTCTTTTCCATATGGATCGGGCTGGTGGCAATAAAGGTATGCACCCGGCCACGTGCGGCGTGTTTGATCGCTTCACCGGCAGCGCGTACATCACGCTCGTTGGCGCGAGCCAGCGAACAGATGGTGGATTCCTTGATGATTTCCGCAATCAGGCGAATCGACTCGGCATCGCCCGGGCTGGCGGCAGCAAAGCCGGCCTCGATGATGTCGACACCCAGGCGTTCCAGTTGGCGGGCGATACGGATTTTTTCTTCGCGAGTCATCGACGCGCCGGGCGATTGTTCGCCGTCACGCAATGTGGTGTCGAAAATAAACAAACGATCGCCCATATTCGGTGTGCTCCGTGTGCTCGGCGCGGTGGAAGCGCCGGTAAAGAAAGACTGGATGTCGAAAGATCGCCCCTGGCTGGCGGCGAGTCGGGTAAGACGGTTCAGTGCGGAGAGGGGCATGCTGCCGCGTTCACGCCATTTGTAGATGGCAGCGCGGGACACAGGATCGTCAGGGGAAAGGCGGTTGAGCGCATCGGCCAGCTCGCTGGGGCCGCCAAAGTGCTCGATCAGACGTTCAATGTCCACAGACATGTCATGCTCCAGACCAGTAATTGGACTCAAGCATAAAACGCTGTGGACATTTGGTCAAACGGTTTTGTCGAATTTCAGAACGAAATCGACAGTTAGCTTGACCGGTTGGACATTAATTACTACAAAATGTCTAATTTTCTGGAGGTGCGGAGTGGCTATTGCTACGTTCAACGGGTTTTTTACCCCGGCGCAGCATGTTCCAGGCCGACATGACATAGCCCGATGCGCCATAAGCAATAAACAGGCAGAACAAGACCAGCGGCGGCTTGGCGACAATCAGCATCAACAGCAGCAACATGACCAGCAGTGCCACAAACGGCACGGTCTTGCGCATATTGATTTCCTTGAAGCTCCAGAATTTGACGTTAGACACCATGGTCAGACCGGCAAACAGCGTGAAGAACAGCGCAATAAATGGCAGGGCATCGCTGAGCGGCGCCAGTTCTTCAGCGTATTCGTGGCTAATCCACACCAGGCCTGCGACCAGCGCGGCGGCCGAAGGGGAAGGCAGGCCCTGGAACCAGCGTTTGTCGCCCGTTTCCAGATTGGTATTGAAGCGTGCCAGGCGCATGGCGGCACCGGCGCAATAAACGAACGCGACCATCCAGCCAATCTTGCCGAAGTCGCGCAGCGCCCATTCGTACACCACCAGTGCTGGCGCCACGCCAAACGAAACCATGTCCGACAAGCTATCGAACTCAGCGCCAAAGGCGGATTGCGTGCGAGTCAGGCGCGCTACGCGGCCATCCAGCCCGTCCAGGATCATGGCAATGAAAATGGCCACGGCGGCGGGCACGAACATTTTGTTCATTGATTGAACAATGGCGTAGAAGCCGGAGAACAAGGCGGCCAGCGTGAACAGGTTAGGCAGCAGGTAAATACTTTGGCGGCGCAGAGTAATGGGGCGTTTGGATTGCATCGGCTATCCCTTATTGTTTGTAATGGTGAAAGCGCTAACAGAACCATTCTGTCGCGGCCTTGGCCGGGTATGGGCTGAAACGGTTGTGTTAGCGACCTGGAACGCTCCAGGTCAACAAGGTCTGCCTTGTTGGGCAGACCTTGCCGGGCTGACGGTGGAGATGAGACTTCCCGCCGTCATGACTCATACTGAATGCGGGTTTATTGCAGTTCGGCAAGGATGGTTTCGGTGGCCGAAACTTTGTCGCCAATCGTCACTCGCGGCTTGGCAGTGAGCGGCAAGTACACGTCAACGCGCGAGCCAAAGCGGATAAAACCGTAACGCTGGCCGCGAGCCAACTGATCGCCCACTTTGGCGTAGCAAAGAATACGGCGGGCTACCAGGCCAGCAATCTGCACAAAGGTGATCTGCGTGCCGTCGGCCAGTTTGGCCAGCACGGCATTGCGCTCGTTTTCTTTGGAGGCTTTATCCAGCGCGGCGTTCAGGAACGAACCGGCGTTGTATTCGATATGTTCGATGGTGGCATCAACCGGGCTGCGGTTGGAGTGCACGTTAAACACGTTCATGAATACGCTGATCTTGAGCGCTTCGACCTTGCGGTACGGGTCCATGGCTTTTTCGACGACCACGATACGGCCATCAGCCGGACTCAGAATAGCCTTGGGGTCGGCCACGATAACGCGAGGCGGATCGCGGAAGAACTGCACGACAAATACGGCAATGATCCAGAACGGAATCGACCATGCGCCAGCGAGCGCAGTCACCACGATGGCGACGATCAGGCTCAGGGCGATAAAGGGCCAGCCTTCGCGTGCCAGGATCGGATGTGGATAGTGCTTGTTCAAATTATTCCCCGGTACAAATTCGCAAAGAGCGAATTGTAACTCAGGGGCTGCTGATACGGGACGCCACGGTGTCGGGCGGCACACCAGCAGCCGCCGTCCGGGCATTCCAGCGCGCCCGGGTCAGACCATAACAATAAACATCTTCCGGATTGCCGCGGCTGGAGCCCCAACCGGGGCGCAGACCTTCACGCTGCATGCCCAGTTTTTCCAACAACGTGATCGAGGCGATATTGCGCGTGAACACTGTCGCATCCAGCCGACGTAGCGCCAGAGCGTCGAAGGCGTATTCGACCAATGCTCGTACCGCTTCGCTGGCATAGCCCTGTCCTTGCCACGGCAAGGCAATCCAGTAGCCCAGTTCGGCGCGGTGCTGTGGTACCAGATCGTGCAACTCAACACAGCCTATCACCTGGCCGTTGCCACGCAGGCGGATAGCCAGGTAAATGGCCTGCCGGTTCTGATAAAGGTCGGGATGTGTGGCTATCCAGCGCTGGGCTGCGCCGTCAGGATAGGGCCAGGGTGCATTGTCCAGCATCTCGATCAGCGTCGATTCGCCGGCGAATAGCTGTACATAAGCAGCATCAGCAGGCGTGAACGCAGTCAACAACAAGTTGGTCGTGACCAACAACGGAAAATCGCCCACGGCATGATCCAGAAGAAACACTAATCTGGATAATGCGCATGGGCGACTTGAGGTTGACCGGCTAGTTACCGCTGGGCGAGTTTTGAGTGGCGGCGTGAGTAACCGAAATACACCACAAAGCCAATCAGTAGCCAGATGCCAAAGGCTTGCCAGGTAATCGCTTGCAGGTTGCTCATCAAGAACAGGCAGAACGCGATACCCAGCAACGGCAGGAATGGCACGCCTGGGCAACGGAAGGCGCGATGCAGCTCGGGCCGGGTTTTGCGCAAGACAATCACTGCTACCGAGACCAGCGAGAACGCGGTCAAGGTGCCGATATTGATCAGTTCGGCCAGGATATTGAGCGGAATCAGCGCGGCGATAATGCCGAACACGATGCCGACGACCCATGTCGTGATAAACGGCGTGGCAAAGCGCGGATGTACTTTGGCCAGTTTTGCCGGCAGCAAGCCATCGCGCGACATGGCAAAGATCACACGGGTCTGGCCATACATCATCACCAGAATCACCGTTGTCATGCCCAGAATGGCGCCCAGATCGATAAACCCGGCTACCCAGTTCTGCCCGGCATATTGCAATGCCAGCGAGACCGGGTGATCGACACCGGCAAACTGCTGGTATGGCACGATACCGGTCATGATGGCGGAAACAGCGACATACAAAATGGTGCACACTGCCAGCGAACCGATAATGCCAATAGGTAGATCCCGCTTGGGGTTTTTGACTTCTTCCGCCGCACTGGAGACGGCGTCAAAACCAATAAAAGCAAAGAACAGCAAGGCCGCGGCGTTAAACATGCCATGGAAACCAAACGGCATGAACGGGGTCCAGTTGGCAGGTTTTACGTAACCTACGCCCACCACAATAAACAGCAGCACCACACCAATCTTGATCGCCACCATGATGTTGTTCAGCCGCGCAAAACCCGCGACACCAATTGAAACCAGCGTGGTGATCGCCATCATGATGAGAAAGGCGGGCAGATTAAACAGCGTATGCTTGCCCGGAACAGCGCCCGGCGCGGCGGTCAGAATGGTGGGTAAATCAATACCAAAGCCATGAATCAACGACTGGAAATAACCTGACCAGCCCACGGAAACCGCCGAAGTAGCCAGACCGTATTCCAGCATCAAATCCCAGCCGATAATCCAGGCGACCAGTTCGCCCAGCGTGGCGTAGGAATACGTGTAGATAGAGCCGGAAACCGGAATGGATGACGCGAATTCGGCATATGCCAACGCAGACAAGCCGCAGGCGATGGCGGCGATGACAAACGACAGCGTGAGCGCTGGACCTGCAGTCAGCGCGCCAGTGCCGGTCAGAACGAAAATGCCGGTGCCGATAATCGCACCGATGCCCATCAAAACCAGATCGGTTGGACCAAGGGCTTTTTTGAGGCCAGATACGCCGGATTGACTCACGGCCACCATGGCATCGATATTTTTGGTACGGAATAAACTCATGATTTCAGCTTTCGAAGATTGCGGCGGGACCGCCGGGTGCAAACTGCAACCCGGCTGCGTCGATTGCTCGCCTCGTGGGCTAACAGGAGCGGCGTAGCATTCCAGATGCCGGGGTGTGGCCGGGAATGGACGCCGCGTAGATGAACAGGACAGCCAGTCATACGGGTTGACCGATTCGCTGGCGCTGTCAAGATTCACTTGATGGGGTGTTCGCACAGTACATGCTTTGGTTTTGGCTTGTAAGGTTGAAAATCCCCACTTGCTTTCCTGGGTTTTCTATAGTTCAACTGTGCAAAAAATGGGCAATAAGTTTGCCCTATCGCGCCAGATTGTTTGCCATCCGGCACAGCAAAAGGATGCTTGAATGTGGAACGAAATCGTCGCTGAACTGGCTACAGTTATTGAGCGGCCACTGCAGTTTCGCCGGGCCGAAGTGGTGGCCGGAGGGGATATCAATGAGGCATGGCGCTTGCGCACTGACCAGGGCGACTGGTTCGTCAAACTGAACCAACACAATCGTCGCGAGATGTTTGAGGCCGAGCGAGAAGGTTTGCTGGCACTGGCTAAAGGGATTCACGTGCCGTCACCAGTGGTTTGTGGTGTGGCGGCGGGAAGTTCGTTTCAGGTGCTGGAATGGCTGGATTTACGGCGGCGTGGCGATGAAGCACAACTTGGCCAGCAACTGGCGCAACTGCATCGGCTAAGCGCAGCGAGCTTTGGCTGGCAGCGTGACAACACCATCGGTTCCACACCACAGCCCAATGGCTGGATGGACGACTGGGTCGAGTTCTATCGTGAGCGGCGTTTGCGGCATCAGTTTGATCTGGCGGCCAGCAACGGGTTGGCGCTGCACGATACCGAGCCATTGCTTGATGGGCTTAATGATTTCTTCGGCCAGCGCAAAGTAGTGCCTTCGCTGTTACACGGTGATCTGTGGGGCGGCAATGCGGCGTATCTGCCGGATGGCAGCCCGGTGGTGTTTGACCCCGCCTGCTACTATGGTGACCGCGAAGCAGACTTGGCGTTGACCATGTTGTTTGGTGGATTCAGCCCGGCGTTTTATCAGGCTTATCAGGCAACGTGGCCGCTGGATAGCGGCTTTGAACGGCGCCGCGATCTTTACAATCTTTACCATGTGGTCAATCACGCCAACATGTTTGGCGGCGGCTATGTGCATAGAGCGCAGACGATGATTGACGCGCTGCTTGTGAACATTTCGGCTTGACGCTACCTGCCGGGTTTACCGTTTAATGCTGCTCCGCCGCAAATGCCATCGGCAAGACGGCGTGCAGCGAATATATATAAAACAAATACATAACAATCGATCGCCCAGATCGTGAACTTGACCCACTCCAGGAGAATGCATGCAAGCAACCTTGCACGCCATGATAGATGCATCCCCCGAGCGCGCCCCGGAGTTGCTGCGGCAACTGGTTGCGGCCATGCGGCCACGCCGGGTAGACGACACGCAAGCCGCCATCAACAGCGTGCGCTCGTTGGCGTATTTGCTGGAGCAATCGCCCCAAGCTCGTGCCGCCGTGCGCCGTTGTCTGCTGTCGGTGCTGTCGCGCAGCGAGCAAGTGCAGTTCTTTGCCGACACCGGCATTTTGTCGAACGAGAGTTTTTTTGCCGCGGTATCGCGCCGCATTGGCGACCGCATCCTGCCGCCCGCGCCCATTCCCGGCTCGCTGCGCGATCTGTTTGGCAGCGTGTTTTTTCGGCATAACGATTACATCTGGCTCGAAGCGATTCCGCAGGACATCTGGTTTAGCCTGGGCCGGGCGCTGCATATCGAAGAGGAAACCGACTTCGAGCAAATCGGGCGGATTCGGGTGCAAGTGCTGGAGGCCATTGAGGTCCTGTCGACACGCATTGCCGCGATCGGGCTTGAGCCGGAGATCGTGCGCAATCATCCAGACGCCAAGCGTTTTGTGTCGCCGTTCGTGCGGCAGAATCTGGAGGTTCATACCTTCATCGAACACAATCTGCAGGCGATGACCAACAAGGTGCCGCCGCAGGAAGACGAGCGCCACATTCTGGTATTGCTGGAACAGTGTGAAGAAGTGGTGGTGCGGGTGCGCAAACACGCGCTGCGCAACGGGGTGTCAGTGAGCCTCACGTACCACCTGCTGCGCCTCACTCAGCATATTGAACGGCTTAAAGCCCTGCTGCGGGTGGTTTCAGTATCTCGCACCAAGGAAAAAGGCGAAGCCATGCTGGGCGTCAGTATCGCCCTGGTCCGTGCCGAAAACCGCAAACACTCCTTGCGGGACGTGTTCGCCGAAAATACCGAATTGCTGGCGCTGCAGGTGACCGAGCATGCCAGCCACACCGGCGGCCACTACATTGCCGAGTCGCGCAAGGAATGGCGCAACATGTTCCGCTCGGCCGCGGGCGCCGGGTTGATTGTCGGCTTTATGGCGCTGTTCAAGCTGCTGGTGGCCAAAGCGCACTTGCCGCTATTGCTGGAAGCGCTGGTTTTCGGCTTGAACTACGCGTTTGGTTTCATGCTGGTGCATATCGTTCATTGCACCATCGCTACCAAACAACCGGCGATGACGGCAGCGAAGATTGCCGCCACGCTGCATGAAGGCACGCGCTCGGGCAAGCTCAAGCCGGAAGACATCAACCAACTCAGTGAGTTGATCGTCAAAGTCTTTCGCACCCAGTTTGTGGCGATCATGGGCAACGTGCTGGTGGTGCTGCCAACCGCGTTGCTGATTGCGCTGGCGTGGGTTTGGGTAACCGGTAGCCCGGTGGTGGACGTCGACAAAGCCCAGCATCTGTTGCACGACCTGAATCCGATCCAGAGCCTGGCCTTGTTTCACGCTGGTATTGCCGGGGTATGCCTGTTTCTGGCCGGATTGATCTCGGGTTATTACGACAACAAAGCGTTGTATAACCAGATTCCGCAACGGATCGCTGCCTTGCCGTGGCTGAACAGGCTGGCCGGCGAATCGCGCGCCAGGCGGCTTGGTACTTACATTGGCGACAATCTGGGCGCGCTGGCTGGTAATTTCTACTTTGGCTTGATGCTGGGCACGATTGGTACCATAGGCGTACTACTGGGCTTGCCGATTGATATTCGCCATATCACTTTCTCGTCTGCGTATCTGTCGTTTGCCGCAGTGAGTTATGACTTCACGCTGGACTGGCACGTAGTGGCCATTTCGGCGGTCGGCATCGCGCTGATCGGCTTGATCAACTTGCTGGTGAGTTTCGGGCTGGCGCTGTGGGTGGCGCTGCGTTCGCGCAAACTGACCCTGCGTTCGACTCGTCCCATTGTTGGCAGACTGCTGCGACGCGCTGTGACCCGTCCGCAGGACTTCCTGATTCCGCCGCGCGCCAAACCGGAAGAAACCAGGGTTATCGAATTAACAGGAGAATCCGTTGTTGAGTGGGTACAACACCGTCGTGCAAGCACTGGTCGATGAAGGCAAGTTTGTCTGGCCAGGGTTTTTGAATCCGCAACAGGTCGCCGCACTGCGGGCCGATATGGACGCGCTCCAGGCTGATTTTCGCCCTGCGGGAGTCGGGCGCGAGCAAGGCTATCAGCGTGATATCAGCATTCGTGGGGATGAAGTCCTGTGGCTGGACAACGATGCGCCGCTCGCGGTGCCGGTACTGGACCAACTGGAAGAATTGCGCCAGGCCTTCAATGCCAGTCTTTATCTGGGACTGGTGGAATTTGAAGCCCATTTCGCGGTCTATCCGGCGGGTGGCTTTTACCAGCGCCATCTGGACCAGCACCGCAACGCTGATACGCGGGTTGTGACCTTCGTGCTGTACCTGAACGAAGACTGGCAAGATAGCGATGGCGGCCAGCTGCGCATTTATCTGGACAGCCAGGACCATGGTTGCACGCAGGACGTGACTCCGCATGGCGGTACGCTGGTGCTGTTTCTGTCTGACCGCTTCGAGCATGAAGTGCTGCCGGCGACACGAGAACGCCGCTCACTGACTGGCTGGTTCCGGCGGCGGCCAGTGTGAATGTTGCGGCGTCAGGTGCTACCTGAAGCAACTATAATGTGTTGATTCCTTGTGAAAATTCATACGTACTTCAGCATCCGGAGATAGCCATGAAACTGCGCAGCACCCTTGTCATTGCTCTTGCCGCTACCTCGCTCGCGCTGGTCGGTTGCGCCAGTGATTCGGCCAACACTTACACTCGCAGCCAGGCCATGCGTACCTCTACGGCGCAGGCGGGGATTGTGGAAAGTGTTCGTAACGTGCGCATTCAGAATGACACTAATGCAATCGGCACCATTGCGGGTGGCGTGATTGGCGGGGCAGCTGGTAGCCAGATTGGCGGTGGCAACGGCGCGATTGTGGCGGGTGTACTGGGCGCGATTGCCGGTGGTGTGGCGGGTAACCAGATTGAAAAGAACGGCTCGACGCAGGCTGCGCTGGAAATTACCGTGCGCCTGGATAACGGCCAACGCTTGGTGATTACCCAGGCGGCGGACATGAGCTTCTCGGCCGGGCAACGGGTTGATGTCATCAGTGACGGCCAGACCAGCCGCGTGGTGCCAGTGCAGCGTTAAGCCGTCATTTCGGGTAGATGTCCGCACAAAACAAAAGGGCCGATTCGGCCCTTTTGTTTTGGTATTGCCTGCGAGCCCGCTTTAGCGGCCCAGACGCTGGCAGATCGTCGATACCGCACCAGCGGCATTGAGCGTGTAAAAGTGCAGACCAGGTACGCCCGCAGTCAGCAAGCGGTCGCAGAGCTCGGTAATGAAATCCAGGCCCAAAGCGCGGATCGATGCGCTGTCATCACCAAACGATTGCAAGCGCAACTTCAGCCAGCGCGGAATTTCCGCTCCGCACATTTCCGAGAAACGATTGAGCTGATTGAAGTTCTGGATCGGCATGATGCCTGGCACCACCGGAATCTTCACCCCGCGTGCGGTCACTTCATCCACAAAGCGGAAATAGGCATCGGCATTGAAGAAATACTGGGTGATGGCCGAATCGGCTCCGGCGTTGACCTTGTTCACAAAGTTACGCAGGTCAGCCTCGGCACTGGCGGACTGCGGGTGATATTCCGGGTAGGCCGCCACTTCAATGTGAAAATGTTCGCCATGTTGCTCGCGGATAAACGCCACCAGTTCGTTGGCGTAACGGAACTCACCGACATCCACCATGCCTGACGGAATATCGCCGCGTAAAGCCACGATATGGCGAATGCCGTTGTCACGATAGCGTTGCAGAATCTCGGCCACACTGGCCCGACTGGAGCCGATACAGGACAAATGCGGTGCCGCCGCCAGCCCTTCGGACTGGATATCCAGCACGGCATTGAGCGTGCCGTCCTGGGTGGTGCCACCCGCGCCAAAGGTCACTGAGCAATATTCTGGCTTGAACTGCGCCAGCTGCCGCCGCGTAATTCGCAGTTTGTCGGCGCCCTCAGTGGTTTTGGGCGGAAAGAATTCAAAGCTGATGGGCGTCTGGCTCACGATGTCTTGTCATATCTTCTAATAACAACGGGGCATCTTAACACTGAGCATCCATTGCTGGCTCGCCGCCAGCTTCATGCCGCCGTGAGTCCGATGCATGTAGGACATTTCAAACAAACGAATGCGGCGAGCATCCTATGACTGATTTGTGCGAATGTACCTACAATGATGTTTATTCATTCACGCCAGAGCCAGGTTTAGCCCGAGCGCCAATGCAAAACGCCCAACATGATTTGCCCGAACTGACCCGCAGTGATCTCGGCGTCCACTTTGCCCGTTTACGGAAGGCACAGCGCGCCCAGCCGTTTCCCGACTGGTCACAGCGGGCGGCGCGGTTGCTGGCATTGCGGCGGCTGCTTCTGGAAAATCGTCAGGCCATCATCGCCGCCATCAATAACGATTTTGGTCAGCGTCCGGCTCAGGAAACCGAGCTGCTGGAACTGGCGCCGACGCTGGCTGGCATCGCCCACGCATTACACGCCGGTCCACGCTGGATGAGGGCGCGTCGGCGAGCCACGGGCTGGCAATTATGGCCAGCGCGGGCGCAGGTATTGCCGCAGCCGCGCGGTGTGGTTGGCATTGTGGTGCCCTGGAATTACCCGGCATTTCTGGCCTTTGGGCCGTTGATTGCCGCATTTGCTGCCGGTAACCGGGCGCTGATCAAGTTGTCTGAGGCATCGCCGGCGCTGTGCCAGTTACTGCAACAGCTATGCCCCCACTATTTTGCGCAAGACGAACTGGTGTTCCTGGGCGGCGATGTCAGCCAGGCCAAGGCGTTTGTCGAGTTGCCGTTTGATTATTTGCTCTTTACTGGTTCGACCAGCGTCGGGCGCAGCGTTATGCAGACTGCTGCGAAAAACCTGACGCCGGTGACGCTGGAGTTGGGCGGGAAGTCGCCCGCGCTGATTCTGAATGACTACGATTTTGAACAGGCGGTCTCGCGCATCTTGTACGGCAAGCTGGTGAATGCCGGGCAAACCTGCATCGCGCCAGACTATGTATTGCTGCCGCGTGGGCGCGAGGCTGATTTTATTGCCATCGCCAAACGCTGGACACAACGACACTACCCGGATTTTCCGCAAGACTTTGCCTCAATGGCGACGCCCGCTCAGTATCAGCGGATGCAGAAGATCCACGACGATGCATTGACGCTGGGCGCGTTAGCTCATGCCTTGGTGCCGCCGCAGGCCAATTCGGCGGAGTCCCGGTTTTTTACGCCATATGTGTACACCGGCGTGCCCGACGATGCGCGATTGTTGAACGAAGAACTCTTTGGACCGTTATTGCCGCTCGTGCCGTATGACGATCTGGAACAAGCACTGAGCTATATCAACCTGCGTCCGCAGCCACTGGCGCTGTATGCATTTACCCGGTCGCGCAAGAAACAGACTCGCATCCTGCGAGAAACACAGGCCGGTGGCGTCACCATTAACGACACCTTGTTGCATATCGCCGCAGCTGATCTGCCGTTTGGTGGTGTGGGGCAGAGCGGCATGGGGGCATATCACGGTCAGGCCGGGTTTGATTCGTTTTCTCACCTCAAGCCGGTGCTGCGCCAAGGCGTAGTGCGAGCGATGGATTGGCTGGAGCCGCCTTATGGGGAAGTCTTTACCCGCGTAATCCGGTTGTTGTTGAAATGACAAATTACCAGTGCAGCCGTGTCAGTCAACCAGGCAACTTGGCGCGAGCCTGGCTATAACAAGCATGTCCCGCACAGTGCATCTGGCTGGCGCTGGCTTATATTGAAGGAATGTATCAGGGGGAAAGTAATTCGGCACCCGCCGAACCAGTTGCTGCATCCGCGCGGCAATATGGACGGAACGCAGATTCCGGGATTGACGGTGTTGCATACCGATAATGTCACTTGATAGGAGAACATCAATATGAACAAGAAATGGCTCGTTATCCCCGCAGCAGTTGCTCTGCTTTTCGGTGCCCAGGCTTACGCTGATGAAATGCCTGCTACGGGTGGCTCAGCTGGCGCCAACGCCAAGTCCCCAGAGGAACAACGTCAGGCAGTACGCGCTGTGACCAAGGATACGCTGGAGACGGTTTACAAGAAGCACCCGACTGCCAAGGATGCCATTGCCAAATCCGCCGGTTATGCGGTCTTCAATAACGGTAGTGCGACCATATTGTTTGCGGGTGCCGGTGGTGGTGAAGGCTTGGCGGTTAACCAAAGCGATGGGCATGAAATCTTCATGCGTATGGTTCAAGTCAAGGGTGGCTTGGGTCTGGGTATCAAAAATACCCGGTTGGTGCTGATATTTCCGAACAAAGAAGCTTTCCACAAGTTTGTGACCAAAGGCTGGGTGTTTGGTGGTGAAGCGGGCGCGTCGGCCAAGGCGGGTGATACAGGTGGTGGTTTTGAAGGTGCTCGTGCCGTTGGGGAAGGCGTTTACGCTTACCAGTTCACCGAAAACGGCGCTGATGCTGAAGTTACCGTATCCGGCACCAAGTACTACGTGGACAAAGACCTGAACAAAGGCAAGAAATAAGCCTGCCAGCGTTCTGCGCTAACCCGCGAAGGGTGTAAAAAAAAGGGGCCATGTGCCCCTTTTTTCATGCCGGCAAGCGGCTGATCAAGACCTGATCGATCTTGTGATGGTCAATATCCACCACCTCAAAACGGAACCCGCCGTATTCCACTGCCTCGGCTTTCTTGGGGATACGTTTGAGCTTGAGCATCAAAAAGCCCGCCAGCGTGTCGTAGTTCTCTTCATCGGGCATTTCGTTCAGTTCAATGGCACGCTTCAGATCGCCAATCGGGGTCATGCCATCGACCAGCCAGGAATTCTCATCGCGGCGCACGATCTGGTCTTCATCACTGTTATCGACGATGCTGCCAATCAACTGGCCGGTGACGTCATTGAGCGAGATCACGCCCACGACCAACGCATATTCGTTGATGATCACTGCGAAGTCTTCACGGGTTTCGCGGAATCGATCCAGTACGTCGGCCAGCGATAATGTATCGGGCACCACCAGCACGGTTTTGACGGCGATTTCGCGCAGCGTGGCAACCAGTGCTGCTTGCGGATTTTTCAGGATGGCATGCAGCAAATCTTTGGCATCGATATAGGCAAACACGGTGTCGATGCTGCTGTTCTCGCACAGCGGAAACTTGGCGTGCGGCTGGCTGGCGATCTTCTGGCGGATGGCGGCATCCGTATCGGTGAGCGAGAAATAAACTACGGCTTCGCGCGCGGTCATGGCGGAGGGTAAAAAGCGCTCGGCCAGTTCAAACACATTCTCGATAAAGCGGTGTTCCTGCTTGTGCAGCGTTCCTGCCTCGGCCCCCGCATCGACCAGCGCCACGATCTCGCCGGCGGTGACAGTTTCTGAGCGCTGGGCGGGCATGCCCAGCATTTTCAACACCACTGTGGCGACGCCGTTAAACAACAACACGAATGGCATCAGGATCAACGAACACCAGCGCATTGGCCGCACGATGGCCACCGCCACCTGTTCGGGCGCCACCATCCCCAAGCGTTTGGGAATCAGATCCGCAAACTGGATGAACAAACCGGTGGTGATCAAAAAGGTGCTTAGAAAGGCCAGCTTGGCGGCCAGCGCCGGGTCTAGCGAGCCAAATAGTCGCAACAGCAGCGGCGAGAAGGTGGCATCACCTACAATCCCGCCCAGAATGGCCACGGCGTTGACGCCAATCTGCACTACGGTAAAGAAGTCTCCGGGCTTTTCTTGCAGATCGATCACCGCTTGCGCGCGTGGCTCGCCTTCTTCGGCCAGCATTTGCAGTTTGAATTTACGCGCGGAGGCTAACGAGATTTCCGACATCGAGAAGAAGGCGGATAACGCGATCAGCAGAACCAGCAAAAAGAGACCTGTTGATATGCTCAATGGATACCCCGATGGCCGAAGATTATTAGTGTCGTATTCGCAAAATAGCGCATATCGATCCAAGTTGTGAGGAACTCTTGCCGCAGAGGTTCATGTCAAGGGGGTAAGGTCAGACTTCCAGTGTGACAGGTGCGGCATTCAGATTGATGACCATGGCTGCCACAAGGTACCGCGCCCACATGTGGCCAAATAAAAAACGGGGCTGAATCGCCCCGTTTTTTAACTCACCAGCCGTTGTTTACAAGCCTGCATCCGCGCGCAGCGCTTCGGCCTTGTCGGTGCGTTCCCAGCTGAAATCCGGCTCTTCGCGGCCAAAGTGACCATACGCGGCAGTGCGTGTGTACACCGGGCGCAGCAGATCCAGCATTTGCACAATGCCCTTGGGGCGCAGGTCGAAATGCTTTTTGATCAAATCAACGATTTGTTCATTGGACAGCTTGGAAGTGCCCCAGGTATCGACCATGATCGAAACTGGCTTGGATACGCCAATCGCGTAGCTGATCTGCACCAGACACTGCTTGGCAATGCCCGCAGCGACAATATTCTTGGCGACGTAACGACCGGCATACGCAGCGGAACGATCCACCTTGGATGGGTCTTTACCCGAGAACGCGCCGCCACCGTGTGGTGCTGCACCGCCGTAGGTGTCGACGATGATCTTGCGGCCAGTCAGACCGCAATCGCCCATCGGGCCACCAATCACGAAACGGCCAGTCGGGTTGACCAGATATTTCGGGTTGTTTTGCAGCCATTCCGGTGGCAACACCGGCTTGATCACTTCTTCGATGACCGCTTCGGTCAATTGCGCGTGCGAGACATCCGGATGATGCTGGGTCGACAACACAATTGTGTCGACGCCAATCACCTTGCCGGTATCTGCATTGTATTTGAGCGTGACTTGCGATTTGGCATCCGGGCGCAACCATGGCAGACGGCCATCTTTACGCAGTTCGGACTGGCGCTGCACCAGGCGGTGCGCGTAGTAAATGGCGGCTGGCATCAGTTGCGGGGTTTCGTCGCAAGCGTAGCCAAACATCAGACCCTGGTCGCCCGCGCCTTGATCCAGATCCATGCCCTGGCCTTCGTTCACGCCTTGGGCGATGTCGGGCGATTGCTTGTCGTACGCCACCAGCACCGCGCAGGTTTTGTAGTCAAAACCGATGTCGGAATGGTCGTAGCCGATGCGCTTGATGGTGTCACGCGCAATCTGGATGTAATCGATATTGCCGGTGGTGGTGATTTCACCCGCCAGGACCACAAGGCCCGTATTTACCAGTGTTTCCGCAGCCACGCGCGCGTACTTGTCCTGTGCCAGGATCGCGTCGAGAATGGCGTCGGAAATCTGGTCTGCAACCTTGTCCGGGTGTCCTTCGGAGACTGACTCAGAGGTAAACAGGAATTCACTCATGGGCTATATGGTCCTTTAATGCCATGTCTGTAATGGTTGAAAGTCGCTAGAATCCGGGTTTTGCCCGAAAGGTTATCCACACATGCTTGTGCGCTTGTTCAGACCACTTGCATATATTCCATTATGCATCCTGCAAGCCGTTGGCTTTGCATTGGGCTGGGTCGCGTGGTGGACTTCCCCGACTTATCGCCGCCGGCTCGATGACAATGCGAGGCGGGCAGCGCAATTTGATACAACCATAGATTATATCCGATTAAGGCGCTCAAGTATTGCCGAGCACGGCAAGGGCGCTATGGAACTGCTGGCGGCGTGGCTGCGCAAGCCGCAGCACGTATCAAATATGGTCAAGCGTACGCAAGGCTGGGAGCACGTTGAAGCCGCCTTGCAAAAGCCGGAGCCCATCATTTTTGTGTCGCCGCATCTGGGTGGGATCGAAGTGTGTGGCGTGTATCTGGGCTGGAATATCCCGCGCATCATGGCAGCGCTGTATCGACCGCCCAAGATCAAATGGCTGGAACCCATGATGCTGGCAAGCCGCGATCGGGCCAATGGTCGCGCGGCACCGGCCAATGCCCAGGGCGTGCGCCTGCTGCTGAAAACCCTGCGTGAAAAGCAGACCATCTATATCCTGCCGGACCAGGCGCCGGGGGCGGGTGATGGCGCATGGGCACCGTTTTTCGGGCATCGCGCTTATACCATGACGTTGCTGCCGCGGCTGGCGCGCAGCAATAAGGCGACGGTACTGTTCTGTTTTGCCGAGCGCTTGTCGTGGGGGCGAGGTTACGTGATTCACGTTGAACCAATGCAGGGCAGCTTTAATGGCGAACCTGCGCGCGACGCCGCTTTGCTCAATCGCAATCTGGAACGGCTGATTTTAAAAGCCCCGGCTCAGTATCTGTGGAGCTATAACCGTTACAAGAGTCCGGCCGGTGCGCCGGAGCCGGAGTCTGAATGAGTTTTCCCGCCCGTTTGCTGGCTGCGTTTTTCTGGCTGCTGCATTTATTGCCGTTTACTGTGCTGCGCTGGCTGGGTGCGGCGTTGGGCAGCTTGCTTTATCTGGTGGCCGGAAGACGGCGGCGCATTGGCATGACCAATCTGCGTCTGTGTTTCCCGGAATGGACCGACGCCCAGCGTAGCAAGGTCATCCGTGAGCACTTCCGCTTGCTGTCGACCTGCCTGCTCAGTTACGGCGTGCTGTGGTTTGGCTCGAAAAAGCGGGTAGAGAAACTGGTCCGTCGCGAAGGCTACGAGCACTATCTGGCCGTACAGGACCAATCGATCATTCTGCTGGCACCGCATTTTATCGGGCTGGATTACGGTGGTATCCGCCACACCATTGATCACTGGGGTGCCAGCATGTATTCGGCATCGCACCAGAACCCGATGGATGAGTTGCTGCTCATGGGTCGCAGCCGCTTTGGCAAGCCACTGCTGATCAAGCGTAACGATGGCATCCGCGCCATTGTCAAAGCACTGCGCCAACACACGCTGCCGTTCTACTACCTACCTGACCAGGATATGGGCCCGAAGGAATCTATCTTTGCGCCGTTCTTTGGCATTCCGGCGGCGACGATTCCGGCGTTGTCACGCTTATCGCAACTGGGCCGAGCGGTGGTGGTGCCCATGATTACGCGGCTGGAAAAAGACGGTTTCGTCACGCGTTATTACCCGGCGTGGACCGATAATTTTCCATCTGACGATCTGCTGGCCGATACCGCACGCATGAACCGGTTTATTGAGGACCGGGTGCGTGAAATCCCGGCGCAGTATTACTGGCTGCACCGGCGCTTCAAAACCCGGCCCGAAGGCGATAAGTCGCCGTATTGATGCGGGCGGCGCAAGGTGGATTGGTTTTGCCAAACCCACCTTGCCGAACTACATGAATGGCAGCGGATTGCGGGTAATGGCCACGCAGATAATCCACGCAAACACTGCCAGAGCCGCAATCAAAGCGAGTACCCGCGTGCGCTTGGTACGGCCACGTTTCAGCGCGATTGTCCCTAATACGATGTATATCACCAGTCCGATCAGTTTGGCCGTCAGCCACGGTTGCTGCCCCGGATATTGGTGGCTGATGATCACCAGCGTAACGCCAGCGAGGAGCAGCACGCTGTCGACCACGTGGGGCGTAACTTTCAGCCAGGTGGACTGCAGGCGCGGCGAATTGGCCAGCATCAGGCTGCCGCGGAACACAAACAGCAGACCGGAAAGAGCCACGCACAGCATGTGGATATGCTTGATTGCCAGGTAATACACCATGTTTTCTCCGTGTTTTGGGGCGCGGCGCGCAGTTGATGCCTACAATTCTGGTATTCTGCCGGGTTCGCTTGCAGGCGGCCAGTTACAGGGAGATGAACACCATGACCGATGAATCGACGCCAGACGTTCCCGAGCAGGGCGCGACCGCGCCAGACGAATCGATGCGCCTGTCCAAGCGCATGGCCGCACTGGGCATCTGCTCGCGCCGTGAGGCCGATGACTATATAGAACGCGGCTGGGTTCGTGTGGATGGCGTGGTCGTCAACATTCTGGGCAGCCGCGTATTGCCAGGCCAGGAAATCACGCTGGATAAACCGGCGCAGCAAGCGCAGGCCAACCGCGTCACCATCCTGATCAACAAGCCCGTTGGCTTTGTTTCGGGTCAGGCCGAGCGTGGTTACAAACCGGCTTCCGTGCTGGTGACGCTGGATAACCACTGGGATGGCGATCTCTCCGGCGTGCGCTTTCACCCGCAACATCTGCGTGGTCTGGCGCCGGCTGGGCGTCTTGATATCGACTCGGTGGGCATGCTGGTCCTGACACAAGATGGCCGCGTTGCCAAAACCCTGATCGGCGAGGACTCTCCCGTCGACAAGGAATACCTGGTTCGCGTGGCAGGTGCTTTGTCGGAAGAAGGCTTGCGTTTGCTCAATCACGGTCTGGAACTGGATGGTGCGGCGCTCAAACCGGCCAACGTGACTTGGCAAAACAAGGACCAACTGCGCTTCATTTTGCGCGAAGGTAAAAAACGCCAGATCCGCCGCATGTGCGAACTGGTCGGTTTGCGCGTAGTCGGGTTGAAGCGGATTCGCATTGGTAATGTGCGTTTGGGTCAGTTGCCGCCCGGCAAGTGGCGTTATCTTGCCGCGAACGAGCATTTCGACTAATCCGCATTTTTGCTGATCAGGAGAACGCCATGTTGCATCTCGCCCAAAAAGCCCTGGTCACCGGCTTGCTGGCGCTGCCCGCGCTGGCTTGGGCCACGCCAGAGCAAATCAATGGTCGCTACGAATGCGCTAACGGGCAGGCTTTTACCGTGCAATCGAATGCCGAAATGTCCCACGTGCGGATTCGCTATGCCTATCGCATTCTCGACCTCGCGCAAACGCCAGTGGCCTCTGGCGCGGCTTGGGGCGATGGCGAATGGCTGTGGCATAGCAAAGGTGCAGACAGTTTTCTGGAACACGACGGCAATATGATTGCTTTCGAATGTCATAAAGTGGCCGATTGATGCAGCGAATCGATTTGCTGCTGGTCAGTCTCGGTTTGGCCTCGTCACGCACCGCTGCACAGGGTTTGCTTGAGGCCGGGCGCGTGGCCGTGGAAGGCAAAACGGTCACCAAGGCTAGTCTTAAGGTGTTCGATGATGCCGCCATCACGGTTATTCCTGATGCGGCGGATCGCTTCGTTTCACGCGGCGGTTTAAAGCTGGCGGGTGCGCTGGCCCATACCGGACTGGATGTGACTGGCATGCTGGCGCTGGACGTGGGCATCTCTACCGGCGGCTTTACCGATTGCCTGTTACAAGCAGGTGCGCGCCGGGTGGTGGGGGTGGAGGTGGGGCATGACCAGTTGCATCCGCGTTTGCTACAAGACCCGCGCGTGCAGCAATTTGAAGGCGTCAACGCCCGTCATTTGAACGCCGAACTGATCGCTTCTGCGCTGGATGCTGCAATTGACCTGGTGGTTGGCGATGTCTCGTTTATCTCGCTGACGCTGGTTTTGCCGGCCATTGCCAGCGTTATCGATTCGGGCGCGCGACTGCTGTTTCTGGTCAAACCGCAATTTGAAGTCGGGCCGCAAAAAGTGGGTAAAGGCGGCATCGTGCGCGATGAGTCCTGCTATCCGGAAGTCGAACAGAAGATTCGTTCTGCCGCGCACGCCGCCGGCTTTACGGTACTGGATTACCTGCCCAGCCCGATTGCCGGCGGCGACGGTAACCGCGAGTTTTTCATCTACGCGGTATACCGCTAACGCACAGCCCTCCTGGCTACTGGCGACGGCTTATTGATCCGTGCAGTTGATCATCCACGGCGTGCCGAACTTGTCTTTTACCATGCCAAAACCTTTGGTCCAGAACGTGGGGCCAAATGGCATGGTTATCTGGCCGCCATCAGCCAGCGCGTTGAAATAGCGCTCACCTTCTTCCACCGTATTGACATTCAGCGAGAGCGTGAAGCCATTCTTCTGGGCCGTGGCGCGCTCGGGCGTACAGTCCATGGCCATAAGCTGTGTATCGCCTATCGAAAAGTTCGAATGCAGAATCTTTTCAGCCCACGCCGGGTCAGTGGCTTGATCCGCCGGAGCCTCCTTGTAGCGCACCACATATGTGGTCTTGCTACCCAATGACTGGCTGTAAAACGCCAGTACTTCTTCGCAGTTGCCGTTGAACGTGAGGTAGGTCTGAACTTGCATGGGAATGCTCCTGTAGCAATAAGGAAATGTGCACCCGGTTGGGTTGGGTTGCGACCATATCGACCGTGAATTTTCTCAAACTTGCCAAGTTAAATGCAACAAATCGTAAGTTTCTGCCAAAATCGGGAAAGTATAAAAATCGATCAACCGCTTCCCGCCGATAAAAATCATGCTGACATATTGTCGCTCTGCCCTGTTTTTAATTGCCATCGCCGGGGTGCAAGCTCAAGCGGCCACGGTTTCTTCCTTCTCTCCACAAAATGAAGTCCGCGAAGTCCAGCAGGTGCGCGCGACTTTTTCCGCCCCGATGATCCGCATGGGCAGCGTCGGGGCGGCTGCACCATTTGATGTCGATTGCGCGCAAAAGGGTGACGCGCACTGGATTGATGACCAAACCTGGGTGATGGATTTTCCGCAAGGCTTGCCGGGCCAGACTGCCTGCCGTTTCAATGTTAAGCCCACGCTCAAGACATTGGCGGGCGAAGAGATAACCGGCACGCGGCAGTTCCGTTTCACCACAGGGCCGTTGGCGGTAGTGGAAAGCGCACCGGATAGCGGCAGCGAGATCGACGAAGACCAGACTTTTGTCTTGCGTTACAACGGCAAGATCACCGGTCCAATTCCTCTGTTTTGCCAGGTAGAAGGCTCACCCGAGCGCCTGCCAGCCCAGCGTATCAGCGCTGCCGACAAAGCCACCCTGATCAAGCATCTGGATTGGCAAAAACAGGCGGCCAATATTGATGCTATCGATTGCGGCCAGCGTCTGCCCGCAGGCAAGAAAGTAAAACTGGTGCTGGAACGCCCGGGTAGCAAAGAAAAACAAACGCTGGATTTCACCGTGCGCGAAGCGTTTGCCGCATCATTTACGTGTGAGCGCGAAAGTGCCAAGGCGGCGTGTATTCCGCTGCGCCCGGTCACGCTACGGTTCTCGGCACAGGTACAGCGCAAGCGGGCCGAGCAAATTGTGCTGCAAACGCCCGATGGCGAACGCAAACCGGATTTCGGCCGCGACAGCGGCGGCACCGTTTATGAAGCCACTTTCAAGCCGCCGTTCTCGCCCAGCGCCGCCTTCAAAATCAAATTGCCGGATGGTTTTGTTGATGAGAACGGTCGGGAATTGACCAACCAAGCGGCCTTCCCGCTGGCTTTCAGTACTGCACTGGCACCGCCTCTGGCCAAGTTCGCCGCTGCGCCGTTCGGCATTGTGGAACTGAATGCCGATCCGGCCATTGCCGTGACCTTGCGGGACGTTGAAGCCGACCTCAATGTGAAACAGATTCAGGTTGGGGTGGATAGCCTGACTGTCACTGATGACCAGTCCATGATGACCTGGCTGGCCAAAGTGCAGAATTGGCACGAGTCCTACGCGCACATCAAGGGCAAAGATGTTGAAACGCGGCGCCTGAGCTTGTTGGCAGGGCAGAAGGGCGTCCAAAGCATGCCCGTCCCGACGTCGCCAGACAAAAACGGTAAATGGCCATTCTCGGTGGTCGGCATTCCGGCCAAAGAACCGGGCTTGCATGTGGTAGAGCTGCAATCGCGCCTGTTGGGTAAATCGTTGCTGGGGCTGGAAGCGCCGATGTACGTGCGCACCGCTATGTTGATCACCAACTTGGGAGTACATCTGAAGCGGGGGCGCGAAAACGCTGCGGTGTGGGTGACCACGCTGGATCGGGCGCAGCCGGTGGCCGACGCGCAAGTCAGCATCTATGACTGTCGCCGCACTTTGCTGTGGCAAGGCAAAACCGACAGCAAAGGCGTAGCCAGTATTGATCATGCGCTGGAGGAATACGGCAACTGCCCGGCCGGTTCGCTTGATGGTCTGTTTGTGACCGCACGCAAGAAGGATGCCCAAGGGCGCGACGACGTGTCGTTTGTGCGTTCTGGCTGGAATCAGGGCATTGAATCCTGGCGCTTCCCGGTGCCGACCGACATGAGTCCGCAGCCCTCGGTCCGCGCGACCACGGTGTTTGATCGCCCGTTGTTCCGCGCTGGCGAAACGGTTTCGATGAAGCACTTCATGCGCGTGGAAACCAGCAAAGGTCTGAGCCTGCCGCGCGCGAGCCAGTTGCCGGACCAAATGGTGATTACCCATGATGGCAGTGGGCAGTCGTTCAAATATCCACTGACGTGGCGCCAGGGGCGCTATGCCGAATCGACCTTTGCCATTCCCAAAACCGCCAAGCTGGGGATGTATTCGGTCTCGCTGACCCGCAAGCCCAATCGCGGTGAGGGCGACAAAGGAGAGGCCAGCATTGATCGCGATGGCATCACGCTTTACACCGGCACCTTCCGGGTGGAAGAGTTCCGGCTGCCGGTGATGCGTGGTCAGCTCTCGGCCGACGCCAAAACCACAGCTGCCCCGACCAGCGTGCCGCTGAACGTGTCGCTCTCTTATGGCACGGGTGGCCCGGCCAAGGGCTTGCCGATTCAGGTTAGCGCCATGCTGCGCGACCGTTATGACCGGGTTGAGGGCTACGACAACTTCAGCTTCTCCGCGCCGGAAACCGCGCGTGGGGAGCAGCAGAAATCGCTCGATGGCAAAGTGGTGCTGGATAAATCCGCGCTCACGCTAGATGCCAACGGCAATGCCAAGACCGCCGTGAAAGATCTACCCAAGCTCGACCGTCCTTACGACATGGTGATGGAAGCCACCTACGCCGATCCGAATGGCGAGGTACAAACACTCTCGCGCACGGTCGCGCTGTGGCCGAGCGCAGTGCGCATCGGCCTGAATGTGGACGACTGGGTTTCGGTGGGCAAGAGTGCCGGGCTCAAAGCGGTGGTGCTCGATACCAATGGCAAACCGGTGGTCGGGCGTAATGTGACCGTCAAAGCCGTGGAACATGAGTATCTTTCCAGTCGCAAACGGTTGGTGGGCGGCTTTTATGCCTACGATCACCAGGAAACCACTAAAGATCTGGGCAACGTTTGCGATGGCAAAACGGACTCGCGTGGCTTGGTGTTCTGCGACATCTCGCTCAAAAACGAAGGCAGTATTGAGTTGATTGCCCAGACCGATGATGGCGCCAGCCATCCGGCCAGTGCCTCACAACGCATCTGGGTCACGCGCGAAGGTGAGATGTGGTTTGACGTCGACAACAACGACCGCATCGACGTTTTGCCAGAAAAAACCAGCTATCAACCTGGCGATACCGCTCGCTTGCAAGTCCGTATGCCGTTCCGCAAAGCCACAGCTTGGCTGGCGATTGAGCGCGAAGGTGTCATTGAAACCCGCGTAGTGGAGCTGAGCGGTAAAGACCCGTCGATTGATCTGAAAATAGAACCGCAATGGGCGCCGAATGTGTATGTATCGGTGCTGGCAGTTCGTGGCCGGGTGCGCGAAGTACCGTGGTATTCCTTCTTTACCTGGGGCTGGCGTACGCCGCTGGATTGGTGGGATGCCTTCCGCAACGAAGGACGTGACTATCAAGCACCGACGGCAATGGTCGATTTGTCCCGGCCTGCCTTCAAATATGGCATGGCTGAACTCACCATCGGCACCGCAGGCCACAAACTGGCGGTGACAGTAACGCCGGATAAACAAACCTATTCGATCCGCAAAACCGCCACGGTGAAGGTTCAGGTCAAGCTTCCCAACGGTCAACCTGCACCGGCTGGCTCGGAAGTAGCGTTTGCCGCGGTGGATGAAGCCTTGCTGGAACTGCAGCCGAACACTAGCTGGGATTTGCTCACAGCCATGTTGCAACGACGCAGCTACGGCGTAGAGACCTCTACCGCGCAACTGCAAGTGGTGGGTAAACGCCACTTCGGTCGTAAAGCGCTTGCACCGGGCGGCGGTGGCGGTTTCGCACCAACGCGTGAACTGCTGGATACGTTGCTGACATGGCAGCCCCACGTGGTGCTGGATAAAACCGGTAGCGCCACCGTGACCGTACCGCTGAACGACGCGCTGACCCGCTTCAAGCTGGTAGCTGTGGCGGACAGTGGTGATGCGTACTTTGGCACTGGTTCGGCCAGCATTACCGTGACGCAGGATGTGCAGATCACCTCCGGCATTCCGCCACTGGCGCGCTCGGGCGATCAGGTCGACGCCGGTATCAATATCCGCAACGGCTCAAGCCGCGTCATGACCATGCTGGTCGAGGCGCAAGCTGCAGGCTTGCCACCGTTGAATGCGCAAACCGTGCAGATTCCCGCCGGCGAAGCGCGTGAGGTGAAATGGCCGGTGACGGTGCCAGCAGGTATCTCCAGCCTGCAATGGACGCTCTCGGCCAAAGAGCAAGGGGGCGAGAAGGCACAAGACAAGCTGGCCTTCAAACAGGATATTGAGCCAGCTACACCAGTGACCGTACAACAAGCCACCTTGCGCCAGATTACCGGTGAAGTATCGATCCCGGTCGGTTTGCCACAAGGGGCCGAGCCGGGGCGTGGCGGGGTGTCGGTGCAATTGCAGGCTAAACTGGGCGGCGATATGCCCGCCGTGCGCGACTGGTTCTTGCGCTATCCATATTCGTGCCTGGAACAACGCTCGTCCATTGCCATTGGCTTGAACGACAAAACCCGCTGGGATGCCATCATGGCTGACCTGCCCAGCTATCTGGATGCCGATGGTCTGGCGCAGTATTTCCCGGTGCAGGAGGGCAGTCGCTCCATGGGCAGCGATACGCTTACTGCATATTTGCTGGCGGTTTCCAACGACGCAGGCTGGAAGATTCCCGATGACTCGCGCGAACGCATGCTCACGGCCTTGACCAATTTTGTTGAGGGCAAGCTCAAGCGTGATCTGTGGATGCCGCGTGACTCGGGCGATGCTCGCCGTCTGGCCGCGCTGGAAGCATTGTCTCGCTATGGTCGGGCACTGCCACGGCAACTGGATACGCTCACCGTGCAGCTCAATAGCTGGTCGACCGGCATGGTGATCGACTGGATGTCGCTGTTGCAGCACATGCCGACCGCACCGGATCGCGCCGCCAAACTGGCGCAGGCCGAGCAGCTATTGCGCGGACGACTCACCTATCAGGGCACGCGCATGGTGTTCTCTACTGAGCGCGACGATTACTGGTGGTGGCTGATGGGCAACGCCGATGTGAACTCTGCCCGCCTGGTGCTGGTGGCCAGCCAGATGCCGACCTTCAAAGACGACATGCCACGTCTGCTGACCGGCTTGCTGGGCCGCCAGGAACGCGGCGCCTGGTGGACGACCAATGCCAATGCCTGGGGCTCGCTGGCGGTGCGGCATTTCAGCGCGCAATTTGAAAGCCAGCCGGTCACTGGGCAGGTCAATCTGGCGCTGGGTAACAGCAAGCAATCGGTGACGTGGCAGTCCGCCTTGCCGCCCAAGGTGGATTTGCCGTGGCCCGCCAACGGCCAGGGCACGCTGGGGCTGACGCAACAGGGCACCGGCTCCCCGTGGGCAACAGTGCAGGTTTCAGCGGCATTGCCGCTCACCGCACCGCAAACCGCCGGTTATCGCATCAAGAAAACCGTCACGCCGGTTGAGACCAAAGTTGCCGGTCAGTATTCGCGCGGCGATGTGGTGCGGGTGAAGCTGGAGATTACTGCCCAAGCCGATATGACCTGGGTAGTGGTCGATGACCCGGTGCCGACTGGCGCCAGCATTCTGGGCAATGGACTGGGGCGTGATTCGCAAATTGCCACGCAGGGCGAGCAGCAATCTGGCGATGCATGGCCAGCCTATGTGGAACGCCGCTTTGCCGGATATCGGGCTTATTACGAGTACATCCCGCGCGGCAGCTTTACGGTGGAATACACCATGCGGCTGAATAACACCGGCACCTTCAAATTGCCGCCGTCGCGGGTTGAGGCCCTGTATGCGCCCGATGTCTTTGGTGCTGCTCCCAATGCGGTGTTCAAGGTGAACGATGCACGCTGATCGATGGGCTGCGCGGCTGGCGCTTGTGCTGGCGCTGGTCGCCGCCCCTGCTTTGGCGCTGCCGGATTTCCAGTCAGTGAAATCCGGCTGGCGCTCGTCAGATGTGATTTTGCTGGATCGCACCGGCCAGCCATTGCAGCGGGTCCGCGTCGATCAGGCCGTGCGCAAGCTCGACTGGGTGACCCTGCCGGAAATCTCGCCGGCCATGCGCCAGGCGCTGGTGTTGTCGGAAGACCGCAACTTCTATCAGCACAGCGGGGTCGATTGGTCCGCCGTGGCGGCAGCCAGTTGGGGCAATTTGTGGAACAGGCGCACGCGCGGCGCCTCCACCTTGACCATGCAATTGGTGGGTTTGCTGGATGACGATCTCAAGCGCGGAACACAAGGGCGCTCACTCACCCAAAAGGTACAGCAGGGAATTTCGGCACAATGGCTGGAACACAGCTGGACCAAGGCCGAGGTGCTGGAGGCTTATCTCAACCTGGTGAGTTTTCGCGGTGAGATTGTCGGGCTGGACGCACTCTCGGCCTCGCTGTTTGAGAAGTCGCCATCCGGTCTGGATGCGCATGAATCGGCCATTGCGGTGGCCTTGATCCGTGCGCCCAATGCGGCTCCTCCCAAAGTAGCCCAACGCGCTTGCGGCATCTTGCACGACATGGGCCGCAAAGAGGGTTGTGACCAGATCGCGGTAGAAACGCAGATCGCCTTGGCGCGCCATGGCAATGGCTATCAGCAAGATGAACAACTGGCCCCGCACTTTGCCCGCAAGCTGCTGGCACGCTCAAAACTACCGCCTGGTGTACCGATCCGGACCACGCTGGATGCCAATCTGCAGCGCTTTGCCACCGAAACTTTGCGGCGGCAGCTGACTGAACTACGCCAGCGCAACGTGGAGGATGGCGCGCTGGTGGTGCTGGATAATCGCAGTGGCGATATCCTGGCGTGGGTAGGTTCCAGCGGCGATTTATCCAAAGCGGGCGCGGTCGATGGCGTGACCTCGCTGCGCCAGGCCGGCTCTACGCTCAAGCCATTTCTCTACCAGATCGCCCTGGAAGGACATTGGCTCACTGCCGCATCGCTACTGGACGACAGCCCGCTGGACCTGCAAACCGCCAGCGGATTATATGCGCCCCAGAACTACGACAAGGATTTCAAAGGCCCAGTGTCCGCCCGTACCGCGCTGGCCTCTTCGCTCAACACGCCTGCTGTGCGCACCATCGAGATGGTTACGCCCAACCGCTTGCGTGAGCGTTTGTACGCGCTCGGGCTGACCAGCTTGAATGAATCCGGCGATTATTATGGATACAGCCTGGCGCTGGGTGCGGCTGATGTGCGGCTGCTGGATCTGGCCAATGCCTATCGCACCTTGGCCGATGGTGGTCTGCAGAACCCGACCCGTTGGCTGAGCGCAGATCCCAAGCCACAAGCGGTGCGTTTACTGGATGAAAAAAGCAGCTTCATCATTGGCGATATCCTGTCCGACCGAACCGCCCGCGCCCGCACTTTTGGCCTGGAAAGCGCGCTAGCTACGCGGTTCTGGACTGCTGTTAAAACCGGCACCAGCAAGGATATGCGGGATAACTGGGCGGTGGGTTACTCGCAGCGCTATACGGTGGCGGTGTGGGTTGGCAACGCCAGCGGCGCGCCGATGTGGGATGTCTCCGGCATGCACGGTGCCGCGCCGGTGTGGCTGGAAGTGATGGGCCGCCTGCATGCCAATACGCCATCGCGTCCGCCGACTGCGCCTGTTGGTGTCGAGATGCGGCAGGTTCGCTTTGAAAACACAGTTGAAGCCAGTCGCCGCGAGTATTTTCTGCCGGGCACCGCCCGCGATGTGGTGTACGCAGCCGATGCAGATCAGCGCGCCAAACCGCAAGGCATCAGCAATCCGGTTGATGGCTCGGTTTACGCGCTGGACCCGGATATTCCACCGGCTAATCAGCGTGTGGTATTTCGGGCCGATGGCGTCGGCCAACCGCAGTGGTGGCTCAACGGCAAACCGCTGGGTAAAGGCAGTGCGCTGGCATGGTTCCCGATGCCGGGGCGGCATGTGCTGGAGCTGCGTGACAATCGCAAAGTGATCGAGCAAGTCCATTTTGAAGTGCGCGGCGCATTTCTGAAGCAAAGCCCGCCTGGAAAGAAGGCGGCGAAACGGCAGAGTTAGCATTTGGCTGTGTGTTATTGGAAATAAAAAAAGGCTACCCTGGCGGTAGCCTTTTTTATTACGGGCCTGTTGTGAGCGGATGCTGCGGCCTTGAGTGGTTCTTGTTAGTTGGTGCTGTCAGGCGCCGGTTTGGGCATAGGGTGACGCATCACGCCATTGGCACCGCCTTGGGTTCCGCCAGCACCCACGCCGTCAGCCAATACGCTGCCTGCAGTCAAACCGGTAAATGCCAAAACCACAAGAGACACGATGAGACGTTTCATGATGATTCTCCTTGCTGGTCAAAAAGGAGGGCTGTTGTGGCCCTTGTTATCATCTACGTCGGTTTCGTCCGGATGGATGCGCTGCGCTTGGCGGTACTGATGGACGGCTAGCCGTGAGGGCTTCTGTTTCTCGCACGGACATGAAAAAAGCCGGCTGGGGAGCCGGCTTTTCTAATTGCGCTGCGATGATGGAATCAATCGTCGTCGCTATCATCGTTTGGATCGTATGGCTGTTTGCCATACATTTTTTCCCCTGCGGCCACATCCACCAGCAACGCTTGCACCGCAGGTTCATGCGGGAAGCGTTCGATTTCGTGGCGGTAATAACCCAGGCTATCCGGGAACGAATAAATTGCCTGGCGAATGCGTTCGTGCGCCCTGGCTTGATCGCCTAACAGTGCGCGCATGATGGCCTCATCCGACAACTGGCCCGGATATGGATGGATGCGATCCAGTTGGGCAACAACGCCCAGCTTCCAGGCGATGTCGTCCCGGTTGGCCACGATGAAGTTCGATAGACCAAATTCGGCAAAGTAATCCAGCAACGGATTGTGGCGCATTTGCTCCAGGATATGGATGCGGCGCTCGTTCTCTTTGGGCTTGCTGGAGCTATCCATGATCGGATAAAGCTGGATATAAAACGCGGTACCGGCAATACCCAGGGCCAGTGCGGCGAGGCCGGTCAACATGCCACCCATGCGGGCCTGCACCATCGACAGGCCGCCTTTGGGCGCGTTGTCGAACATCAGGTACAGCATCAGCGCAAACGGGCCGAAGAAGTGGAAATACCACAGCGGGTATTCCACCAGGCTGTGCAGGATGGACACGATCACCAGCGACGCACCAAACACCGCCACCGTATCGTGTCGACGGCCCCACAGTGCAGCAAAGGCGAGCAAGAGCGGCACGACGACGACGACGGTACCGATTACGCCGGTTTCTGCCATCAGGTTCAGTAGCGAGTTGTGGCAATGGGTAAACAACACCGGTTCAACGACCTTGGCAAAGGCCGGAATTACCTGCAAGCGCACGCTTTCCGCGCCATAGCCGCCCCAGCCTACGCCCAGCACCGGATGCTCCAGGAATACCATCCAGGCCTTGTGCCATTCCACCAGACGACGGGCGCCATTGGAGTCCAGCCGGTCCAGCCCGGTCGGGACTTCATTCTTGGCGTGCAAGGAGGCTTGCATGACTTCGTTGATCAGTGGTGCCACGAACTGCATGGCCAGAATCAATACTGCCGCCCCGAACAGGAAGCCCGCAAAGCGGCGGTTTTTGCCATGCGTGGTGAAGAACAGCACGCCACCGAATACCAGCCAGGCACCGGCGTACAGGAAGATGGAGCGCGAACCACACCACGCCATGGACAAGGCCAGCCACGCCGCCAGAATCCAGAAGGCCCAGCTTTGCAAACGGCGATGCGCCGTCAGCCATGCCGCCGCAGCCAGACCCCAGGCCAGATAATGGCCGTACATGTTTTTCTGGCCAATGTTGCCAAAAATCAGGCGCGGGCCATGTTCCAGCAACTGCACAATCTGCGGCACTGAAATGCCGGTATTGAACAGCGCACCCACCAGCAAGCCCCACGCCAGCGCAACGGCCAATGGCTCAATGCCATGTTCGTCACGGGCCAGCGACAGGCTCCATACGGCCAGACCAGCCGTAATCAGATAGCTGAGTGGAATGGTGCGCTCAGACCAGTAAATAACCGGCAGGGCCACAATCTGAATCAGCAACACCGCGGCCAGAGCCAGCCACGGCCAGCTCATCCACGGCGGGGCGCTGCGGCGCAAGGTATTAGGCAGTGCCGCCGCAGCCATGATCAGCAGGGCGCAGAAACCAAAAGCGGCCAGTTCTGACGGGAACACCGGATTGGGCGGATAACGGAATGGAATGCCACATGGCACAGCGGCCAGCAGAAATAACAATGCCTGATAAATGCGAAGTGAAGCGGGAGTTTTCATTGTTCTTGTGGGTCGGTGTTGGGAGGAGCGCCGCGCCCGGTCCAGCGGGCGACGATGCAACCGGCTTCATACAACAGCCAGAGTGGGACGGCGAGCAGGCATTGCGAAAGCGGGTCGGGCGGAGTGACGACCGCAGCCACGATAAACGCACCCACAATCACATATGGGCGCCAGCTCACCAGTTTTTCTACGGTAACCACGCCGATGCGAACCAGCAGCACGATGGCTACCGGCACTTCGAAGGTGATGCCGAAAGAAATAAACAAACCCAGTACAAAGCTCAAGTACTGGTCGGAATCCGGCAGCCAGGTCATGGATGACGGAATGTGCGTGGCGACGAAGCCGAACACGGTTTTAAACACAAAGAAATAAGCGAACGCCATCCCGCAGACAAACAGCAGCGTGGACGACACCACCAGCGGTCCGATCATGCGTTTTTCGTGGGCATAGAGGCCGGGTGCGACAAAGGCCCACAGCTGGTACAGGCTGTGAGGCATGGTGATCACCACCGCCGTCATGGCCACGATTTTTACCTGCAGCAAGAACGGTGAGGCAATGCCGATGGAAACCAGTTTCTGCCCCGGTAGCACGGCAGTCAGTGGCGCCACCAGAAAGTCATACAGCTGCTGCGAGAAGTAAAAGCAGATGGCAAAGCCGACAAAGAACACCAGCGCGCTGCGCACAATGCGCGTGCGCAACTCGATCAGGTGGACCAGCAGCGGCTGAAAGTTATCCTGGGTCATGACTCAGCGACGATCACGCGCCGGCGGTTGCTCGGCGGGCGGAGTGTAAAAGAGATCAAGCTGACGCTCGTCATGCTCGGGGACAAGTTCTGCGGCGGGTTCGGCGTGCGGGGCGGCGCTGGCAACGGAAGGCGTTGCTGCCACCACAGGTTGTTCAATTTGCGGCGCCAGTGCCATATCTTCGGGCGTGGCAACATGTGCGGGCTCCATCATCGCTGGTGTAGCAATGGTGGGCGTTGCGACTTCGGGTGTCGCGCTGAGCAACGCGGCTTTGGCGTCAGCCAGTGGCTGATGGATTGTGTTGCGTAAGGCGGTGCCTTCAGCGCGCATCTCGGCCTCAATCTTTGCCAGTTCGCTTTGTGCAATCTCGCGATCCAGATCGGCTTTAACGCTGGACGCAAAGCGCTGCGCGCGCCCCACCAGCAAGCCCAGTGTACGCGCTACTTTTGGCAACCGCTCCGGGCCAATGACAACCAAGGCCACCGCACCGATTACGGCCATCTCACCCAGACTGATGTCGAACACGAGTAATTTCCGTCAGCAGGGCGGTTTAGCGTTTGTCGCGTTCGGCAGTGTCAATGACGCGGCCAGCTTCAGGCTTGGTATCGGCTGGCTTGGCTGCTTCGCCTTCACCGTTGATGCCTTCCTTGAACCCACGCACGGCAGAACCCAGATCCTTGCCAACATTACTCAGTTTCTTGGTACCAAAAATCAGTACGACCACGACCAGCACAATCAGCCAGTGCCAGATGCTTAAAGAACCCATTTGTTTGCTCCAGGCGGCGCAAAGCCGCACGTTCATTAAGGTAACAACAGAAAGATCGACTTACTGCGTTTTGATTTCAGCCAGATTCGGGGTCATGGCGTTACCGCCAAAGACGTGCACGTGCAGATGGAAGAAAGTCTGCCCACCCGCGTGACCGGTATTGATCACGGTGCGAAAGCCATCCGCCAAACCATGTTCGTCGGCAAGTTGCGGTGCCAGCAGCAACATCTTGCCCAGCAATGCCTGGTGACGCGGCAGGGCATGTGCCAGTGAATCAATGTGGACTTTGGGCACAATCAGAAAATGCACTGGCGCGACCGGATGGATGTCGTGAAAAGCCACGACTTCATCATCTTCATAAATTTGCTTGCTGGGGATTTCACCGCTGGCCAGCTTGCAGAACAGGCAATCAGTCATTGTTATTCTCCATGTACACCAGACGTCTAACCACGCCTACGCGAGTAGCCGGTTAATCCGGCCGGTGCCGGTATCAGTACAACGATATTTTGGGGCAGTCCGTTGCGTACTTACGTGTACTTAATCGTGCGCCGGGCGTGAGGCTTTTTCCTCGATACCCGAAATGCCTTCGCGGCGGGCCAGTTCGGCGAGCACATCTTCTGCGCTCAAGCCTTCGTGGGCCAGCAATACCATGGTGTGGAACCACAAATCTGCAACTTCACGTACCAGGTGCAGCTTGTCGCCATCTTTGGCGGCCATGATGGTTTCGACCGCTTCTTCTCCCACCTTTTTCAAGATAGCTTCCTGGCCTTTATGAAACAGCTTGGCGACATAGGAAGTGGACGGGTCTGCGTTACGCCGCGCGGCGAGTGTCTCAGACAGGCGTTCCAGAATCTCGGCGGAAACCATACTTCGCTCCAGGTGCAAAGGGTCAATTATAGGGTGGTTTGATTACGAAAGGACGGCGGGGTTGCAGGCAGCATGTTTTAAGATGTACGAATCAACCCGGGCAATTTGAAAAGCCCGTCTTGCGACGGGCTCCGGGGCGACCATTCAACGGTTCATGCCGACGACCTTTAGTGCGAATGCTTGCCGTAAATGCTTGCCGGGTCTTTCAGCACCGCGTCTACCACTTCCCATTCAGCGCCGACGAGTTTACGGAAAAAACAGCTTTCGCGTCCGGTGTGGCAGGCAATTCCGCCATCCTGCTGGATGATGTAGATCAAGACATCGCCATCGCAATCGAGCCGGATTTCCTTGATGTGCTGGAAATTGCCGGATTCTTCCCCTTTGTGCCACAACTTCTGGCGTGAGCGGGTCCAGTAATGCGCGGTGCCTTTTTCGGCAGCCAGGGCAACGGCATCTCGATTGGCAAAAGCAAACATCAACACGCGGCCAGTGTGCTCGTCCTGGGCGATGACCGGCACCAGCCCGGCATCATCAAATTTGATTTCATCCAGCCAGCTCATAAACGCACCTCGATCCCGGCATCGCGCATGGCTTCTTTGGTCTGGCGCACGGTGTATTCACCAAAGTGAAAGATCGACGCGGCCAGCACGGCATCGGCATGGCCCAGGGTCACGCCCTCGACCATATGCTGTAAATTGCCCACGCCGCCAGAAGCAATCACCGGAATATCCACAGCGTCGGACACCGCACGGGTCAGCGGCAGGTTGAAACCGATCTTGGTGCCATCGCGATCCATGCTGGTCAGCAGGATTTCGCCAGCGCCCAGTTGCTGCATCTTGATTGCCCACTCCACCGCGTCCAGGCCGGTAGCGTTGCGACCACCGTGGGTGAAGACTTCCCAGCGATCATTCGTGCCTGACACAGCCTTGGCATCAATCGCCACCACAATCGCCTGGCTGCCAAATTTGGCGGCGGCATCCGCGACCAGTTGCGGGTTGGTGATGGCGGAGGTGTTGATACTGATTTTGTCGGCACCCGCGTTCAGCAAACGCCGGACGTCTTCTACCTTGCGCACGCCACCGCCTACCGTGAGCGGGATAAACACTTGCGAGGCGACGGCTTCAATGACGTGCAGAATCAGATCGCGATCATCCGAAGACGCTGTGATATCCAGAAAGGTGAGCTCGTCGGCACCTTGTTCGTCGTAACGCTTGGCGATTTCAACTGGATCACCCGCATCGCGCAGCTCAACAAAGTTCACACCCTTGACCACGCGGCCAGCGGTGACATCAAGGCAAGGGATAATGCGTTTGGCTAGTGGCATGTCAGCTTCCGGGCCCGGGAAAAAAAGTGCCGGCGTGTTGCACCGGCATTTTTCTTTGCGAGGGCTGCAGGGTAAAGGTCAGGCAGCAACCGCTTCGTCGGCGAGGTCTTGCGCGGCTTTGAAGTCGATGGTGCCTTCGTAAATGGCACGACCGGTAATCACGCCTTCAATGCCTTCGCTTTCGACTTCGACCAGCTTGCGTACGTCATCCAGATCGGTCAGACCGCCAGATGCGATCACCGGAATGGTCAGCGCCTGCGCCAGCTTGACGGTGGCTTCAATGTTGACGCCAGAGAGCATGCCGTCGCGGCCGATATCGGTGTAGATCACGCTTTCCACGCCGTAATCCTGGAAGCGGCGGGCCAGATCAACCACATCGTGCTCGGTAATCTTGGACCAGCCGTCGGTGGCAACGCGGCCATCTTTGGCGTCCAGTCCGACGATGATGTGGCCAGGGAAGGCATCGCATGCTTCGTGCAAGAAACCTGGAATCTTGACCGCAGCGGTGCCAATGATGACGTAATCGATACCGGCATCGAGATACTGCTCGATGGTGTTCAGATCACGAATACCGCCACCCAGTTGCACCGGAATCTCGCCATCGACTTCGGCCAGAATGGCTTTGATGGCGTCCAGATTCTTGGGCTTGCCGGCAAATGCACCGTTCAAATCCACCAGATGCAAGCGGCGACCGCCAGCATCCAGCCAGTGGCGAGCCATGGCAGCGGGTTTTTCAGAAAACACGGTTGCGTCTTCCATGAGGCCCTGGCGCAAACGTACGCAGTGGCCGTCTTTCAAATCAATCGCGGGAATAATCAGCATGATGCAGAAACTTCAATGAAGTCAGGTTGTTAGAGGAGTCACCCGTTTAAGGGCGACCATCCCAGTGTACAAAATTTCGCAGCAATTGCAGCCCGGCATTGTGACTTTTCTCCGGATGGCATTGAATTGCGAAAATATTGTCGCGCGCAACGGCGGCGGCAAACCGGTAAGGGTAAGCCGATTCAATCACTGTGATGTCGTCAGAAGGCTTGAAGTGATAGCTGTGGACAAAGTAAAAGCGGTCACCATCCGGAATGCCTTGCCACAACGGGTGCTCACGCGTGATGAACATCTCGTTCCAGCCCATGTGTGGCACTTTCAGCTTTTGGCCGTGCTCGTCATGCATCAGGTCTTTGGGAAAGCGCATTACTTCACCGGCAAATACGCCCAAGCCCGGCGTCTGGCCTTCTTCGCTGTAATCAAACAGCAATTGGGCGCCCACGCAGATGCCGAGGAACGGTTTTTGGGTGGCAGCGTCCAGCACCGCTTGTTTCAGACCGCTTTCCTGCAAATGGCTCATGCAGTCCGGCATGGCGCCTTGCCCGGGGAAAACCACTTTGTCAGCGGCTGCGACCTCGATAGGATCGTCAGTCAGCACGATGCTGGCGTCATCACCGGCAACGTGTTCAAGGGCTTTGGTGACGGAATGCAGATTGCCCATTCCGTAGTCAACGATTGCAATGCGCATTTCAGATATTCAACGCTAGAAAAGTCGGTTAACCGACCAGGGTGCCTTTGGTGGATGGCGTAATGCCAGCCATGCGTTCATCGTATTCGATTGCCATGCGCAATGCACGGCCGAATGCCTTGAAGATGGTCTCGGCCTGATGGTGGGCGTTTTTGCCCTTCAGGTTGTCGATATGCAGACTGATTGCCGCGTGGTTTACAAAACCGCGGAAAAATTCGCCAAACAGATCAACGTCGAAACCGCCAATCATGGCACGGGTGTATTCCACGCCGTATTCCAGACAGGGCCGACCAGAAAGATCAATCACCACGCGCGACAAGGCTTCGTCCAGCGGCACATAAGCGTGGCCGTAACGGCGAATGCCTTTCTTGTCACCCACCGCTTTGGCAAAAGCCTGGCCCAGCGTAATGCCGACATCTTCCACGGTATGGTGGGCGTCGATGTGCAAATCACCCTTGGCCACGATATCCAGATCGATCAAACCGTGACGGGCGATCTGGTCCATCATGTGTTCCAGAAACGGCACGCCGGTGTCGAATTTGGATTTGCCTGTCCCATCCAGATTGATGGAGACGGTGATCTGGGTTTCAAGAGTGTCGCGGGTAACCTGAACTTGACGCATTGTGTTCTCGTAATCAGCAATAGCCCTTGTGGGCGCAATTGGCGTAATTGTCCACGACTTCGTCATGCGCGTGAAGCAAAAGCGGGCATTGAACGCGTTAAAACGCCGTAAATGGCAATAAATGGCACCAAATCAGGCTGCAACCCGGTCGCCGTGGCTCGGCGGTAGCGACGTAACCAGAAAATGTACGTCGGTTTGCGAACGGTTCTGTACTTGATGCGGGACGCCAGCGGAGACTTCAACCCCTTCGTGCTGACCCAGTAAAACGGTGCTGCCTGCGATTTCGATCTGCAATTGGCCACTCAAAACATAGAAAAACTGGCTTGAGTGATGGTGATAATGACGCTGCTCCGAACCGCCCGGGCCGATCCGTTCCTGAATGATTGACAGTGCAGGATTACGTACCAGGTGCCAGCCATCTTCGCCATTGCCCCAGTTGTAATGCATGGCGCTTTGGGTAGAGATTTTCCCCGTCATTTCTTCTTTTTGCTTTTACTGGCCACAGCCCTCAAACCCGCACCAATGCCTTCTCGCGACCAATCGCGAATCGCCTCTGGGTCTTCCAAGGTGTTTTCCGGCAGCGGGTAGTACGACATGGTTTGCTGGCAACCGTCTTTCATGCGGTACATAAACGGTTGCAACTGCTCGACCTCAAAACGCGGGCGACTGGTGTCGTCCACTTTTACGTAAAACACGTCGTCAGCGATGAGAGCAAAAAAGACCTCATCACAATACAGCCCGTAGCCGCCGAACATGGATTTGACGCGGATGTGGCCCAATGGCGCCAACTGCTCGACGAGCCATTCCAGATATTCACTTTTTGCTGGCATTGCAGATCACCCTCGGGCCGGTGTTATCGGTGCAGTGCTAGCCCGGCTGGACGCATAGCCGGGCTCTTGAGATTAACTCTTACGGATTACTGATCGTTCAAGCGATACTCGGCTGCACGTGCGTGCGCTTGCAGGCCTTCGCCATGCGCCAGTGTGCTGGCGATGCGACCCAGACTTTGCGCGCCTTCGGCGGAAACCTGAATCAAGCTGGAGCGTTTCTGGAAGTCATACACGCCCAGCGGGCTGGCAAACCGTGCGGTACGGGCGGTCGGCAATACGTGATTTGGCCCGGCACAGTAATCGCCCAGGCTTTCCGAGGTGAACTTGCCAAGGAAGATCGCGCCAGCGTGCTTGAGCTTGGGCAGCCAGTTTTGCGGATTATCTACCGACAACTCCAGATGCTCCGGGGCAATCCAGTTGGCGATGTCGCACGCTTCATCCAGATCTTTCACCTGGATCAGCGCACCGCGACCACTGAGCGACGCGCGGATAATATCGGCACGCGGCATTTCGGGCAGTTGGCGTTCAATGCTGGCAGCCACTTTCTCGATAAAGTCAGCGTCCGGACACAGCAAAATGGCTTGGGCGATCTCGTCATGTTCGGCCTGGCTGAACAAATCCATGGCTATCCAGTCTGGATCGGTCGTGCCATCGCACACCACCAGAATTTCTGACGGCCCGGCTACCATGTCGATACCGACAATACCAAATACGCGGCGTTTGGCGGCGGCAACGTAGGCATTGCCGGGGCCGGTAATCTTGTCGACTTGCGGGATGGTTTGGGTGCCATAGGCCAGTGCGCCAACCGCTTGCGCACCGCCGATGGTGAAGGCGCGGGAAACCCCGGCGATATAAGCCGCGGCCAGCACCAGATCGTTACGTTCACCACGCGGTGTCGGGACGACCATGATGATTTCGCTCACGCCCGCGACGTGCGCGGGAATCGCGTTCATCAACACGGACGACGGATACGACGCTTTGCCGCCTGGCACGTAAATGCCAACGCGATCCAGCGGTGTAACTTGCTGACCCAACAGCGTGCCGTCTTCGTCGGTGTACTGCCACGACGACATTTTTTGATGCTCGTGATACTTGCGTACACGTGCGGCAGCGGCTTGCAGGGCGTCTTTCTGCTGTTGCGGCAGACGCTCGAATGCGGCTTTGAGTTCGTCTTGCGACAACTCCAGTTGCGGCATGGCATCGACACTCAGGCCATCAAAACGCTGGGTGTATTCGATAACTGCGGCATCGCCCCGATGTTTGACGTCGTCCAGAATCACGGCGACACGGGTATCGACTTCCGGGTCTTGGGAAGATTCAAAGGCGAGCAGTGCAGCCAGCTCACTCTGGAATTGGGGGGCGCGTGAATCGAGACGGCGGATCATGGCAAACATCCGGTTTTATGCAAAGGAGAGTGATTATACCGGCTGCATCCCCGACGTTGCGAAACCACTTGTTCACAATCTGGACAGGCAGGGGTTAGGGGCGGGAATCGTTTGAAATGGCTGGATCGGTTTTATCCGGTCAGACCGCACATGAAAACGCCCTCATCCATGAGGAGTGAGGGCGCTGGTCTTTATTGCAACTGCGGCTTCAGGCGGGGTTACGCGCTGCAACCGTGGCGGCGAACGTATCAATAATCGGCTGCAGGCGATCTTGTTTGAGCTTGAGTGCGGCCTGGTTCACGATCAGCCGTGAACTGATATCGCGGATATCTTCCACCGCCACCAGGTTGTTGGCCTTCAGCGTGCCACCCGTAGAAACCAGATCGACAATCGCATCGGCCAAACCCACAAGCGGCGCCAGTTCCATCGAGCCGTACAGCTTGATCAGGTCAACGTGCACGCCCTTGGAGGCAAAGTGCTCGCGTGCACATTCGGTGTATTTGGTGGCAATGCGCAAGCGTGCCCCTTGTTTCACCGCGCCTTCATAATCAAAGCCGTTCTGCACGGCGACCATCAGCTTGCATTTGGCGATTTCCAGATCCAGCGGCAGATACAAGCCCGCGCCGCCGTGTTCCAGCAGCACGTCTTTACCCGCCACGCCCAGATCGGCCGCGCCATATTGCACGTAGGTGGGGACGTCGGTGGCACGCACGATGATCAGGCGCACATCTTCGTGATTGGTGCCAATGATCAGCTTGCGCGAGCTTTCTGGTGCCTCGCTCGGCACGATGCCAGCGGCAGCCAGCAGCGGGACGGTTTCTTCAAAAATGCGGCCTTTGGACAGCGCGATCGTAATCATATGTTGTCTTGCTCTGTTTATAGAGTGGCGGATAAAACCCAGCGAAGCGGTGATGGCAAGGCGTGCGAAACGCAGACAGTACAAAATGGTACGGCAAGTGAGTACAACGCAGCCAGCAGGGTTATATTTGCCGCTCTTATTTGAAGAGTTTCAGGTTCAGTGGGTAACGTGACGGCCAGCCATTGATGGCTTTGGCGCCTTCCCACAGACAAAACATGGCGGAGCCTATGGCCACCCACCAGATCGGAAATACATTATGCAACGCGTACGACAAGATCATGGCGAGCGCGTAAAAACAACCCATCAGCAACTGGAAGTTGGCGACCTGCACCGCGTGTTGTTCCACATACTCGGAATGCACGCGGGCAAATTGCAGCACCAGAAAGGGAATGATCAACGCCAACACCGGCATCGGCAGGTACGGAATCCAGAAAATGCCGGACAAATGCGTGAGCATGGCGACGGTTTTCTCGACGCCGGTAGGCGGCTTGAGTTTGCCGTCGCTGTCGTCGCTGGCCGGTTTCGGGTTGAGTGTCAGCATCAGGCGATCCGCTCGATTTGCGCGCCAATACCGCCCAGTTTGGCTTCAATATGCTCGTAGCCGCGATCCAGATGGTAAATGCGATCGACGATCGTTTCACCTTGGGCGATCAGACCGGCAATGACCAGCGACGCCGAAGCGCGCAGATCAGTGGCCATGACGGTGGCGCCAGACAGTTTTTCAACGCCGCGAACGATGGCGGTGTTGCCCTCGGTGCTGATGTTGGCGCCCATCCGCGTCAGCTCTGGCGCGTGCATGAAGCGATTTTCAAAGATGGTTTCGGTCATGACGCTGGTGCCATCGGCGATGGCATTGAGCATCATGAACTGCGCTTGCATGTCAGTCGGGAACGCCGGGTAGGGCAGCGTGCGCACGTTCACGGCTTTCGGGCGCTGTTTCATGTCCAGCGCAATCCAGTTGTCGCCCGCTTCGATATACGCACCGGCTTCACGCAGTTTGTCCAAGACCGCTTCCAGGATGTTGGCACGGGTATTGCGCAATACCACGCGGCCTTGCGCGGCGGCGGCGGCACACAGGAATGTGCCGGTTTCAATGCGGTCTGGCACTACGGCGTGGGTGGCGCCATGCAAGGATTTCACGCCTTCAATGGTGATGGTATCCGTACCGTGGCCGCTGATTTTAGCGCCCATGGCGATCAGGCATTCGGCCAGATCAACCACTTCCGGTTCGCGTGCGGCATTCTCGATGGTGGTGATGCCTTCGGCCAATGTTGCTGCCATCAGCAGGTTTTCAGTGCCGGTCACGGTCACCATGTCGGTGACGATGCGAGCACCTTTGAGCTTGCCAGACGCTTTGACATAACCGTGTTCGATAACGATCTCGGCACCCATCGCTTGCAGACCCTTGATGTGCTGGTCCACCGGACGAGCACCAATGGCGCAACCACCGGGCAGGGACACTTGCGCTTCACCAAAACGGGCCAGCGTTGGGCCGAGCACCAGGATCGATGCGCGCATGGTTTTCACCAGGTCATACGGCGCGCACAGGTTGGTGATGGCATTGGCAGTCAGTTCGTATTCGTGAACGTTATCGGTCATCACGCGCACGCCCATGCCTTGCAACAACTTCTGGGTGGTTTTGACGTCGCGCAATTGCGGCACGTTGGTCAGGCGCAGTGTGTCGGCGGTGAGCAGGCCCGCACAAAGAATCGGCAATGCTGCGTTCTTGGCGCCAGAAATGGTGATTTCGCCTGCCAGCGGATGGCCGCCGATGATTTTCAGTTTTTCCATGATCTTTGCCCGCTCCTGCGGGAATGCGGTTAGCGTGAGCAGCCGTTAGCGGCTGCTTCGGTATGAGTTATCTGGACTGTGCTCAGAGGTATTTCCACAGCAACCAGGCCGCGATGGCGATCAGCCAGGGCAGATTGGTCAGTGCGATCAGCTTCTGGGTGCTGCGGTCGCGCGTTGTGCGTTGGGTCCGGTTGGCTTCTTCGATGCGGGCTTTGTCAGCGGCGATGCCATCGAGATTGAAGCGATCAGAATCGCTCACCGGTTGGCCCATTCTGCGGGCGTGAGCGTTTTTTCCAGCGACAGCGCATGCAGTTCGCCAGAATCGATCACGTCTTTGAGTGCCTCTTTGACCAGGCGATGTCGTGCCAGCAGGCCCAGCCCTTCAAAACGGGGCGAAGCCAGGCGGGCGTAAAAATGGTGGCCGTCACCAGTCACCTCGGTCGCGGTGGCGTCCAGGCGGGTAACCAGCAGGGTTTGAACTTGTTCGGGAGTCATCAGAATCGTTGCTTTCTAGTCTAGTGCCTTAATTTATAACCGGATTTTATCAGTTGCCAGGCCAATGTGGCGAGTACCAGCAATGTAGCGCCGCCAACGGTCAAACTGAGCCATGGCGAAACATCGGCAACCCCGAAAAATCCGAAGCGAAAGCCATCGATCACATAGAACACAGGGTTCCAGTTGGAAACGCCTTGCCAGAACGGTGGCAGGCTGTGAATCGAGTAAAACACGCCAGACAGGAAAGTCAGCGGCATGATCAAAAAGTTCTGGAAAGCCGCCAACTGGTCAAATTTGTCGGCCCATATCCCCGCGATCAAACCCAGAATGGCCATGATCGAGGTACCCAGTAGCGCAAACACCAGAATCCACAAGGAGTGCTGGATTGGCGGAATGGCAAAAAACAGCGTTACCAGCAATACGCCCGCGCCTACAATCACGCCGCGCAAGACAGCTGCCAGCACGTAAGCGGCAAAGAATTCAAAGTGCGACAGCGGCGGCAGCAAAATAAAGATCAGATTTCCGGTGATCTTGGACTGAATGAGACTGGAACTGGTGTTGGAAAACGCGTTCTGCAGCATCGACATCATCGCCAGACCCGGAATCAGAAACGCGGTATAGCGCACGCCTGGATAAGGTTCTACATGTGAGTCGAGCACATGGGCAAAGATCAGCAAATACAACAGCGCTGTCAGAATCGGCGCGAGTACGGTCTGAAAACTGACCTTCCAGAAGCGCAGCAGTTCTTTGTAGAAAAGGGTGGAAAAACCTTGCATGTATGTGGGTTCCGTCGGGCGTCTGTGCGGGCTTAGCCTTGCGCAGTACGGCCTTGCATCATTTCGACAAAGATGTCTTCCAGATCGGGTTTGGCGATCTCGATATCGCGCACGATTGCGCCATGCTGGCGGAGTTCGCCCAGAATCTGTTCCAGTCCGGCCACGTCAGCAAGGCGCAAATCATACAGACCGTCTTTCTCGGCGATGACCTGATCGGCCAGGCTTAATGGCAAATTGCCTTCAGACAGCTTGATGCGCAGCGTGCGGGCTTTGCCGCGATTGAGCAGCTTTTGTTTGTCTTCCAGCGCAATCAGCTTGCCTTGCTTGAGCATGGCGATGCGATTGCATAATTCTTCAGCCTCTTCCAGATAGTGCGTGGTCAGCACAATGGTGTGGCCCTGATTGTTCAAGCGGCGCACGAACTCCCACAGTGTCTGGCGCAGTTCCACATCCACCCCGGCCGTGGGCTCATCCAGCACAATGACCGGGGGCCGATGCACCAGCGCCTGAGCCACCATCACCCGGCGTTTCATACCGCCAGACAGGGAGCGCATATTGGCATTGGCTTTATTGGTCAGGCCAAGGTTTTCGAGGATCTCATCGATCCAGGCGTCGTTTTGTTTGAGGCCGAAATACCCCGACTGAAAACGCAGCGTTTCGCGCACGCTGAAGAACGGATCAAACACCAATTCTTGCGGCACGATGCCGACGGCGCGACGGGCATTACGGTAATCGGTGACCACGTCGCGGCCCATGATCGAAATCTGGCCGCTGGTGGCGCGGGCCAGGCCGCCCAAGATGGATATCAGCGTGGTTTTACCTGCGCCATTTGGGCCCAGCAGTGCAAAGAAATCGCCTTCTTCTACGCTAAAGCTGACATCGTTGAGCGCCTGGAAGTCGCCATAACGTTTGACGACCTGGTTGAACTGGATAGCGCTCACTGACTGGCCTTTACTTCTGCCGACGCAGCAGTGGCTGCGGGCGCTTCAATTACTGCTGCGGCTGGCGTGGCCGAGGCAACTGCAGAAGCATCTACTGGGGCAACGGGCTTGTCAGCAGCGGCCGGCGCACTGGCGGCGCCAGGTGCCGGTGCTGCGTCATCAGCCGCGTCGTCATCGTCAGTTGGACCCAACTGCAAGGCGTGTGGCGGCTGACCATCGTAAACCTTGTACCAGCGGCGCTGCAGATAGGCGTCACGGATATAGGCGTACGGGTCAGGCTGGGATTCGATCAGTGCATCCAGCGGCAGAACCTGAGCCCGCATGTTGATGCCATCAACAGACGCCCAGAGGATTTCTTCGCCGGTGGTGTTCAGATAGCTGCCTGGACCGTAGAAAGTGCGCACAACCGGATCAACCGAATCACGCAAGGTGGTTGGTCCCAGCAGCGGCAGCATCAGATAAGGGCCGCTGCCGATTCCCCAATGTCCCAAAGCCAGACCTAAATCCTGATCCGGCTTCGGCAATTTCATGTCGGTGGCCCAGTCAAAAATGCCAAACATGCCAATGGTAGTGTTGACGGCGACGCGGCTGATACTGGTGCCTGCTTCTTTGAAATGTCCTTCCAGCAATGAGCCAAAGCTGGAGAACAAGTCGTCGATATTGCCAAAGAAGTTGCTGGTGCCTTGCTTGACCGGGCCAGGGGCGTAATTGGCGTAGACCGTTGCCACCGGTTTGACCACGGCTTGATCGACCACGTTATTCACAAAGAAAACGCCACGATTAACCGGTTCAAGCGGATCGTAATTGTTTTTGGGGCTGGCACAGGCCGTCAGCAACAGCGCGGCAATGGGGACAAGTCGTCGCATGGTCAGGATTGGCATTTTTTTGATTCGGGACAGACCCGTATTGTAAGCGGTTTCGGGCAAGCTATCAGCCTGAATTGAAAAGTGAATTTACAGCGGTCACAAAAGCAAAAACCCCGCATGGGGCGGGGTTTGCCGATCCGTTCAGGCCCCGGTGGGCAGCAGGTCTTCTACACCATACAGCCGCACCAGCTCACGTAGCGCCGGAGGCACGCCGGTAATCAGGAAGTTGGCTTGTTGGGTTTTTGCCTGGCGTTGCCAATGCAACAGCACTGAAACGGCCGACGAATCGACTTCCTGCACCTGGCTCAAGTCCAGCGTCAGTTCATTTGCCGCTACTGGCCACGAGAATGCCGCCAGCTGCGCGCCGGCGGTATCCATCGTTAACTTGCCGGTAATGGCATGAACGCTCATTTGGCAGCGCTACCGGTTTTTGCAGTAGAGCCCGCATTGCTGGCCGCGAGCTGCTTGATCAGGCCATCAATGCCGTCTTTGCGGATAACGGTGCCAAACTGGTTGCGGTGGCTGTTGATGAAGCTGATCCCTTCAACCGAGATATCAAACACCTTCCAGCCCGCATCGGTTTTCTCGAAGTTGAAATCCAGGCCAATTGGCTTCTGGCCTGGCAGGTTGACTTCGGTCTGTACAGTTTGCTCGTCTGGTGTGTCGCCCGGGCGTGAACCCTTCACGTCAACCTGCGCGTTCTTGTAGATAGTCAACGCCGACAGATAGGTGCGAACCAGCATGGTGCGGAATTCTTTGGTCAGCGCTTGTTGCTGGTCAGGCGTGGCGCTTTTCCAGTAGCGGCCCACGGCCAGCGCGGTCATGCGGTTGAAGTCGGCCAGTGGCACCAGACGGGTTTCAACCTGACTGCGGATGGTACTGGTGTCTTTGTCGTTTTTCTTGAGGATGTCCAGCACGTCCTTGCTGACACTACGCACGATCTGTTCAGGTGAATCAGTGGCGGCAGGCGCTGCAAATGCAGCACCAGGAAGCAACGCTGCCACACAGATCGCAGCCAGCCAGTTTTTAAACACAGTCATTTATTGATTTCCCGCTGAAGATTTGTCGCTACCGTCTTCCGCCTTGGAAAACAGGAAACGACTGATAAGTTGTTCAAGCACGATGGCCGACGATGTCAGTTTGAAGGTGCTGCCCGCGGCGAGCATCTTGTCGTCAGCCCCCGGCGTAATGCCGATGTATTGTTCGCCCAGCAAACCGGAGGTCAGAATCTCGGCCGATGAATCCCGGCTGAAATGATAGTGGTTATCCAGCGCCATGGTGACTTTGGCGACGTAACGGGACGTATCCAGTTCGATATTGGTGACGCGGCCCACGACTACGCCGGCACTTTTCACCGGTGCCCGCACTTTCAGCCCGCCAATATTGTCGAAGTTGGCCGTCACCGTATAAGTTGAGCGCGCCGGCAGGCCGCTCTGGCTGCTCACGCGCAGCGACAAGAACAAAATGGCAACTACACCAGCGGCGATAAACAGTCCGACCCAAAAGTCGATCATGCCTCGTTTCATCAGATTCCCCGGAACATGAATGCGGTCAGGATCACGTCCAGACCAAGAATTACCAGTGCAGAGGTTACGACAGTACGCGTTGTCGCCCCCGAGACGCCTTCGGCGGTGGGTGCTGCGTCGTAACCTTCGAATACCGCGATCAGCGAAACGGCAATCCCGAACACCACGCTTTTGATGATGCCGTTCATGACATCAAATCGCATATCTACCGAGCTTTGCATTTGCGACCAGAAGATGCCGGAATCAAGCCCCAACAAATGCACGCCAATGAGATAACCACCAATAATGCCCATGGCGCTGAACATGGCCGTGAGCAAAGGCATCGAAATCACACCGCCCCAGAATTTGGGAGCGACGACACGGGCGATCGGGTTGACCGCCATCATTTCCATGGCCGACAACTGTTCGGTGGCCTTCATCAAGCCAATTTCGGCGGTGATGGCAGAACCCGCACGGCTGGCGAATAGTAGTGCACCGACCACTGGTCCCAGTTCGCGCACCAACGACAGCGCCACCATGATGCCCAAGGCGGATGAAGCACCAAAACGACTGAGCGTGTCATAGCCCTGCAGCGCCAGCACCATGCCGACAAACAAGCCAGACACCACAATAATCAGTACCGACAACACGCCAGCGAACCAGATCTCGCGGATGGTCAGGCGTAAGCGCAGTAACGATGTCGGCGAGTGCCGCAGTATCGCCACAAAAAAACGCGCGGCAAACCCGACCTTGATAAAGGTATTGGTAAATGGCCGACCAATACTCGAAAAAAAGCGTACGAGAACATTATCCACGGTTGTTCTCCAGTCCCAGATCCAGTGCATAAGGCGGGGCCGGCTTGTGGAATGGCACCGGGCCGTCACGTTCGCCGTTGATGAACTGCTTGATAAACGGCACTTCCGAGGCACGGATCTGGTCTGGTGTGCCGTGGCCCACAACGCTGCCGCCCGACAAGAAATAAACGTAGTCGACGATATCCAGCGATTCAGAAACATCGTGTGTCACGATGATCGACGCCGCGCCCAAAGCATCGTTGAGTTCACGTACCAGTTGCCCGATTGTCGATAGAGAAATCGGATCAAGCCCGGTGAATGGCTCGTCGTACATCATGATCAGCGGGTCCAGCGCCGTGGCGCGGGCCAAGGCCACGCGGCGTGCCATGCCGCCGGAAAGCTCGAATGGCATCAGATCAATGGCGCCACGCAATCCGACCGCTTGCAGCTTCATCAAAACCAGATCGCGAATAACCGACTCGGGTAAAGAAGTGCGTTCGCGCAAGGGGAAGGCCACGTTGTCGTAGACCGACAAATCGGTAAACAGCGCGCCAAACTGGAACAGCATGCCGAGCTTGCGCCGCATGCCATACAGGGCGCTTTCACCCAATGAACCTACTTCGTCACCATCAACCTTGACTGAGCCGCCTTGCGCCTTGATCTGGCCGCCGATCAGTCGCAGGAGCGTGGTTTTACCTGAGCCCGAACCGCCCATAATGGCAACCACTTGGCCGCGCGCGACTGTAAGCGATACATCACTGAGGATGTCTCGCTCTGAATAGCCGAAGCGAACCCGATCGATCTGGACAAGCGGGGAGGTCATGCGAACCCGGTTAGACTGGTGAGTACAAAGGACGTCCATTTTAGGGATAAAGCGGCGTTGCCGCCAGCCCTATGAATATGTCATGAAAATACATGCAGCCAAATGCTGTTCTGTCAGAAAGAATTGAGAAAGGCAATTATCGTAATAATTGCCAATGACTAACATCAAAATTTCAATTTTTGCCGAAGTGTAGTTTTTAGCGCTCATTCTTCGTCATGGGTCGCTGGCCTGATGCTGTGTCGGGCCGATACAAAATGGGCAAAACGGTAAGATTCACATTGTTCGGGATGTTGCTGATTTGTTGCGTACTGGTCGGCTGCGGCACGACCGGTCGTCCAAGCCCACTTCCAATGGGCCATTTGTCGGATACACCACTGCCAGTTCATGCAGACGCAGCTGTCCCCACGTCTGTTCCTCCCGCCATCCCCACCCCGAACCGTCCCAAATTGTTTTCCGTCGTGGCCTATAAGCTGCCGGTGGCATCGTTGTTGTTTACCCTGGCGCGTGACGCCAAGGTAAACCTCGACGTGCATCCCGCAATTGGCGGCGAAGTCACCCTGAATGCATTGAATCAGACCTTGCCGCAGATTCTTGAGCGGGTGGCCAGGCAGGTACCGCTGCGCTGGACGTTGGAAAGTGGGGTGTTAACTGTCATGCCCGATGAACCTTATTGGGCGAACTACCATATCGACTATTTCAACCTGTCTCGCAAAGTGCGTTCCTCGGTCAGCCTGGCCAACTCGGTTTCAGGGACGGGCGGTAGCATCAGCAATGAGCGAACAGGCAGTGCAATCAATAGCTCCACCACCGAGATCGAATCCACCGCCGACAATATGTTCTGGGAGCGTCTGGAGGCCCATCTAAAAGCCATGCTGCAAGTGACTGAGCGGCCAGTGGTTGCAGCGGTCCAGGTCTCTTCGCCAACCGGGTTGCCGCTTCTGGCTGGCACTTCGACTGCAGGCAAAACGACCTCGGCGATCGACGTGGCCGAAAAACTGTCGCGTATCGAAAAAAATCTAGCCGAGGCAGGCCGGGCGCGGGCAGAGAGCAAAACTGGTGAGCACATCGCCGTACCGGCCACGACCGAATCGCACAAACCTGGCAGACTGGTGCTGGTGCACCCCGAAACCGGGGTTATCGGCGTTTATGCCACTGCGACAGAACAGTTGCAGGTCGCCAGCTTTATCAACTCTCTGGGTGCCAATGCCCAACGCCAGGTGCTGATAGAAGCCACGATTGTGGAAGTGGCTTTATCGGATCACTACCAGGCGGGTATCGACTGGGGCTGGCTCGCGGCTTCCGATAAAGGCTGGCAGGTTTCGCAGCAAACCACAGGCAACAACTTGGGTGACGTGCCGCTGGCCCTGATCAGCAAAGGCAATCCACTGTTGAGTGGTTTCAATCTCACCGTAAAACTACTCGAACAATTTGGCCGCACCCGGGTTTTATCCAGCCCCAAAATCGTTGCGATCAATAATCAGCCCGCCGTGATGAAGGTGGTGGATGAACAGGTTTATTTCACGCTGGATCTAACTGAAGACCAGAACAGCAATGGCGATATCACGCGCCGCCACTACGCCAGCAAACTGCACACAGTGCCGGTGGGGCTGGTACTGCAGGTACTCACACAGGTATCGGCCACGGGTGAAATCGCGCTGAATGTGCGGCCGACCATCACCAATATCCGCTCCTGGGTTGAAGACCCAGCCGTGGCGCTGATGTCGCGAGACATGCAAAAGCCGGTGGTTAGCCAGGTGCCGGTATTACAGGTGCGTGAGTTCGACTCCACGCTGCATGTGCCGTCAGGCCAGTTGGCCATGTTGGGCGGACTGATCCAGGATGCCAGTGCCAATGCGCGCACCGGATTGCCCGGGTTGTCTCGTGTTGCTGGCCTGGGTGACTTGTTCAGCTATCGCGACGACCAGACCAGACGGATCGAACTGGTGATTTTCCTGCGCCCACGGGTGATCGATGGTTCGACTCCGAATTCCACCTTGGCACAAACCGGCATCCAGCCTCCTGGTGATACCTTCTTTTCTGCTGCGGCCGGTAACGACCTTTCAGCATTTGCCAACGGCAGCGTGCAAGCTCCGGAAGTAACGCCATGATGACGCCACGTCTGGTCGTTGCCGCGATCTTTCTTCTGCTCGCCATAGTGTCCGGCCTGCGTTGGCCGACAGCACCAGCAGCCCCGCAAATATCGATATCTGCGACAGAAACCTCTGCCCAGCACCAAGCGAGATATACCGCTTGGTTACAGCGCCACAACGCGCTGCGGGCAAGTGCCTCCACCCTCGGCGCCAGGGCAGACAAGCAATGACCACACATCGCATGCAAGTGGGGCAATTCGGCCGTTATTTGCTGGAGCGCCAATGGGTGGCTGCGGATCAGATGCAAATCGCGCTGGCGGAACAGCGGCGCACCGGTTTGCTGATTGGACAGCAACTCTTGCTGCTCGGATTCTTGTCTGAACAGCAACTGGATACGGCGTTGGCTGAGCAACACGTTAACGCGATGCCAGCACCTGAACATTTTGTTGCGGACGATATTGCCATTGGTCTTGTGCCAGAAGCGGTGGCCCGGCAGTACGGTTTTTATCCGATCGCCTGGGAGCCCATTGAGGCGGCGTTATTGATTGGTCTGGTTGACCCAAACCAACCGATGCTGCTGGATCGGTTGCGCTGGCTGGTGCCACAGGCGCGCCGGGTCGAGGCGAGGCTGATTAGCGAATCTCGCCTGGCCTTGCGCCTGGATGCTTGTTATCCACGTGAGTTGGGCATTGAGGCTTTACTCGACCAAATTGACGCGCTTGCAGACCAGGCCCAAACCGGTCATGGGCGGGTGGGCTCGCTCGTACAGGCATTTATTGAGGATGCGGCCAGACAAAGCGCATCTGATATCCACTTTGAGCCAGAACTTGCGTTTGTGCGCGTCCGTTATCGGGTCGATGGCGTCATGCGCGCGGTGCGTGTGGTACATGAGCGATTCTGGAGCATGATGCTAGTGCGGCTCAAGGGGCTGGCCGGGATGGATATTGCGGAAAATAGGGCAGCGCAAGATGGACGCTTCAGCGTGGATTGCGGCCATCGCCAACTGGATATTCGCGCCGCCTGCATGCCGACGGTAACGGGTGAGAACCTGGTGTTGCGCTTGCTGGAGCGCAATCGCGGCTTGCTTGCGTTAGACCAGTTGGGTTTGCCACCCAAAGCGTTGAAAGGACTGCTGCAACTGATCCAGCGCCCGGCGGGGCTGATCTTGATGACTGGCCCGACCGGCTCTGGCAAAACCACCACCTTGTATTCAATTCTGGCTCATCTCAAAAGCGAGCGCGTCAATATCATGACGCTGGAGGACCCGGTCGAATACAAGCTCGACGGGGTCCGGCAGAGTTCAATGGGTGAAGGCTCGCGTCTGGATTTCGATGAGGGTGTCCGTGCGCTGCTGCGTCAGGACCCGGACATTATCCTGATCGGTGAAATCCGGGATGCTCAGACTGCCGCCGTGGCTTTACGGGCCGCCATGACAGGGCATCTGGTGTTTGCGACATTGCATGCCAATTCGGCGCTCGGGGCAGTTCCGCGCCTGCTGGATCTGGGGGTAAGCCCTGCGTTGCTGGCCGAAAATTTGCTGGGAGTCATAGCCCAGCGTCTGGTGCGCAAGTTATGTGTAGCCTGCCGCGAACCAGTAGCAGCAGACGCTATCTTGGCGAGAATTGTGGAAAGCGCGCCTGAGAGCCCGGTATATCGCGCGGTGGGATGCCCACGATGTGGCGACAGTGGGTATCGCGGCCGTCTTGCAGTCATGGAGCAATTGTTTGTGGTGCCGGAACTGGCCGCATTGCTGCTCCAGCCTGCGAAACGCATGCAGGCTTTGGATATGGCTCGCCAACTTGGCTTTCAGCCCTTGCAGGAGCAATTGATTAACCAGGTGTTGTCCGGCCAGACGGACACGGCTGAAGCCTGTCGGGTGGCCGACTTTTCAGCCCAGTTTTTGCGGTGATTGCCCATGCGCTACCGCTATCACGCCATCGACAAGCAAGGCCGGCCTAGCCGGGGTGAACGCAATGTTGCTTCACACGTCGAGCTGGAAAAAGAGTTGCAGGCCAGCGGTCTGACGCTGCTGCAGGCACAACGGCAGGGCAACGCTTTGGGCGTGTTCCGCCGCAAAACTGCGCGCTGGCGTGATCTGGCTGATTTCTGCTTTCATTTGAGCCAGATGCTGCAGGCCGGAATTCCATTACTCGATAGCCTGACTCAATTGCGCAATGCATTGGCTGCGGGTGTTCTGGCAGATGCAGTACCTCTTGTGCTGCAGCAAATTCACGAGGGCTCAACGTTTTCCCAAGCACTGGAGACGCACGCAACGTGTTTCGGGCCACTGCTGCTTAATGGGGTGAGGGCGGGCGAAGCCAGCGGACAACTGGTGGAAGTGCTGGCTGATTTGCATGGCTATTTCCTGTGGCGCGATGAAGTCGCCGAGCAAACTGGCAAGGCTTTCTACTACCCGGTTTTTGCCGCCACGGTGATGCTGGCGGCCACGTTATTTTTGCTAACCAGCGTGATGCCGCAAGTACAGGATTTTGTCGCGGACACTGGTGGGAAATTACCGTTGGCCACGCGGGCACTGCTGCTCGCAACAGGATTACTTAGTCACTACGGCTGGGCCATCTTGTCACTTGCGCTGACGAGCCTTGCGGGTCTGATCTGGGCAATCAAAACGAGCTCCCGAGTTGCGGCTGGCTGTGACCGGTTTTTACTCGATTTGCCACTTCTTGGCACGCTCAGACTCAAGAGCGCATTGGGGCAGTACGCCCAGAGCCTGGGACTGCTTTACGACGCCGGCGTGCCGCTACTGGATGCTTTGAGAATTGCCCAATCGGCAGTGACCAGCATCCAGTTACGCGCGCTCCTGCAGCAAGCCCGCTTGCGCATCGAAGAAGGAGCCAGCTTGGGGCAGGCATTTGCGAGTACCTCTTTGCTGCCTGACTTACTGATGGCAATGCTGCGAACCGGCGAGCAAACCGGCCATTTGGGCGCAGCACTGCGCCAGGTCGCCCACTACTACCAGCGCGACGTAAAGCTGATTGCCCAGCGTATCCATAGTCTGATCGAACCCTGCATAACCGTCGTTCTGGGTGGTTTGCTTGGCTGGATCATGCTCGCCGTGTTGGGCCCGGTGTTCGATAACCTGGGTCGATTACGATGAGAACAAAAACAGTGGTGATGGTTGGCGCTGCATTTGTTCGTACGGGTCACTGTGCCGGCGCCCGTTGGCAGTGGCATGCGCAAATACCGCTGCAGGCCGACATGCTGGCTCAAGTCCTGTCCTGCCTACCGCTAAAAGCTGAGCCGGTAACAATCGTGCTTGATTTGCCTGAGCAGGATTATCTGATCGAACCGTTGCCGGTGCTGAAAAAAAGGGACTACTCGTCTTATCTGCAGAGTCGGGCCCGACAGATATTCCCTGGTTGTCCAGGAGGTTCGGGCCGGAGTATGCCAAGCGTAACACCCACAATGGCAGTCTTCGGTGGCATGGCGCAGTCGACACTGATAGCAGACCTGCTGGATGGCTTGGTCGCCGCTGGGCACGTGATCGACTGCGTATGTTTTTACGCTGACCTCGTAGCCACTATCCGTTACAAAGCGGTGGGGCCACAGTTATGGGTGCTTCCTGGTCTCGGTGGTGGCGTGCGCCACGTACTCGCCCGAGATGGGCTGGCGTTGTTTACCCGGCTTTGCCAGGAGACGGACGAGCAATCACCACACGGCTTGGCGCAGGATATTGCCAATACCTGTGCTCATCTGGAGAGCCGGATGTTGCTGGGCACTGAGCAGCAGTTGGTGATCCGCCTCTCTCACAATATTGCGGAACAACTGACGGAAGTGCCCGCCGCATCGCTGCCCGTGTTTCCGGGGATGCCGCCCCACCAACTGGTGGTCGAGTCAGAACCAAAAAATAGCAGGTCCAGACTTTTGCAGCGAAGGGCCTTGGTTCGCAATGCTTTGCCACTCCCTGCACATTTGTTGGTGGTGCAACGGCGATACCAGTTAGCGCGACGGTTTGCCGTGGCCAATTGGGGAATAGCGGTACTCAGCGGTATTTATTGCGGGCTCCTGCTTGCTTACTCAATACAGGTGCGCGCTGAAATGAAAGGCCTGCTGATGCCAACCCAGCCGCCCCGAGCGCTGATTGCAGAGTCTGACGCCCATATTGATCAGGCAGTTGTGCAACTGTTCCGCAAATATCCCGCCGATATTCCGGATATGCAGTCGGCTTTGCAGTCGCTCAGTACGGTGTTACTGGCATTCCCCCAATTGCAGCTTGACGCGGTGGATTGGGAGCCCGTTGACGAGGCTGATGTCGTTGCTGCGGGGATAAAGCGGCAATTGCGCCTCGTGCTGCTTGCCGATGACGGCTCCAGTGAGACCTCAACGTTTAACACTTTCAAAAAAAGCATGCTGGAACAAGGTGCGGCAGCAGTGTCCAGAACAGCTCCTGCAGTAGCAGATGCCAGGCCTGAGTCCAATCGGCACTGGCACTGGTTGATTGCCTTTGCGTCATTACATCCCGCAGGTGCACGGTAATGCAAAGGCATTTAGTGCGATCTTATCTGGCGAGTAGCGCACTAGTGCTGGCCTCCCTGATTCTGGCTGGAGTAGCCACATGGCGTTTGCTTGCGCTGCAACATGCGCAGGACGAATGGATTGAATATCGCCAGCAGAGCCAGCAGCAACCCAAACCGGTCTGGTTAAGTGCCGAGGACCGCGCGCGGCTCAAACAACTGGCTGAACGAGGCGCCTTGCAACCTGCAGATGCCAAAGTAATAGAGGACTGGGTGGCAGGGGCGGTTGATGGGCAATTCGAAATCATCCATTCACAATTTGCCAAACCCCTGCCTGCAGGGCCAGTTCAAGGGGCGTGGCGTTTGGTGGCAGTGGCGCTGGAGTTCGATGTCTGGCTCATGCATGAGCAAGCACTCTCCAGGTTCTGGTCTCGTCTCGAAACCCTCCCGGGCTGGCTGGATGTGTCGACGTGTCACCTTACTCGAAGCACTACCACAGACCATCCGTCCGGCATTGTTATGCATTGCTCCGGCGAAGTGATCGGTTTTGGCCCGAACGTGCCTGGCGGGGCGTTGCAGCCATGAAATCTGTCGTGATTCTGCTCTTGTGTATCGCATTGCCAGCCGTGGCTGCCGAGTGGGGCCGGTTGTTTTATTCGCAGCAAGAACGCGCGGCCATGACCATCGCATCTATGCCCGCCGTAAGCGTTATTCATGTTTTGAGTGCGCAAACAATTGCTGACGGACACATTCGGCATTGGGTCGATGCGGCATCACAACCTGTGATATCTGTCCCTGCGCATGTGCGGGTCGGTGATGAATGGCAGGAGGGGCCATGAACCGCTACCGGCGTTCAGCCCCACGGTCATTGCGATGCCAGCGCGGCGTTACTGCACTGCTGATGCTGACGTTGCTGTGCGGCGTGTTTCTCTGGCAGATCCAAAGTCTTCTGGCACAAGTCAATCCGATAGAACGGCGCGAGGAAGTAACCCGCCGGGCCTTGGCGGATGCCCGCAGCGCATTGCTGGCGTGGTCAGTGCAAAACGGTGGGCTGAGTGGTTCGGGTTCCACCAATCTGGCGCGTCCCGGCGCTTTTCCGTGCCCGGACAGCAAAGACCCCGCTAGTGACCGTGCGGGTTATCAGGGCGATGCGGCGGGAACATGCACGAAAGCCGCTTTGCGCTTGGGGCGTATTGCCCACCGGACAATGTTGCACGCCCCTTTTCTGGACGGCAGCGGCGAGCGCTTGTGGATGGCTGTCGTGGAAGGCTTTGAAGAAAGTAACTCAAGTATTCTCAATCCGGATTTCGTACCCAAATCCGCCTGGTTTCAGGCGTGGAATGCGCCCGCGCACAGCGCGCTAACTGCCCAGACTGATCCTGCAGTCGTCGTCATTTTTGCACCGGGTGTGGCGCTGCCTAACCAAAAACGTGGCACTGCGGCAGACAAAGTCAACGCATCTAACTATCTCGAAAGTGCCAGTACAACAGACGGTAGTTTCAGCAATCTGGATATGAGCAAAGGCGCGTTTGTCGGCGGCGATATTCGCGACGCCAGGCAAAAATTGATCCTCAATGACCGGGTGGCGGTGATCCGGCGTAGCGAATTGATGCAGGCGGTTTCGCTGCGTGCATTGCGGGATTATCAACGCCTGCTGGAATGGTGGCGGCTGTACAAAGGAGCCGGAAAACTGCCACATCCAGCCAGGTTTGATGACCCGGCCTGCGTCGATATTGCGACAAAAACCAACGCCAATGATTGCGTGCCCGATCTGGCGGTTTGTCGTGGGCGCTTGCCCAAATCGATCTGGCTGATTAACGAGGTGAGCAAGCAGGTAGGCGCCAACGCGACCGAGCGCTTCAAATGGCTGTATCGCAATCGCTGGGAACAGCAGTTTTATTACAGCGTGAACGCCGATGCAATTGCGCCACCGGCAACGGGTTGCAGTGTGTCATCAACAATTGTTACCACTAGCGGGCCGGTGCGCGCTGACGCGATCATGGTCAGCCCTGGCTGGCCGCTGTCTGGCCAGGCTCGGAGCACCTCCACGGATAAATCCAGTCTCGCCAATTATCTGGAGGCTGTGCCGGGGTTTGTCGATCCTCGAACCGGTGCATTGAATAGCGTGATCAATCAGCAAGGATGGCAAACGCAGACTGGCGAAACAGAAATGCTGGCGGTTCCCGCGCTGTCCAGCAATGACCGGATTTACCGCTGGCTAAAACCTGGATCAGACAATGGCTTCACCGCGCCACAATGGTTTCTCGCTCGTTGAAATGGCGGTGGTATTGGCCGTGCTGGGGCTACTGATGGCCGGTGCTCTGGGGGCGATCCGCTTGTCACAAGAGGTGCAACGCGCACGTTCCACGCAAGATCAACTCGCGGCAATCAAGCAAACCTTGCTCGGGTATGCGGTGCGCAATGGCCGCTTGCCCTGTGCCGCGCAAGTTGGCGCGGAGGCGACCGGGCTGGAAATGCGTGAAGCAACCACCGGTAGATGTGCCTATCTGCAGGGTTACTTGCCATGGGCGACGCTGGGATTGGGGCACGTGGACGCTTGGGGCAGGCCGTTTACCTATCGGGTTAGCGAGGCATTTGCCGGGCCGAATACCAACAAGTCTGAAGAAGTCCTGCTGGCGCCGGGAATGGTATTTCATCTGCTCACGCTGGGGGACCTGGAAATCTACCCCAGCGCCAATAGCCAGGACTACCTCGCAAGCGCGGTTGCCGTGGTGATTGTGTCGCACGGCGCCCATGGCCCCGGGCCGCTTGAAGGCAAAGGGAATGCGGATGAGTTGGTAAATGCCAGTGACAGCAAAATGTTCATCAGCAAGCCGCGCATTGATGAGCCCGCCACCAACGCCTATGACGATTTGACTGAGTGGATCAACCCCAGTCAATTGATTGCCGAGGCAATTAGTGCGGGCAGATTGCCGTAACACGGCTCGCCGCCAATCTAACCAATAACTACAAGCAACGTTTCCACAGAAATACGCCAGCACTCCTTGCATTTTCAGGTAGTTACAACCGCACAAATGAAAATGAGGAGTTAGATTTTATGAGGTACTCTACGTATCGAGGCCACTCGCGCCAGGCCGGTTTTACCTTGGTGGAGATGGCAACCGTACTGGTTATTGTAGGCTTGTTGTTGGGCATGGCGTTTAAGGGTAAAGACCTGATTGATGGTGCGCGGGTCAAAAGCATTTACGCCAGTTCCAGCAAAATTCAGACCGCCATGCAGGTCTTCTTTGAACGTTATCAGGCATACCCGGGAGATGGCTGCAGCAGCGCGGCGAAGACTCCGGCCGAGTGCGTTGGCGACGCCAGCAATCCCAAAGATGGTTTGATACTTGGTGAAGCAGAAGCCTCGCAATTCTGGAGCATGCTGATCCAGAACAGCAGACTGTTAGCTGCTGCTGACCAGAAGATGCCTGGTGGTGTTTTGTGGGCGGTGGCTAAAGGCGAAGACGGCAAAGGTGGCACAGCAGCAGGTTCTAGCTGGCTGGTTGCGCAAGGGTTGGACGAAAAAGTGGTCGATATTCGTTACGTATGCGCACTCGATCAGCAGTTTGACGATGGTGATCCCACCACGGGCGAAATCCGTAGCAGCGCGACGGGAACCAAGGATAGCCCCACGGGCTATAGCGCTGATGCCGATTGCTGGAGTAAATCCGGTTCCGCCGCATTATCGATTCGGCTTCTGCCTTGAGCGGTAGGCGCTCGCCATTAAAAAGGCCGCATAAAGCGGCCTTTTTTTGTGTAAACCAGGTTCACTCTACAGGCTAACCATGCAGCGCATTGCCGTGCTGCCGTAACCACTGTCGCTGGGTTTTCCAGTCGGGCACGATTTTTTCGACTTCGGCCCAGAAGCGGGGAGAGTGGTTCATCTCTCGCAAGTGCGCCAGCTCATGCACGATGACGTAGTCCACTACGGCTGGCGGCGCTTGCATCAGGCGCCAATGGATACGCACATCGCCGGCTGCAGTACATGATCCCCAACGCGTCCCGGCGGAGGTCAACAAGACCCGCTTGGGGCTGACCCGCATCAATGGCGCAAAGAAGGCGGCGCGCTGGGCAAAATAGACGCGCGCTGCGGCTTGGCTGAAGCGTACAAATGCAGCCAGTACGGCTGCAGGCTCACCGGTTTTACTGGCCAGTGCCAGAGTTTGATCGGAGAGTCTGCTGCGTGGGGCAGGGGCGATGATCTGGCAGGGCTGGCCTAGCCACTGGACGGTGGCGCCAGCCTGCAAAGGGTTCGGCGTAACCTGCGGCAGGTTTTGCAATTTGCTCAGGTGCCCGCGTATCCACGCCAGCTTGGCGCGGATGGCCCGCTCGGCGTCGGCCAAGGTAGCGCGAGTGGGGATCACCAGCGTGAGCCCGGAGCGGTCTACTTTGAGGCCGATTGATCGACGACGGGCGCTGCGAGTCAGTTCGTACTCCAGCATCTCGCCGTTCTGCAACTCAAGCTTTTGCTTGCTCATTTCCGGGAAAGCATGGGCCGGCACCTTCGATGCGGCTTTGTTCGGTTTCGATCCAGGTTTCCGCTGCGGCCATGAGTTCGTCGGGCGTGCGTCCGGTCGTTTCAATAACCGGGCCAATGGCCATGGTGATTACGCCTGGATATTTGAGGAACGAGTTGCGCGGCCAGAATTCACCAGCGTTGACCGCCACGGGAACGATCGGGATATCCAGGCTACTAGCGAGTCGGGCGCCGCCTTGTTTGTACTTGCCTCGCTGGCCCGGCGCAATACGCGTGCCTTCCGGGAAAATGGCGATCCACAAACCGGCCGCAACCCGGTCACGGCCTTGTTCCATCAACAAACGTTGGGCTTCGGCGCGGGCAGAGCGGTCAATGGCAATAGGCGCGGCAGCCCGCAAGCCCCAGCCAAAAAACGGAATCTTGAACAGTTCGCGCTTCACCACAAACACCATCGGCGGGAACACCAATTGCAAGCCCAAGGTTTCCCAAGCGGATTGGTGTTTGCACATGATCATTGCCGGGCCTGGCGGGATATTCTCGCGGCCGGTTACCTGGTATTTCAGGCCGCAAATGCGCTCCAGCAACCACAGCAGAGTCACGCACCAGGTCGAGATGATCTTGACGCGGGTTCTGGGCGGCAGCGGCAAAATCAGAAAGCACAGCAGGGCGTACAGCGGGGTAACGATGCTGAAGAACAGCCAGTAAATGAGAGAGCGCAACAACACCATGACTTGGGTACTTCCTTGCTGATTCGCGTGCGCGAACGGATTAATCAGTTGCTTGTGAGCAGATGCCGCGCCACGGCGGCGAGATCGTTGAACACCAGTGTGCCTGCTGGCATTTTGCCTGCGGCTTCGGTCTTGGCGCCGTTGCCGGTGCGTACCAGAATGGCTTTGCCGCCTGCGTTGGCAATGCACTCCAGGTCGCGCTGACTGTCGCCCACCATGATGCATTCGGCAGGCTGGATGTTATAGCGCCGTACGATATCCAGGATCATGCCGGGCAGTGGCTTGCGACAGGTGCATTGATCTTCAGGTGCGTGCGGACAGAAAAATACTGCGTCGATATGCCCACCGGCCTCGTTCACTGCTTTGTACATGGCGGCGTGGATGCGGTTAAGCATCTCCACGTTGTAATAGCCACGAGCCACGCCGGATTGATTGGTGGCGACCACCAGCGACCAGCCCGCCCGTGTCAGCTCGCCAATGGCTTCCAGGCTGCCGGGGATGGGAATCCACTCGGCGGGTGATTTGATGTAGTTGGGGTCGTCTTCATTGATGACCCCATCACGATCAAGAATCAGCAGTTTAAGTTGCATATGGGCCATGACCATTCAGGTTGGCCGCGCCAGCTGGATTGGCTGAGCGCGGTTCGCATTACACAGCTTATTCGGCCAGCAGCGACAGCTCTGCCACACGGTTCATCAACTCAGCCAGACCCGCCAGCAGTGCCAGTCGGTTACCACGCACAGCGGCATCTTCTGCCATGACCATAACGCCATCAAAGAACGCATCGACCGGCGCTTTGAGCGCGGCCAATTGCTTGAGCGCACCGGTAAAGTCTTGCGCCGCCAGTGCATTGTTGACCGGGCCGGTAATGGTTTGGGCGGCGGCATGCAAAGCGCTTTCTGCGGGCTCGGCAAACAAGGCCGGATTCAATGCCGGAATCTCGCCTTCCACTTTTTTCAGGATATTGCGGATACGCTTGTTGGCTGCTGCCAATGCAGCGGCTTCTGGCAGCGCTTTGAACTCGGCCACTGCCGCCAGGCGTTTCTGGATGTCGTCAAGGCGGGCCGGTTTGAACGCCAGCACGGCTTCGATATCGGCCGCCGGGTAATCGGCCGCCAGATAGTTCTTCAGGCGTTCCTGCATGAAATCAAACACGCCATCAGGCACATTGGCGCTAACCACGCCCGCCGGGAAGGTGGCCGCAGTACTGACCAGCAACGCTTTCAGATTCAGCGGCAAGGTCAGCAACATGCGCAGCACGCCCAAGGCGGCGCGGCGCAGGCCGAACGGGTCTTTGTCGCCGGTCGGGATCAAACCAATGCCATAGATCCCGACGATGGATTCGAGTTTGTCGGCCAGCGCGGCGGCCAGGGCAATCGGGCCTTCCGGCAGCGTGTCGCCGGCAAAACGGGGGTGGTAGTGGCCTTCGATAGCGCGCGCGACTTGTTCGTCTTCGCCGTCGATGCGGGCGTAGTACATGCCCATGATGCCTTGCAGTTCCGGGAACTCGCCGACCATATCGGATACCAGATCGGCCTTGGCCAGGTAGGCGGCCCGTTCGGCCAGTTTGCGGTCTGCACCCAAAGCGGCGGCGATTTCACCGGCCAGCTTGGTCAGGCGTTCCACGCGCTCAAACTGGCTACCAATCTTGTTGTGGTAAACCACTTGATGCAGCTTGCCCACGCGGCCTTCCAGCTTGATTTTCTGGTCTTGCTGGAAGAAGAACTGCGCATCAGACAGCCGTGCGCGCAACACGCGCTCGTTGCCGTGGATGATGTTGGATGGGTCGGCGGTTTCGAGGTTGGATACCACCAGGAATTTCGGCAGCAGCTTGCCGTTGGCGTCGAGCAGCGGGAAGTATTTCTGATGTTGCTGCATCGACAGAATCAGGCATTCCTGCGGTACTTTCAGGAAGTCCGCACTGAATTCTCCGGTGTAGACAACAGGCCATTCAACCAGCGCGGTGACTTCGTCGAGCAAACCGTCGGACGGGGCGATGGTGGCATCAATGGCGTGCGCGGCGCTGGTCAGACGATCTTCGATCAAATGGCGGCGTGCGGCAAAACTGGCGACCACTTTGCCGTTTTCGTACAGGGTTCTGGCGTAACCGTCGGCACTGCTCAGGCTGATTTCGCCTGTCGACAAGAAACGATGTCCACGCGTCACCCGGCCTGCATCCAGATGCAACGCTTTAGCCGGGATCACATCGTTACCGTGCAGGGCGATCAGGCCATGAATCGGGCGGATAAACTGACCATCGCGATTGCCCCAACGCATCATTTTGGGCGCGGGCAGTTTTTTGAGCGCCAGTTCGACCAGACCAGACAGCACACCAGACAATGGCTCGCCCGGCTTGGTGGCGCGGAAAACAAAAATATCCTGCTTGCCGTCGTGGGTTTTTTCCAGTTGCTCGGGCGTTACGCCGCAAGAACGGGCAAAGCCGGCCAGCGCTGGCGTAGGCTGACCATCCTTGAAGCCCGCAGCAACGGCTGGGCCTTTCTTTTCGATTTGCTGTTCCGGTTGCACTGCCAGCACGTTGGGGATCGATACCGCCAGACGGCGCGGGCTGGCGAAAGGGTGGAACTCCACGTCTTTGTCCACGAAGCCCAGTTTGCTCAGTTCGTCAAACAGCGTTTGCGCGAACGAAGCGCCCAGGCGCGGGAGTGCCTTAGGCGGCAGTTCTTCGGTGAAAAGTTCGATCAGCAGGGTTTGCGACATCGTGATTTACTCGTTCGATTTTTCAGCTTGTTGGTCCTGGTGCTTCTCGATCAGGCAGACCTGACGCACGAAGTCCGAACCATAAGTATCGGGAGCGGGAGTTTCAAACTCCCACTGATAACCGGGGACGTCATACCGGGCGACGATTTCATCGTCTTCGGTACGCAATTCAACGGCAATACCGGCCATGCGCCCGCTCGGGCAGTGTATGGCCTGGCGCATGTACTTTTTGCGGTACTCGCCTTTGGACGTGCCATCGACCTGGGTTTGTTTGAAGTGCTGGAGCATCCACACATAGGTGTATTGCGAATCGGCGTCGCGCTCGTTGTGCGAGATCGATTTGATATCGGCCAGCACTTCAAAGTCTTCCATTTCGCCATAGGAGCGCCAATCCCCGTGCGTGGGCACGGGTTGCGGAGCAGTGGTGCCGTCGTCAAACTTGCCACACGCCGCCAGCATGACCAGCAGAGATATGGCAAAGACAAGACGACGCATGGCGCTCATCGGCGTCGGCCTCAGACCGGCGTTTTGCACATGGGGAAACCCAGTGCTTCGCGCGAGTCGTAATAGGCTTGCGCCACCATGCGCGCCAGCGTGCGGATACGGCCGATGTAGGCTGCGCGTTCGGTCACCGAAATCGCGCCGCGTGCATCCAGCAGGTTGAAGGTGTGCGCGGCTTTCAGGATCATCTCGTAGCCTGGCAGCGGCAAACCGGCTTCCAGCAGGGTGCGGGCTTCACCTTCAAAACTGTTGAACAGACTCAACAACAATTCAACGTTGGAGTATTCAAAGTTGTAAGTGGATTGCTCCACTTCATTCTGGTGATAGATGTCGCCATAGGTGACTTCCTGACCATCGGGATAACGCGTCCAGATCAGGTCATAGACGTTTTCTACACCTTGCAGGTACATCGCAAGACGCTCGGTGCCATAGGTAATTTCGCCCAACACCGGCTTGCAATCCAGACCGCCCACTTGCTGGAAGTAGGTGAACTGGGTGACTTCCATGCCGTTCAGCCAGACTTCCCAGCCCATGCCCCAGGCGCCCAGTGTCGGGTTTTCCCAGTCGTCTTCTACAAAACGGATGTCATGTATGGTCGGGTCAACGCCCAGTTCGCGCAGCGAACCCAGGTACAAGTCCTGGATGTTGTCTGGCGAAGGCTTGAGCACCACCTGGAACTGATAGTAGTGCTGCAGGCGGTTGGGGTTCTCGCCATAGCGGCCGTCTTTGGGGCGACGCGAGGGTTGCACGTACGCGGCATTCCACGGCTCTGGGCCGATGGAGCGCAAGAACGTGGCGGTATGCGAAGTACCGGCACCCATTTCCATATCGTAAGGCTGCAATAGCGCGCAGCCCTGGCGGGCCCAATAGCTTTGCAGCGTAAGCAGTATTTCCTGAAAGGTCAGCATTGCGTAGTTCTCGGCCCGGTGGGCGTGGTGACTCTAAACCCGCTGATTCTACTTGTATTTGGCGGTTTTCGGCTATTTTGCCGCGCTCGCTGTACCAGGAGATTCCTCGGCAAGTAGCGCCATGCACCAGGCGTGAAAGCGCTGCATGCCTTGCGTGGGGATTTTATCGCGGGCGCGGATCAGATAAAAATGGCGGGTTAAATCCAGCTCTGGCGTGGCCAGCGCAATCAGCTCGCCGCGAGCCAATTCGCCTGAAACAGTCCGGTGTGACAAACAAGCCAGGCCCAATCCTGCGCGCACTGCGCCCTTGATGGCTTCACTGGTGCCTAATTCCAGCGCCACCTCCAGACTGCCCGCCAGCGGTAATAATGCCCCGCTTAATACCTCACGCGTGCCTGATCCCGGTTCGCGCAATAACCAGCGCGCCGTGGCCAGCTGGGTGGGCGACACGGATTGACCGGCCCAGGTATGGTCCGGTGGCGCCACTACGACCAGTTCATCGCGTAACCACGGTTCCACTGTGATACGCCCGTCATCGCTGATTCCCTCGATCAGCCCGAGGTCTGCACGATATTCCGCCACGGCCTGCACGGCATCGGCAGTGTTGCCAATGGCCAGCTCAATGCGGTTGTCCGGTGCCTGTTGCAAGAAACGGGCGACCAATTCTGGCAATACGCGGTTGCCGATGGTGGAACTGGCATATAGACGCAATCGTGCCGGCGCATCGGTGCGAAATCGTTCTTCAATCACGCGGGCCTGTGCGAGCAAGGCTTCGGCTTGGGGCAACAACCAGCGTCCGTGTTCGTTAAGCTCTACCCTGCGGCCGACCCGATCAAACAATTGCACGCCAAGGCGGCGTTCCAGTTCGCCCAAGGCGCTGCTGGCTGCGGACTGCGACAACCCTACCTGCTCCGCTGCAACGGTGACCCCGCCAGCGCGCGCGGTAGCCAGGAAAATTTCCAGTTCACGCAAGGTCAGTTTGATCATCGATTTTTCCGATCAGTCTCAATGAAACTATTGGTTATTAATATATAACCAAACTGAATAACATGGGTTTGTCTTTTCTGTAGCCAGGTGGCAAACCGTGGATTCCCTTAGCAAAACAGCTAATCCAGCACTTAACCAGCATGCGTTGGCCGATGCGAGTCTTTTTTACGCCAACTGGGGCATGGCGCTGTTACAGCATGCGCCCGGGTTGTTGCTGACGTTGCTATTCGCTGCGGTGGCCAGCTGGTTGGCTGGCCTGCCAGCAATGCAATCCACCGGCTTGTCCGCACTCACACTAGCCATCGTCGGTGGCATGGTGCTGGGCAATACGTTTTATCCCGCCATGGGTGAGCGTTGCGGGCCGGGGGTGAAATTTTCCAAGCAAAAACTGCTGCGGCTGGGGATCATTCTGTATGGCTTTCGTCTGACATTTCAGCAAATTGGCGCGGTCGGTATTTCCGCTGTGCTGATCGACGGCTTGGTGCTCTCCAGTACGCTGGTGCTGGCTTATCAGGCTGGTACGCGGATTTTTGGGCTGGATCGGCAAACCGCGCTGTTGATCGGCTCCGGTAGCGCGATCTGTGGTGCCGCCGCCGTGCTGGCGACTGAACCTGTGCTGCGGGCCAAACCTTCGACTGTCACCATCGCCGTTTCGACCGTGGTGGTGTTTGGTACTGCGGCCATGTTTCTGTATCCGGCGCTTTACCCGCTGGCCCAGCACCTGGGTTTGCTGGCTACGCCGCAGGCATTTGGTATCTATACCGGCTCGACCATCCATGAAGTGGCGCAAGTTGTGGCGGCAGCCAGCCAGGTCAGTCCGGCCACGGCGGACACGGCCGTGATTGCCAAAATGATCCGGGTCATGATGCTGGCTCCGTTCCTGGTCTTTGTTTCCTGGTGGGTGGCGCGGGCTCCGCAAGCGGGTGAAGAGAAAGCCAGCGGCGGCATTACCATTCCGTGGTTCGCACTGATCTTCATTGTCATGGCGGGCGTGCATTCGCTGGGCTGGGTGCCCAAGCCGATGGTCAACGCTTTGCTGCAACTGGATACCGTTTTGCTGGCCATGGCCATGGCCGCTCTGGGGCTGGATACCCGCATCACCGCCATCCGGGCGGCGGGGGTAAAACCACTGTTACTGGCGACGACGCTGTTTGTCTGGCTGATTGCTGGTGGTGCCGGGATCAACCTCGCGGTGCGTGCACTACTGCAGTAGCAATTTGCAGGACGGCACTTACAAGAATGGAATGGTGTGTCGTTCAGGATGGGGAACGTGTGATCGAGTGGTTTGTCTAGCCTGAACCTCGTACTTGCTGACACAAAAATGACCTGTGACACGGTGCGGGGCATGCCCTATGCTTCGGCAAAGCCAGTGCTGTATTCAAATCTGCACTTTCGCGCCATCCCATTCCGTTGAGTCGCCGGTTTCATGAAACTTCCCGTATTCCTTTGCCTGTTGGTTGCCAGCATCGGCGCCCATGCCCAGATTGATCTCTCCGCGCTGCGTGAAGCCGCCCGCAGTCGCGATATTCCGGCGCTCAGTCGCATGGCTGACAACGCGCAGAACGACCCGCTGGAGATGTACCCGCGTTATTACTTGCTCAGTACCCAACTGAATACCGTGGCACAAGAAGACGTGGACGCTTTTTTTGCCCGGTTTGACGGCACGCCGCTGGCCGAACGGCTGCGTCAGGATTGGCTAAAAGAATTGGGTCGGCGCCAGGACTGGGCGCATTACGTGGTCGAGTTTCCCAAGCTGGATTCACCGTCGCTTGATTTGCAGTGCCTGAATGCCCAAGCCCGTATCGCGGCTACCGGCAGCGCAGATTTGAGCAAATTGCGCGGCTTCTGGTTTGCCGATAAAGGTCAGCCGGAAAGTTGTGGCCCCATCTTCGAGAGTCTGTTTTCTGCCGGGCAGCTAACGCAAGAAGATGCCTGGCTACGCATCCGTATGGCTTTGTCGGCTGGGCGCAACGACTTTGCCACCCAGCTGGCGCCGCGAGTCGGGTTTCCGTCCGAATTGACCGGGCGCGTGTTGGGGCAGGCCAATTCGCAACCGCAAAAAGCCTTGGGCAAGCTGGATTACAGCCACCGCGCAGGTCGCGAAGTGGCGCTGTTTGCAGTTCAGCGCATCGCCCGCACCGACCCGGATGCCGCAGCACAAGCGCTGGATAGCCTCAGAGAAAAACTGCCCGAAGCAGATCGCCGGTATGGCTGGCAGCAAATTGCCGAAATCGCTGCCAAAAAACAGCATCCAGAAGCCAGCGGCTGGTTTAGCCGTGGCGGACTGGATGGCCTGGATGCCGATGGTCGGGCATGGTCCGTGCGCGCCGCTTTGCGCGTGGGTGACATGACCGCCGTGCTCGATCGCATTGCCGCCATGCCGGCAGATCAAGCCGCCGAAAACGCTTGGCGTTACTGGTATGCGCAGGCTCTCAAACGTGCCAATCGGGCGCAGGAGGCCGCACCCATCCTGCTGAAATTGTCTGACGGCGATGATTTCTATGCCTTGCTCGCCCGTGAAGAAGCCGGTCCGGCGCTGGAAGCCACGCCATCGCCCTATTTGCCGACGGACACTGAAATCAAAACCGTAGGCGCCAAGCCGGGCGTGGTGCGAGCCCTGGCGCTGTTCGGCCAGAACTGGCGGGTTGAGGGCAATCGCGAGTGGAACTGGGCCATGCGTGATCTGAGCCCGCAAGAACTGGTCGCCGCTTCTACCTTGGCCGCACGCAACAAAATTTATGATCGCTCGATCTATTCGGCTGAACGCGCCAAACCGCTATCGGGTCTGGTGATGCGTTTCCCGACGCCTTATCGCGAGCAGATCGAACGCGAAGCGCGGGCGCAGAATCTTGATCCGGCCTGGGTATACGGCTTGATTCGGCAGGAAAGCCGCTTTGTGGCGGACATCCGCTCGGGCGCAGGGGCCAGCGGTTTGATGCAATTGATGCCTTCCACTGCGCAGTGGGTGGGCAAGAAAAACGGCCAGAAAAAACTGGATATCAGCAGCCTGACTGATCCGGACACCAATGTGGCATATGGCGCGTTTTATCTGCGCTATATTCTGGACCGCCTCGGTGGTCAGGCCATTCTGGCCACTGCGGGTTACAACGCCGGGCCAGGGCGGGCGAAAGCGTGGCAGGATGACACGCGGCAGCTGGACCCGATTGTCTATATTGAAACGATTCCGTTTGAAGAAACCCGCGACTACGTAAAGAAGGTGATGGCCAACGCCCAGTTGTACGGGGCATCGTTTGGCGAGTCCGAATCTTTCCACACGCGGCTGGCGCCGATTCCGGGCAAAAACGTAGATGCGGCGACCATCGACGCCCCCTGATTGCAGGGGTAAAGCGGGCAAGGAGTGCGCATGGTTCAGAGTCTGGTACTGCACCCGGTACTGTTGATTGGTGGCAGCGGCTTTATCGGCCGCGCTCTGGCCGCACGGTTGTGTCGTGTTGGTTATCCGGTAACCATTCCCACCCGGGATCGCGAACGCGCCCGGGAGCATCTGCTGACGCTGCCACGGGTTGAGCTGATCGAAGCCGACGTACACGACCCGCTTGTGCTCAAGCGCCTGGTTCGCGAAGCGCGAGTGGTGGTCAATCTGGTTGGCTTGTTACAAGGCAGCCAGCGACAGTTTGAGCTGGCTCATGTCGAACTGACGCGGCATATCATTGCGGCCTGCCAGGCCAATGGCGGCCGACGCTACCTGCACATGAGCGCGTTGGGCGCGGACCCGGCCGGGGCATCAATGTATCAACGCAGCAAGGGCGCGGCTGAGGCATTGGTGCGGCAAAGCGAACTGGACTGGACCATCTTTCGGCCATCGGTGGTATTTGGTGAAGAGGATCGCTTCCTCAATTTGTTTGCTGAACTGCAAAAGCTGGCACCGTTGCTGCCTTTAGCCGGTGCGCATGCCCGCTTTCAGCCGGTATGGGTGCAGGATGTGGTGCGGGTGTTTGAGACTGCCCTGCATCGGCGCGACTGGATCGGGCAAAGTTTCGATCTGGCTGGCCCCAAGGTCTACACGCTGGCCGAACTGGTGCGCTATGCCGGTCGCGTGAGTGGGAATGCGCGCCCGGTATTGCCATTGCCGGATTGGGCGGCGCGGTTGCAGGCTGCGGCGATGTCCTTGCTGCCTAATCCACCGCTGAGTCGTGACAATCTGGATTCGATGCGCGTCGATAATGTGACTGATCAGCCTTTCCCGGATATTCCAGGTTTCAAGCCTACCGCGCTGGAAGCGGTGGCACCAGGCTGGATGGCCCATGCCGCTCGCGGCAGCAAGTATGCGCACTTTCGCAGCAAGGCCGGCCGCAAGCCTTAGCCAGCCCACGCGGGCGGGCTCCACCAATCAAAATGCATTTTCCGCGTTTCGCTAGCCCGACAATCCGCCTACACTGGTTTTCGACTATCAATTTTCTTCTATCAAGGAGTGTTTCCCATGGCTCAAATCATGCTCGGCAACCTGCCGCCAGACGTTACCGTGGATGAAGTGCGTACCATGTTGGCCGACCTGGGTGTGCCCGACATGGGTGAAATCACGCTGGCAGAAGGCTTGGGGGAACGCACCGCAGCATTGGTAACGATTGATCGATCGGATACCGATGTCGGTGCCATTGCTCGCCAACTGGAAGGCCACCTCTGGCGTGAGCGCACCTTGCAGTGCGCCCATACTTCGCTGGGCTGGGGCAATTAAGTCGGGCGCTGCCCTGAGGATAAGTGGATGCGCATCGCTGTTTTTGATACCAAACGTTATGACCGGGCGGGGCTGGAAGCCGCCAACAAGAAATTTGGCTACGAACTGGCCTTCTTTGAAGATCGGCTCAATGGCACCACAGTGCCGCTGGTGGCTGGGTTTGATGTGGTATGTCCGTTCGTTAACGACCGGCTGGATCGTGCCGTGTTGCAGGAAATGGCCCGTTTGAACGTGCGGCATGTGGCATTGCGTTGCGCCGGTTTCAATGGCGTCGATCTTGCCGCCGCCGCCGAGTTTGGTGTCACGGTGACGCGTGTGCCCGCATATTCGCCTGAAGCGGTGGCCGAACACGTGTTCGCCTTGCTGCTGACGCTTGTACGCAAAACGCATCGCGCCTACCAACGTATTCGCGAAGGCAATTTTTCGCTGGATGGCCTGGTTGGCTTCAACCTGCATGGCCGCACTTTTGGCGTGATTGGCGCTGGCAAGATCGGTGTGGCAGCGATGAAGATCGCCAAGGGTTTTGGCTGCCGCGTGCTGGCGTATGACCGCTTTCCGTCAGCCGAGCGTGCTGCCGAGATCGGCTGCGAATTTGTGGATATGGATACATTGCTGGGGCAGAGCGATATCGTGTCATTGCACGCGCCGCTGACCCCGGAAACCCAACATCTGATTAATGCCACTACGCTGAAAAAGATGAAGCAGGGCTCGGTCATCATCAACACCAGTCGTGGCGGGTTGATTGATACCAAAGCCTTGATCAAGGCATTGAAGACCGGCCAGTTGTTTGGTGTCGGGCTGGATGTGTATGAGTACGAAGAAGGCGTGTTCTTTGAGGATCTATCGCATGAGGCGCTCAAAGACGACATGCTGGCGCGGCTGACCACCTTTCCCAACGTAATGATCACCTCGCACCAGGGTTTTCTGACGGATGAGGCGCTGGCCGCCATCGCGCATACCGTACTGGAAAACATCACTGCATATCAAAATGGACAGCCGTTGGTGAATGCAGTAAAACCCGGTGCATGAGTTCACCCCATCGCTTCGCGCGCTGGCTTCCACTGATTCCTGGGCTGCTGGCCGGCGTGTTTACGCTGGCTTTCGCAGCCTGGCTTTTGCAATCGCGTGACGAAGCAACCAGTCAGCGCTCTACCTTGCTGGAACAGGATCTGCTGTGGCAAAAACAAGCCATCGAACAGCAGATCACGTTCGATTTGCAATCGCTGGCCGGGCTGGCCGCAACGCTCAATATCACCGATCTAAGCGAGCCGATATTCCAGGCCCGCGTGCAGTCGCTGATTCAGTCCAGTCCGGAGATTGCCAGTTTCTCTGTGCAGAACGGACACGGTCTGGTGCTGTGGCATGCCGCGACCCAGAACAACTGGTCCGTACCCTATGAGGGCGCTGGCGGTTGGGGTGAGGTGTCGGTTTCTCATGGCGAACCCAAAGTCACTTACGCCATCGCCACGCCAGATCGGCGGCGCTTTATTGTTGCGGTGTTTGCGCTTGATACGCTGCTGCAGCAACAGGTGCCGTGGTGGATTGCCCAGCGCTACCAGATATCGCTGATCGACGCGAACGGTCATCCGCTCGCTGCCAAGTTCCAGCGGCAACTGGACACCACCGGCATCAGCCACACCATTCAGCTCACAGCGCCGCCGCTGGAGATGAAGCTCAAGGGCGATCTCTACGCCGGGTCGGTTTCCGCCACCGGTGACATCCTGCCTGCATTGATGCTGGTGTTGGCCATCGCCATGCTGGCTTCCACCGCCGCGCTCAATCGCATGATCAAGGTGCGTGCGCAGGCGGAAGAACAACTCAAGGCCGAGGTCGCATTTCGCCATGCGGTGGACACTTCGCTGGTGTCCGGCATGATCGCGTTCGATCGCCGTGGCCGCATCATTTACACCAACCGCGCCTTTGGCGAGATGGTGGGCTACAGCGCCGAAGAACTGCGTGAGACGCGTCCACCGATGCCATATTGGCCGCCCGAAGAAATCGAGCGCTGCCAGGCCACTTACGATGCCATTGTTGCGGGACATGTCGAGCCATCCGGTTTTATGGTGCGACTGATGCGCCGTAATGGCGAACGCTTTGACGTGCGTATCCACGCCTCACGCCTGGTCGATGGCGATGGTCACCACATTGGCTGGATGGGCTCGCTGCATGACGTAACTGAAATCCGCCGCGAGCGCGAAGCGCTGCAAGCTTCGCACGAACGCTTTGTGGCGGTACTGAATGGCCTGGATGCGTCGGTGGCGGTCACCGATGCTGAAACCGGCGAATTGTTGATGTCCAATCTGCAGTTCGATCGCGCCTTTCAGTTGCCGGATCTGCGCGGACGCTGCTGTATTGTGCCGCTGGTAGTGCGCCGGGCCGAGCCTCCGGTGGATGCCGAGTGGTACGACACTTATCGCGATCACTGGTATCAGGTAAAAAGTCGCCAGAGCACTTGGGTGGATGGTTCTGCGGTATGGCTGGAGATTGCCACCGACATCACCGCACTCAAGAGCGCCAGCGAGCGCGAGCGCCAACAAAACGAAGCGCTGCAACAAACCGGCCGCCTGATCAGCATGGGTGAAATGGCTTCCAGCCTGGCGCACGAACTGAATCAGCCGCTCGGTGCCATTGCCAGTTATGTCTCGGGTTGCCGCAATTTGCTATCCAGCACTGCGCCAAATTTGCCGCAGCTGGGCCAGGCGCTGGACAAAATGGGCGAACAAGCCAAACGCGCTGGCCACATCATTCGCGGCATTCGCGAGTTCGTACAACGTCGCGCGCCGCGGCGGCAGCGCTGTGACATCAACACGCTGCTGGAAACCGTGCTCGGCTTGCTGGGGCACGAGATCGTGCGGCGCGGCGTGGAGATTTCCATTGCCCAAAACGAAGGCATGCCGCCCATCTATGCCGATGCGGTGATGCTGGAACAAGTATTGTTCAATCTGATCAAGAACGCGCTGGAAGCCATGGATGCCACCCCGCGTGACCGGCGTACCCTGGCCATTGGCCTGTCGCGTGATGACGAGATGCTTCGGGTGACGATTGCTGACCGTGGCGTGGGGATTGCGCCCGAACAACGCGAACAATTGTTCAAGCCATTTTTCTCGACCAAAGACACCGGTATGGGCATTGGCCTGAATATTTGCCGATCCATTATCGAACATCATCACGGCCGGATGTGGGTGGAAGAAAATCCTGGTGGTGGTACGCGTTTCATCTTTACGGTACCGTTCCCAACAACGGACGAAGGGTTGGTTGAGCAAGATTTGTAGTCGAAAAACGGAAACTACTTTTTTGGTCGTCACAAACGCGTTATAAAGGCGCACCTCACGGAACGTGCATTGATCATGACTCAAGGAGCAAACCCATGAAAGCCAACAACTTCGGCCGCATCGCGATCGTGGACGACGACGACGCCCTGCGTGACGCACTGGCCTGGCTTTTTTCTACCCGCGATCACGAGGTACAAGCTTTTGCCTCAGCGGAATCGTTCCTTGCTGACTACGCGCCCGAGCGCTTTAGCTGCCTGATTCTGGATGTGCGCATGCCCGGCATGAGCGGCACCGAATTGTTTGAACGCCTGAAGGAGTATGCCTATACCCCGCCAGTCGTGTTTCTGACTGGTCACGGCGACGTACCGATGGCGGTTGCCGCACTGAAAGGTGGCGCGGCAGATTTCGTAGAAAAACCCTTCAGCGATAACGAAATTGTTGATCTGGTCGAAAGCTGTCTGCGCGCCGACACCACGCGCCGCAATCAGTGGCAAGCCAAACACGCCGTAGAAATCCGCTTGTCCACGCTGACGCCGCGTGAACGCGAGGTGATGAAGCTGATCCTGACTGGCCGCCTGAACAAACAAATTGCCGATGATCTTTCGATCAGCATGAAAACGGTGGAAGTACACCGCGCGCGCATTCTGGAAAAAATGCACGTCAAAACAGCAATGGAACTCGCCGCCTTGCTGCGCGATGCGCAAATCAATACCCAACAGCCGGAATAACCCCCGGTTTAGCAACAAGAGCAACAGTAATGAACCAACCGTTGACCGCGCCATTGGCGGCCACTCCTCGCAAAACCCGCCAGCGCGCGGGTTTTCTGATGGTGATCTCGCCCGCCAAAACGCTCGATTTCACCTCGCCGCTCGTAACCAGGCGGCATACTCAACCCGCTTTCCTGGATCGCTCCGCCGAACTGGTCGATATCCTCAAGCAAATGACGCCAGCGGATATGGGCAAACTGATGGATATCTCGGACGAGTTATCCGTACTTAACGCAGGTCGCTACCAAAGCTGGAAGCGCCCGTTCACCGTCCGCAATTCACGGGCTGCGGTGTTGGCGTTTATGGGTGACGTTTACGAAGGGCTGGGTGCTGCGCACTTGAGCGAGCCGGATTTCGATTATCTGGAATCTCACCTGCGCATCCTCTCCGGCCTCTATGGCTTGCTCAAGCCGTTTGACCTGATCCAGCCCTATCGTCTGGAAATGGGGAAGTCGCTGGCTAACCCGGCGGGTAAAAATCTGTATGCCTGGTGGGGCGATACGCTGACACAAACACTCAACGCGCAAAAGCCAAAAGTGCTGGTGAATCTGGCCTCGGACGAATACTTCAAGTCAATCAAGCCCAAATTGCTGAACTGCCCGGTGATTACTCCAGTGTTTGAAGACTTCAAGAACGGCCAGTACAAGATCATCAGCTTCTACGCCAAACGCGCCCGCGGCCTGATGGTGCGCTACGCGGCATTGAATCAGCTGGACGATCCGCAGCAGCTTAAACAGTTTGATCTGGAAGGCTATGCTTTTGTGGCGGACGGCAGCGATGAGCAGCGATGGTTGTTTCGGCGACGACTGGCGGAATAAATTTGCGCGAATGCGATACGCAAAAAAGGCCGCCCGTAGTTGAACGGGCGGCCTTTTATTTTCTGCCAATACTGGTTTATTCACTTAGCTGGCGTAGATACCAATCGCCACGCGCTTCCTGATCCTGCCCGGAGTTGGCCGGAGCACTCACACTGAGCAGTTCAAATTGCCAGCGCACCCCCTGCGCATCTTTCAGAATGACGGGCTGCGCCAGATGGATAAGGCGTATTGAACCGTCACCCGCGTTGAGCGAATAGCGGCTTGCAGGCTCTATCTTCAAGCGCCAGGGCGCGATGATTTCGCTGCCAGAGCGACCTCGGGAAACCAGCACCAGCCAAGGCGTTGGCACTCCCGCACGCGTAAATCGTGCAAAAGTTATTGGCCCAGCCGGATTGGGCAGGCTCATCAGCGAGATATTCTGCTGGCCGAGCTTGCGGGGCAGCGAAGCTGGCCAACCTGAAATCGTCACTGGCTGATCCAGCCGAAAGCGCAAAACCTGCTGTCGATCCACCGCGGGCAATGCGACCTTGGCCTCTTGGGGCTGAAAAGTGGCGCCCTGGATCTGCAATGGGGTTGCGGCGTTCGCATGAGTGAGCGCAAACGCCAGCAATCCGTGGCAAACCCAGAGCAGGTTTTTCATGGTTTTCATGCTCACCATTATGGATTGAGCGCGCGCAGGTGCTTGATCAACAAGGCGGGTGGCGCATCTTCTCGTGCTAGCGGGCGCCGGGTATTGAATACCGGATCATATGGCGTGCTCGGCAATGCAGAGGAAGCAGATTTGATGCTGGCGCCATTAAAATGCGCCACACCGTACTTATTGATTGCCAGTACGAGGTTGGCCCAGTCATTGTAATCGTGCATCTGGGTGAAGCTAGTATCCATGCCCTCGTCCACAATATGAAAACGATAGGTGCCAGTCGTATTGTGGCCATTCAGATCCCAATCGCCGTAGGCGTTCGCGCCTGCGCCGCGACCGATCACCAATGATTCATTCAGCAGGTTTTCGTCCAGCAATGCACCAGTGCCGTCAGAGTAATCCATCTTGAAAGTGGTCGTCGCGGGGCCGTCATGCATGACTGCCGGGTAATAGGCGGTGTTGTTAATGCCCGGCACAAACTGGGCAGGTGGATTCGATTGCAGGCTGAGGCTGTAAAGGTAATAACGCTCATTGACCTCAGACAAACCGTTGCTGTTGGTGGCTTGATCGGCGCCGGTTGGGTCTTTGGGTAAACCATACAGCTGATACATGTAGTTCATGACGCTGTAGTAGTTTGGCTTGTAGTTGGTGGATTCGTCTCCACCGTGTTGCAGGCCCAGCGTATGACCCAACTCATGCATGATGGTCGCGGCCTGATAGTTGACCAACATGTTGGTATTGGCGGCATTGTTGGTATTCAGATTCCAGCCACCCAAGGTGACCACCAGGTCCGGCCCCAGCAATTCGGCAACGCCCGAGGAACTGTATGAGCCGTCCAGGTTCTGGCTATTGGCCATCAGCAAATAACGGAACATGGCCTTGCGACGGTAATCGAACGCAGCCGATTTGATTGTGTTTACATCGGTGCATTGACTGGTGGAATACACAGTTGTACATGGCACCAAGGCTCGCTTGTTGCTGACCGCGCCACTGAGGTTGAAGTTAACCGGATCAAATGCGGCGGCGAACAAGTTACCAGCATCAAAGTGAACGGCGATGTTATGCGCCCTGAACGCTGCAACCACATTCTGCAAGGCTTGCTGCTGAGGCGTAATGCCCGGGTCAGTGCTGTTCATGTAATCAACCTGGATGAACAGATCGCGTTGGCCGGGGCGTGCACCCATGCTGTACAAGTCGATGCCGCTGTAAGTGCCACCGGCGACTTTGGCGCTGTCGGGAATACCATCGGCATCGCTGTCGACCACGCCGGGGCCAACGTCATTGGGGCCGCCAGGCGTCGAGAAATTCACCGCCGTCCAGTCGGTGCTGGTGTGCGTTTGCGTGAAATTGCTATCAAGGCGAACGATAGACGAGCTCAGAGTGTTGATACCGTTTACATCAGAAGTCTTGGCAAATGCAGGGACGTTCGCGCCGATCCACATACCGGAACTGATCGGTGCAGTCGACTCACTCCCAAACCGGACAAAGTCGGTTGTCTTGCCATTTGCAAGTAACTCGACGAAACCCGCAGCGGTGCTCCAGCTTGGAACGTAGCCGCTGGCATCGCTGATATAAGTCACATTGCTGTTGTTCACCAGCGTCGGGTCGACTTTGCTGGCGACCACCACGCGACCTTGATCGGGGATAGTCAGATGGGGCAGCGCAAACGTTTCAATTGCGGGTGCTGCTGGCGTACCGTTATCCGGATTGATTGCCCGAGTTCGCACGGAATAGCTGGCCAGATCAATTGCGTGCCCAGTCTTGTTGTAAATCTCGAACCAGGCCGCAGTGTTGTAATACGCGTTGTTGCCGACCTCGCTGATGAACACGCCGGTCAGTGTCGCTGGGGTGGGTACCGGGGTTACGGCTGCGGCTTGGGAGGGCGAGCTATCGCCGCCACCGCCGCCGCCTCCACATGCTGTTAGCAACAGCGTTGTGAGTAAAGTGCCGGCAACAACAAGTTTCCGGCTTTGTTCAAGCAAAGATTCCAAGAGGGTGCCCCTGACTTTTTATGGGTGGTGGCATGACCGGGGCCATGCTGTTCCGATTATATTAGTGAAGTCTGATATTTTTGTGCAATCTTTGTAAGAAATTGCATGAATAAACGTAACAGTCTCATTTGATACTAAATATGCAGGCGATCCGGAAAGTCCGTGAGGGGAAGGTTTTGAGGCTTGTTTATACAGGTTTTTATGCCATTGCGATTTATCGGGATGATGCAGCAGGCCCCAGAAATCGCACCTGGCCTTGGGTCAGGTTTTGCAAGTTTTCTTCTGCTATTGCTTGGTCGCTTGCATTTGTTATAAAGCAAAGTCTTACAAGGTTGGCATGTGAAAAAGCGGTCAGTAAGTGTCCGGATTGCATCAGCCAGTGGCGTACACGGGCTTCATCGGCATAGGGAATCTCGATCTCGATGGTGACCTTGGCCGTGAGTGGAACCACTTGGGCCTGTTTAATAGCGCTGGCAATTGCATCGGTATAAGCGCGGACCAGGCCGCCAGCGCCTAGCCGTATTCCGCCGTAATAGCGCACAACCAGACCGAGCACGCCATCCAGATGGTGATGCTGAAGTACGCTCAGCATCGGACGCCCGGCAGTGCCGGAAGGCTCACCATCATCCGACATGCCAGATTCACCTCCAGCCAGCAAAGCCCAGCAGACATGGGCTGCGGCGGAATGCTCGGAACGTGTGCGTGCGATGATTGCCAAAGCAGCAGCACGGTCTGCCACAGGCAGGACGCTACCGAGGAAGCGGCTCTTTTTGATTTCCAGTTCGGCATGCACTGGCGCGGCAAGCGTATAGGTGGGCATGGTGGTGGCGCGGGTAAAACGCCATTTTAGCGGCTGCGCATTCTCTGGGGTGGGATCAGACCAGCTGGAGTGCGGGTTGTTCACTGATCCGCAGGTACAAACTCTCTGCCTCGGTGTGATCCAATACGATATGCAGATGCTTCTCGATTGCGTCGCGTAACTGCTGCGATGATGTCAACAGTGTTTCTTCGCGCACGCCATTGTTCACCTGCGCCACACGCAGATTATTGAAGGTGACACGAGCACGTGGGCCGGTCAGGCGCAGGGCCATCAGATTGTGCAGGAACGGCGAAGTTGGGTGCGTCGACGAGTAGTAGTTGGACATGACACAGTCCGCCGGGTAAACCTCGACCAGATCAAACCAGTAGAGGGTCTGCCATTCGCCCTTGATCTGGCTTTGCAGCAGATACCCATCGCCATAGGGCTGATAGCGCAAAGTGTCCATTTGTGTGAAAGGCTGTTCGGTCTGCAATACCGCCGCTTCAACCAGACCGCGCGCGCCAAAGCTCACATCTATCATCCAGCGTTGGCGCTCAATCAATACCGATATCACGTGGTGAGTGCGTGGACGTTCTTCCGGCCCGACTCCGCTACCGGCCAGCATCTTGCCCAGATGAAAATGCGTGTCGTAACCCAGCTCGCGTAACAAGCAACCGAACAGGCCATTGAGTTCGTAACAGTAACCGCCACGAGCACGTCGCAGCACCTTGTCGACGACCTTATCCGGGTCGAGTTCGGGCAGACGACTGAGCAGAACTTCGATGTTGTTGAAGGCAATGCATTGCTGGTGGGTATTGTGCAGCAGGTTCAAGCGCGCTACCGGGTCGGCGGGCAGGCTGTCTCGCGTCAGGCCAAGACGCTGCAGATAAAGGTTGATGAAGTCCATGCGGTTTTCCATGTGGGCACCAGACCATCATAAGACACCAAAGCCGTTAGTGCGGCGGCATGACACGCACGTTGGCAACAAAAAACCCGCGACAAGCACGGGTTTTTGATGAAGCAAGCCAGCGTTTCTGGCGGTCTGTTACTTATCCAGCAAAATACGCAACATACGGCGCAGTGGCTCGGCAGCGCCCCACAGCAATTGGTCGCCGATCACGAACGCGCTGATGTATTCCGGGCCCATGTTGAGCTTGCGCACGCGGCCAACACCGATATCCAGCTTGCCGGTGATGGCGGCTGGGGTCAGTTCTTGTTCGGTGATGCTGCGATCGTTCGGCACCCACTTCACCCACTGGTTGGTGGATTTGATCAGTGCTTCGATTTCGCTCAAGGGCAGGTCTTTCTTCAGCTTGATGGTCAGCGCCAGGCTGTGGCAGCGCATTGCGCCAATTCGCACACACAGGCCATCAACCGGAATAGTCTTGTCGGTGCCGAGGATCTTGTTTACTTCGGCCTGGCCTTTCCATTCTTCCTTGGATTGGCCGTTTTCCAGTTGCTTGTCGATCCACGGGATCAAACCGCCAGCCAGTGGCGCCGGGAAGAACTCGGTCGGCACATCTTCGCGGATGGATTTGGCCACCTTGCGGTCGATTTCCAGAATGGCCGATGCCGGATTGGCCAGCTCATCAGCCACGGCCGCGTGAATCACGCCCATGCCCTTGACCAGTTCGCGCATATTGTTGGCGCCCGCACCGGAGGCCGCCTGGTAAGTCATCGAGCTAACCCATTCCACCAGGTCTTCGCGGAACAAACCGCCCACGCCCATCAGCAGGATGGAGTTGGTACAGTTGCCGCCAGCAAAATTCTTGACGCCACTGGCTACGGCGTTGCGGATCAAACTATCGTTGACCGGGTCCAGAATGATGACTGCGTCGTCTTCCATGCGCAGGGTAGAAGCGGCGTCGATCCAATAGCCCTCCCAGCCCGAAGCCCGCAGGCGACGGAATACGTCGTTGGTGTAATCACCGCCCTGGCAGGAAATGATCACGTCCATGGCGCGCAACTCGTCCAGGTTGTGCGCGTCTTTAAGCGTGCCTGCGTCTTTGCCGAAGTTCGGCGCGGTGCTGCCTGCTTGCGAGGTGGTGAAGAATGTCGGGGTAATCAGGTCGAAATCTTTTTCTTCCTGCATACGTTGCATGAGCACCGAGCCCACCATGCCGCGCCAACCGACCAAGCCTACCTTCTTCATCATCTTTTCCTTCAGCAACAGGGTTACAAATATCCAAGTGGATTGATGATATTAGAGAAATCCGCGATTGAACGCCAGCCTTGGCACCAATTCGGCGCTGATCGGTACGGACGGGCACCAATAACCCGCTAACATGAGGGTTTTGGCGAAATTGCAAAAAGGGGCGGTCAGAATGCGGGTTTTGCTGCAACGGGTGGAACATGCACAGGTCGATGTGGCGGGTGAAACCGTCGGCCGCATTGGCGCTGGCTTGCTGCTGCTGGTGGGGATTGAACCCGCCGATACGGCCGAAGATCTGGCGTGGATGAGCGCCAAGGTCTGCAATCTGCGCGTGTTTGAAGACGACGCAGGAATAATGAACCGCTCGGTGCTGGAGACCGGTGGCGAAATCCTGGCGGTATCGCAGTTCACTTTGTTTGGCTCATACAAGAAAGGCAATCGGCCCTCGTGGATGCGCGCGGCCAAGGGAGAGCATGCGACTGGGTTGTTTGATGATTTCGTCGCCCGGGTGACTGCCTTGTTGGGCAAACCAGTGCCAACCGGAGTATTTGGCGCGGATATGAAGGTGAGCTTGCTGAATGATGGACCGGTAACCTTGCAACTGGATTCAAAAAATCCCGAGTGAGCGCGTTCAACAGGGTATGTCCTGAATTGTCCGCTACTGGTCGCCAGCGCCCCTTGGTTCATGGCATGCTGCATCGTAAATTAAGGCTGCAACCAACCCGAGGAGCCTTGCCATGAAATCCGCCCTGATTGTAATTGATGTCCAGAAATCGTTTATACACCGCCCGTTCTGGACTGAAGATGATCTCCCCGCATTTAAAGAGAAGCAGCTGGCGCTGATCGCCGGATACCAGGCGCGGGGTTGGCCAGTGGTGCAGATATTCCATCACTCGGCGGGCGCCTTCGACCCGGCTAACGGCTTGTGTGTGGCGCTGGACTGGATGCCCGATCCAAGTGGTCTGGTTTTTAACAAACACGTGCACAATGCCTTGACCGAAAGCGGCCTGCTGGAATGGCTCAAAACCAATGACATTGACCATGTCAGCATCAGCGGCATCCGCACCGAGCAATGCTGCGAAACCACAGCGCGCGTGGCGTCTGACCTGGGCTACGCGGTCGATTTTGTCTCCGAAGCCACACTGACCTGGCCGATGACGCATGCCGACGGTGTGACGGTGACTGCTGCACAAATCAAACATCGCACGGAGTTGGTCCTGGCTGGCCGGTTTGCGCGAGTTTCCACAGTGGCAGAATGTCTGGCCGCGCTAGACGAGCAATATGCCGCTTGATGTCTGGCTGGTGGTGGCCGATGACTTGCTTTTGCTGGACTTGGCCGGTCCGGCAGAAGCCCTGCGCATGGCGGGTGACGAGCACTTCCGGCTGCACTTTGTCGGGCCTGCCCGTGAAGCACGCACACTGGTCGGCGTCACCATTGCCAATCTTGAGCCACTGCCCGCCAGGCTGATTGCACCGGCCTTGCTCATCGTTCCCGGCCATGAGCCCGGCGCAGATACTGCGCAGGGCGAGGTCATCACCCGCTGGTTGCGCACCGCCATGCTCCAGCCCGGCATTGAACTGGCGACCGTTTGTGCCGGGGCGTTGTACGCCGCCAGAGCGGGCTTGCTGGATGGGCGTCGCTGTACCACGCATTACATGCACACCGCCGAGTTGCAGCAGTTTGCCCCAGCCGCCAAAGTCGAGGCCGACCGGGTGTTTGTGCAAGATGGGCCGATCTGGACGTCCGCTGGCATTACTGCCGGGATAGATCTGGCCTTGCAGCTGATTGCTACCAAAATCTCACCGCAAAAAGCCGCCGAAATTGCCCGCCGGTTGGTGGTGTACTTTCGCCGCGGTGGCGATGACCCGCAGCTGTCCGCCTGGTTTCAACATCGCAACCATCTACACCCGCTGGTGCATCGGGTGCAGGAAAAGCTGGCGCAAGATGTGGCGGCGGATTGGTCGTTGGAAAACATGGCAGAGCTGGTGCATGTCTCCGCCCGCCACCTGACCCGCCTGTTCCGTGAACACGCGCAAACCGCGCCAACCGAATATCTACGATTGCTGCGAGTCGCGCAGGCGCAAGCCCTGCTGGCGGACAGTCGCTTGCCGATGGAGCGAGTGGCGGAGTTGTCGGGGTTTGGCTCGGCGCGAGACTTGCGCAGGGTGATGGGGCGAATGCGGAGTGGGGTTACGGTGTGAGCTTTCAATCTTGTTTGGTGTGATCGTTGGGCGGTTCGGCCCAGCCAGCCCGTCGTTTGCAGACCTAAACCACTTGAGCCACTACTTGACGCCTCCCGCCGCCAAGGCGTACAAATGAAACTATCGCGCCGATTTGATCAGCCAGCTTGCGGGCGCGTTATAAATACTGCTAAAGCGTGCCGCGACCTGCGTCTGGCACGCAGGTTTTTTTGTTTTCAGATTTTGCTGCATCTGTAATACCTGCCGCGCGCAAGCGTGGCCGCGCCGAGTTAAGCGACAACTTGCGGGGCGCGCCGAACCACTTGAGTGGATTCGGGAAATGCTGCTAAAGCGTCGGCCGCCTGTGCCCGAATCATTGTTGGTTTTGGCGCGGATCAGAAGACCGGTGGCCGTCGTTGATTTTTTCTCAACTTCAGGAGGCCACCATGTACGACTGTTTTGTTCCCGAGTTCGCTTTGTTCCAACAACGCCGCAGCAAACCGCAAGCTGTTTTGAGCTTGCGACTCGATTATCGCCGTTGGCTGCGCCTGAAATGCGCGGCCAGTGCTGGCCCTGCGCCTTTATCCAAAGCCGCAGCGGTGGCAGTGGCGCTGGGTTATCACACGCAACTGCTGGATGACGGTTCGCTGGCGGTACTGGATATCGAGCTGGAGGCCGCCTTGTTGCTGTGTCAGCGCCTGCCAGAACTGATTGGCAGTTACGAAGTGCCAGCCAGGCCGCAGTGCACACCACTGGATTGACGCAGGTCACATACCAATCACTTGCAAGTTGCCGGTCTGACCGGCTGTGAGTGGCGCAATACCTCATATCAATCGCACATAATCAAAAAAGCTTAAGCGCTTTAGCAAGGACCGCATGACTCTGCCGCGTATCTGGCGTGAAATCCGCGCCACCTGGCATCTGGCCTGGCCGATCATGATTGGCCAGTTGGCCCAAGTGGGCACCGCGTTTGTGGATGCGGTGATGGCTGGTCACGTTTCGGCGGGCGATCTGGCTGCCGTATCCGTGGGTGCCTCCGTTTGGATCACCGTCATCGTGACCATGATCGGTCTGCTGCTGGCCAGCAGCCCGCTGATCGCGCATGCGGTGGGCGCCAACGATACCAAACGTATTCCTGGTCTGGTGCAACAGGCGTTTTATCAGGCGGCGATGTTCACCGTGGTTGGGCTGTGCCTGGTATGGCTGGCGATGCCCATCTTTAATCATCTCGGCTTGACGCCGGATGTGGCCGACAAAGCACGGCGGTTCCTCGGTGCAGTGGCGTGGGGCTTGCCAGCGTTCTCGTTTTTCCGGGTTTGCTACAGCTACAGTGCAAGTCTAAACAGTACCAAACCGCTGATGGTGATCGCCTTGCTGGGGCTGGCGCTGAACGTGCCGGTGAACTGGATTCTGATTTACGGCCATTTTGGCTTTCCGGCGCTGGGTGGCGTGGGTTGCGGTTATGCCACGGCATTTTGCCTGTGGGCCAGCGCCGTCATGATGCTGGCGTGGATGCGATTCTCGCCGGTGTATCGCGAGACTTATCCGTTGCGCCACTGGGTGCGCATCGACTGGCATCGCCAGCGTGAGTTGCTCAAGCTGGGTGTGCCCATGGGACTGATGTTCTTTGTGGAAGTCAGCGCCTTTGCCGGTATCTCGCTGCTGATCGCTCGCTTGGGTACAGTGCCGGTCGCCGCGCACCAGATCGCGCTGAATTTTGCTTCGCTGGTGTTCCAGATTCCAGCTGCCTTGGGCACCGCCCTGACGGTGCGGGTTGGTCAGGCATTGGGTGCCGGGCAGCCACAAGATGCACGCTTTATTGGCTGGGCTGGCTTCAAGATGGGTGTGGCAGCAGCCGCGGTATCTGGGCTGTTTACCGCATTTGGGCATGGCTGGGTCGCAAGTTGGTACACGGAGGATGCGCAAGTGCTGGCGCTGGCGTCGTTGTTGCTGGTTTATGCCGCATTCTTTCAGTTGTTTGATTCCACCCAAGTGGTCGCTGCCGGGATATTGCGCGGCTACAAGGTGACGCGCACACCAATGATCATCCATCTCACTGCGTTCTGGGTGATTGGCTTGCCGCTGGGCTATGCGCTGACTTTCGGCGTCGGCGATACCATTGTTGGTCGCGGCGCGGTGGGGTACTGGGAGGCACTGGTGGTGGCGTTGGGATTTACTGCAGTCATGCTGACGCTGCAATTTGCCCGCGTCAGCCAGCGGGCAGTGGCTCGCGAGAAAGCTGCTCTCCGTGTTACGGAACAGGCTCTCTAGTTTTTCAGTCAGGCCTTATCGCCCCAGCGCTGCATCAGTGTGTGGGGAATGGCCAGTTGGTCCAGAATGCGTGCCACCACAAAATCCACCAGATCATCAATCCTCTGCGGATGATGATAAAAACCTGGGTTGGGCGGCAGAATCACTACGCCCAGCCGCGCCAGCTTGAGCATGTTTTCCAGGTGCAGCGCGGAGAACGGCGCTTCGCGCGGCACCAGCACCAGCTTTTTTCCTTCCTTGATCATGACATCGGCAGCGCGTTCCAGCAGATTATCTGACACGCCTGCGGCAATAGCCGCCAACGCGCCCATGGTGCACGGACACACCACCATGCCATCGCCCGGATTCGAGCCCGATGCCATCGGCGCGAACCATTCCTGTTGGCCCCAGACATCCAGTTTGGTATCAGCGGGCAGTTTGAAGTGTTCGCGCAACCAGTTATCAAAATCTGCCGCCCGGCCCGGCCAGGTGTAGCCCAGCTCCTGTTTGGCGACGATCTGTGCCGCTTGCGTGTACAGCACATGCACATGACAACCCGCCGCCAGCAGGCATTCGATCAAACGCATGCCATATGGCAAACCCGAGGCGCCGGTGAGCCCGACGGTAATGGTCTTCATGGTGTAGTTTCCTTGGGCGATGCGTTGAGCAAGCGGGCGCAAATCAGCCCGTTTGCCAGCCCGAAAATCAGTGCTGCGCCAAAAAACACCGGCGCCAGGCGGATCAGCCCATTATTGGGGATCAGCCACAGTCGGGCCAGCCCAAGTTGTCCGGCAATATGGGCGAAAGCGGCAATCAGTGAAAGACTGACCGGGCCGAACCAGCGGCGCGGCAAATACTGGGCTGCAGCCAATGCGGCCAGGCTAACAATGCCGCCACACACGCTCAGCGCAAAGCCTGGTGAGAGAAAGCCACCGAGCACCAACGCCCCGCCAAAGATCCGCAGCAATGAAACCCAGGCGGCATCACGCCAGCCGTAGCGCCACAGCACCACCAGCGTAATGATATTGGCAATGCCGGGTTTTACTCCGGGGATGGGCGAGGGGAAGCCCGCCTCGATCACGCCCAGCAAGATGGCGATTGCGGCATAACGGGCGATGCGCAGGTCGTCTGCGCCCGCGACGACTTTGAGCGGCGCGCTATCAGTAACTGAGGCTGTCATAGGCGCGTGCGCGGCTACCTGTCAGTTCAATGCTGGTGCGATTAGGCAGGCAAATGGCGATCTGGCCGGTTTCGGTCAGCCAGCCAGCCCGCACGCAATACTGGCGTGGGCTGGGGTCGGCGGCGATACGCGCGCGCCCGCTAGCGACCTGAACGGTGGTGTCACCTAACGGGCCGGGCACTTTCATCTGCCGATCAGCCGCCAGATCGAGTTCGGCAAACAATTTGCCAGACTGATAAATGCGCACATGCGTTGCGGTATCGCGCTGCCAGGCATAACTGGCCAAAGCGATGACCAGACTTAACGCCAGCAACATCACCAACCAGTCACCGGGCTGCAACAGACGCCATTCAGGCCGTACCATGTTGCTCACGATGGCGTATCAAGACCTGGCGTTGATTGGCGAAGTGGCGGCCCAGTTGTTCCGCCAGGAAAACGGAACGATGCTGGCCACCGGTACAACCAATCGCGACCGTAACGTAATTGCGGTGGTCGCGATCAAACTCGGGAATCCAGTGCTCCAGAAAGCCAATCAAGTGGGTTAAATAGCGGCCCACGGCTTCCTGGCGTTTGAGGAAATCAATGACCGGTTGGTCTTTGCCGGTGAGTGGGCGCAAGACCGGATCGTAATGCGGGTTGGGCAAGCAGCGTGCGTCAAACACAAAGTCGGCATCTTGCGGCAGGCCATGTTTGAAGCCAAATGACTCAAAAATCAAAGTCAGGCGGGATTGATCCAGCCCGACAAAGTCGCGCACCATTGCCCGCAGCTGGTTTGCAGACAGCACGCTGGTATCTATGCGATGAGCATTGGCGGAGAAATATTCCAGAATCTCACGTTCAAGCGCGATGGCCTCGGTAACGGTGAGATTGCCGCCAGAGAGCGGATGCGCGCGGCGGGTTTCCGAGAAACGTTTCACCAGCGTTTCATCGCTCGCCTCCAGGAACAACAAGCGGGCGTCGACTTTGAGTTCCAGCATCGCCGCCAGGTGATCGGGAAAAGCGGCCAGGTTGTGCGCGCTACGAGAGTCAACGGCAATGGCAACCTTGGGGTAGCCATCTTCATCCAGCAGCGCGACGGTTTGCGGCAAAATGGGCGAGGGCAGGTTGTCGATGCAGAAATAACCGAGGTCTTCCAGAATGCGCAACGCTACACTCTTGCCCGCGCCCGAGACCCCTGAAAGCAGGATGACCTGTTGCCGTTTTTGCGTCATCGTTATTCGCCCAGCTCCATAAAGCGCTGGTGCCGTTCAATAAACTCGCGGGTGGAGTCGATGCCGCGCAATTGCAGAATATAGTTACGTACCGCGGCCTCAACCAGTACCGCCAAGTTGCGACCCGCCGCCACCGGAATCACCAGTTTGCGGATTTGCACGCCGAGGATTTCCTGCGTGGCCGCCTGCATTTGCAGCCGATCAATTGGCGCCAGCGTTTCGCCGCCCGCTTTGGCCAGATGCACGATCAGCTTGAGCGTCTTTTTGGGGCGCACGGCAGTTTCGCCGAAAATGGTGCGGATATTGAGCACGCCGATCCCCCGTACTTCCAGAAAATCGCGCAGCATCGGCGGACAGCGACCTTCCAGTGTTTCCGGGTTGGTGCGATAAACCTCAACTACATCGTCGGCCACCAGACCGTGGCCGCGTGAGATCAGCTCCAGTGCCAGTTCGCTCTTACCCATCGACGACTCGCCAGTCAGCAATACGCCCACTTCCAGCACGTCCAGAAACACGCCATGCAAGTGGGTGGAAACCGCGAGTGCCTTGGCCAGGTAATAGCGCAGCACGTCCATCAAATATGGCGATTGTTCGGTGGAGGTCAGCAGCGGTACGTGGTGACGTTCGGCACCTTCACGCAAGGTGTCGGGCACGGGCTGGCCATTGGCAACCACCATCAGTGCCATTTCATTGGCAAACAGGCGTTCGACCGAATCTTTCTGGGCCTCGGGGCTAAGACCGGCAAAATAATTGACTTCGGCAATCCCCAAAACCTGCACGCGGTTGGGGTGAATGAAGTTCAGGTGACCAACCAGTGCCAGACGCGGCTTTTGTTCGGCGGCATCATTGGTGAGCAGATTGTTGGCACCGGATTGACCTGCTACCCAAGTGAGCCTGAGCTTTTCCGCATTATCGATGAACAGCTGTCTAACGGTAATCTGCGGCATACGGTTCCCAGGTGGAAATCAGTTTCCAGGCCGCGTCCACGTCGCTGGCCGTTGCAAGTTGTTCGCGCACGGTTTTATCAGAAAAGAGCTGGGCCAGCTCGGACAATATCTGCAAATGCAGGTCGGTGGCAGCAGCGGGAACCAGCAACACAAAGACCAGGCTCACGGGCTTGCCATCCGGCGCATCAAAAGGCACCGGGCTTTTTAGCCGGATAAACGCGCCGCTGGCTTCTTTCAGACCTTTGATGCGGCCGTGTGGAATTGCCACACCTTGGCCCAAGCCGGTTGAGCCGAGTTTTTCGCGGGCAAACAGGCTATCGAAAATAACGCTGCGCGCAATGGCGTGACTATTCTCGAACAGTATCCCCACCTGTTCGAAAACACGTTTCTTGCTGCCCACGTCCAAATCTAGAAACACATTATTGGCGGGCAGAATTCTGGATATCAGACTCATCGTGTTGCCGACTCACTGACCAAAGCGGCGGGCGTATCCTGCGCGCCCCACCTGTGACGAATTCCGATGGCTGCTTTTGCTCTATTCACCGGTCTGGATAGTGCTCACTGGAACTGCGAACCACACCGCATTTACGGTGCTATTTGATAAGTATTGCGCAATTTATTAGCCAGGACAGTGCAATCTTGCCCCATTAACGTGCCATTGCACTGCACAACCAATACTATTGTACCGCCCAGAATGCATAAACAAAAACGGGAACCAGTATTATTGGCTCCCGTTTGTTGTATCAAAGGACTGGTTAATGCCGGAAAGTCATTCCTCTTCGACGGTTTGCTGATGTTTGATCGCTTCGCCGCGATGATCCATCAAGCATTCTTTGTGTTTCACAATCTGCCGATCAAGTTTGTCGACCAGTAAATCAATGGCCGCATACATATCCTTGTCTGATGCCTCAACGTGGATGTCTTTTCCGCGAACCCGCACTGTGACATCGGCTTTCTGCTGCAATTTTTCTACAGACAGAATCGTGCTGACGTCTACAACCTGGTCGAAGTGTCGCGTTATCCGGTCGAGCTTGCTGGTAACGTATTCCCGTAAGGCCGGGGTCACTTCAACGTGATGTCCGCTGATGTTGAGGTTCATGGCATTCTCCTTCTGGTAAGCCATTAAGACACTGCACCGATAAGGGCTACAGGTTTTTGCGCAGATTGACGGGTGGAACGTTCATGCCCTCCCTGTACTTGGCAACGGTTCGCCGCGCAACCACGATCCCTTGCCCGGATAAAGCTTCGGCAATGGCGCTATCTGAGAGCGGCCGGGTTTTGTCTTCGTTCTGGATCATCTGTTTGATGAGCGCTTTGATGGCGGTGGCCGAACATTCGCCACCGGCTTCGGTGTCAACGTGACTGCCGAAGAAGTATTTGAACTCCAGCAAGCCACGTGGGCTGGTCATGTATTTCTGGGTAGTAACGCGGGACACGGTGGATTCATGCAGATCCAGTTCCATGGCGATATCGCGCAGGACGAGCGGGCGCATGGCGACTTCACCATGTTCGAAAAACGCACGCTGGCGTTCAACGATGGCCTGAGCGACCCGCAGAATGGTTTCAAAGCGTTGTTGCACGCTTTTCACCAGCCATTTGGCTTCTTGCAACTCGCGCGCCAGCACACCGCCTTCGCTACGTTGCAGGATATCTGCATAGACTTGATTGATGCGCAACCGCGGCATCGCGGCTGGATTGAGTCTCACCTGCCATTGCCCCTTGATCTTTTGCACCAGTACGTCAGGTACAACGTAACGTGGTGTCAATGCCGCCCATTGTGCTGCCGGGCGCGGATTCAGACTGGTGATCACACTTTGCGCGGCTTTCAGTGCCGCGTCGTCACATTTCAGTAACCTTTTGAGCTTAGTGTAGTCACGCCCGGCCAATAAATCGAGATGTTGTCCGACGATCTGTCGTGCCAGCTCGCAAGCGGGAGAAGGTGCAACCAGGCGCAACTGCAGGCCCAAAGCCTCCGCAGTATTGCGGGCACCCACCCCAACGGGATCAAACTGCTTGAGTCTGGCCAGTGCTACGGCCAGGTCATCAATTTCAAGCTCCAGATGTGTGACGATCTCCGGCGGGATTTGTTCCAGTAATTCTTCGAGGGACATTGGTAAAAATCCCTCATCGTCCACTGCGTCGATCATGAAAGCCAGGGCAGCATGGTCGCGCTCGGGCAAACGCAGCACCCCCGCTTGATCCAGCAGATGCTCGCGCAGCGTCAGCTCTTTGGCGACCTGGGTGGCCGGATCGAAGTCGTCATCATCGTCACCGTTGCGCGCATTGCCGGTGCCGCTACCCCAGTTCATGTCGTCGCCGCTGCCATCGTAGGCCGGTTCTTGCGGGGTGCTGTCGCTCTCGCCGGAAACAGGTTCGGGACTGTCGGAAGGGTTACTGCCGCCACCATCTTGTTCCAGCAGCGGATTTTCCAGCAGGTAACGCTCGATTTCCGTCTGAAAATCGAGTGTGGACAGCTGCAACAGCTTGATTGACTGCTGCAGCTGCGGGGTGAGGTTCAGTTGCTGCGAAAGACGCAGTTGAAGGGATTGCTTCATGCTGCGTTTATATCCAGACAAAGAGGGTGGCGGTTGATCGGCGCTTTAGGCATGGCGCGGTTACATGCGGAAATGTTCGCCCAGGTAAACCTTGCGCACTTGTTCGTTGGCAATGATTTCGGCTGGATGCCCGGATGCCATCACGGAGCCTTCAGAGATAATGTACGCCCGATCACAAATCCCCAGCGTTTCGCGCACGTTATGGTCGGTAATCAGCACGCCGATACCACGGTCGCGCAGATAAGCAATGATGCGCTGGATGTCCATCACCGCAATCGGATCGACTCCGGCAAAGGGTTCGTCCAGCAAAATAAAGCGCGGATCAGCAGCCAGTGCGCGGGCGATTTCGGCACGTCGCCGCTCGCCGCCAGACAAACTCATGGCGCCGCTGTCACGCAGATGGGCAATGTGCAATTCATGCAGCAATTCGTCCAGTCTTTCGGCGCGGCGGGTGGCGTTTTTCTCGCGCAGTTCCAGCACAGCCAGAATGTTCTGGGCGACCGTCATCTTGCGAAAAATCGAAGCTTCCTGCGGCAGATAACCCAAGCCCAGTTCTGAGCGCTGGTGCATCGGCAGGCGACTGATGTCCTGGCCATTCAGGGTGATTTCGCCACCATCGGCAGCGACCATCCCGACAATCATATAAAAGCTGGTGGTTTTGCCCGCGCCGTTAGGGCCAAGCAAACCGACGACCTCTCCCGCATCCACTCGAATGGCTACGTCACGTACCACGGTGCGTTTGCCGTAGCGTTTCATCAAACCGGAAGCGTTCAGGGATGCAGTCATGGGTTGAGTGGCCGGGCCGTTGTTATCGAGTGATCGGGAGGGCTTCATTGGGCCCCGCTTGCGGTGACTGCACTGGCCTTGGTTGCCGCCGGTTTGGTGGTGGCAGCGGCACTGGCGTCTTTTTTCTTCGGAACGATCGTCACATTGACGCGACCGGCGCCGGACTTGGTGCTGTTGGCGGTGTACTGGTCGTTGTTCAGGTTGTAAGTGATGATGTCCCCAAACACTTCGTTCTGGTTCTTGCGCACCCAGGCACTGTTGGTCAGCACCAGCATGCCGGTTTTCTGGTTGTAATCGTAATGCAGTGACTCAGCATCAACCCATTCACCATCATCTGCCTGCTGGCGAAATTTCACTGGTTTGCCATCGCCTTGCGAATATTGCATGCCATCCGCGTCTTGATGGATCACCAGCTTGTCCGAGCGCAGCGTCATGGTGCCTTGCGTGACAACCACGTTGCCGGTGTACACACCGGTATTGGCTTTCTGGTCGTAAGTGGCCGAATCAGCTTCAATTTTCATCGGCTTTTCACGATCAGCCGTTGAGGCCAGGGCGGCAGTTGCCCCCAGCGCCAGGCTGATTGTCAGGACGCTATTTACTGCTGCGTTGCGCAGGGACATAAGTGGTGCTCACTCTGGATTTAACTAAAAGGGTCTGGCCAGCAAGGTCGGCTTGAAAGCCAACACCCTTGGCGTGGTAGGCACCCATGTCGGCATCGACCGGGGCTTCCGACCAGGCGTCACCGGGTTTGGGTTGATACCAGATTTCCCGACCGTGAATGACCATTTGCGCGTGCTGTGCATCTGGCTGGCGCGTCATCGTGGTGGGTTCGGGCATCCACAATTTTTCGCCTTTGTTGATCGATTGCGCGCGCGTGGTAACGAGGTCGACCCGCGGTTTGCCCGGTGCAGTAGACACAAGGTGCGGATTGTCGAACCAGGCGCTGTCGTTTTCTTCGTAATGGCTGACTTTGTCGGCGTCCAGTCGCTCGAACGGCCGACCCAGTTCGTCAAAGCGCACGGTATGGGTGTTGTTGGCTATCAAATTCGGCTCATCCACCAGCCGTTGGTTGTCCAGTGCCGGCAAGGTTGCGGCAGAGTTCAGTCCCCACACCAGCAGCGCCAGGAACACAATCAACACCAACGGCAAGAGTCGCGAAGACAAAGAATTCACTGGCCGTCCTTAGCGCAAATAGTACGCGAGGATACCATCCAGCGTTTCTTGTGCACGCATGATGGATTCACAGGCTTCACGCACTGCGCCGTGACCGCCGTGTTTGCTGGTGATGTAGTGAGCGTTGTCGCGCACGATTTCCGGCGCGTCTGGCACGGCAATGGCAAACGCCACTCGGCGCATCACCGGCAAGTCAATGACGTCATCGCCCATATAGCCGCATTGTTCGGCGGTCAGGCCGGTGGCTGCCAGCAGTTCGCCAAACGTTTCCAGCTTGTCATTCGCACCCTGGTACAGCAGTTCAATATTCAGATTGCGCGCGCGATGGGCCACCAGTTGCGATTTGCGCCCGGTAATGATTGCCACCTTGACGCCGCTGTCTTGCAGCATGCGAATGCCGTGGCCATCGAGCGAGTTGAATGCTTTGAGTTCTTCACCGGCGTCGTTGTAAAACAGACTGCCATCGGTCATGACACCATCGACGTCAAAGATCATCAGGCGTACGGCTTTTGCTGCTTGGTGGTTCATGGTGTTCCCTGTTCGGTGCCAGTCAGACTACGCGTGCGCGCAGCAGATCGTGCATATTCAAAGCGCCAGCGAGCTTGCCGCTATCGGTGACCAGCAAAGCGCCAATGCGGCGCTCTTCCATGATCAATACCGCCTGTGCGGCCAATTTACCCGCTTCTATGGTGATGGGGTTGGGCGTCATCACTTCAAGTACTCGCGTGTGATGTACGTCCACGCCACGGTCCAGCGCGCGACGCAGATCACCGTCGGTGAAAATCCCTACCAACTGGTTCTGCGGATTCATGACTGCGGTCATGCCCAGGCCTTTGCGGCTGATTTCCATCAGTGCATCGCGTAATGGCGTGTCTTCCTGCACGATGGGCAAGTCGTCGCCGTGGCGCATGACGTCGCTCACGCGAATCAGCAAGCGTCGCCCAAGGCTGCCACCCGGATGGGAGTGGGCGAAGTCTTCTGCACCAAAATCGCGCTCTTCCAGCATGGCAACAGCCAAAGCATCGCCCAGCGCCAAAGCCACTGTAGTGCTGGCGGTGGGGGCGAGATTTAGCGGGCAGGCCTCTTGTTCCACGGCCGAATCCAGCCAGATATGCGCTTCGCGGGCGAGGGTGGATTTGCCGTTACCGGTCATGGCAATCAGCGGCACGCCCAAGCGCTTCAGACTGGGCAAAATGGTCAGCAACTCGTCTGATTCGCCGGAGTACGACAGTGCCAGCACCACGTCCTGGGGCGTAATCATGCCCAGATCGCCATGCGCGGCTTCTGCCGGATGCAAGAACAGCGCGGGCGTGCCGGTACTGGACATGGTGGCGACAATCTTGCGCGCAATATGGCCGGATTTGCCCATGCCGGTGACGACGACGCGACCTTTGCAGGCCAGCATCAGTTCACAGGTCTGGCTGAAACGTTCGTCCAGCCGTTGCGAGATATGCTCGATGGCGGCGGCTTCAATCGCCAGCACATGGCGGGCGCGGGCGAGAAAACGGGAGGTGTCTTTGGGGCTCATGGCGATCAAGTATAAAAGACCGGGCATGGAATCTGCTAGCGACGTTGTTACATGGCAGGCTCGCCGGTATGCTGTTTCACTATACTAAAGCCCACAATTATCGACATCGAGAATCGCCATTCACCTCACTTCCCTGCTTCTTTTGCTCGCCGCAGCCGTGCTGACCGTGGTGGCCTGCCGCAGCCTGAAACTCCCGGCCATGCTGGGTTATCTGGTTGTGGGCATGCTTATTGGCCCGCATGCCTTGGGCTTTATTGACAGCTCCACCGGCGCCGAACACCTGGCCGAATTCGGTGTGGTATTCCTGATGTTTACCCTTGGTCTGGAATTCAATCTGGCCCGTCTGATGGCGATGCGGCGGGTGGTATTCGGGCTGGGTGCCAGTCAGGTAGTGGCTACGGCGCTGCTGGTTTGCGCGGTGACGTTGATAGGCGGCGGCGACTGGAAGACCGGCTTGGCACTGGGTGGCGCATTGGCGATGTCGTCCACTGCGATGGTCTCCAAGCTGCTGGCTGAGCGCAATGAACTGAACGCGCCACATGGCCAGAACGCCATTGGCGTGCTGTTGTTTCAGGATCTGGCGGTGGTGCCTCTGCTGATCATGATCCCGGCCCTGAGTCGCCCGGCCGGAGAGATGTTCTACGCGCTGGGTTTCGCCGCGCTGAAGATTGTGGTGGTGTTGTTTTTGTTGTTGTACTTGGGACAGAAGTTGATGCGCCCTTGGTTCAACCTGGTGGCGCGGCAGCATTCCAGTGAACTGTTCATGATCAACCTGTTGTTCATCACGCTGGGTATTGCCTGGCTGACCGATCTGGCCGGTTTGTCGATGGCGCTGGGCGCTTTTCTGGCCGGGATGTTGATTGCCGAAACGCAATATCGCTATCAGGTGGAAGACGATATCCGGCCGTTCCGTGATTTGCTGTTGGGGCTGTTTTTTGTCACGGTCGGCATGAATCTGGATTTCGGCACCTTGCTGCGGCAGTGGTGGCTGGTGTTAGTGGTGCTGGCGTTGATGGGGCCGGGCAAGATGCTGTTGATTGCCGGGTTGGCGCGCTTGTTTGGCTCGTCGCCAGGGCCAAGTTGGCGGACCGGTTTTACCTTGGGGCAGGGCGGCGAATTTGCCTTCGTGTTGCTGGCGTTGGCGGCCAGTTCGGGGCTGATCTCCAGCGAACTGCATCAAGCAACCATTGCTGGCGTGGTGTTATCGATGCTGGCTACGCCGTTTATTGTTCAGCACAGCGACAAGCTCGTGCTGCGCCTGGCCAGTTCCGAGTGGATGAATATGGCGGCCAACCTGCATCAGATTGCGGTGCGGTCGATGGGCGCGCAGGGGCATGTGGTGTTGTGTGGCTATGGGCGCAGCGGGCAATCACTGGCGCGGTTGTTGTCGCAAGAAAACATCCCGTTCTTTGCGCTTGATCTGGACCCGGAAGTGGTGCGTGAAGCTGGCGCAGCGGGTGAATCGGTGGTGTATGGTGATGCCGCCAAGCGCGAGGTCTTGCTGGCCGCCGGGCTGATGCGCGCGCGCGCCTTGGTGGTGACCTATGCCGATACCCATTCCGCGTTACAGATTCTGGAACTGGCCAAGCAATTGCGGCCGGATTTGCCGGTGATCGTGCGCACCTACGACGATTCGGATATAGACAAACTCAAAGCCGCCGGTGCCGCCGAGGTGGTGGCCGAAATCCTGGAAGGCAGCCTGATGCTGGCATCGCACACGCTGATGCTGCTAGGCACGCCGCTCAATCGGGTGCTCAAGCGCATTCGGGAAGTCCGGGAAGCGCGCTATCAGATGTTCCGTGGCTTCTTTCGCAGCGCGACCGATGACGTGGAGGGAAGCGACCGCTCCCAGCCGCGCCTGCACAGTGTGCACTTGATCAAAGGTTCGGCGGCAATCGGGCGCCATCTGGGTGAGTTGGGGTTGGAAGCGATGCATATCGATGTGAAAGCCCTGCGCCGAACCAATATGCCGCCAGTCTTGCCTGAGGCCGATTTCGAATTGCTGGAGGGCGACGTGCTGGTGCTGCTGGGCGAGCCGGAAAATCTCTCGGCAGCGGAAATGCTGTTGTTGAGCGGCGGTTAGCTTGAGCGAGCGTTACTGCGATGGTGTTGCCTCCCCGTTCTAGTCGGCTTTGCCGCGATATAAAAAAACCGCCCTAAGCGACTGGGCGGTTTTTTATCGGCCGAGCCAGGCTGGCTCACGATGGCGATGCTTTAGCGTTGGGCAATTTTCGGACGACGTCCGATTTTCACATTCAAGGTGATGTCCTGGCCGTTGCGGAACAAATGCATGGCGGCGATTTCATCAGGCTTGAGTGCCGCCACCTGATTGAGCATGGCCGATGAGTCGTCGATATTTTTGCCCGCGACCGACAACAGGATGTCGCCCGGCTTGATGCCGGATTTATCCGCCGGGCTACCGCGCACCACACCGGCAATCAGCGCGCCGTGGGCTTGTTTCAGCTTGAACGACGCCGCCAGTTCCGGCGTGACATCCTGCGCTTCTACGCCCAGCCAGCCGCGAGTCACCTTGCCGTCTTTGATAATGGCTTCCATGACCTGCTTGACGGTGGAAGCCGGGATGGCAAAGCCGATGCCGAGCGAACCGCCAGACTGTGAATAGATAGCGGCATTGATGCCAACCAGATTGCCTTCAGTATCCACCAGCGCGCCGCCGGAATTACCCGGGTTGATCGGGGCGTCGGTCTGGATGAAGTTCTCGAAGGTATTGATGCCCAGTTGTGAGCGGCCCAGCGCGGAAACAATGCCCATGGTGACGGTCTGGCCCACACCAAAAGGGTTGCCGATTGCCAATACCACGTCGCCCACTTGCAACTTGTCGCCATCGGCAAAGGCAATTGGCGGCAAGGTGCCTTCATCGACCTTGATCACAGCCAGGTCGGTATCGGGGTCAGAGCCCACCACTTTAGCTTCGGCCGTGCGACCGTCGGCCAGTGCGACTTCAATCTCGTCGGCCGATTCCACCACGTGATTGTTGGTGATGATGTAGCCCTTGTCGGACACGATCACCCCGGAGCCCAGACTGGAAGTGCGCTGCGCATCGTCGTTGCCGAAGAAGCGGCGGAATGCCGGATCGTTGAGCATCGGATGGCGCGGTGAGCGTACTTCTTTGGACGTATAGATATTCACCACCGCTGGCATTGCCCGGTGCGCACCGGCGCTATAGCTAAGCGGTGCACGGTTGACGGGCGCGGAAGCAACCGCGCTGGCCGGGCCGGAAGCATGCGTGCTCTCGCGCAGCGTGACCACTTCGCGGATCGCCTTGTTCGGTACCCACTCCGGATAGAGCAAGGTTGCAAGGAACCAGATCGCAAGCCCGGCGGTAGTGGTTTGTGCGAAAATCAACCAAAGTTTTTTCATAGGGACCCGGATCAATGCCGGTAAACAGACAGGTACTGGAAAAGTATATCGGACAATATTTGTCCGTATCGCGCTTTCGCGACTATTGCCCAAACGGCCTGCAGGTTGAGGGCCGTGAAAGTATCGCCCGGGTGGCGACAGCGGTCACCGCCAGCCTGGCTGCAATCGAAATGGCGATAGAAACGGGGGCCGATGCTTTGCTGGTGCATCATGGTTTTTTCTGGAAAGGCGAAGCCCAGCCAGTGGTGCGGACCAAGAAAGCCAGAATTGCCGCATTGCTTGGGGCAGATCTTAACCTCTTTGCTTACCATCTGCCGCTAGACGCCCACCCGGAAGTCGGCAATAACGCGACGCTGGGTAAATTAATGGGTGCGACGGCTGACCAATTTTTTGGCGATCAGGAACTTGGTTGCGTTGGCACACTCAGTAGCCCAGCTACGGTGGCACAACTGACCGCCCGGTTAATGTCCGCAACCGGACGCGAACCTTTGGTGCTGGGCCCGGCCGATCGCACAGTCAGCCGCATCGGCTGGTGTACCGGTGGCGCCCAAGGGTTTTTCCATGAAGCGGCCACACTGGATATCGATTGTTTTGTTTCCGGCGAAAGCGCTGAATTCGTGACACATCTGGCGGCCGAATCCGGTGTGACCTATCTGGCGGCTGGTCATCATGCTACCGAGAGAGGCGGTGTACGGGCGCTGGGCGATCATCTTGCGGCTCACTTCGGCCTTGACGTTATCCACCTGGAAGTTCCCAACCCGGTATGAATCGCGTGAATATGAAATCACTTTCCCCACTGCGCCTGCTGGCGCTGGTTGCCAGCGTGTTGCTGGCGGCATGTGCTACCCCGCCAGAATCGTCTTCGGGCGGTCGTCCCGGTGTTGGTAATGCCAGTTCGCCGACTGAGGCGCAATTGCCACAGACCAAATTGCCGGCTCCCGGTCAGGTGCCTAGCGTGCGTATTACAGGCCGCACTGCTCAAGCCGTGCTCGATGACATCGTTAAATTTCGCACCGGCAAAGGCATGAATGTGCGTAATCGCAGCGCCATGCGAGTGGAGTTTGCCGAGGTTGTGACCACTGCCAAACAGCCTACCGAGGCGCGGATGGTCTATATGTTGAGCCCCGCCAGTGGCGGGCTGAATCTTTCGGCAAGAGTGTTTCAGGTCAGCTATCCTGGAACAGCCAAAGAACGCGTAGCGGAAATCACCGGTGTAGTGTCTGACAAACTCAGTAAAGAGCTTGCCGGTTACGCTGGCAGTGGTGGCTGGTAGTCCCTTGTACGCGTGCGGCTTTTAGTTCGGCCGCACGTCGGGTAGAATTCACGCGTTTTACGAGCAACATCACCCATGAACCACGCGCGAGCGTGGTTTGGTCGTTGTTTCTTGTTCCATAATTTGTCAGGGATCGGGTTATGAGTGACCAGCACGTTGATAACAGCAAACGTCGGTTTCTGCTTCTCGCCACCAGTGGCGCAGGTGCGGTAGCTGTAGCGGGAATCGCGACGCCGTTTATCGCAAGCTTCCTGCCGTCAGAGCGCGCGAAAGCCGCTGGCGCGCCGGTAGAAGTGGACATCAGCAAGCTTGAGATGGGCCAGAAGATTAACGTCGAATATCGCGGCAAGCCGGTGTGGGTGGTTAAACGCACCAAGGAAATGCTCGACAATCTGCCCAAGCTTGATGGCAAACTCAACGATCCCAAGTCTGACGCCAGCGATCAGCCGGATTTCGCGCACAACGAATGGCGTTCGCTCAAGCCGGAAATCTGGGTTGCCACCGGTGTCTGTACGCACTTGGGCTGTTCGCCAACCTTCCGCCCGGAGCTGGCTCCGGCGGATCTGGGTCCGGACTGGCTCGGCGGCTACTACTGCCCCTGTCATGGCTCGAAATACGACCTCGCAGGTCGCGTGTACTCCGGTGTTCCGGCGCCACTGAACCTGCCTATTCCGCCCTACAAGTTCCTGACCGATACCACGCTGCGTATCGGCGACGACAAGTAACCGGCTCCCAAAGAGGCTGAGACATGAGCAAAGCACAAGAAATCCTCAACTGGGTTGATGACCGGTTTCCGCTGACTTCCACATGGAAGTCGCAGATGTCCGAGTATTACGCGCCCAAGAACTTCAACTTCTGGTACTTCTTTGGTTCATTGGCACTGTTGGTGCTGGTAATCCAGATTGTTACCGGTATCTTTTTGACCATGAACTACAAGCCGGATGGCTCGCTCATTCCGGGCACCAACATCTCGGTGGCGTTCAATTCGGTCGAATACATCATGCGTGACGTGGCGGGGGGATGGATCATCCGCTACATGCACTCCACCGGCGCCTCGATGTTCTTTGTCGTGGTTTATCTGCACATGTTCCGTGGCTTGATCTACGGTTCGTTCCAGAAGCCACGTGAACTGGTTTGGGTGTTCGGTTCGCTGGTGTTCCTGGTGCTGATGGCCGAAGCGTTCCTGGGCTACCTGCTGCCATGGGGTCAGATGTCGTTCTGGGGTGCGCAGGTTATTGTTAACTTGTTCTCTTCGATTCCGCTGATCGGACCAGACCTGTCGACCTTTATCCGTGGTGACTTCGTGGTGTCCGACGTGACACTGAACCGCTTCTTTGCGCTGCATGTGATTGCTGTGCCGCTGGTGCTGCTGGCGCTAGTGGTGGCTCACTTGATCGCGCTGCACGAAGTCGGTTCGAACAACCCGGATGGCGTGGATATCAAGAAGAATAAAGACCCGAAGACTGGCATTCCGCTGGACAGCGTGCCGATGCATCCTCACTACACCATCAAGGATATCCTGGGTGTGGTGGTCTTCCTGATCGTGTTCTCGACCATCGTGTTCTTCAAGCCGAACATGTTTGGTTACTTCCTTGAAGACAACAACTTCATCCCGGCTGATCCGCTGAAGACTCCTCCGCACATTGCGCCGGTTTGGTACTTCACTCCGTTCTACGCCATTTTGCGTGCGGTGCCGTCGTTCCTTGGTTCGCAAGTCTGGGGCGTGCTGGCGATGGGCGCTGCGGTTGTCGTGATTGCGCTGTTGCCATGGCTGGATCGTGCACCGGTCAAGTCCGTGCGTTATCGCGGCCCGGTATTCAAGACTGCGCTGGTGCTGTTCCTGGTGGCGTTTATCGGTCTGGGCATTCTGGGTACGTTGCCGCCAACAGACGTGCGTACGCTGGTCTCGCGGATTCTGTCGGTGATCTACTTTGGCTTCTTTGCCGGTATGCCGTTCTATACCAAGCTCGATAGCTACAAGCCGGTACCAAGCCGCACGACCGATGCGACGTTTGAGCGCAAGGTTCGCTTCTTTGTCTATGTCGCGATTACCTTGGTGCTCACGGCTCTCTTTGCCAAAGTGATTTAACAGGACAACCGCAGCCATGAAACTGAATTTACGTGTTTGGCTTGCCGCTGCAGTGCTGTGCCTGCCGCTGGCTTCGTTTGCTGAAGAAGGTGGTCCGGCGCTGGATAAGGCACCGATCAACCTGCAAGATACCGAGTCGCTGCAACGCGGCGCGCAAACCTTCACCAACTATTGCTTGTCCTGTCACGGTGCAGCGCTGGTGCGCTACAACCGCCTGACTGACCTTGGCTTGACTGAAGATCAGATCAAAAAGAATCTGATGTTCACCACCGACAAGGTTGGTAACCCGATGCGTGTGGCGATGACCAACGCCGATGCCAAGAACTGGCTGGGTGCTGCTCCGCCAGATCTGTCGGTAGAAGCTCGTGCTCGCGGTGCTGACTGGCTGTATACCTACCTGCGTTCGTTCTACCGTGATGATTCCCGCCCGACCGGCTGGAACAACGCAGTGTTCGACAAGGTTGGCATGCCGCACGTGCTGTGGGAGCTGCAAGGCACCCAGGAGCCGGTGTACAAGACCGAGAAGGTTAACGGCAAAGACGCCCAAGTGCTGGAAGGCGTGAAGCTGGTCAAAACCGGTCTGCTGACTCGTTTTGATGGCGACAAGGTTGATTCCACCGAGTACGACAAGCGCGTGGGCGATCTGGTCAACTTCATGGTTTACATCAGTGAGCCAGCCCAGATTCATCGCGAGCAAATCGGCTATGCCGTATTGCTGTTCCTGATCTTTATCCTCTTCCCGCTGACTTATGCGCTGAAGAAGGATTACTGGAAAGACGTGCAACACTAAGCAGCTTGGGTGATGCAGCAAAAAACGGGGCCATTGGCCCCGTTTTTCATTGGTAATCCTGAGCTGGTCATATCTTCAAGTGTGGCGCTCGGCAGACAGGCATTTTTTCCTTATTAATCATTTGGTTATCGCTCATTTTCTGGCCTTGTTGAGCGAAAGTCTTTACAATTCAGCGTTTTACGTCATCCCCATTCGGAGACCCCGCCTTATGATGAAGCTGTATTCCGGCACTTCTTGCCCGTTCAGCCACCGCTGTCGCATCGTTTTGTTTGAAAAAGGCATGGACTTCGAAATCATCGATGTCGACGTGCATAGCAAGCCAGAAGACCTCGCCGTCATGAACCCGTACAACGAAGTGCCGGTTCTGGTTGAGCGTGATCTCACCTTGTACGAATCCAACATCATCAATGAATACATTGATGAGCGCTTCCCGCACCCGCAACTGATGCCGGTTGATCCGGTCATGCGTGCCCGTGCCCGCCTGATGTTGTTCAATTTCGAGCGCGAACTGTTCATCCACGTGAAAACACTGGAAGACGGCGCCGCCACCAAGAAAGCGCAAGATGCTGCCCGCGTGACCATTCGCGACAATCTGACCCAGATTGCTCCGCTGTTTGCCAAGCAGAAGTTCATGCTGGGTGAAGAGTTCTCGATGCTGGACGTGGCCATTGCACCGCTGCTGTGGCGCTTTGAGCACTATGGCATTGAAGTGACCAAGCCACTGGCCTCGATTCTGAAGTATGGTGAGCGTCTGTTCAGCCGCCAGGCCTTTATCGATTCGTTGACCGCCAACGAAAAAGCCATGCGCAAGTAATATGGTATGAGCGCGATGTGCCACCGTAGTTTGGCGCATCGCCTTTCATGCTATTGGGGTATATCCATGTCATCAGTCTCGACCAAACCCTATCTGATTCGTGCCATTCACGAATGGTGTTCCGACCACGGCTTTACGCCTTATCTGGTTGTTGCGGTCCGCAACGAGATGCAGGTGCCGATGGAATACGTCAAGAACGGGGAAATTGTTCTTAACATCGGTTACAACGCCACTCGTGGTTTGAATCTGGGCAATGACTACGTATCGTTCTCGGCCAGGTTCAATGGCGTGTCGCGCGACATCATGATCCCGGTAGGCACTGTGGTCTCGATCTTCTCGCGTGAGAACGGTGAGGGGATGGGCTTTGAATATGAAGCGCCGCCGGAAGAAGTAGCAGGCTCTTCTGCCGAGTCGGGCCCGGTGCTGGCCAGCAAAGATCTCCACGATGCTGTGCAGCAGGACAACAACGACGATGATGATCATCCCGAGCCGCCGCGTCCATCGGCAGGGCGTTCGCATTTGCGGGTTGTGAAATAACCGGCAGTCGCTGGCTTGTATTGTCAAAAAAAGACCTCGCTTCGGCGAGGTTTTTTTATTGATGGGTCTGACGGCCAACCATTTGTCTGCAGTGTAGGGTTCGAGTGGCGAAAAGGGTGCGTAGTTCTGGTGCATAAACGCTAGAAATGATGTTTTTCTGCACCAAAAACGTTAATTAAATGTCATTTATACTACAAAAATATCCATTTTGAATTTTATGTTTTTGTCCTAATTATTTAAAAAACATATAAAAAACATATAAAAAACAGTGTGTTGGATTGTATTTTTGATTTTATTTTCGATGTTTTCGTATGATTTTTTGTAGTATTTAGTGATAAACGTTTGAAATTTAGTTACGTAATTTAACTACGTTTGATGTATGATGAAGTCATTGAATAAGTCGCCCGAAAGGAGATTCACCATGAGCATCAGCATCCCGTTTTTTGGTAAGGTTGGTTCCGATGTAACCAAGTTTGAACCGAATATGCGCGTGAACCGTGCCGGTGGCTTGGGTGAACCCGAACAAGTTGACGGCCTTGTGCTGTATCAAGTTGGCAAGCGCGCCAAGGTTTGTTGGGGTCCGGGTAATTCCAGTATGGAATCGGTTAACGACCTGACTTTGATCGTCGAATAAAGAGTTCACCGTTCCGACTCGGGCCCATGACCGAGCCGGAATGTAAAAAGCCCCGGCTAATCACCGGGGCTTTTTTTCGTTTAGCAGTCCCGGCCTGGCCGGGAACAAGTCACTCAGGGCGCGCTAGCCACAACTTCTTCGACCGCAACGGCTTCGCCGCTTTCTTCGTCAGCATCGTTAGCAGCGGCGGACTCTTCCAGTTCTTCTGTGGCTTCGCTTTCCAGAACTTGAGCCTGCAGCGGTTTGCGTTGCAATACGGCGGCGTAAAAGCCATCAGTGCCGTGCTGTTGCGGATTCAGAACCAGGTCCGGGCCGGCCAGTTCAAGCTCGACGCGTTCTTTGCTCAGCAGCGTACGAACGTCCATGCGCTCAAATTCGGGATGAGTGGCGAGGAAGGTATCGACAATGACGCTGTTTTCCGACTCCAGGATACTGCAGGTGGCATAGACCAGACGCCCGCCCACCTTTACCAGTCGTGCCGCCGAAGCCAGAATCGATGCCTGCTTGTTGTTCAGTTCACCCACGCCTACCAGTGTCTGACGGTATTTCAGATCCGGATTACGGCGCAGCGTACCCAAGCCAGAGCATGGCGCATCGACCAGAACCACATCCATCTTGCCTGCGAGACGTTTGATCTTTTGATCGTGTTCGGATGAAATCAGTTGCGCTTGCACGTTGGACAAACCAGAACGTGCCACCCGCGGCTTCAGATTGGCCAGACGCTTTTCCGACACGTCAAACGCATACAAACGCCCGGTCGATTGCATCAGCGCGCCCAGTGCCAAGGTTTTACCACCGGCGCCAGCGCAGAAGTCGGTCACCATCTGGCCACGGCGTACGCCAGAGATCAACGCCAGCAACTGGCTGCCTTCGTCTTGCACCTCATACAGACCGCCAAGGAAACCTGGATGGCGCGACAAGGCGGGTTTGGCACCCAAGCGGATACCCCAAGGCGAGTAAGGCGTTGGCTCGGCCACAAAATGTTCCGCGCGCAATTGTTCCAGCAGCGTGTCGCGCTTGGTTTTTAGCAAGTTGGCGCGGATATCCAGTGGCGCGCTTTGGCCCAGACCGTGACCAATGGCGAGGATTTCGTCATTGCTGCGACCTTCTGCGTGCAAGGCGTCGACAATCCATTGCGTAAACCCGGCGCGCACGGCGAGCGGCGCTTCCGCCAGATTCACGGCTTTCCACTTCTTCGCCAGTTCCAGTTGGTCTTCGCGATAGAAGGTGGCCAGTTCTTTCATGGTGCGTTTTTCTACGGCGGCATGAAAAGCCAGCAGCCACAGGCGCGCACCGGCTTCTTCGCCAGCAATCCACTTGAGTTTGGGCAGCGCTCGCAATACGCCAAAGACGTTTTCTGCCACCGCGCTACGGTCACGCGCGCCCAGCTTTTTATGTTCGCGGAACAGGCGCGACATACAAACGTCAGCCGGAGCGGTGAAGGGCAGAATCTGCTCAAGGGCGTCGAGCACTGCGTTGAACTGGATCGTTGTGAGAAGCATGGTGTTTTTTCTTGGTAATGTTAATTCGTGAACAATAAAGAACGCTGCGGTCCGTAATGCACCAAGAGCCATCCGATCGATGCCAGTGGTGCGAACTGCAGGTTCTCAGTTGCCCGGTTTGCGGCAAATTGTGCTGCCAGCGTGCCGGACATCAAAATACAAAAGTGCTTAATTGCCCGATGATTTGGGTCGAGAGCCCGGATCAGCGGTGGGTGGTTGCAGTACCGCCGTGCCATCAATGTCGATTTGCGTGGCCCAAAGATCCAGCGGCGCGTCTTTGCCCATATTGAGCACCATCCTTACTGGCAGGTTAGACCATTGCGGGGCCAGCCAGAAATCAAATACCCGATCTTCGAAGGTGCCGCGCAGCAAAACTACATCAACGGGTTGGCCAGACAAGCGCCATGTTTTTTCTTCTATGACTGCAAAGGCCACATTTTTGTAGACCTTGCGACCGCTGATCATGGAGAAAGTGAAATTTCTGCTATGCACGCCCTGCAAGGCAAACTGGAAGGCGGCGGAGAACAAATCCTGATCGCCCGCATGCAATTCATTGACCGAGGTTTTGTCGCCATCATGCAGCGTTAACTGATGGCTGGACCAATCAAATACCGCTTCGTTTTCTAGCTTGCCGTCGCGGGTGTCGGTAAAATGCTCTGGCTCCAGACCATTTTTGCCAATGCGTCCTTCGCTGCTGAAGGCCCGCGTGCGCCCGAACAACGCGGCGCCAATCGTCAACGAATAACGGCCATTGCCCGATTCCCACTTCAGACGCGCCGGAATGGGTAAACCACGATAGACATAAGTGATGCCTACGTTCTGCGGAAAAGCCTTGATTGCCTTTGCTGTAGCCGCATCCAGCTGCGCCGGATTAACAGCAGCTTGCTGGCTGACCGCAACGATACTCGATGCCTCGGCTGGTGCCGAAGCGCCGGGCGTGGCTGCGCCGACCATCATGGCAGGAAAAGCACACAAGCAGGCAATTAACAACGAGCGAAAGTTCATAGGCTTCATGGTGTTGGCGAACAGATAAGGGTTAGCCGTGCGGGCCACGTGGGCGATCAAGGCCAGGAATCGGCGCTTCCAGTACGGTATTGCCATCGATCTCGATCTCCGTGGCCCAGATATCCAGCGGCGAGTCCTTGCCCATATTCAAGACCATGCGCACGGGCAGGTTGGACCACTGCGGCGCCAGCCAGAAATCAAAAACCCGGTCTTCAAATACACCGCGTAACAAAATGGCATCGACCGGCTTGCCGGAAAGCTTCAGGGTTTTTTCACCCAGAATCTCAAATGCGACGTTCGGGTACACCTTGCGTCCGCTGGCCAGCGAAAAGGTGAAGTTCTTCATGCGTGAACCCTGCAGCGCAAACTGGAACGCGGCGGAGAACAAATCCTGATCGCCAGCGTGCAAGTCCGCTTGAATAGTCTTGTTGCCGTCGTGCAAGGTCAACTGATGGCTGGACCAGTCAAACAGCGCTTCATTTTGCAGCTTGCCGTCGCGTGTGTCGCTAAAGCGATTTGGCGCCAAGCCATCTTTGCTGATGCTGCCGACACTGCTGAAGGCGCGGCTTTTGCCAAACATGGAGGCAGCAATATTCAGTGAGTATCTGTCGCCTTGCGCTTCCCATTTCAGCCGCGCCGGAATCGGCAGGCCCTGATATTTATAGGTAATCGCCACTGTCTGTGGAAAGCCCTTGGCGGCGGCGACTATTTGCGGGGCAGAAGCGCTCGCCGAGCTTGCTGCACTGGCGATCTGCGGACTGCTGGCGGTTATGCCGTGATTCGCCTTGCCATTGCCAGCTGGGGCTGGCGCACTGGCTGCGGCAATCGTCTCGCTGGCAGGTGCACTGGCAACGGCGCTGGCACTGCTGAACCAGGAGGAGGTCGGTACAGACGCGGCTGCGACTTCTGTCGCGCTGGCGGCACTGGCACTGTTGCGGCTAGCCAGTTGTACTGCTGGCTTGGGTTTGCGCCGTACAACTGGCGAAGCTTTGCGCGGCTCGGGCTTGGGGGCGACAGCGACCACCACTGGCGCCTTGACTACGGGTTGCTTCGGTGTGAGCCAGACCGTGACTACATCCGGGCGTTTGATGCCCTTGAGTGCTTCTGGCCGTTTGTCATCGTCATCCCATTCTTGCGCGGACAACTTGTGCGTGGCTTTGCGTAATTTCTCATGGGTATCCGGGCTGGTACCGTTCATCACATAGTCGTAGATCATGTCGCCGGAGATCGACAAAAAGTGCGCGATCAACGACACGACAAAGGCCAGGATCAGCAGAAGGCGGGGTGCTCGCCAGCGATTGGCGACGCGGGGTTGGCTCATGCGGCGGCGTGACCAATGCGCACGCGATGGCCCTCAATATGGAGGCGACCTTGCACAAACCATTGCACGGCAAGTGGGTAAAGCTGATGTTCTTCAATCAGGATGCGCTCAGCCAGTGCGATAGCGGTGTCGTCTTCCAGTACAGGCACCGCTGCTTGCGCGATGATCGGGCCGTGATCAAGTTCGGCAGTGACAAAATGAATGGTGCAACCGGCCAGTTTCACGCCTTCATCAATGGCGCGCTGGTGGGTGTGCAAGCCGGTAAAAGCAGGTAGTAGGGACGGATGTACATTGATCAGGCGTCCGGCGTAGTGGTTTACAAAACCGTCGGTGAGGATGCGCATGAAGCCAGCCAGTACCACGAGGTCTGGTTCGTACCCGTCAATCAGTTGCGCCAGGGCGCTATCAAACGTCGCGCGATCAGCAAATTGGGTGTGATCCAGCGCCGCCGTGGCGATGCCGCGCGCAGCCGCCCACGCCAGGCCGCCAGCATCGGGCCGGTTGGAGATCACTGCCGCAATGCGGGCTTGAGGGATATTGGCTTCTACGATCGCCTGCATATTGCTGCCGCGACCGGAAACCAGAATGACGATGTTCTTCATGAAAGACGCATGCAGTAAGCGTTGAAAACGCGAGAGCCGGGCATTTGACCGGCTCTCAGCGTGGCAGTTCTCACACAGTTCAAGCGACTTGGGTCTGGTGTTCGTCACCGTTACGGGTACGTACAGTGCCGATGCGATAAACCGTCTCGCCTTCGCCAGTCAGCAGTTGCTCGGCAGCGTCAGCCTGATCGGCACCGACAATCACGACCATGCCGATACCGCAATTGAAGGTGCGATACATTTCTGCCGCCGCCACGCCGCCTTTCTCTTGCAGCCACTGGAACAGCTTGGGCATGGTCCAGCTCTTGGCGTCGATTTGTGCGACTACGTTGTCAGGCAGTACGCGCGGCACGTTCTCAGAAATGCCACCACCGGTGATGTGCGCCATGCCTTTGACCGGCAGGGTTTGCATCAGCTTGAGCAACGGCTTCACATAAATGCGGGTCGGGGCCATCACAACATCCGCCAGCGATTTGCCGTTTTCAAACTCGGCGGCGTAATCGGCTTCGGAGAGATGCAGAATCTTGCGCACCAGCGAGTAACCGTTGGAGTGCGCGCCGTTGGAGGCCAGGCCCAATACTACGTCGCCAGGCCCGATGGTTTTGCCGGTGATGATGTTGGCTTTTTCCACCACACCAACCGCAAAGCCGGCCAGATCGTACTCACCAACCGGGTACATGCCCGGCATCTCGGCGGTTTCACCGCCAATCAGCGCACAACCGGCTTGTTCACAGCCGTGGGCAATACCGCGGATGACTTCAGTGGCGGCGTCGACATTGAGCTTGCCGCAGGCAAAGTAGTCGAGGAAGAACAGCGGCTCGGCGCCTTGCACCAGAATATCGTTTACGCTCATGGCGACCAGATCGATACCGACGGTGTCATGGCGATTGAGTTCGAAAGCCAGCTTGAGCTTGGTGCCCACGCCATCAGTGCCGGAAACCAGCACGGGTTCCTTGAATTTCTTCGAGATCTCCACCATCGCGCCAAAGCCGCCCAGACCGCCCAGCACTTCCGGGCGCATGGTACGCTTGGCATACGGTTTGATGTTTTCGACAAGTTGATCGCCCGCGTCGATATCAACGCCTGCGTCGCGGTAGCTCAAGCCGGTGGGGGTGGTGGTCATGCGTGGTGGCCTCGTGGTCCTGATCTGATCAAATGGCGTATGCAAATGGCTGCAATGTTTTCAACTTATAGCTACAAAACGTGACCGTCGGAACTCAGGTTCATGGCGGTAATGCCGCGTTGCAGCTAGAATTGGCAGCCTTTTTGCCAAAAAGCTCAGTATTTTAACGCATCCTGCGATGATACGCCCGACTCCCCGTCTGCCCAAAGAATTGCACCCGGCCTGGCTTGCTGCCCTGCTGGTGCCCGCCTGCGCGCTGCTTTGGCTGTTGATGCCGGTTTTGATGCCGTTTGCGACCGCTGCGATCCTGGCGTACATCCTGCATCCGGCCCAATCCTGGCTGACCCGTCATCGCGTCAACGGCAATCTGGCCGCCTTGCTGGTCATTATCGGTCTGGTGTTGCTGCTGCTGGCTTTGCTGCTGATTATTGCGCCGCTGGTCATCCAGCAAGTACAGCAGCTTTATCACCTGGCGCCGCATTTTGCCGACTGGGTGGATAACACGCTGGCACCGGCGCTGGCACAGCGTTTTGGTATTCATGTGGCGCTGGATCACGATTCATTTGTCACCTGGATAGCTGGCCACGAAGAAGCGATCAAGGCTGCTTTGCCAAGCATCTTCAAGAGTCTTGGCAACGGCGGCAGAGCGTTTATTGGCCTCATGGCCAATGTTTTCCTTACCCCGGTGGTGTTGTTTTACTTTTTACGGGACGGCGACAAATTCTCGCCGCGCGTGCTGGAACTGGTGCCACGCCGCTGGGACCGACGCTTTCGCGGCTTCCTGGTCGAAATTGACGATGTGTTGTCCGAGTTCTTGCGCGGCCAGCTCACCGTAATGCTGGTCATGTGCGTGATTTACAGCGGCGGCCTGTATCTGGCCGGGCTGAATGCCGCACTACCAGTGGGTATTGTTTCGGGCTTGCTGACGTTTATTCCGTATCTCGGCTCGGGCACCGGCATGGTGCTGGCCACGCTGGCGGCCGCCGGGCAGTTTGGGTCGGTGGTCGGCATCGGCTTGTGCCTGGTGGTGTTTCTGGTCGGCATGGCGCTGGAAGGCAATCTGATAACGCCCTATCTGGTCGGTGACCGCATCGGGCTGCATCCGGTCGCGGTGATCTTCGCCCTGATGGCATTCGGCCAGTTGTTTGGTTTTGTCGGAGTCTTGCTGGCGTTGCCGATGGCCGCCATTTTGCAAGTCGGCCTGCGCCACCTGCGAAGGCATTATCTGGATAGCGATGTTTATCGCAAGCATCCGCACGCTGGCATCTCACGCCGCAATCTGCAGCAAGGAAAGGGCGATGAGTGAGCAACTGATTCTTGATTTGTACCTGCCGCAGCCGCCCAGCTTTGAAGGCTTTGTGCCGGGCGAAAACGCCGAGCTGTTGTTTATGCTGGGCGAATGGGCCGCGGGCGCGAGTGACATCCGCTTTCTGTATCTGTGGGGCGGCAATGGCGTGGGCAAGTCATATTTGCTGGCGGCCGCCGCGCAACGCTGGCCGGGTGTGATCAGCATTGATGCGGCCAGTCAGTCCTTACCCGACTTCTTGGCTGCTGACGCCGCGTTGATTGTCGATAACGTCGATCAACTGGACCCGGAACAGCAAATCCGCCTGTTCGATCACTACAACACGTTGCGCGAAGGCAGCGGCCGCTTGCTGGCAACTGGCCCGGTGCCGCCCATGCAACTGGACTTGCGTGATGATCTGACGACTCGCCTGGGCTGGGGGTTGGTGTATCAACTCAAGGCGTTGTCGGATTCCGACAAGATTGCCGCATTGCGCACGCAGGCCCGCGAATCGGGCTTTGAGTTGTCGACGGAAGCGGCGGATTACCTGCTGCGCCATAGCCGACGTGATCTGGCGAGCCTGCGCTCAGTGCTGGAACAAGCCAATCGCTATGCGTTATCGCTCAAACGGCCAGTTACCGTGCCGTTGATCCGCGAAGTACTCAGTGGCGAGCGCCGTCAGGGCGGGATATTTCCGGCGCCCTGACGCATCATGCTCAGAGCGTGTTACCAGGTCGGCTCGTCCAGAAAATGCACGCTGCTGATCAGCCCGTCGTGAACTTCATAAATGGCCACGGCCATCACCGGTTGTTTTTCCAGCCCGTACACTTCCTCGTGATCAATCACCACATTGCCGTAAACAATGCGCTGACGAATCTGCACGCTTAGATCGGGCAAGTTGAAACGGTAATCCCGGTAGTAATCCGCCAGCGCATCCCGGCCCTCCAGCCGCGCGGCCCCGGATGGCCAGCCGGAAATGACGACATGCGGCGAGTAACAAGCCACAAAGCGGTATAGATCGTGCGCGTTGTAGGCATCGACTTGTGCGGCAACGACTGCTTCGGGGGACAAAATGGTGGCGACATTCATGGGCTATCGTCCTGTGCTGGGGGCGGGTATTTCACAGGGATAGCATATGCCAGCGCGGCTAGCGAGGACGATTATATTTGCAAGATCCGCCGCTACTGCGGCGGCCGCATCAGCCTTTGATTTGTAGCGGCACTTCTGGGTTGATGAACGCTTCGCCAGCGATCAGTTTTTCCATCATTTGCGGGTCATGCCATTCGGCTTTTACCTGCTCCGAAAACACCAGGTCTTGCAGGCGAATGATGCCCATGCGCTCATTCACGGCGTCTTCACGGAATGCCTGCGCGTAACCGGTTTCGGTTTCGTGGGCGATCACCGAATGCAGGCGCACATCGCTCTCGCCGTTTTTCATGATCGTGTTCTGCAGGATCGCGTCGATCACCACAAAGAACATGCGGGCAAATTGCTCGGCCGAAGGCGATACCGGCACGGCAATCCAGCGTGCGCTGAATTCTTTGGATAAACGAATGTATTCGGGGTCGTCTTTATCCCAGAAACAGATGGCGTGATCAAACGCATCGATCACGTCTTTGATGGTGCTTTTCATCAGACCAAAGTCGTACACCATCTGGCCGTTGTCCAGGGCGTGCGCTTCCAGCAGCACTTCAACCTTGTAGCTATGGCCGTGGATCGAACGGCGGCAGCGGTCTGAAGAACAGTTGCGCACGATATGTGCACTTTCAAATTTGAACAGCTTGCGGATCAGCATGAATAAAACCTGAGTAATGAACTCGGGTTTTATCAGAAACCGGCTATCGACTGCAAGCGGCAGGGCGATCCAACCGCTTTATCGGCAAAATTGGCCGTGTTGCGTTGCAGCCTGGGACAAGGTTTGTCGTAAGTATTGTAAGTAGTTTGCCGTATGCGACTGACGTCAAAGGCGCGTTGACGCGTCTGGTTGACATCCGGCTGTCACAGACCAGTGGTAGCGCTTTCTGAAGTGGTATTTCCCGGTCTTCAACAGTAATCCCTGATTTTTGTGCTGCGGCAAAACGGTTTGCGGAAAAAACTGGCATTGCATCGGCGCAATCCGTCCTCCGATCCTGTTTATGTTGCAGCGCAATATGTCGCGTTCAACGCACTGGTCTGGTTGTGCCACGGGCAGGCGTTTGGCGGCAGCGGCGCTTGCCTTGACACACTTGGGGTGCTTCAAGCTAATCGAAGGTTCAAGGGCAGAATGCGGCCCCATAAGCATTCGCCCGCGAGCGCGTAATCCGGCTTTTCTTACAAGCCTGCGCTTGAAAGGCCCGTCGAAATCATGAACGGGTCACTTCGATATAAACAAAACTGGATTGGAGACTTAACCATGAAAAGCAAGCGGCTGGCCCTGGCGGCCTTGCCCATTGCCCTGGCTGCGGTATACGCGTTCGCCGCGTACCCGACCTGGCAAGATGGCGGTACCTATACCGCTGGCACGATCGTTTATTACAACGGTCACGATTATCAAGCGCTGGTAACCCAGACCGATTATGTCGGTGCCAACTGGAACCCGGCGGCAACCCCGAGCCTGTGGAAAGATCTTGGCGCGGATGCCGGCGGCACACCAACGCCGACCCCAACGCCAGCACCGACTCCTACCCCAACACCAGCTCCGACACCGACTCCTACCCCAACACCTGCGCCGACTCCGACGCCAACCCCGGCACCTACTCCAACACCAACGCCCACTCCGGCACCGACTCCCTCCGGTAACTGTAATGCAGCGTGGAATGCCACCACTGCCTATAGCACTGGCGCGCTGGTCAGCCTGAATGGCGTGAACTACCAGGCCAACTGGTGGACCCAGGGCCAGAGCCCGGCTACCAATTCCGGTGTTACGGGCAGCGGCCAGCCGTGGTTGATCGTCGGTAACTGTGGCAATACAACACCGACGCCGACGCCGACGCCGACGCCGACACCGACGCCGACACCGACACCGACACCGACACCGACACCGACACCGACACCGACACCAACACCAACACCAACACCAACACCAACACCAACACCAACACCAACACCGACACCAGCGCCAGGCCCGACACCAACGCCTGCACCAACCCCGTCAGCCAATGCTTGCCGTCCGGATGGTCTGATCCCCGGTGCGACCGGCGTGCCGTATTGCAAGGTGTATGACGCCAATGGCCGTGAAGTGCTGGCCAACGGGCTGAATCGCCGGATCGTGGGTTACTTCGCCAGCTGGCGCACCGGTGTGGATGGCACTCCGTCTTACCTGGTGAACAACGTGCCATGGAACAAGATCTCGCACCTGAACTACGCGTTTGCGACGGTTGACCAGAACACCTACAAGATCGCCATTGATACCAGCGCCACCAGCGCCGATATCAACCTGACCTGGCCGGGTGTGGCTGGCGCGCAGATGGACACCTCGTTGCCATACAAGGGGCACTTCAACCTGCTGGCGCAATACAAGAAAGCCAACCCGAACGTCAAAGTGATAATGTCGATTGGCGGCTGGGCGGGCGGTACTGGTTTCTACACCATGACCACCAATGCCGATGGCTCCACCAACACGGCCGGGATCAATACCTTTGCCGATTCGGTCGTGGCGTTCCTGCGTCAGTACACGTTCTTTGATGGCGTGGACATCGACTACGAGCACCCAACCACCAACTCGCAAGCCGGTAACCCGGACGACTTCTCCATCTCGGGGCCACGTCAGAAAGGTTTGATGACCAGCTACAACTTGTTGCTCAAAACCCTGCGCCAGAAACTGGATGCCGCAGCGGCCAACGACAACAAGTACTACATGCTGAGCATTGCCGGTTCGGCTTCGGGCTGGATTCTGCGTGGCGAAGAAAACATGTCCGGTCTGCAGTATCTGGACTACGCCAGCTTGATGTCCTACGACCTGCATGGCGCATGGAACCAGTATGTCGGTCCGAACGCCGCGCTGTTTGACGATGGCAACGATGCTGAACTGAAGGCGGGTGGCGTGTACGGCGCTTCGCAATACGGCGGCATTGGTTATCTGAACACCGACTGGGCCTTCCACTATTATCGTGGCGCAATGCAAGCAGGCCGGATCAACCTGGGTGTGCCGTACTACACCCGTGGCTGGAAGGGCGTGACGGGCGGCACCAACGGCTTGTGGGGTACTTCGCCGACAGTGAGCAGCACCATTACTTGCAAGGGCATTGCGACTTGCGGTCAGGGTGCGACCGGTATCGATAACGTGTGGTATGACCTGGACACCCAAGGCAATCCGGTGCCGGGCGGGGGCAACCCGTTGTGGCATACCCTGAACTTGCAGAATGGCATCGTTCCGGACTATCTGGACGCCTACAAGGTGACCGAGAAGACCATCACCGGCACGTATGTTCCTAACTACAGCGCAACGCTGGTCGCGCCGTGGTTGTGGAATGCCACCAAGCAAGTGTTCCTGTCGACCGAAACCGAGCAGTCCATCCAGGCCAAGGCCCAATATATCGTGAACAACGGTATCGGCGGCGCCATGATCTGGGAACTGGCCGGTGACTATGCCTGGAACGCCAGCATGAACGGCGGCAAGGGCGAGTACTACATGGGCACCACGCTGACCACCGACATCTACAACGCCTTCACCGCTGCCGCGCCGTATGGCAACAAGAAGGCCGAAACCACACTGCCGACGACCTCGGTAGCGCTGGGGATTACGCTGGATCAGTGGCCGCTGGGCGATAACAACTACCCGATCACCCCCAAGATGGAGTTGACCAACAACACCACGCAAACCATCCCGGGCGGTACCACGATCGAGTTTGATTACCCGGTTTCGACTCCGGCCACCATGGCGGATCAGTCTGGCTTCGGTTTGACCAATACTTCGGCGGGTTACAGTGGTCCGAACAATATTGGTGGCTTCAAGGCCAACTACAACCATGCCAAGTTCAGCGTTCCGACCTGGCAAACCATCGCCCCGGGGCAGACTGTGACCGTGGCGTTGAACTACTACCTGCCGATCTCTGGTCCGTCGAACTATGTCGTGACCATTGGCGGTACCAAGTACATCCTGCAGCAAGAGAATCCCGATGCAACCGTGGGCTTGAAATAAGTCGCGTTGACGCTGACGATATCTCCTTGAACGGACGGGCCGGTCGCAAGACTGGCCCGTTTTTTATTGCCTGGCGGATATAGGATTCGGCTCTTCCCACGCCGGGCATGCGCGCACCAGTTACGCCTTCATTGCGGTTAAATCGTCACGAATTTGTCACTTTCTGACGTCGGCGTCGCCATATGGCGACAGTCATACCGCATTCAAATCAAGCAAATAGCCATATGGCATAGAGTAAGCGTCGCTATATGGCGACGTCATGAGTTCTTAACCTGGCTGAAACAAGTCAGCAATGAACTGGCATGTTGGCTAAGTCTCTGAAAACAAGGCGTCTTGCCACAGCTGGCCCGGTTCTTGCTGTTAAGCAGGCCACTCAGATTATTCCAGCCGTCGATATGAAACGAATTGCAGTTGCAGGTTGTTTTGCCGCCGTCCTGTTCGCCTTGGCCAGCCCGGCCCAAGCCATGTATACCGCCTGGCCATTCAATGGCCGCGTTATCAATCAAAGCACCGCCAGTATTGCCGCGTGGGATGGCGAGCACGACTTCTATGCCATTGCGGGAGGCATGACCTCATCCAACCTGTACGACGTGGACCACATCCGCGCTGCAGCCAATAGCAACTGGTGCAAGATCGGCGCCAATACGGTGACCGTGTCGCCCCTCGGCCACATCAGTGGTTGTGAGTGCTGGGTGGCCAATGCTGCGGACGAATGTGCGCCAGGCCAGCAGCGTTCTGTGGTGGCGCAGGTGGCCTCGCTGGTGTTCGGGCGTGAGCGTACGCAACTGATGGTGGCCTATCTGGAACGGGCGCAAGCATTGATGACGGGTTGAGTGTCTTGAGCGAGACCAATAAAAAAACCGGCCATGAAAGCCGGTTTTTTTATGCCAGTGAGACTGGACCAATTATTTGGTCAGTTCCAGCAGCTTTTCAAACGCTTCGTCAAACAGCTTCAGACCTTCAACCTGCAGTTGTTCACCGATCAGGTTGTAGTTAATGCCTACCTTGCGCAGTTGGACCAGAGTCTCAACCGCAGCTTCGGTGTTGGTTTCCAGCTTGTCAGCAGCAACGCCGTGATCGCGGAATGCGTTCAGGGTAGCGTCTGGCACGGTGTTAACGGTTTCTGGCCCGATCAGCTCTTCCACGTACATGGTGTCGCGGAAAGCAGCGTTCTTGGTGCCGGTGGATGCCCACAGCAGACGTTGTGGATGTGCGCCCTTGGCTTTCAGATCCGCAAAGCGGCTGCCGTGGAACAGCTTCTTGTAGTGCTGGTAAGCCACCTTGACGAAAGCGATAGCTACTTTGCCCGACAGAGCCTTGGCTTCTGGTGTGCCCAGCGCTTCCAGCTTTTTGTCGATCAGGGTATCAACGCGGGACAGGAATACCGATGCCACTGCGCGGATGTGATCAATCGGCAGGCCAGCAGCAACACGTGCTTCCAGACCGCGCACGTAGGCGTTGGTCACGTCATCAACATGCTTCAGGTTGAACATCAGTGTGATGTTCACGTTGATGCCGGAGGTGATCAGTTCTTCAAACGCGATCACGCCAGCTGGAGTAGCCGGAACCTTGATCATGGCGTTTGGACGATTGATGGCAGCCCACAGACGCTTGGCGTTGTCGATGGTGCCTTGTGCGTCGTTAGCCAGAGTCGGCGAGACTTCCAGGCTGACGTAGCCATCCAGACCCTTCGTGTCGCGGTACATCGGTGCGGTCAGGTCGCAAGTGGCTTGAATGTCCGGCACAACCAGTGCTTCGTAGCGTTGTTCAGCGGTCAGGTCTTGCTTTTTCAGCTCAGCCAGGTCGCCTGCATACAGTTCATCGGAGCTGATGGACTTGTAGAAAATCGCCGGGTTGGATGTGACGCCAGCGATGTCGTCTTCCTGGATCAGGCGAGCCAGTTCGCCGGATTTCAGCAGGCCGCGGGACAGGTTATCCAGCCAGATACGTTGCCCGAAGGGCTTGATGGCAGCGATTCTACTCATTGCATTCACCTCAAATTCATACGTTGTCATAAAAAGGCGTAACCGCCCAATTCATCCGTCATTATCCGCTAATGACACTGTGTTGGACATGCGATCACTTCGAAGATTTCACACTACCGGCTCGCGTAGCGCCCGGCGGTACGCAAGTATATGGGGCCAGGGCGCATAAATAAAACACAAGAATCGGGGTTTTCCCGACGTACGCCCTCGCATTGGGCTGCTTTTTGCGAATTTCTGGCCGTTACAGATCACGCCAGCTCAGTCACTTAGCGAGCGATGCGGTGGGAAGCGCACCGAAAATTCGCTGCCTTCACCCAGCCGGGATTTCACTGCCAGCTGCGCCTGATGCCGCTGCAGAATATGTTTAACAATCGCCAGCCCCAGCCCGGTACCACCGGTCGAACGCGAACGACCGCGATCCACCCGGTAAAAGCGCTCGGTCAGTCGCGGCAAATGTTCGGGCGCCACGCCGATGCCGGTATCCTGGACACTGAACACAGGTTGCTCGCCATCGGCTTGCCAGTTGATGGTGATCTGCCCGCCGGTCGGCGTGTAGCGAATGGCATTGGACACCAGGTTGCCAAACGCCGAATGCAGTTCGTCGTGATTACCAATCAAGCGGATCGGCGCCAGAGTGCCGATGCGGATTTCATGGCGACCTTGCGACAAACCGGCCGCTTCGGCCTGCATCAGTTTCATCAATTGCGGCACGTCGACTTCTTCTTCCTTCATCTGCTGGCCGTTTTCCAGCCGCGACAAAGTCAGCAAGTCATCCACCAGCCGTTGCATGCGCTGGGTCTGGTCGTACATCAATTGCAGTTGCTGGCCGCGCGTGGTCTCGTCCAGTTGCGGAATGTCGATCATGGTCTCGATAAACCCGCCGACCACCGTCAGCGGCGTGCGCAGTTCGTGCGAGACATTGGCAATGAAGTCGCGGTGCACCGTCTGGACCCGATCCAGCTGGGTGATATCGCGCGACAGCAGCAATTTGCGGGTTGAATCAAACGGCACCAGTTGCACTGACAACACCTGTTCGTGAGGACGAGTCGTGCGCAGCATCAGCGGGTGCGCAAAATCCTGCATGCGCAGATATTCGCGCAGGCTCGGCTGACGCACGATGTTGGTGACGATTTGCCAGATGTCGGTAACACGATCAATGCCCAGATGCTGGCTGGCGGCCTGATTGCACCATTCAATCCGGTCGTGTTCATCCAGCATGATCACGCCATCAGGCAACGCTTCGCCAGCGCTGGTAAAGCGCTCCAGCATATGTGCCAGCCGTTCCTGGGTTTTCTTTTGCGAACGAACCTGGTCATACAGCCGGTCGAACAAGTCTTGCCACAGCAGAAAACTGCCAGGCACGTTATCAACGCGCGGGTTACGCATCCAGCGCAGCAAACGGGCCAGATTGAACAAATGGAATGCGGTGGCCATTCCAAGAATGATCACCGCCAGAGATAAACCCCAGAGCGGCCCGGCGATGGCAGACACCAGCAAGGCCACGAGGGCGATAGAAATATAGTAAATGGTCGAGCGCAGCCAAATCATCGAAAAGTCCGAAAGCGGAACGGGTTTTTATGCGGTCGAGACTGGCATGAGTTTATTACGATTTTTCCACCGGCTTACGGTTTTATAAAGCCGGTGGATTTTTCAACTGGTTTTTATTGTGCGGAAAGGCGGTAACCGGTGCCGCGCACAGTCTGGATTAACCGGTCATAGCCGGAGATTTCCAGTGCCGAGCGCAGACGGCGGATATGTACGTCCACGGTGCGCTCTTCCACAAACACATGATCACCCCAGACCTGATCAAGCAATTGGGCGCGCGAGTGTACACGCTCCGGGTGAGTCATGAAAAAATGCAGCAGACGAAATTCCGTCGGGCCCAGATCAATCGGGTCGCCGTTGCCGGTGACACGGTGAGTGGTTGGGTCCAGCCGCAAACCTTGTACTTCGACCAAGTCATCCGTCACTTGCGGCGAGCGGCGACGTAGCACCGACTTGATGCGCGCTTGCAGTTCACGCGGGCTGAATGGCTTGGTGATGTAATCATCGGCACCGGTATCCAGCCCAATAATCTTGTCTTGTTCATCCGAACGCGCGGTGAGCATGATCAACGGAATCTGGCGGGTACGTTCTTCGCCGCGCAGCTTGCGGGCAAATTCAATGCCGGTCATGCCGGGCAGCATCCAGTCCAGCAAAATCAGATCGGGCAAAGCATTACGCACGATATGCGCTGCAGATTCGGCTGAATCGGCCCGCATGACGTGATGGCCGGCCTGAGTCAGGTTGAAGGAAATCAGTTCCTGGATGGCTGGTTCGTCTTCAACGAGCAAGATATTGGCTGGCATCGGGTTAAAACCTCGCAGTGGTTGCGGTTAGGGCGCTTCAAGCTGCCATCCCGAGGGTGGCTCATCTCCGAGTGAAACCAGCTCAAATGGCCAGTTTTCAATTGTTGTATGCGACGTGGGCGCCCGAAAATTGTTGCGAGATTAAGGCTCTAATGTGAACAGAATATTACAAGTTTTTAATAAGGCCTTCCTGACAACGCCAGCGGTTGTCTGAGTTGACGGTAAATCACCAGGTTTCAGCAGGCCCAGCCAAGGCCATAATGGAATATTACTTTGTGCAGCCCTGAGACTTCGCCATGCAAATTCCCGAACTCACCGCTTATCTGAATGGCCGTTTTGCCCCGCTGGAGCAACTCCAGGTGCCGGTGCTGGATCGCGGATTTCTGTTTGGTGACGGTGTGTACGAAGTCATTCCGGTGTACAGCCGCTTGCCGTTCCGGCTGGATGAACACCTGACCCGGCTGGAAAACAGCCTGGCTGCCGTGCAGATCGATAACCCGCATTCGCGGGAAACCTGGCGAACGCTGATTCTGGAGATCATCCGCTTGCAGGGTTTTGCCGATCAGTCGGTCTATTTGCAGGTAACCCGCGGGCCAGCGTACCCGCGTAATCATGTGATTCCGACGAAAGTTGAACCCACGGTGTTGATCTATGCCGACCCGCTGACTCAGCCGTCGCCGGATCTGGTAGAGCAGGGCGTCGCGGTGGTTTCTGCGGCGGATATCCGCTGGCTGCGTTGCAATATCAAGGCCACGACACTGCTCGCCAACGTGTTGCTTCGTCAGTTGGCGGTGGCTGAAGGGGCGGCGGAAACGGTACTATTTAGGGATGGCCTCTTGATAGAAGGCTCATCGAGCAACATCTTTGTGGTCATTCAAGGCGAAATACTGGCCCCACCACCCTCGCATCTGATGCTCACCGGCATCACTTACGACCTCATCCTGGAACTGGCCCGACAACATGGTATGGCGCATCGGGTTTGTGAGATCACCGAGCAGCAAGTGCGTGATGCCGACGAAGTCTGGCTGACTTCATCGTCCAAAGAGGTGTTGGCAGTGGTGATTATGGATGGCCGCCCGGTTGGTAGCGGGCAGCCCGGGCCATTGTTCCGGGCCATGTATCGCCATTATCAGCAATTCAAGCGCGACGTAATGCGCCACAAGGAGCCACAAGCATGAGCGAAGTTAACCTGACTGATCTGGGCCAGCCCAAGCTGGAAGACCTGGTTGAGTTTCCCGTGTTGATCCCGGTAAAAGCGGTGAGCCGCAAGCAGGTCGCCCAGGACGAATTTCACGCTGCGCTGATGGAAGTGACCGTACAGCATATCCCCGGCTTTTTGGCTGAGCTGGTCACCATTCGCGAAAGCCGTGAAGGCAATTACTACGCCGCCACGCTCTCCATTACGTTTGAGAGCGTTGAACAAGTGCACGCCATTGATGCCGCGTTGCGGGCGCATCCGCTGGTACGCATGGTGTTGTGATGGTGTGTCCCGCTCAACCGGGGCTAAAAGGAGCAAGGCGTGAGGCGTGAGGAGAACAACGGTGTGCTGGTCGCCACAGAGGGCTGGCACGATCAGCAACCGGCTGAGGTCGGCGGCGTGCTGGTCCGCCCGCTCGGCCTGCAAGCCTATGAGCCGACATGGCACGCCATGCAGGACTTCACCGATGCCCGAACGCCGGATAGCCAGGACGAAATCTGGTTGCTCGAGCACCCGCCGGTCTACACCCTGGGCCAGGCGGGCAAGCCGGAACACATCTTGCGCCAGACCGATATTCCCATCGTCAAGATTGATCGGGGCGGGCAGGTCACCTATCACGGTCCCGGCCAGCTGATCGCCTACACCATGCTGGACCTGCGTCGCAGCAAGCTCGGTGTGCGTGAACTGGTGCGCAAGCTGGAACAAAGCGTTATCAACTTGCTGGCAGACTTTGATATCGAAGCCTGGGGCAAGGTCGATGCGCCGGGCGTATATGTGCGTGATGAACTGGGCGAGGCCAAGATTGCCGCGCTGGGTTTGCGCATTCGTAATGGCTGTTCATTTCATGGTTTGTCGTTCAATGTCGGCATGGATTTGCAGCCGTTTGGCTGGATCAATCCGTGCGGCTACGAAGGCCTGCGGATTGCTCAATTGAGTGATTACGGCTTTGCCGAGACACCTGCCACGCTTGCGCGTAGAATGGCCGACAAAATTCTGCAACAAATCAACTGATTAACGCTTGCCACAAGCAAGGGTTGCGCTGACACGATGACTGAAGAACTCAAGACTGCCTCCGAGATTGCCTCCCCTGTTGCTTCCAACTCCGCCGGTGTAAAACACAAAGGCGAAGCCAAGACAGCGCGTATCCCGATCAAGATTGTTCCGCTGGAACAAAAGCTTAAGAAGCCGGACTGGATTCGCGTTACGGCGCCCAGCACCAATAGCCGCTTCTACGAAATCAAAGACATTCTGCGCAACCAGAAGCTGCACACGGTATGCGAAGAGGCGTCCTGTCCCAACATCGGGGAGTGCTTCGGCAAGGGCACAGCCACCTTCATGATCATGGGCGACATCTGTACCCGTCGCTGCCCGTTCTGCGATGTCGGCCACGGCCGTCCCAATCCGCTGGATGAGAACGAACCCCAACATCTGGCTGAAACCATCGCTGCGCTCAAGCTGCGTTACGTGGTGGTGACGTCGGTCGACCGTGACGATCTGCGTGACGGCGGTGCCCAGCATTTTGTGGAATGCATCCAGAAGACCCGCGCGGCCAGCCCGGCCACACAGATCGAAGTGCTGGTGCCGGATTTCCGCGGCCGCCTTGATATCGCTGTCGATATCTTTGCCGCTGGTTTGCCGGACGTGATGAACCACAATCTGGAAACCGTGCCGCGCTTGTACAAGCAAGCCCGCCCCGGCGCGGATTATCTGCATTCGCTCAAGCTGCTGAAAGACTTCAAGGCCAAATACCCGCACGTGAATACCAAGTCCGGGATCATGGTCGGTCTGGGCGAAACTGATGAAGAAATCCTGCAAGTGATGCGTGACATGCGCGATCACGACATCGACATGCTGACCATCGGCCAGTATCTGCAACCTTCCAATGGCCATCTGCCGGTGCTGCGTTATGTGCACCCGGATGTGTTCAAGATGTTTGAGGAAGAAGCGTACAAGATGGGCTTCAAGCACGCCGCCGTGGGTGCGATGGTGCGTTCGAGCTATCATGCCGACGCGCAGGCGCATCACGCTGGCGTGGTTTAAGTCAGACGCTGCAAATAATCCAGATGACGCCGGGCTTGCCCGGCGTTACTTTTGGTATATCCACATCGTATCTGCCGCGTTCACTTATCCAGGAACATTTCATGAGCGACACTCCCCGCCACCAGCTTTCCATGACCGTGTTGATGATGCCGGAAATGGCCAATTTTTCTGGCAACGTGCATGGTGGGCAATTGCTGAAACTGCTGGATGAAGTGGCCTATGCCTGTGCCAGCCGCTATGCAGGAACCTATGTGGTGACGCTGTCGGTGGATCAGGTCACCTTCAAGCAGCCGATTCACGTCGGCGAACTGGTGACTTTTCTGGCCAGCGTGAACTACACCGGGCGCACCTCAATGGAAATCGGCATCAAGGTGATCGCCGAGAACATCCGCGAGCGTACGGTACGGCACACCAATAGTTGCTACTTCACCATGGTGGCGATAGGGGACGATGGTAAAACCACGCCAGTGCCACTGTTTGAGCCAGAAAAACAGATCGAGAAAAAGCGCTGGCAGGATGCCGAAGCACGGCGTATAGCGCGACTGCACAAGCCCTGAGTCGCATTTGCGCACTCACCAGTCGGGCTCGTTCTCGCTGCGGTAGGTCGCGGCAAAGCCCAGCAGGAACAACATGGTGCCGTAGGGCCACAGATCGCTGATCAGCGCCGCCAGTCCGCGGAAGTGCATCAGATGGCCGTAGTTCCAGCGGAACAACGGCAAAATGGCCGACAGTTGGGGTGTGAGTGGCCACATCCAGCTCACCAATACGGTCGCCAGCAAGCACACGGCCCCGGCCAGCGCCCGCCATGGGCGTTTCAGCCGCAACAGCACTGCCAGCAAGGGTAGTGCTGCCAAGCCACCCAAAGCCACGTTGTGGTTGATCCAGGCAAAAAAATCCACCCACTTGAGCATGGCCCCGGCAAAGACGATTTTGCTGGCTAGCACCACCGTGACCAGCAACGCAATCGCGCGGGGTATCTCGCGGCTGTGGCGCACCAGCACTGACACAAACAAGCATACGCCCAGTGTGTTGAGCATCATGCCGCAGCCTTCCAGCAGGTTCAAAAACAAAGCTGGATCGCCCATGGGCGCAAGAATGGGTTGCGGGATGCCGCGTGGTTCATCGACCACGCCAAAGAACGGCACGGATGGATCGAACTGGGTAATCAGCCATAGGCCCAGCCACACCATGCCCCATTCCGCTGCACCACCGGGAAACAGGTGCGAATGCCGGAACACCAGCCAGCGCCGTTGTGAGCGGCGCATCGCCACAATCACCGACACAAACGCGCCAATGACGCTGCCGCAGCCATTGGAGAGGATGTCCATATTGGACGCCACCCGGGTCGGAATGAACTGCTGCACAAATTCGACCCCGCACGACGTGAGGATGCCGATCAGCGCTGCCAGTAAGGGCCCGAGCCAGCGCCAGCGCCGCATGGCCAGCGCGGCGGATAATCCCAGCGGGAAATAAGCAACCACGTTGATCAGATTGTCGAAAAACGTGAAGTAATACGGCAGCGGGTAGGTATAGAAGGCAAAGATCGGTTCACCGGTAAAACGCCAGCCGGAGAACGGGTAAAACGAGACCAGCAGCACAACCAGCAGGTAGCACCAGAAGAAGTAGCGCGCCACGCGAGTGGGGGCAGTACGGTGGGCCAGGAAGCTGATGGGAGGGAGTGCGCGCATGAGGCCGGAGGGCAATGAAAAAAGGGTAGCCAGACTGGCTACCCCTTGAAGCTTACCGGGCGGTCTTCACTTCCGTCCAGAGCCGGTTCAGATCACGCAGCGGTTTGCCTTCCAGAGCGTTGAGTTGATACAGCTTTTTCATATCAGCTGGAGCCGGGAATACCGCGGTGTTTTTCTTGATGTCAGCTTGCACAAACTGGCCGGCGGCGGCGTTCGGGTTGCCCGAGCCGATCATGTTGGTCAGATCGGATGCATTTTTGCCATCAGTCATGAAGTTGATGAACTTGAACGCCAGATCCGGACGCGGTGCGGACTTCATCACCATCACATTATCCACCGACAAGGTGTTGCCTTCTTTTTGCAGGACATACGCCACGCCAAACGGACGCTTGGCGGTGTGGGCATCAGCGTTGGCCTGGAAGAAATCGCTGGAATAACCATGCGCCAGCCAGATGTTACCGACCGTGAGTTCCTTGATGTAACTCTGGTTATTGAACGCAGCCCAGTAAGGCTTGGCCTTGATGATGGTGTCCTTGGCCTTTTGCCATTGTTTCATGTCCGTGCTGTTCGGATTGAAACCGTTGTACATCATGGCGGCAGCAAACAGTTCTTTCGGGTCGTCCAGTACGGTGACTTTGCCCTTGATCTTGCTCAGCACTGCCGGATCAAAAATGGCAGACCAACTGGTCGGATCAATGCCCAGTTCCTTGATCTTTTTGTCGTTGTAACCAATCAACGTGGTGGTGAAAGCGTAAGGGATCGAGTACTTGTTGCCCGGATCAAACTGGCTGTTCATGAACGCCGGGTTCATGTTCTTGATGTTCGGGATTTTGGTTTTATCCAGCGGCTGCACAAGGCCTTGCTTGATCAGCGGCGGCAGGGCAAAGCCGGTAGGGACGATCACGTCGTAACCCTTGGCGCCAGCGGCCAGCTTGGCCAGCATTTCTTCCATGGCACCGTAGTAATCCTGCACCACTTTACATTTGCAGTCGGCTTCAAAGCGCTTTACGGTTTCCGGCGCGATGTAGTTGTTCCAGTTGTAGATATGCAAAACATCTTCAGCGTGGGCGGCGCCTGCGGCCAACATCAAGGCCATCAAAAGCTTTTTCATCGGGTTGACACTCCAGTTGCGGAACCACAAAAAAGGGCGCGGAATACGCTGTCCCACGCCGGAAAACGGCGATTATGCCAGATCAGATATTCTGGAAAACCTCGCCGCAACGACTGTCGTTTATTTGCTGACCTTGATCTCGGTCCAGGCCTGATTCCACGCACGGCGGGTTTTGGCGTCCAGATCGGTCAATTGCTCCAGTTTGCTGGCTTGAGCGGAGCTCGGGGCGATAGCGGGCACGGCTTTCAAGTCTGCGCGCACAAAAGGCAAAGCAGCGGTGTTGGATGTGCCGGAGCCTACCTGATTGGTGGTTTCAGCCGCGTTTTTGCCATCAAGCATGAAGTTGATGAACTGATGCGCCAGATCGGCCCGTGGCGCGGCTTTGGCGACCACAAAGCTATCCGCGGTCATGCCGTTGCCTTCTTTTTGCAAGGCGTAACCTATCTTGAACGGGCGATTGGCTTTGGCGGCATCGCTGCGGGCCTGGTACATATCGTTCGAGTATCCCAGCGCCACCCAGATATTGCCGACCGTGAGTTCCTTGATGTAACTCTGGCTGTTGAATGCCGCCCAATACGGCTTGGCGGCCTCGATCGTCGCCACGGCTTTTTTCAGCTCGGCCGGATTGGTGGAATTGGCCGAAAAACCGTTGTACTTGAGCGCTTCGCCGATCACTTCACGCGGATCATCCAGTACGGTGATCTTGCCTTTGATCTTGGCCAGCACCTTGGGGTCGAAGGCAATGGCCCACGTGGTCGGGTCCAGGCCCAGCTCTTTGACCTTGGTTTCGTTGTATCCGACGAGTGTGACCGTGAAGTCATACGGCGCGGAATACTTGTTGCCCGGATCAAGCCTGGTATTGGCAAAAGCCGGGGCGATATTCTTGAGGTTGGATAACTTGCTGTGATCCAGCGGCTGCAGCAGGTTCAGTTTCACCAACGGCGTAATGCCGTAGTTGGCCGGTCCGATCACGTCAAAGCCGGTGGCACCTGCCGAGAGCTTGGCCAGCATCTCTTCTACCGAACCGTAATAAGTGGCTTCAACGCGGCATTTGCACTGGCTCTCAAACGCCTTGATGGTGCTGTCCGGCACCGCGTTGTTCCAATTGAACAAATGCAGCACATTATCGGCATGGGCGGCGCTGGCCAGTGCGACCAGTGAAAGCGACAACAACAGTTTTTTCATAACGTCCTTCCTCAATGAAACTGCCCGCCCCAATGATTGGGGCAGGCAGTTTACCGGCGAAAGAAGGTTCAGCACCGGGCCGAACCTGTAACTGGGGTTTTTAGTGACTGGCGCGCAAGGCACCCGGGGCGACTTTGGCGGCGATGACAATCAGTGCCAGCGTCAGCAGCATCAACAGCGAGGAAATCGCGTTCACTTCGGGCGTAACGGCAATCTTGAGCATGGAATAAATCTGCAGCGGCAGGGTAGACGCTCCAGCGCCGGCTACAAAGTAAGTAATCACAAAGTCATCAATCGAAAGTGTGAAAGCCATTAATGCGCCAGCGATGATGCCCGGCAGAATCAGCGGAAAGGTGACTTGCCAGAACGCTTGCAATGGCGATGCGCCCAGGTCGCGCGCGGCTTCCACCAGCGATTCATCCATCCCTTGCAAACGCGAGCGCACCACAATCGCCACGAAGCCAATCGAGAACGCAATGTGTGCCAGGCCAATCGACAGATAGCCCATGCTGAAGTTGAGCACGACAAAGAACATCAGCAGTGACAACGCCATCAGGATTTCCGGAATGGCAATCGGCGTCAGCACCAGCACTGGCAGCAAGCGCAGCTTGTACTTGTACATGGCCAGACCCGCCAGCGTGCCCAGAATGGTGGCGAAGAAGCTGGAGGTGACGCCAATCAGCAGCGAGTTGCGCGCCGCTGTGAGCATCTGGTCGTCGTTGAACAACACGCCGTACCACTGAGTGGTAAAGCCGACCCATTCCGCGTTCAGTTTGGAGTCGTTGAACGAGTACACCACCACAATCAGCAGCGGCATGTACAAAAATGCGTAAACCAGCAGGGACGCGCCCCACAGCCATTTGCTTTGTTTAGAGTGCATTGCGCTTACCTCCGCGACCAAGCATGGTCATGAAACCGGCCATCAGCAGCACGGACAGGGTGAGCATGATCGACAGCACCGAACCAAATGGCCAGTCGCGCGAATCCAGAAATTGTTGCTTGATCAGATTGCCGATCATGATGCCGTCGGTGCCGCCCACCAGATCAGGCACCGCAAAGATGCCCAGCGCCGGGATAAACACCAGCGCAGCTCCTGCGTAGACGCCCGGCAAGCTCAATGGCCAGGTGACTTTCCAGAAGCGTTGCCAGCGTGATGCGCCCAGATCCTGCGCGGCATCCAGCAAAGCCATGTCGTGCTTTTCCAGATTGGCGTACAGCGGCAGCACCATAAACGGCAGATGCACATAAACCAGCACGATGATCACGGCAAACGGCGTAAACAGAAACTGCTGCGGCGCGATGCCGATCCAGCCCAATGCCATGTTCACCACTTTGGCAAAGTAGCCTTGTGGCCCCAGGATAATCATCCAGGCATACACGCGGATCAGGAAGTTGCTCCAGAACGGCAAGATCACCAGCAGCACCAGCAAGTCACGCCATTTCTTCGGGCTGCGGGCAATCAGCCACGCCAGCGGGTAAGACATGCCCAGGCACAGTAGCGTGGTCAGCGCGGCATAACCGAATGACTTGATGAACAACTCGACGTACACCGCTTCCTGAAAGAAGCGCGCGAAGTTATCCAGCGTCAGGTAGTCGTGCCAGTTCTGGCTGTTCACCAGCAACACGGTTTTGCCGGTGGCCGGATCGGCGCCAATCAGCGGCAACAAGCCGCCGTAGTCGCCGGGAAAGCGGAATGCCGCAAACGCCATCAATGCCGTAGGGATGGCAAAGAAGAAGATCAGATATAGCAGCGGCGGGCCGGAAATCAGCCACTTTGCCAGGTTTTTTGAGCGCGCCATTAGGGCCGGTCCTCATTTGTTTTGCAGTCACCGTTCTGGTCCGCAAGCCGCCAGACAAGGCGTGAACCGCGGGCAATGGTTATTTCATTGGCAAGGTTCACAACACCGTATGGCGGCTTGCGGGCTAGAACCCTTCGGGCAGCCTTGCCCGGCTAGTCATGCAGTGTCATTCGTCGTTCATCTGGAATAACCAGACGTCTCTCCTCATTTCTTGCCTGACCAGCCGCTCAAGGCTGCGGTGGTTGCAAAACAAATGGGGACAGGCCCTGGCTGCCTCTCATCACGCCAGCAAGAAATGGCCAGCGTCGAAACGCCATGCCAGTTCTACCTGATCATTGTCATCAAAGAAGCGCGCGCGGCCCGATGCGGCGTTGGGCAGCATGGTCTCAATTTTCGTACCGTTTTCCAGTTCGACGATGTACACAGTCACGTCGCCCAGATACAGGCAGTCATGCACTGTGCCTTTGAAGTGGACTTCGTCGGCCACGCCGGTGGGCAGGGTTGCGGCCAGTTTGATTTTCTCGGGACGCAGGGTGAGCGTGCCTTGCTGGCCGACGGTGGCTCCCGCAACGGGCAGCGCTTCGGCCATGCCGACGCCGGCAATCTCTACCTTCATGCGCTCTGGGCCAATTTCGCGAATGGTGGCATCCAGCAAATTGCACTGGCCGATAAAGTCAGCCACAAAGCGGCTCTTGGGATAGCTGTAGATGTTCTCGGGGGCGTCCAGTTGCTCCACCTGGCCCTGGCTCATGACTGCAATACGATGCGACAGCGCCAGTGCTTCGCCTTGATCGTGCGTCACGTAAATAAACGTGATGCCGACTTCCTTTTGCAGGTTGATCAGTTCCAGCTGCATTTGCTCGCGCAGCTTGGCGTCCAGCGCCGACAGCGGTTCATCCAGTAGCAGCACGCGTGGGCGGTTCACCAGGGCGCGGGCAATGGCTACGCGCTGGCGCTGGCCACCGGACAATTCATGTGGAAAACGCTGCGCAAACTGGCCCAGGCGCACGTCATCCAGCACTTCGGTCACACGGGCTTTGACCTGATCGGCCGGGATATTGGCCATCTTCAACGGGAAAGCCACGTTCTGCGCCACTGTCATATGCGGGAACAGGGCATAGCTCTGGAACACCGTATGTACCGGGCGTTTTTCTGGCGGAACGCCATTGAGTGGTTTGCCATCCAGCAGCAACTGACCTTCATCCGGCTCTTCAAAACCGGCCAGCATGCGCAGCAATGTGGTCTTGCCACAGCCCGATGGTCCGAGCAGGGTAAAGAACTCGCCTGCTTCAACACTCAGGCTCACGTGGTTGACGGCGGTGAAGTCGCCGAAGCGTTTGACCACGTCCCGAATTTCCAGCAGTGCCATTGATCTACCCCAGCAAAAAAACGGCGGCCATTTTAACTAAATTCCTGCTCCCCTGGGCGGCCGTTTTACCCGTAAAGACAAGCAATTGCGTGGGGGCGGTGTGGTTGACAGGGCATTGTCCCGGCGTCGGCATCGCCGCAGCAAGCCTGATGCAAGCGTGTGTGGATCAAAATAGACAACGCTACGTCGCCAATATGACGACTGATGAAGTGCCGCGCCAGGCTGGCCACGCGGTATGATGCCTTGCCGTTAGCGCTTGCCAGCGGCCCGTTTTTTGTTGCGTCAGTATAGTCACCGGATCGCCAAAATCATGATGGACTGGAATAGCTTGCTTAGTGCCGAACGTCTGGGCGCGCCGCGTAACGAAGCGCACGATGTCGAATCGTCGCGCAGCGACTTTCACAAAGATCACGACCGCATTGTGTTTTCGTCACCATTCCGGCGGCTTGGGCGCAAAACGCAGGTGCATCCGCTGACCGAAAATGATCACGTGCATACGCGGCTGACGCATTCGATTGAGGTTGGCTGCGTAGGCCGTAGCTTGGGTATTCTGGTGGGCGAAAAGTTGCAGGGCCGTTTGCCAGCGCACATCACGCCCTATGATCTGGGCGCGATTATCCAGGCTGCTTGCCTGGCGCACGACATTGGCAATCCGCCGTTTGGCCATGCCGGTGAATACGCGATTCGCGACTGGTTTCGCCGCGATGAACATGCCTACCTGCTGCAAAACCTGACTGCTGACGAACGCCGTGACCTGCAAACCTTTGAAGGTAACGCGCAAGGCTTTCGGGTGGTTACGCAACTGGAAAACCATCGCTTTGAAGGCGGCATGCGCCTGACCTTTGCCACGCTGGGCGCTACGCTCAAATATCCGTGGACCAGCGAATACGCCGGTGAAAAGGGCAAGTTCAGCTGTTATCAATCTGAACATCTACTGCTGGAACAAGTGGCTTCCGAGTTGGGGTTGCCACAACTTTCGCCGGGCAAATGGGGACGGCACCCATTGTCGTATCTGATGGAAGCGGCTGACGATATTTGCTACGCCATTCTTGATCTGGAAGACGGTATCGAGATTGGCATGCTGCCGTACGAGATCGTTGAACCGATCTTGCTGAAAATCTGCGGCGGCGATCATGAATTGCTGCAGCTGGAAGTCGCAGCGGCGCCATCAACCCGTCGCAAGATTTCGTTGTTGCGCGGCAAGGCAGTCGGGCGCTGCGTGGCCGAGGTGGCGGAGGCGTTCTTGCGCCAGTATCCACGCTTGATGGAAGGCAGTTATCAGGGCGATTTGCTCAATGATTGCCCGGCCAGCGTGCGCCAGGGCATTGCCGAATCCAAACAACTGGCGCGAGACCGTATTTTCAACGCCCGGCGCAAGGTGGAAATTGAGGTGGGGTCGTTCACTTGCCTGGATATCCTGCTTGATGCATTCTGCAACGCCGCTTACCAGCTCAAAGTTTCGCCGGAATTGCCTTTCAGGATGAAGCGCATTCTGGACCTGATGGAATACAATGCGCCGCGCAAAGAGTGGCCGATTTACCAGACCTATCGGCGCGTACTCGATTTTATCGGTGGAATGACCGACAACTACGCCACCTATCTGGCGCAACAAGTAGGCGGTATGGGCCGCTAATTTAACCGGTTTGCAATAACGGATTTGCAACAACAAATGGGCGCAGCCAGCCACTGGTTTGCGCCCGCAGAAAAGAATATTCAGGAAGATGAAGCAAAAAATGAAGTGGTCGTTGGGATTGATGGCTTTGCCACTGCTGGCAGCGCTGAATGGTTGTGCCGTGGTATCAGTAGGAGCCGCTGCGGTGAACGTGGCCACTACGGCAACCGGTATTGCCTGGGATGTGGGCAAGGCGGGTGTCGAAGGCACCGCCGCAGTCGGCGGCTGGGCTTACGACAAGGCCACAGCGCCTTCAGCCACACCTGCTCCTGTGCAACACGCCGGGCTAACCGCCGCCCCGACAACGGCTACCGCGCAGGTCCAGACACAGCCACTGCAATAAAGAATGCGCGTGATGGATTCGTCCCGCAGCCGGAACGAATCCACGCTACGCCGCCTCGGTCAGCCCTGACATCAACGGCAACCGGATAGAGATCATCAGGCCACCCTGGGCACGGTTGGTGGCCTTGATGGTGCCGCCGTGAGCTTGTACCGCACGCTGGGCAATCGCCAGCCCCAAACCATAGCCCGGTTGGCGGTTTTCACCATCCAGTTGCACAAACGGCTGGAACATCAATTCCAGTTGTTCTTCCGGCGCACCGGGGCCCTGATCGGTCACACTGATTTCCAGCGTTTTGCCGCCATCTGCCAGTTGTACATCCAGGTCTACGCGTTGCCCTGGCCGCGAATATTTGAGCGCATTGCGCACCACGTTTTCCACCGCCCGATACATCGGCTCGGCTCGGCCACTCAAAATGGCCTCCTGGTTAGCTAGCGCCGGGTCGATACCCAGACCGATCTGGATTCCGGCGTTTTCGGCTTCAAAGCGGGCATCGTCGACAATTGCATCCAGCAGTTCAATCATGTCGAAGTAGTGATCCGGGTCAGCCTGCCCAGCGGCTTCCAGCCGCGAGAGCGTAAGTAGCTCTCCCACCAACTCATCCAGGCGTTTCGATTCACGCTCGATCCGATCCAGGCTGGTCATCATGTTGTCGGGTTGTTTGCGGGCCAGACCTACCGCTACTTGCAGGCGCGCCAGCGGTGAGCGTAGCTCGTGCGACACGTCATGCAATAGCTGGCGCTGGGAGTGGACCAACTGTTTGAGGCGCTCGGCCATGCGGTCAAAGTCGTGGCCCAAGTCGGCAATTTCGTCACGCCGTCGGCCCATGCGCGGAGCGATACGCTCATCCAGATCGCCATTGGCAACTCGATCAAACGCGCGTTGCAACAGCCGGATAGGGCGGGTGAGGTACCACGCCAGCAGGGCGCTGAAAATCAGGCTACCAAATGCACCCAGCCACAGCATTTGCGGCGGCAACCATTGTCGTTGTGGCGTGCGCCGGACCATGTTTTCGTCAAACACGGCAAACACCAGCAGATGTTGCTGCTGCGGCGTCACCACCTGGATTACGCTGGGCGTGCTTTGATCGGGTTCGCCAGCGCTGGCGGGTCTGTTGTTGTGGACATACTGGCGCGCCATGCTGAGCGCATTGGCGGGAACCGGGCGGCCCAGCGCGTCTTTGTCGTCGTCGCCCACTGCCAGGATATTGGTCTTGGCAAAGCGCGGCCAGTAAGCGGAGACCTCGGTTAACGCATTGACGCCGCCATAGCGCAGCACGCTGGCGGCCGAAGTGGTCAGGACCGACAACCGCGGATTGGTGGCCAGTGCGTCCTGCACCACGGCGCGTTGTTCATCGTAAATGGCAAAAACGGCGGCCACACCAAAGAACACGCAAATCAGCGTGAGCCAGAAGCCGATCAGAATCTTCCAGAATAAACGTCCTTTAGGCATCGCTTACTCCGTCAGCCATTGATAACCAATGCCGCGCACGGTCTGGATGGGCGTGCGGCCATCGGCGTAATTGCCCAGCTTCTGGCGCAGGTTACTCATGTGGACGTCCACGCTGCGGTCATAGCGGGTAAACGGGCGGCCTAGCGCTTGCTCGCACAATTCGTTCTTGTTGAGCACTTTGCCTTGTGCCCGCAACAGCATCTCTAACAGGTTGAATTCGGAGCTGGTCAGATCAAGCGGCTCGCCGTTCCATTCGGCCCGCCGATATGCCGGATTCAGTTGTAACGGGCCGGAAACCAGTGGCACGACCGGATCGTCTTCTGTGGTTTCGGTATTGCCGGTGCGGCGCAAGATGGCGCGCAGGCGAGCCACCAGTTCACGCGGCTGGCAGGGTTTGGGCACGTAATCATCGGCACCCAGTTCCAGCCCGATAATGCGGTCAATGTCATCGCCCTTGGCGGTCAGCATGATCACCGGAATGCGGCTTTTCTCGCGGATTTGCCGCAGCGTTTCAATTCCGCCCATGCGCGGCATCATGACATCCAGCACCATGATCCCGTACTTGCCCGACAATGCGGCGGCAACGCCCGCTTCGCCATCGTGCACGGCATCGGCCTCATAGCCTTCGGTGCCGAGGTATTCAGCCAGCATGGCGCAGAGTTCGGTGTCGTCATCCACCAGCAGAATTCGCATGATGCTTCCTTTGCTTATATTCATTTTCGCGTGATCCGGTTCACATCTTCGCTGATTTAGCGGGGATTAACCAAGTAAAGGGCGGTTGCTTTACGCAATCTTTGCACTTCGATAACCCACCTTTACCAAAGGGCCGAGCATAGTGGAATCACGCCAAACGACCAAGGCAACGCAGAACAGCGCCAGGTTGTTTGTCCTGTAAAACCACTTTTCTGGAGATCACCATGTTGAAGATCAAATACCTGATTGGCATCGCCGCCGCCGCAATCGGTCTGAGCGCCGGTTCCGCCATGGCCAGCCCGCACGTATCGGTCAGTATCGGACTGGGGCTGCCTGTAGCCGTAGCGCCGGTGGTGGTAGCCCCCGCCCCGGTTTACTACGCACCTCGCCCGGTGGTAGCCCCGGTCTATTACGTTCCGCCACGTCCGGTTTATCGCCCGTATGTTGTGCAACCGCGCCCGGTTTATTATCGTCCGGCTCCTCCGGCACATTGGGGTGGTCGCCCGGATCACGGTGACTGGCACGACGGTCGTGGTGACCACGGCAATCGTCCGCAATGGCGTGGTTGATACCGCTGGCAATGCCCTGATACGAAACTTTACTTTGTCTTTTCAATCGATTAACACCGCTTAACACAGGGTCACCGGATAATGTAACCATCGCCGGTTGACCCCGCCGGAACCCGATAACCACAAGTCATATGCAAAGGAGTGAACCATGTTCAAGACTCGAAACCTGATTGCCGCCGTTGTCGCTACCGTTGCGATGGGCACGCTGGTCACCAGCGCATTTGCTGACGATGCACCGACTCAGCCGCCAGCAGAGCACATGCACAAAGGCCCGCACGGCCCGCATGATGGCTGGATGATGTTCAAAGACCTGAATCTGACCGACGCCCAGAAAGCGCAGATCAAGCAACTGATGCAAGCCAACCGCTCGGCCATGCAGCAACAAATGCAAGGTATGAAGGCCAGCCATGATCAGGAGCAGGCGCTGCTGTTCTCCAGCGATTACAGCGATGCCAAGGCAGATCAACTGGTCCAGACCGATGCGCAGCAAATGGTGGCCGGTCGTGCGGCACGGCTGAAGTTCCAGCATCAGTTGTATGCCGTGCTGACGCCAGCCCAGCAGCAGCAACTGCAAGCCAAGATGAAAGAGCGTGAAGCCAAGTGGGCGCAGCATCGCGCTGACCACGCCAAACCGGGCGACGCTCAGGAGTAATGTATTGGTGTGATTGTGTTGGGTAAATAAAAAGCCACGACTGAAGTCGTGGCTTTTTCTATGCGGCCGATGCTGCGGTGTATCAGTGCTGCAGAATCTTCGACAAAAACGCCTGCGCCCGTTCCGAACGCGGGCTGCCAAAGAACTCTTCTTTTTTGGCATCTTCGATGATCTGGCCACGATCCATAAAGATGACGCGATTTGCCACTTTCTTGGCAAAGCCCATTTCGTGGGTCACGCACATCATGGTCATGCCTTCTTTGGCGAGTTCCACCATCACATCCAGCACTTCGTTGATCATTTCCGGATCAAGCGCGGAGGTTGGCTCGTCAAACAGCATGGCGATCGGGTCCATGGCCAGCGCGCGCGCAATGGCCACACGCTGTTGCTGACCGCCAGACAATTGGCCCGGGTGCTTGGCGGCTTGCGCTTTCAGGCCGACGCGATCCAGCAGTTTCATGCCTTTTTCCAGTGCTTCGTCTTTGCCGCGGCCGAGTACCTTCATCTGCGCAATGGTCAGGTTGTCGGCAATGGTCAGATGCGGAAACAGTTCAAAGTTCTGGAACACCATGCCGATACGGCTGCGCAGCTTGGGCAGATTGGTTTTGGCATCGCCTACCGAGGTGCCTTCCACCGTGATAGTGCCTTGCTGGAATGGCTCCAGCCCGTTAACGCACTTGATCAGCGTGGATTTACCCGAGCCCGAGGGCCCGCACACCACCACCACTTCGCCTTTCTCAACCTGCGTGCTGCAATCGGTCAGCACCTGGAATTCGCCATACCACTTGCTGATGTTGTTGATGGAAATCATACGGTCATCCTTTTTTGCAGATGCTTCACCAGGCGGGAGGCACCGAAGCTGATCACGAAATACACCACACCGGCCAGCAGGATGTACTGCTGCAATTCACCCGTGATGTTGCCTTTGGAGTAGGCGACGTTAAAGAAGTCGAGCACACCGACCGCGTAGACCAGCGATGTATCCTGAAACAGGATGATCGACTGTTGCAGCAGCAGCGGCGTCATTTTGCGAAACGCTTGCGGCAGCACCACCAGACGCATGGCCTGGCCGTAGGGCATGCCCAGCGCATAGGCAGCGTTGATCTGGCCGCGCGAAACCGCCTGAATGCCGGCCCGCACGATCTCGGCGTAATACGCGGCCTCGAACATGGTGAACGCCACGAGGCAAGACACAAAAGCGCCGATAGGGTGGTTGGCGCCAGTGACCCAGCCAATGATCAGCGGCACGGCAAAGTAGAACCACGAGATCACCATCAGCAATGGGATCGAACGGAAGTAAGTAACGTAGAACCCGCCCAGCGAACTGAGAAACTTGTTGCTCGACAGTCGCGCCAGCGCCAGCAGTGTACCCAGCACCATGCCGCCGACAACTGCCATCAGCAACATCTGCAGTGTGATTTTCATGCCGTCCCACAAGCCGGGCAGCGATCCGGAAAGATCAGAAAAATGCAGCATGTTATTTGCCTCCCAGCGCAATCAGGCCCGGTACACGCAGGCGTTTTTCCACCCAGCGCATGAACAGCATCAGTCCGATGTTCACCACAAAGTAGATCAAGGTGCCGACGGTATAGGCTTCAAACTGGTTGGCGGTAAAGTCCACCGTCTGCTTGGTTTGCGCCAGCAGTTCCGGCAAAGCCACCAATGACGCCACCGACGAGTTCTTGATGATGTTCAGAAACTCGGAGGTCAATGGCGGAATGATGATGCGAAACGCCTGTGGCACCACCACATTGCGATAAACCTGCGGCAGGCTCAGTCCAAGCGCCAGTGCTGCATTGGTCTGGCCCTTGGGCAATGCTTGAATGCCGGTACGCACTTGCTCGCAGACCCGCGCCGCAGTGAACAGGCCCAGACACACGGTGACCGTGATAAAGGCGTTCATGATGGGCGAGATATCTTGCTTGAGCCAGTTGCCTATGCTCTCGGGCAGCCAATCCGGTATGACGTAGTACCAGATAAACAATTGCACCAGCAACGGCACGTTGCGGAACAAGTCGACGTAAGCGCCGGCAATGCGCGGCAATATTTTGCCCGGCAAAGTGCGCATTACGCCCAGGATGGTGCCCAGCACCAGCGCGATAATCCAGGCCGCCAGCGCCAGACCCAGGGTCATCTCCAAGCCGGCAATAAACCAGTTCAGATAGATTTCCGAGCCTACCCCGGTGGGCTTGAAAAACACGCCCCAATCCCAGTGGTAATTCATGTTATTCCCCCTGACAGCAGCAATGGCAAAGCACAAGCCAGCATGGCGCCCAAGATCAACTCCGGCGGGCGTGGCATAGCTCTTGTGGTACCCGGGGTGAGCGGGTACTTGCTGTGTGCGTTGGTTTCTTTATGACAAAAAAGGGGGCGCTTTGCCCCCTTTTGTTCGGGACGACCGCGGTTTACATCTGTTCCGCAGATTTATCCGTCGGATTGGCGATCAGTTGCTTGAGCTCGTCGCTCATCGGGAAATTCAGGTTCAGATTCTTTGGTGGAATCGGTTGCTGGAACCACTTGGTGTACATCTTGTTGACATCGCCGGATTTGAAGGTGGCTTTGATTGCATCGTCCACAACCTTCTTGAACTGCGGATCTTCCTTGCGCATCGAGCAACCGTAGATTTCGTACGATTGCGATTTGCCGGTAATAGTCCAGTCGCCCGGGCTCTTGGCCTTGGCCATTTCACCGGCCAGCAAAGCGTCATCCATCATGAAGGCAACAGCGCGACCCGATTCAAGCATCAGGAAAGACTCGCCGTGATCCTTGGCGCTGATGATGTTCATGTTCATTTTCTTGTCGGCGTTCATGGCCTTGATCAGGCGCTCGGACGTTGTGCCGGCAGTGGTCACCACGTTCTTGCCTGCCAGGTCAGAGAAGTCCTTGATGCCGGATTTCTTGCTGGTCAGCAAACGGGTGCCGATTTCAAAAATGCCCACCGAGAAAGCCACTTGCTTCTGGCGCTCGACGTTGTTGGTGGTGGAGCCACATTCAAAGTCGACGGTGCCATTAGTGACCAGCGGAATACGAGTCTGCGAGGTCACCAGGTTGTAGCGCACATTCAGGTTGGGCATGTTCAGCGTCTTTTTGACGTTGTCCACAATCTTGCCAGCCAGATCCATCGAGTAGCCGATCGGTTTTTGCTGGTTGTCGTAATAAGCAAACGGAATGGACGAATCACGCACGCCCACTACGATTTCACCACTTTCCTTCACCTTTTTCAGGGTGCCGGTCAGTTCTTCGGCGTGGGCGGCGGTCATGCTACAAAGGGCGGCAAGAGCCAGTGCGGCGGGCACAAGTTTGAACATTTTATTCTCCACGAGCTGTGATGGGCATGACGGCAGTATAGGGATGCAGCGTTTCAAACGCCCTTAGTGATATCCCTGAATTGCCGGGGTTGTTCAAAGCAGTTTCAGATTCAGTTTCATGCTGTCTGAATAATGACGCAAGTTGCGGATTTTACTAATAAAAAACAAAGGGGCCGACATTTTTGCCGGCCCCGTCGGGGTGCGTTTAATGCACCTTAACCGTGCATTGGCGCCAGAATCTGCCGCAAAAACTGCCGGGTCCGCTCATGCTGCGGGTGATGGAAGAACTCTTCTGGTGCAGCTTCTTCCAGCATTTCGCCGTGATCCAGAAAAATAACGCGGTCGGCTACTTCACGGGCAAAGCCCATTTCATGGGTTACCACCATCATGGTCATGCCCGTACCGGCCAGACCCTGCATTACTTTTAGCACTTCGCCGATCATTTCCGGGTCTAGCGCCGAAGTTGGCTCATCGAACAACATGACTTTGGGTTGCATGGCCAGGCCGCGCGCAATGGCGACGCGTTGTTGCTGGCCACCCGACAACTGGGCCGGATAAGCATCGCGTTTGTGCGCCAGGCCAACGCGCTCCAGCAGTTCCATGGCGCGTGCGTTGGCATCAACGTGGCTCATCTTGCGTACGCGAATCGGCGCGAGCGTGATGTTTTCCAGTACTGATAAATGCGGGTAAAGATTGAAGTGCTGAAAGACAAAACCAACCTCTTCGCGCAGGCGATTGATATTGGTTTTCGGGTTGTTTGCCTGGATGCCATCGACCCAGATTTCGCCATCGTTAATGGCTTCGAGCTGGTTGATAGTGCGAATCAACGTGGATTTGCCCGAACCGGACGGCCCGCACACCACCACAACCTCGCCGGTTTTGACTTCAAGGCTGATGTTTTTGAGCACATGGTGCTCACGGCCATACCATTTATTGACCTGATTGAAGCGGATCATGGCGGCGGTTTCTGCGTTCATTGCGTATGCCCGATGGGGTTGGTTTGGCCCCTGCCAGTGGGGCCAGAGCGATGAGTTCTGGCACAGCGAATGGCGGGGACGCTTACAGGATGTGCTGCACCGAATTTACGGTAATTCGCAAAATTTGACCACGGCAAGTTGTGCTTATCCGCCAATGGCCCGCTTCTGCGCAAACATCCAGTTGGCCAGCCGCACGTACTGTTCGACCGTAATCTGTTCCGGACGCATGCCCGCATCAATATCCACGCCTGCCAGTTCGGCATCGTCCACCACGCCCCGCAAGTTGTTGCGCAGGGTTTTGCGGCGGGCAGCGAAAGACTTGAGCACCAGTTTTTCCAGTGTCGGCATATCGTCCACCGGCCACGGCGGCGTTGGCCACGGGATCAGCCGGATGACGGCCGAATCAACCTTGGGCGGCGGATAGAATGCGCCCGGCGGCACATCCAGCATGTGTTCGGTAGCAAAACGCACCTGCAACATGATCGACAACCGCCCGTAATCGGCCGTGCCCGGTTCAGCGGCGATGCGGTCAACCACTTCTTTTTGCAACATGAAATGCATGTCGGCAATAGACGAGCCGAACTCCGCCAGATGGAACAACAGCGGGGTCGAGATGTTGTACGGCAGATTGCCCGCCAGCCGGATGCGGCTGCCCGGCGCAATGTGTGCGGCCAGCGCGCCGAAATCAAACTTGAGCGCATCTTCGTTATGAATGGTCAGTTGTTCCGGTTTGAAGCGCTGCACCAGGTGGGTGACGATATCGCGGTCAATCTCCACCACGTGCAGATGCCCAACCCGCGCCATTAGCGGCTCGGTCAGCGCAGCCAGACCTGGCCCGATTTCGACCAGCGGCTCGCCCGGTTGCGGGTTGATGCAGGCAACGATGTCGTAAATCACGCCCTGGTCTTGCAGGAAGTTCTGCCCAAAACGTTTGCGGGGAATGTGGCCCATGCGATGTGCTTTCTGGATAACCAGTTCTAAAAATGGAAAATCGCCATGTCAGTGTTCAAGCACTGGCTGGCGATACTGTATAGGGTGCCGGGGCGGTTGATAATCGGGATTAACCGTGAGCGGCATTGGCCAGATTAATGGCCAGTTCTGTGGCAGCAATCAGGCTGCCCGCGTCGGCGCGCCCGGTGCCAGCCAGATCCAGCGCCGTACCATGATCGACCGACGTGCGAATGATCGGCAAGCCGAGCGTGACATTGATGCCCGCGCCAAAGCTGGCAAATTTGAGCACCGGCAAGCCTTGATCGTGGTACATCGCCAGAACCGCGTCACCGCGTTCCAGCTGTGCCGGATTAAACAGCGTGTCGGCGGGCAGCGGCCCGATCAGCGTCATGCCCTGTGCGCGCAGTTTATCCAGCGTCGGGATAATGACGTCAATTTCTTCCCGCCCCAGATGGCCGGATTCACCCGCATGCGGGTTCAAACCCGCGACCAGAATGCGAGGATTGGCCAGACCAAACTTGTGTTTGAGATCCGAGTGCAGAATCTCTAGCGTTTCAGTCAGGCTGTCTTCGGTGATGGCGGCGGCCACATCTTTGAGTGGCAGATGGGTGGTTGCCAACGCTACGCGCAAATTGGCACCGGTCAGCATCATCACCACGCGCTGCGTATGGGTGCGCTCGGCCAGGTATTCGGTGTGCCCGTAAAAGAACTTGCCGGACTGGCTGGCCACGCCATCGTTGATCACGCCTTTGTGCAAAGGCGCGGTGACGACCGCCGCAAACTCACCGGTCATGCAACCATCGGTGGCGATGTCGAGCATATCCAGTACGTACTGGGCGTTGGCGGTGTTCAACTGGCCTGCCACAGCGGGCTGAGCCAGCGGCACATGCAGTAGCGAGACAGCAGCCGTGGTATCTCGTTGGTAATCGGGCCACTCGGCTTGGCTGCCGCTGCACGCAGCGCGCTCACGCAGCAAAGCACGGTCGCCCAGCAGAACCAGTTGCGCTGGCAGAGCGGCATCCGCCAGCGCAGCCAGTAGCTCCGGGCCGATACCGGCCGGTTCGCCACTGGTGACTGAAATGCGGGGCAGAGCGCTCATGACTGGTCCTTGATGCGTTGCAACGCCGACTGGCTTATTCGTCTTTCAGGCGCAGATCAACGTAGGCGGTATCACGCAACTGACGTGCCCAGCTTTCGTACTGGTCGTCGGCCTTGCGCTGGCGCAGTTCATTACGTACGCCAAAGCGCTCGCGATCTTGCGTCACGTCTTGCTGGCGGCGATCCAGTACCTGGATCAAGTGAAAACCAAACTGCGTTTGCACCGGCTGGCTGACGTCACCAATCTTCAGTGCGTCCATGGCATGTTCAAACTCAGGCACGGTTTCGCCCGGATTCATCCAGCCCAGATCGCCACCCTTGGCTGCGCTGCCGTCTTCCGAAAAGGCGCGAGCCATTTCTTCAAACTTGGTGCCATGGTCGATACGGTCACGAATCTGGATCAACTTGGCTTTGGCTTCAGCTTCGGAAACCAGTTCGCTCGGACGAATTAGAATGTGCCGCACGTGAGTTTGCTGAACCATTTGCTGGCTGTCTTGCTTGCGCACTTCCATCAGCTTGACCAGTTCAAAACCGGCCGGGCTGCGGATGATGTCGGTCAGCTGACCCGGCTGCATTTGTTGCAGCAGATCAACCATTTGCTGCGGCAAGCTGCCAGCAGCGTACCAACCCAGTTGACCACCTTCGGTTGCGTCTTTGGCGGTGGAGTACTGTGCCGCCACGGTACCGAAATCCTTGCCATCACTAATGGCCTGGCGAGCTGCCACAATCTTGGCGCGACGGGCTTGTACTTCATCCGGCGTGGCGTTTTCCGGCACTGCAACTTGCACGTGCGCCAGACGGTAATCCATCTGCTGCTTGTTGGCATTGAGCTTCAGGTATTCATCGACTTCGGCATCGGTCACGACCACGCGGTTGTCGACTTCACGCTGGCGCAAGCGCTGCAGGGTCATTTCAGTGCGGATCTGTTTGCGGAACTCAGGCCAGGTAATGCCCTGGCCGGTGAGCGCATCGCGAAATTGCGGCACGGTCATTTTGTTTTGCTTGGCCAGCGCAGTGGTGGCTTGATCCAGCTGCGCATCGTCCACTTTCAAGCCGGTAGATGCAGCGAACTGCAGTTGCACGTCTTCGTTGATCATGCGTTCGAGCACCTGACGTTGCAGCACGTCCATCGGTGGTTCGGCGATTTTCTGGGACTTGAGGTTCTGGCGGACCTGGGCGACGCGGGCCGCCAGTTCATTCGCGGTAATGACTTCGCGATTGACCACGGCCACGATGCGGTCGACAGTCTGGACGTCGGCGCCCTGAGACACTGGCGCCGCAATGGTGGTAACCAGGGCAGCGAGCGCAAAAATGGAACGGAGCTTCATAAAGTCGATCACTTGTTAGGGCTAAAGATGTCGGTGTAGCCAGGAATGGCTGTGCGCAAGGCGCTAAGAGGATTTGTCCCCAAACCACCGAGTGCACCAAGTTGCAGCAGGAAGTAGAACGTGTTGCTGGTGCCACCGTCACTGGTTACGTAACGTTGGGCGGCAAGACGCAATGCCCAGCAGCCCGCATTGTATTCAACGCCGGCCAGTGTATCCAGAAAACGGTTGGTATCGGACGGGATCAGCGAATAATTCACATGGCCCACACCATACCAGCCCGCGCCCAGCGGCCATTGACCGGAGAAGTCCACTTGCTTGGTCAGCGGCGAGGTGTAGGTGCTGTAGATGTAGCGCATGTTGAAGACCTTGGCGTCGTCCGGTCGCCAGGTCAGGTTGAAGGCATTGTAAGAGGTGGTGCGATCCTGCAGGTTGTACTGGATTTCGTATGAAGCATTGAGCTTGCGCAGGACTTCGCCACCCAGTGAAACCAGCAAATCGGACTTGCTGGTGTTCGGAATCGTGCTGCTATCCAGCGAAACTTGCGGGCTCTTGAAATAGAAACGCTGGCCGATGGTTGCGTTCAGCCGTTCGATACCAGTGTCAGACTCAAACAGGCGCGAAGTTAGCGCGACGGTGATCTGGTTGGCATCGTTGATGCGGTCGTTACCGGTGTAGCGGTTTTCCGAGAACATCTGCGAATACGAGAAATCGGTCTGGGCCGAGTCAAAGTTAGGCAGGCCTGACTGATTGCGATACGGGATATACAAGTAATAAGCGCGCGGTTCCAGCGTTTGCGTATAGCTGTCGCCCTTGTAGTCCAGGTCGCGTTCAAACACCAGACCCGAATCCAGACTCATGATCGGCAACACGCGGCTTTCGCTGCCCTCGCTGTTGCCATTGGCCGCGGTCAGATTGTATTCAGTGGCATGCACGCCGATCTTTGGCGTGATAAAGCTGTACGACGTCAGGAACGGCACTGACACGCTGGGGTAAACCCAGGTGCGGTAGCCATTGGTTTCAGTCGGATGCGTGAAATTGGTGAATTCCGCTTGCACGTTTGTTTGTATGCGACCGTCCAGATAGGTCGGCGCAGTGTTAAACGTGATTTGCGGAGATAGCGCGTACGGAATCGCAATCGGATTGGTGACGCTTTGCAGTGTCTGGTAATGCAGCCAGTTCATCGAACTGGACCAGCCGTCGCCGGTGTAAGTCAGTACACCCTGGCGGGGCAGGCTGGTTTGCGAAGCGACAGCCGCGCGATCGCCAAAATCGTTGAAGTAGTTGTCGTCCGAGACCTTCTGGATATCCAGGGTCAAGTGCAAGCGGTCGGTCAGCGTCTGCGAATGCTTGAAAAAGATATCGTAGCGGGTCATGTCCGCTTCTTTGTCTTGCAGCACATCCCCACGGATCGAGCCAAAGTATGACGGCTCCAGATACCGGAATTCACCACCCATCATCAGCCCGCGATCGCTGAGGTAGCGCGGGTAAATGGTGGCGTCCATGTTCGGCGCGATGTTCCAGTAGAACGGAAGCGTCAGGTCCAGGCCGTTGCGGTTGTTCACCGCCAACGCTGGCACCAGGAAACCGGTCTGCCGGTTGTTATTGAGCGGGAAGTTCATCCACGGCATGTACAGGATGGGCACACCGTAGAAGTCGATCCAGGCGTTGGTGGCTTCGCCTTTTTCCACGTTGTAATCAAGCCACATATTCTTGGCGTTGAGATACCAGCTGTTATTGTCGACCGGGCAGGTCGTAAAGCGGCCTTGCTGGAAGTGATATTGCTTGTCACCTTCAAACAGCAAGGTCACCGCATTGCCGCGGCCAAGGCCTTGGGCGATCTGGTAATCCGGGTCAGTCAGCGTACCTGTTTTGCGATCCAGGAAATAATCCAGCTCGTGACCGGTCATCACGTCGCCTTCTTTTTCCAGCCGCACATTGTCACCAGCCAGCAAATGCTGGTTCGACTGGTCGTAGGTCGCCCAGTCGGCGTAATAGTCTTCGACGCCTTTGGTCATGTGCACATTGCCAGTGGCTTTGGCGGTGTCGGGCTGCTGGCCTTCGATGTGATCTGCCTCAATCGAGACCGGCACATCCTCGGTTTGCGCCTCCTCGGCCGCGTGCGAAAGCGCGCTTATCAGCGCGAACATCAAAACTGTGCAACGAAAGGGAGGAGTGGCGAGCATGCGGGCCGGGGCGACGTGCTGATAGAATTGGCGGATTCTACCGCAATGCAGTGAGTCTCATGCAGCAAACCGTTCACATTCCCGCCCCAGGCAGCCCCGAGCGCGGCGATCAGATCAGGCAATGGCTGACTTCGGTCACCATTGCGCCACCCCAAACCCTGCAACCAGGCGGCTCCGACGCTAGTGTTCGCGTCTATTGGCGTGCGCAATGGCCCGATCGCAGCCTGATGGTGATGGACGCCGACCCACAGCAATTCAATGCGCAGCCATTTTTGGCAATCCAGCAACAGCTGTCCGCCGCCGGTGTACGTGTGCCACAGGTCATTGCGCACGATGCGCAACTTGGGCTGACGCTGCTGGAAGACCTGGGCGACGTGATGCTCTCGGAGTTACTGACCGATGAACGCACCGCCAAAGCCTGGTATCTGAAGGCGATTGATACCCTGGTCCACATCCAGAAAAACACCTCGGCCGAGCAGTTGCCAGCGTTTGATGGCGCATTTTTGCGTCGCGAAATGGAAATTGGCCGCGAGTGGTATCTGGGCAAACATCTGGGCGTCGAACTCAAAGACAAAGACCTGGCGACTTGGGAGCGTTCGATTGCCCTGATCGTGGCGCAATGCCTGGCGCAACCGACTGGCTTCATGTTGCGTGACTATCACTCGCGCAATCTGATGGTCAAAGACGACGAGTTGTACGTGATTGACTTCCAGGACGCTGTGAATGGTCCGCTGTGCTACGACGTGGTCAGCCTGTTCCGCGATGCCTACGTCGAGTGGGATGAAGCCTTTGCACTCGATCTGGTCATCCGCTACTGGGAAAAGGCGCGCTCCGCAGGAATTCCAGTCAACGACGATTTTGGCGACTTCTACCGTGCCTTCGAATGGCAAGGCTTGCAGCGTCATATCAAGGTACTGGGATTGTTTGCGCGCTTGCATCATCGCGATGGCAAAGACCGTTATCTGGCCGATATCCCACGTGTGCTGGGCTATATGCGCAAGGTTTGCCAGCGTTATTCGGAACTCACCGGCCTGTATCGCATTTTGCTGAATGCGCAGGGTGAGCAGGTCGAAAGCGGTTTTACCTTCTGACGAACTGAACGGCCGGGTGCGACGGTGCAGCGTGCGTGTTTATGCGCGCCATTCGCGCCGGGCGCCGTCCTGTTTTTTTGCTTCCTTTTAAAAAACGACGGTATTGAACGCGTTCGCACGTTAAAACGTGCAAACCCTACCTATTCCATTCTTCAGCGAGCATCCCATGCGAGCAATGATTCTGGCCGCCGGCCGTGGCGAACGCATGCGTCCGCTGACTGATACCTGCCCCAAGCCATTACTGGAAGTCGGCGGCAAGCCGCTGATTGTATGGCATCTGGAAAAACTGGCCGCTGCGGGCATCCGTGAGGTGGTCATTAACCACGCATGGTTGGGACAACTGATTGAGCAACGGCTGGGCGATGGCAGCGCTTGGGGTATGCGGATCAGTTATTCGCCAGAAACCACGGCGCTGGAAACCGCCGGTGGTATTGCCCATGCCTTGCCCTTGCTGGGTGATGCGCCGTTTCTGGTGATTAATGGCGATATCTTTACCGACTATGACTTCGCCCAGCTGGTTGCCGTGGCCCAGCGCATGCAGCAAGCGCCACAACAATTGGGACATCTGGTGCTGATGCCCAAAGCCAGCTACCCCACTGGTCGTGATCTGGCGATGGACGCCGATGGCTATGCCAAAGCCAGCGAGGCCGGCGACGAGCCGATGACCTACGCCGGGCTGGCGGTCTACACGCCGGCCTTTTTGCGCGATGTTCCAGCCAATCAACCGTCGCCGTTGTTGCCGCATTTTCTGCGGGCGATGGCACAACGTCAGCTCACCGCCGAGCGCTTTACCGGGCAATGGCTGGATGTCGGTACTACTGAACGCCTGGCTGCAGCCAATCAGCTGGTGGCGTAACAAGCCAACTAATCGCATGCCTGCCGGGCGGCGTTGAGTTTTGGTGCGCTGCAACGTAAGCTGGTCTGATCGGTTATCTGCCGGAGCCACTCATGACCAACCGTTCCTTGCTACAAGAACAGACCGCCCGCCTGACCGAACTGCAGCGCAATCTGCGCCAGGCATTTGACCCGTTCGGCTTACTGGCGACTACCTTCAAGGCGCAGCAGGCCTGGTTGACGCATCCTGCCGAGCTATCCAGTGCCTTGGCGTTCTGGGCGGACGATGCCCGGCATTGGGGCGACTACACCTGGCAGCGGTTCCTGGGACAGCCGGTTAGCGATATTTTTGCGCCAAACCCGGAAGACACCCGCTTTACCGCCGCGGAATGGGTTGAGTCGCCGTTTTGGGACGGCTTGAAAGAGTGGTATCTGTTCAACACCCGCTGGCTGCAAGACTCCCTGTTTGCCACGCCGGGCTTGAGCCAGGACGAGCGTAATCGCTCCGCGTTCTGGCTGCGGCAGTGGCTCAATGCCGTTGCCCCCAATAACTATTTCTTCCTGAACCCGGTTGCCATGGCCCGGGCGCTGGAAACGCGTGGTGAGTCCCTGCAAAAAGGGCTGGAGAATCTGGCGCGCGATGCGCAGCGCGGCGAGATTTCCATGACCGATCCGGATGCTTTCAAAGTGGGTGAAAACCTGGCGTTGACGCCGGGCGCCGTGGTGCATCGCGGGCCGTTGCTGGAAGTGATCCACTACGATGCGGTGACGCCAGATGTGTACAAAGTGCCGCTGGTCATCATTCCGCCGTGGATCAACAAGTATTACGTGCTGGATCTGGATGCCAAAAAGAGCATGGTCAAATATCTGACCGAGCAAGGTTTTTCGGTGTTCATTGCCAGTTGGGTCAATCCGGGCGCGGATGCGGCCGAGGTCGGTTTTGATGAATACCTGAGCGAAGGGATTGATCAGATTGTTGAAGTGGCCAGGTCGATTTCTGGCAGCGAAACAGTCAACCTCACCGGTTACTGCATTGGCGGCACGCTGGTGGCAACTTATCTGGCATGGCTGGCCAAACGCGGCGAGGCGGGCAAGATTGCCAGTTCCACCTTGCTGACCTCGCTCACGGATTTCTCCAAACCCGGCGATATCGATATCTTTCTGGATGAACAAGGCCTGGCGTTTGTCGAGCGCACCATCGCGCAGAAGGGCTACCTGGATGGGCGCGAGATGGCGTCCAGCTTCAGGATGCTGCGGCCGAACAGCCTGGTGTGGAACTACTGGGTCAGCAACTATCTGCTGGGCGAAACACCCATGGCGTTCGACGTGTTGTACTGGAACATGGACACCACGCGCATGCCGCAGAAAATGCATTGCTACTATCTGCGTGAGTTCTACTTTCATAACAAATTGATCCAGCCGGATGCGCTGACCATCGCCGGTGAGCCGATTGATCTGTCGCGTATCGAAACGCCATTGTTTATGGTGTCTACCGAGGAAGACCACATTGCCCCCTGGCAGCAAACCTGGAGCCTGACGCGCGTCGCCAAAGGTCCGCTGACGTTTACGTTATCCAGTTCCGGGCACATTCTGGGCATCGTTAACCCGCCAGTGCCGACCTCGAAACGCAGTTTTCGCCAAGGTTCGGTGACTCGTGGTGAGGAAACCGACGACTGGCATGGTCGCCAGGAAAAGGTGGCCGGATCGTGGTGGCCGTCGTGGGCGCAATGGTTGCAACCCTTTAGCGGCAACCGGGTCAAACCGAAGCTTTCCAACCGGCAATACCCGAAAATCATGGCAGCGCCGGGGCAATACGTGCTCGATTGAGTGCTGGCGCGTTTTAGCAAACGGCAGTGCCTGGCACTGCCGGTTTTATTTGTGTTCGGCAGACGGATAGGCCGGATTTGGCCGTTCCGTTTAAAACGTAACGAGATTTGCTCTCGCTACGGGTTGTCCCCAGGGCTATGACTCGGGGATAATGTCGGCCAGTGCGAAGGCGCGGCCCTGAAGTCGCCAACAAAACCGCTTTGACCAGACCGTCTGGATAGAGCGATTTTGTGGACGACTTTGCGCCGTACCATCTCTGTTTCCCACACTTCGAACCACGTTTCGAATAATTTCGAGAGGATTTCTCATATGGCAACGCGTGCCGATCTCGCCAATGCCATCCGCGCCCTGGCGATGGATGCAGTTCAAAAAGCCAACTCCGGTCACCCCGGCATGCCGATGGGCATGGCAGAAATCGCGCTGGCTTTGTGGGGCGAAGGTAACTACCACCACAACCCGCAAAACCCGCATTGGGCTAACCGCGATCGCTTCATCCTCTCCAACGGCCACGGCTCCATGCTGCAGTACGCGCTGCTGCATCTGACCGGTTACAACCTGCCGATCGAACAACTCAAGCAATTCCGTCAGCTGCACAGCCAGACTCCGGGCCATCCGGAATACGGCTACACCGAAGGGATTGAAACCACCACTGGCCCGCTGGGTCAGGGTATCGCCAATGCAGTGGGTTTTGCGCTGGCTGAAAAACTATTGGGTCAAGAATTCAACCGCCCGGGTTTTGACATCGTTGATCACCGTACCTGGGTATTCCTGGGCGACGGTTGCATGATGGAAGGCGTCAGTCACGAAGCGTGTGCTCTGGCCGCAACATGGGGCCTGAACAAGCTCGTCGCGTTCTGGGACGACAACGGCATTTCCATCGACGGTCACACCGACAAGTGGTTCACCGAAGATATCCCCGGCCGCTTTGAAGCCTACGGCTGGCACGTGATTCGCCCAATCGACGGCCACAATGTGGACGCCGTGCTGGCCGCAATCGAAGAAGCCAAGGCTGAAACCCAACGCCCAACCCTGATCTGCTGCAAGACCGTGATCGGCAAGGGCTCGCCTAACAAAGCTGATAGCCACGACAGCCACGGCTCGCCGCTGGGTGATGCAGAAATCGCCGCGACTCGCGCTGCGATTGGCTGGAACCACGGCCCGTTCGAAATCCCTGCTGACGTGTACGCCGGTTGGGACAAGAAAGCCGCTGGCGAGAAGTGGGAATCGGCATGGAACAGCCTGTACCGCGAATACAGCAAGACTCACCCGGAACTGGCTGCAGAGTTCGAGCGCCGCAACGCGCATCGTCTGCCGGCTGACTGGGCGCAAGTGGTGAAGACCGCCGTGGCTGAAGCCAACAGCAAGGCTGAAACCATTGCAACGCGTAAAGCTTCGCAAAACGCACTGAACGCCTACACCCCGTCGCTGCCAGAATTCCTGGCTGGCTCGGCTGACTTGACTGGTTCCAACCTGACTAACGTCAAGACCAGCGTGACGCTGACTCGTGAAGCCGACAATTCGTTGTCCGGTAACTACATCAGCTATGGTGTGCGCGAATTCGGTATGAGCGCGATCATGAACGGTATCTTGCTGCACGGCGGCTATCGTCCATACGGCGCGACCTTCCTGATGTTCAGCGAATACGCACGCAATGCGTTGCGTATGGCCGCACTGATGAAGATCCCGCAACTGTTCGTGTTTACGCATGATTCGATCGGCGTGGGCGAAGATGGCCCGACGCACCAACCGGTTGAGCAAACATCGACCCTGCGTTACATCCCGAACATGAACGTATGGCGTCCGGCCGATACCGTGGAAAGCATGGTGGCGTGGGCTCACGCAATCGAAGAAACCAAGACACCTTCGACGCTGATCTTCACCCGTCAGAACCTGCAATTCCAGGCTCGTAACGACGAACAGATCGCCAATATCAACAAGGGCGGTTACGTCCTGCGCGATGCGGCTAACCCGAAGGTTGTGATCATTGCTACCGGTTCGGAACTCGATCTGGCGGTGAAGGCTCACGAAGCGCTGGCTGCTGAAGGCATCGCATCGCGCGTTGTTTCCATGCCATCGACCAACGTGTTCGACAAGCAAGACAAGGCTTACCAGGCTAGCGTGCTGCCAGCTGGCGTGCCGCGTCTGGCCATCGAAGTGGGTGTGTCCGACTTCTGGCGCAAGTACGTTGGCCTGGAAGGCGACGTGCTGGGTATGGATCGCTTTGGCGAATCCGCACCGGCTCCGCTGCTGTTCAAGGAGTTCGGCTTCACCGTCGAGAACGCAGTGGCCAAGGCCAAGGCAATCATCAAGTAAATGGCGGTCTGCCGGGTTTTATCCCGGTAGCGTCATCAGCAACGGGCACCTGCGGGTGCCCGTTTTGTTTGCCCCAGACGTTTATACTGACGCCCGTGAAGCCTTCCCCACCCTCATCCCGTTATTTGCTGCTGGCGCTGATCATCTCGCTAGCTGCACACGGCTGCCTGTTGCTGTGGCGCGGAGTGATGGCGCGGCACATTGCAGTACCGGAGCAATTGACGGTGAGTTTGCGGCAGTCTTCGGTGACAACGGGTCAGAGTTCTGCGATGGCGCCAGCGCAGAACCTTTCCGCAGCAAAATCGGCCGCTGACCCCGCAGTATCTAGTCCCCAAATAAATAAATCCGGCCCCAGCCTGAACCCCCCAGTTCAACAGACCGCGCCGCACGCCCGTCCTTTATCTCGTAGCCCGGATGAAGCGAAGCGAGAATCCGGGGTTGCCACCTCGAAGCAGACCGCAATGCAGGCGATGGCAACAGCCTCGGCATCGCCCAATACGATATCGACAGCGAATTCTCCTCAAAGCCGCGCCGCCGCTGCCTCCGCAAATCCCGCTCCATCCAGTACCGGTTCAGCCCACTGCGACAGCGGCCAGGATGTGAATTGCGCCCATATGTCGTCTGGTACGACGGCCGCTACTGAGGACACAACCAGCGCCACCCAATCCATCCGTATCCTGCAAGCGCCCAAACCGGTCATCCCCGAAACCGCCCGCCAACGAGGCGAGGAGGGCGTTGTGATGCTGCGTATTCATGTCACTGCCCAAGGCGTGGCGGATGATGTCCACGTGCAGCAATCCAGTGGTTCCAGACGGCTGGATGACGCGGCCAGGACCACTGTGCAACAACAGTGGCGCTTCGCCCCGGCCGAACGCCATGGCATTAAAATCGCCGCCGAAACAATCCAGCAGATCGAGTTCCGTCTGAGCGATTGAATGCTGGTTACATGCGAGTAACCGGATAGCCCCGATTGTTTGATTTAATCAAATAACCGGTCGCCTAAACCGGCTGGCCTGATTTGCCGTGGTAAAATGCGCACTTTTCCGCTCTGCAACTTACAAGCCCATGCTCAAGCTTTCCATTAACGGCCAGCCTCGCGAATTTCCCGCGCCACTCACGGTAGCTGATCTGGTGCAGCATCTGGATTTGCTCGGCAAACGGGTAGCGATTGAGCGTAATGGCGAGATCGTGCCGCGCAGCACTTTTCCCGCGACCGCGTTGTCTGATGGCGACCAGCTGGAGATTGTGGTTGCGGTGGGTGGTGGTTGAGCAATGTCTATTTCACGTATGGCGGGTTGATATCCACCGGTGTGATCGTCTTTCCAGATTTCCTGTTTTCATTTCCCAAGAGGTTTCATCATGTCCGATGTGTTGCAGATTGCCGGAAAAACCTATTCGTCACGCTTGTTGGTAGGCACCGGCAAATACAAGGACTTTGAAGAAACCCGGCTGGCGATTGAAGCCAGTGGCGCCGAGATTGTCACAGTAGCCATTCGCCGCGTGAACATTGGCCAGGACGCCAGCCAGCCGTCTTTACTGGATGCCGTACCGCCCTCGAAATACACCTATCTACCCAATACCGCCGGGTGTTACAGCGCGGACGATGCAGTGCGCACACTGCGCCTGGGTCGTGAACTGCTTGATGGTCACAACCTGGTCAAGCTGGAAGTGCTGGGCGATTCCACCACGCTGTACCCGAATGTGCGCGAAACCCTCAAGGCGGCAGAAGTGCTGGTCAAGGACGGGTTCGACGTCATGGTCTACACCTCGGACGACCCGATCATTGCCAAAGAACTGGAGCAGATTGGCTGCGTGGCGGTAATGCCGCTGGCGTCGTTGATCGGCTCGGGCATGGGGATTCTTAATCCGTGGAATCTGCGTCTCATCATTGAGAACGCCAAAGTGCCGGTGCTGGTCGATGCCGGTGTCGGCACTGCCAGCGATGCCGCGATTGCCATGGAACTGGGCTGCGACGGCATTCTGATGAACACCGCCATCGCAAGCGCGCGTGATCCAATCCGCATGGCGCGGGCGATGAATCTGGCGGTGCAGGCCGGCCGCGATTCGTTCCTGGCTGGCCGCATGCCGCGCAAGCTGTACAGTGCTGATCCGTCCAGCCCGATCTCCGGCTTGATTGGCGCCAAGTAAATGGCGGGCACAGTGGTGAGTGTCCGTTATGCCTCGCTGGATGATCTCGACGCAGTGGCGCCGTTGTTCGATGCCTATCGGGTGTTTTACGAACTTCCATCCGATCTGACGCTCGCCCGCAATTATCTGGCGGAGCGCCTGGCCAAACTGCAAAGCGTGGTGCTGCTGGCCGAGATTGATGGCCAAGCTGCCGGTTTCATCCAGCTGTATCCCGGTTTTTGCTCGCTGGCTGCAGCGCCGTTCTGGACGTTGTACGACCTGTTCGTGGCAGAAACGGCGCGAGGGCACGGTATTGCCCGGCTGTTGATGGAAAAGGCCCGCCAGCACGGCGAGGCCACCGGCGCGGTGCGCATCGACCTCTCCACCGCCCACAGCAACACCACGGCGCAGGCTTTGTACGAGTCGCTGGGCTATGAAATGGACCAGACTTACCGTTACTACAGCCTGCCGCTGACCCGGTGATTCTGGCTAAAAGCCGCTGCAGGCTTTAACATGGCCGCCATTCATCGCTAGCAGCGCCGCACCAGTGTGCGGCGTTTTGTTTGCATCCCCCGCATTACATCGAATTCAGGTTTTTGCTATGGACAACCCACATTACATGCGCCGTATCCGCAGCTTCGTGCTGCGCCAGGGGCATCTGTCTGCCGGTCAGGAACGTGCGCTGAACGACTTTGGCCCGCAATTCATGATCCCGTATGCTGCCGAGCCGCTGGATCTGGCCGCTGCTTTTGGTCGTGCCGCGCCGAAGATTCTGGAAATCGGCTTTGGCATGGGCCAGGCCACGGCGGAAATCGCCGCTGGCGCTCCCGAGAAAGATTTCCTCGGTTGCGAAGTGCATACGCCCGGCGTGGGCAGCTTGCTCAAACTGGTGGGCGAACAAAGCCTGACCAATCTGCGCATCGTGCAGCACGATGTGGTGGATGTGCTGGAACAGATGATCGCCCCCGCCGCGCTGGATGGCGTGCACGTGTTCTTCCCTGATCCGTGGCACAAGAAACGCCATAACAAGCGTCGCCTGATCCAGCCAGACTTCGTAAAATTGCTGGTCAGCCGCATCAAGCAGGGCGGGTATATCCATCTGGCCACCGATTGGGAGGATTACGCGATCCAGATGCTGGAAGTGCTGAGCGCCGAACCTGCGCTGGAAAACACCGCGGACGGCTACGCGCCGCGCCCGGATTATCGTCCGCTGACCAAGTTTGAGCAGCGCGGTATCCGCCTTGGGCATGGCGTGTGGGACTTGGTGTTTCGCGTGCGCTAAGCACGCACTGACGCCGCGCTTTCTCAAGTAACCGGGCGGCCCAGCCGAGTGTGTGATATCCATATATCATGTCTCGGTTAAATTGCTTTTTGCGGATATCACGCATGCCCTCCCGGTTTACTTTGCTTGGCCATTCTATCGCCGCTGTGGTTGTGGCGATGGTGCCGCACCTTACGTTGGCTGATACCACCCAACCTGCGGGATGGGTTAATCCGGGTATCCCCAAAAACAGCGCCAGCGTTGCTGCGACGAGTGCAGATGGCACCGTGGTGCCGGTAGTGACAGGGGACGAGATCGCCCCGCCGCGTTGCGCCGCCAACCCCTACAAACGCAAACTGCTGGTCACCCCATTCTGGGTGCGCCAACCATCGCAATCGCAGGATCTGCGCCAGCTGCAGTCCGGTTTGCAGCAGATTTTTCAGCAAAAATTCACCCGCGTGGGCGGCTGGTTAACCAGCGCCAGCAAAGGGGAAGTGCCATTTGATCTTGATCCGCGTTTCGATGCGCCGATCTTCTTGCCGGATCAAGTGCGGTTGCTGGGCCGGGAGTTTGGTACGCAACTGGTACTGGGCGGAATCGTTCAGGATATTTCCACCGAAGGCGAAACCTATCGCGCCACGCATGGCTCGGATGTGCGGCCCGGTGAGCGCAAGCTGGCACTGGACGGACCGATACTGGATTTCTTTGGTGCCGGCCTGAAAGCCACGCCATCGGCACGCCATGCCGATATCGAAATCTTTGTATTCGATACCGTATCTGGCGCAGTGGTGGCGCAACGGCGGGTGCAGACTGTGGTCTCTGGCGATATCCTGGCACGGGCATCGCAGCCGGTGGGCAGCGCCGGGTTCATGAGTAGCGACTTTGGCAAGGCGCTTGGCAGCGTAGCTGAGCAACTAGTTGCCGGGGCGCAGTCGGACGTGGCTTGTGTACCGTTTTCAGCACGCGTGACCAAGGTGGAAAACGGTTTGGCCTACGTGGATGCAGGCGCCATGAGCGGTTTGGTTGCCGGCGACCACTTGCAGTTTTATCGCGAAAAATATGGCATGCAGCCGATTTCCACGCCGGGTAGCAATCCCGGTATGGGCTTGGGTTTGCCGGAAACACGCGCCGGGATGGCGACTGTTGCTCAGGTGCAAACGCAATTCGCGGCAGTGACGGTCGATAAAGGTCAGGCGCAGCCGGGAGATTTTGTCCGGTTTGCGCCGAAACTGCTGAATGAGCAGAACCAGCCCGCGCCGCAACCAGAAATGGACAGCGAGCCAGCAGCTGTGCAATCCCAGTCCGGTGCCAAAGTCACCAAGTTCGAACCTTGAGTGGCAATGCGACCTGGAACCGCTCGCAGCTAATCAGCCGCAGCTGGCCGGTTCCAGTACCGTACCTTTGAGTTGAGCCGCCGCTTTGTTCAGGGTATCGCGCTGGCTGTCGGTAACCGACTTCAATACAAAACTGCTGTGGCGCAGGGAGTCATCCTTGTCGCGCAGAACGGCGGACTTCACGCCCTTGGCCCGCAATTCGTCCAGACGTCGTGCTCCGGCGTCATGGGTCGAATACACACCCAGCGAAATGGCGTTTTGCCACTTGCTGCCATTGTTGACCACGAAGTAATCATCAATTTGCAACTGGGCCAGCTGTTCAGCTTTGCGTTTGGCGCTTTCCAGATCAGGTTGCGGCGGAATGTATACCCACACCTTGGCATTGCTACCCAGATTCTGTTCGGTGGCCACCAACTTGAGTGCCTTGATGCGCGCGCGCGCGATATCGGCTTGATCCCCGGTCAGCCCGGTCCAGCGCAAACACGCCTGCGGTGTATCGCTATTTTGCGCGAGCGGTTTCAACGTGGGCGTTGGGGTCGCGTCTGCGGCAACGGGTGTAGGCGTTGCCGTTGGTACTGCGGTTGGCATCGGAGTAGCGGCGGCAACTTCTGCCGGCGCGCTGGCTGCTGCCGCAGAGGCCGCTTGCGAGGCGTAAGCTACGTTGCCGGTTACGATGTGGACTTTGTCCGCGTTGATCTCATGCGATGCGGTGCCTGCTGGCAGCGCGCTCGGGAGTGTTTTGTTCAGCGCAAGAAAAGCGACATTGGCGACCAGCAGCACGGCGAGTATCCACTTCATGCGCTGGGCTCCGCCACATTGGGTTGATGGGTACTGAACGCCAGCGCCGCCAGACCATGCAGCACCAGGTTATCGACCAGCGTGTGCGGCATATCGAGATGTCCGGACAAACGCTCGGCATCGCCGCCGCTTAACAAAACGCGTGGTGCGTCGGCGCGCATTTGCAGCCGGCGCAACATGGCTTGCACGCTCCCGGCCAGCGCGGTCAGGCAACCGGTTTCAATGGCGTCTTCGGTCGAGGTCGGATAATCGTGAAAATAGCCGTCGGCCAAAGGCAGGCGGGCGGTGCCCTGGTTAAGCGATTGTTTCATCAGCCGGTATCCGGGCTGGATGGTGCCGCCCAGGTAGAGCCCGTCGTCCGTGACCGCTTCAACCGTGAGCGCCGTACCTGCGCTGGCGACCACCAATGCTTGATCCGGATACAGACTGCGCGCGCCTAATACCGCAGCCCAACGATCCGGCCCCTGCTGGGCCAGGTTGCGATAACGGTTTTCCACACCGAGCGCCTCACGGGTGACAGTCAGCCATTCAATCTCGATGTTCCACATGTCAAACGCTGCGCGGCTCAGAAAGTCGCGGATATGCGGAGTCCCGACAGAACAAGCCAACACACGCTTTGGCTGCTCAAGGGTGTAGAACAGGCTGTGCCAGGTTTCACTGGCTTGCGCGTCCACCTCGGTCAGCTCGCTCCAGGCGTCAGCGGCAGTGGCCTGGACCCATTTCAGGCGGGTGTTGCCCAGATCAATCAACAGATACATGAGTCTTAGCCCTGATTTGCGGCGAGGCGCAGGCTGACGTCGCCCGCGTGGATGATGAGTTCTTTATCGGCTGTTTCCAGGCGCAATGCGCCGTCGGCGGTCACGCCAGCGGCAATGCCTGCCTGGGTACTGCCATCCGGACCGGAAAGCGTGACTGGTAAACCTTGCCAGGCATGGCGGCTTTCCCATTGCTGGCGAAATTCGCTAAAGCCATTGCGGGCAAACCGTTCCAGCCCATGTTCCAGTTTTTCCAGTAAACGTGCCAGCAAATCATTGCGCGTTACATTCAGGCCATGCTCGGTCAGACCGGTAGCCACCTGATTAACTTCAACGGCGGGCGGCAACAAATTAAGCCCGATACCGATCACCGCCCATGCCGGTCCCAGCGCATCGCCGGTCAGTTCGATCAGAATGCCGCCGGTTTTGGCGTTGCCGATCAATAAATCGTTCGGCCACTTCAGGGCGATATTGCCGACGCCGCATTCCGCCAGCGCTTCAGCCACGATACTGCCTACCGCTAGCGGCAGCCCGGCCAGCGTAGGCGCGCCGCCAGGAAATGACCAAGCCAGTGAAAACATCAAACTGGCACCCAGGCGACCTTGCCAGCGCCGCCCCAGCCGTCCGCGCCCGCTGTCTTGCCATTCTGCCGCCAGTGCCAAGCCGTGTGCCGGTGCCGCCAGCAATTGCCGGTTGGTCGAATCAGTACGGTCGGCCACCTCAACGTGCAATACGCCATTGCGGGGCAGTAGCCGCTGGATGACCTTGGTATCCAGCCAATCTACCGGTTCGGTCAGGCGATAGCCCACGCCGTGTTTGCGTTCCAGCGTAATGCCAAAGCCCTCGGCTTGGGCCAGTGCAGTGGATACGCTGGCGCGCGATAAATCCAGCGCCTCGGCAATGCGGGCACCAGAGACCCAGGTTTCGGCATTCAGATGCCGCAGGCAGGCGAGTGTATGGTTCATGCGCGGGATTTTAGCGCAGGCGGCTGCCAAAGTGAGCGCGGGCTGCAATTGGCAGGGGCATGCGGTGTTGTTTCTTCGCCCGAAGGAGCGAGTTTGTGTATTTGTGGCACACGGCTTGTGGCCAGTCTTGGCCACGGCAGGCGTTCGGACGTAAAAAAAGCAGGCATGGCCCGCTTTTTTTTTGAGTAACCAGGCGCTATTTACCGGGGTTGCTCGAAGGTTTCCACCACGTGATTCTGATTGGTGTAAATGCAGATATCACCAGCGATTTCGAGCGCCTTTTTGACGATCACCGATGGCGGCAGATCAGTATGTTCCAGCAATGCTCGGGCAGCGGCCTGGGCGTAAGCACCACCCGAACCAATCGCTGCGATGCCTTGTTCTGGCTCCAGCACGTCACCGTTGCCGGTAATTACCAGGGTGGCAGTTGGGTCGGCCACGATCAACATGGCTTCCAGTCGGCGCAGCATGCGGTCGGTACGCCAGTCTTTGGCCAGCTCCACCGCAGCGCGGGTCAGGTTGCCCTGATGTTTTTCCAGCTTGGATTCAAAACGCTCGAACAAAGTGAACGCGTCGGCAGTGCCGCCAGCAAAACCGACAATGACCTTGTCGTTGTAAAGTTTGCGTACTTTACGTGCGGTGCCTTTGATCACCACGTTGCCCAGTGTGACCTGGCCATCTCCGCCCACGGCCACATCGCTACCGCGACGCACCGAGACGATCGTTGTTCCGTCAAATTGCTCCATGGGATTCTTTCCTGCAAACGTATGTTGCAATTGATGTGGGGGCGCAAGTGGCCCCGTTCAAGCGCAGGAGAGATTGTCGGGCAGGGAAGGGGGCGTCAGTTGCCGCTGATTTCGACCAGATCGCCAATGCCCATCAAGCGCAACATGCCGGCCACCAGCGGATTGGCTCCGGCCAGGCGTACCACCACGCCTTTTTGCACCAGCTCCATGGCCAGATTCAATAACTGGCCAGCTGTTTCAAAGTCGACGCGGGTGACTTCACGGAAGTCCAGCACCGGGCGGCTCTGGCGATCTGCAAATTCACGAATGCCCTTCAGTTGTGCTGCGGCGCCTTGCAGTAGCGCGCCGGACAACAGCAGTCGATCTGGCGAATGTGTAGATGGGGTAGGGGGTGCTGCCGCTGCTTTGCTGCTTGCTGGTGCGCCTTTGGCTGGCGCGGCAAATACCAGCGAGCCGTCCCACGAGGGCGGCGACACTTCATAGGTCACCGCGTAATCGATGGCGATATTTTCAAACGCATCCTGATTCCCGCTGGCCTGGGTTGTTTCCAGCAACAATAGCCAATAAGGCGCTTCGGCCGGGGCAACGCGACCAGGTTCGATCTTGCTACCCAGCAGTTTGATCATGCTGTCAGCGCCAATCACCTGCACCACGCTGCCTAGCTTGCGTACGCTTTGCCAGCCAAACAACAGTTCCGCTGCGGCCATACTGTCGATGCCTGACACCTTGCTCATATCCAGGCGCACAGGCGTACCGGATTTACACGTGGTGACCAGCTTGTCGACTTCACGTGAGGTGTTGTCGCCATTCAGTTGTGCCGGCAGCGAGATATATCCGGCCGTACCAATTGCGGCGGCATCTGCGGCGGCCGCGGCAGCAGTATTGGCCGCCAGTTCACGCCACAGCGGCGGCGTGGATTCGAATTCAACCACGTACAACAGCGCCAGATCGTCAAAGTCAGCATGCTTGCCCAGCTGTTGATACAGCTCGAACAGCATCGACCAGGTTTCGATGCGGCGCTGGCCGGTGATGCCAGGAATAGCGGCGCGCAAACTGGTGGCAGCCGCAGCAGTCTGGCCATTGGCGTACAACACAACTGCTTCTTCTTCGGCTTCAGTCAGATTGGTACTGCCGTCTTCGACTTCGATGGTCAGTTCTTGCAGGTTATAGCTGGATGGCTCAGCGGCTACCGGCTTGCTGGCAGCGGCAGGAGCGGGCGACTTGGCCGGAGAAACAGTGGGCACATCGGGTTTGGCGGCTGTAACTGCAGGCGCTGCGGCAGTGGCAGCACGTGCAGGGGCGGGCGCCGCGGCTGGCGCACGCGGGGCAGTAACCGGACCGCTGGTTTGCGGTTCTGGTTTGCCATCACCCTCTTTTTTCTTGAAAAACGAAAAAACCACGTTATTTACCCGGGTTCAAATTCATAAGCCTGACCACCGCAGCTCAGGGGTGATCAAGTGAAATAAAGCACGGCGTCATAGCTCATGGGCGCAGATAATGTTCGCTGCGCGCCAGGCGACATGCCCGGTTTAAAGCTATAAGGTCGAATCGTAAATGTTGTAAAACATTCTGATTTATACCCCGATTCTAAGCGCTAAGCCGGTCCAGCGGGAAGCCAGGTTGATCCCGAAGCGTCGGCGGCGACCAATTGTTTTGTATCTGCTTAACGTATTTGGGTCTGCTCTGCCTTCCTTGAAATATTCAAGATAGATACGTGAAAGCGAATGTCTTTGCCATGGCCTTTGCGTGCTGCGCAGACGTTGTTGTCAGCATTGATTGCACCTATACACTATCTATATACGCAAGCCAGGCAATTGCAGATGCCTGTTTACTCACAATAGCGCTATTTGTCTGTTTTACCTTCTACGGAACGTCTGAATGCCCCGTTTGCGTGCTTGGTTAGTTGGTTTCATTCGCACACCTGGCCGCTTGGCCCGCTGGTTGACTGGTTTGGCGGTGTTGCTGGTGCTTGTCGCAATCGGCGGATTTTTGTTGCTGCCCTGGCTGGCCCGGCCGCAACTGGAAAAAGCGCTAACCCAGGCATTGCATCGCCCCACCACCATTGCCGCCATGGGCTTCAACCCGTTCACCCTGCAAGCGCATATAGACGGTTTGCAGGTGCGTGAAGCGGGCAAAACCGTGCTTTCAGCCAAGAGCGTGGTCGCCAATCTCGATCTGGCCTCAATCTGGCGCCGCGGCCCGGTGCTGAGCGCGCTGACCCTGGATACACCCTACTTGCTGCTGCAGCGGCAAACTGCGCATCGCTACAACTGGTCGGATTTGCTCGATCAGCCTGCCAGCAAGCCCAAAACGGACAATACACTGCCACGCTTTGCGCTTTACAACATCCAGCTTCTGGGTGGGCGTATCGATTTTGATGACCAGGTGGTTAAACAGAAAACGGCAATCACCGGTATCGAGCTGGGCGTGCCGTTTATTTCCAGCTTGCCGGGCTTTGTCGATACCGTGGTCGAGCCGCATCTGGCATTCAAATTGAATGGCTCGCCGTTTGATCTGCATGGCAAAACCACGCCGTTTGAAAACACCCGGCAGACCACGGTTGATCTCAAAGTAACCGGACTGGATTTGCCGCAATACATGCAATATGTGCCGCTGGAATTGGGTATCAAACTGCCTGCGGCCAAGTTCGATAGCCAGTTGCAACTGGTGTTCCGGCAAGAGCATGACCAGCCGCAACTGCGCCTGACCGGCTCGGCCGCGCTGCGCGATGTGCAGCTGATCGATGATGCCGGCGCGCCGTTATTTGGAGTGACCAGGCTGCAAATCACACTGGCGGATGTGCGTCCGCTGGCGGGCGTTTACCATTTGCAGAACGTAGAAAGCGATGGGCTGCATCTGGCCGTAACGCGTGACGACGCGGGTAACCTGAACTTCATCAAGGCATTACAGAACAAACCAGCAAGCACGGCGGCGCCCGCCAAGGCAGCGGCAAGCGCTGCGGCGGCAAAAGAACAACCGTCGGCAACGCCCGATGTAGCGATTGCGCAGATCAATCTGCGTAAATCCCGTGTGGACTTGCGTGATGAAACCGTGAAACCGGCCTTTGTCACGGTGTTTGATCCGCTCGATATCACGGTGCAGCGCTTTACTTTGCCCGGTAAAACCGCAGCCACGTTGGACATCGCCGCCGCTACTCCGGCGGGTGAAAAAATCACCCAGCAGGGCACGTTTACGCTGCAACCGTTGGTGCTGGACGGCAATATCAAACTGGCGGCCCTGGCACTGCCGCAATATCAGCCCTACGCAACGCCCCGGCTGAATGCGGCAATTACCGGCGGCACGCTCGATTTTGCCAGCCAGTATCACTATGCCGCCGACACCGGTCTCAAGCTCAGTGCGGTCAATAGCAGCTTCAATAACTTCCAGTTCAAGCTCAACAACAGCAAGGAAGGCCAGTTGCAGATTGGCAAACTGGCTATTGCCGATGCGTCGCTGGACTTTGACAACGCCCGCTATCAACTGGGCCGGGTAACGCTGGCCGATGCCAATATCGGCGCGGCACGCGGGCTCGACGGGCTGATCGACTGGGGCGGGATAACCAAAGCGCAGGCCGCAGACGCGCACGTGGGGCGACCGGTCGCTGCTGCGGTCGCAGAGCTTAAGCCCCCGCATGTTGCCGCCAGCGCGGTAAACATTGATAACCTGGGCATGCGGTTTGTTGATCACCAATTACCCAAGTTACCGCCGGTGGTAATCAAAAGCCTGAAGCTGGAAACCGGCCCGGTGGAATGGCCTTCCGCTACGCCTGCGCAGTTCAGCCTGCTGGCGCTGGGCGGGAAAGGCGGCCGTTATGAAGTCTCCGGGGCGGTTGCCAACTCTCCGGCCTCGGGCAAGATCAAACTCAATTTGCAGAATCTGGATGTGGGTTATGGCCAGGCGTATTACTCGCGCTGGTTGAACGTTACCGTGCCCAGCATTCACGTCTCGGCCAAGGGGGACCTGGTATTCGGCACAGCGCCCAAATTTACCGGCAGTTATCGCGGTAGTGTCCGGGTGGATGATCTGTACTCACTGGATAAAATTACGGGCGAGGACTTCCTCAAATTCAAGCGGCTGGATGTGAGCGGTATTGATGCCCGCTTTGAACCATTGCGGGTCAACGTCAACACCGTGTCGCTGCAGGATTTTTACTCGCGGCTGGTGTTGTACCCGGATGGTCATTTGAACCTGGCCGACATTGTTGTCAAAGAGGGCAACGCGGATCGCCGTGGCAAGCAGGTCTCGCTGACCAGCGCCTCGGCCCCGGCCAGCGCGGCGGTCAGCGCTACGCCTGTGCCCACTCCGGCGCCCAAGCCTGGTGCAGTGGCTTCGGCCCCGGTGAGTGCTCCGGCCAAGCCGTTGCCGCCCATCAGTATCGGCACCATCAAACTGGCGGGCGGCAATATCAATTACACCGATGACTTTGTTAAGCCGAATTACACTGCCAATCTGACCGATATGGGCGGCACCATCACCGGTTTGTCTTCGGCTGAAACCGCCCGCGCTGCACTGGATATCAAAGGAAGCGTGGACCATATCGCACCCGTTGCGGTCAGTGGCCAGCTTAATCCGCTGGCGCAGCAGTTGTTCCTGGATATCAATGCTTCGGTGAAGGGGTACGAACTGGCAGCAGCCTCAACCTATTCGGCCAAATACGCCGGATATGGCATCCAGAAAGGCAAGCTGTCCATGGATGTGCACTATCAAATTGAAAACCGCAAATTGCTGGCGCAAAACAAGGTAAGTCTGGATCAGCTGACGCTGGGTGATAAAACCGATAGCCCGGATGCCACCAAATTGCCGGTGAAACTGGCTTTGTCGTTGCTAACTGACCGCAACGGCCAGATCAATCTGGACCTGCCCATTGCCGGTTCGCTGGACGATCCGCAATTCAGCGTGGGCGGTTTGATCATCAAGGTCATCGTCAACCTGCTGGAGAAAGCCATTACCGCGCCGTTTGATCTGCTGGCATCGGCCTTTGGCGGCGGCCCGCAGTTCTCTTACGCCGCCTTTGCTCCCGGTTCGGCGGTGCTGGATACCGCCACACAAGAAAGCTTGAGCAAGCTGACTACTGCGCTGAATGACCGTCCTGCCATGAAGCTGGAAATCAGTGGCTGGGCCGATCCTGCGGTAGACCAAACGGGTTTGCGCAAAGAAATGGTCTTGTCGCGCATGAAGGCAATCAAAGCGAAGCAACTGGTGGAACACGGCGAATCGGTGGCCGATGAAACCGCGCTGGAGATCACGCCCGAGGAATATCCGAAGTTGCTGGAAGTGGTCTACAAGCAGGCCAAATTCCCCAACAAACCGACCAATCTGATCGGGATGAACAAGTCGCTGCCACCTGCGGAGATGGAGAAACTGTTACTGGCCAATTTGCCGGCCGGGGAGAACGAATTACGCGCGCTAGCCAACCAGCGGGCGTTGGTGGTGAAAAGCTTCCTGGAAAGCAAAGGTGTGGATGTTGCGCGGGTTTACGTCACCCAGCCACGAATTGATGCAGGCGGCGGCGCGGCGGCCAAAGATGGCGGCCCGACAACGCGGGCGGCGTTCAAGTTGGGCTAACGGTGCTTTATGGTTGATGTCTATGCAGGTTGTAGCGGGGAAGCGAGCCGTCTATTTGCCTGTTACCTCTGCGCGCCTCCGGCATTCCCTCGGTCGGCGTGGTGAGCAAAGAGGCAGAGTCAGGAGTAACAGCAATAGTGGCTCCCCTCTTTTTCAAAGAGGGGTTAGGGGAGATTGGGTTTTGGGTGGACCGGGCCGCAGCGGTTAATCCCTCATTGCAGCCATCTTCCCCAGCCCCTCTTCCAAAAGAGGGGAGCTAAAAGCAACCGTCACAGCCCCCGCAGCAATCCGTTGCACACCAATCACATCATCATTTCCGATCTCGGCGGTCCGCTTGGCGGGAATCCAGGGCAAGGTGGGGATGATCGGTAATCGCAACAACAACCAAGTCCTGACCCCAACCTACAATGGCATCCGCAAAAACAACTGCGTGGCGCCCTGCAACGGCCACTGCAACGCCTTCTGCATATTTGGCCCCAGCAATAACGGTTTGAGCAGCATCTTGATGGTCATATCTACCGGCAGGTTGCGCCGGATCAGACCGCTGACCTCGTTGTTGATCCGCTGGCGATGAAAGTCAGACGCGGTGGGATTGTGGTGGGTGAGGGTGTGGCGCAAGGCAATCTCGGCATCGCTGTTGCGCAGTTCCAGCAAGCGGCGGGCCAGGGTGGTGAAGGTTTTGAAGCGGCTTAAATGTTGTGCTTCGCGGTAGCGCAAAAAGTAGTGATAAAAGTGTTTGTAGTGGGTCACTTCATCACGGCGGATGTGATCGGTGATCTCGCGCAGCACCGGCTCATCGGTGCAGGTGTTGATGGCGCGATACAGGCTGGAGGTGCCGGTTTCCACAACGCAACGTGCGGCCAATTCCTGGGCCTTGGTCGGTTCGAGTTCTTCAGCCACGCACAGCGCCGCGTATTCCTCGAAGAAATCGTTAAACGCGGCCTGCCACGGAAAATCTGGCCAGACGTGCTGCACGTAGCAACGCAATGCGCGCCCATGCTGCATTTCTTCTTGTTCCCAGTGATTGCTAAGCCAGGCGGCGACTTCCGCGTCGTCGGCAAAAAAATCCACCAAGTTGCTGGTATACAAATCTGCGCCACTTTCAATAAACGATGACGCCACCAGTAGATAGAACAAGGTTTCGTTGTCTTTGATACGGCTGAAATCAACCCGAGTCAGGTCGACATTATCAAATTGCCAGGACAGTGCTGCTGCTTGAGCGACGGGTGCCATGGGCCTTCTCCTTGGTGTGGCGGCGACGCGCTGCATCGCTATCCGCGGTTGGGCTATAAGTAAGCAACGTTGTTCCCGCACTGCGGGATGACACCCTTGTTTTAATTGAGAAAGCGTAGTTTTGCGTAGTCGATTTCCAGACAAATATTACCCGGCGCATTCCTACAGCAGCGTTACTCCCGGCAGTTCGCTGGCGCTGACATCACGCACAATCGCCACAAACTCCTGCAGATACGCCACCTGTGCACGTTCCGACGCCACCACTGCGTACAACTCGCTGGTCAAACCGGTTTCGGTAATGGGCTTGGCCACCACATACCCGCGCTCCAGATAATGCTGCACGCTCCAGTGTGGCAGCGCAGCAATGCCACGCTTGCTGGCCACCAGTTGCAGCATCGCCACGGTGAGCTCGGTGGTACGGCGCAGCGGGTTCACTCCCGCCGGGCGCAGCACTTTGCGGATCAGATCCAGCATGTCGTCCGGCACCGGATAGGTGATCAGCGTTTCATCGGCAAAGTCGATTGCATCCAGCCATGGCTTGGCGGCCAGTGGGTGATCGCGCGCGACCAGCCCGACCATTTCGCTCACAAACAGCGGCAAGTGTGTGACGCGCGGTTCGGTTTCGAGTTCGGACACAATTGCAAGGTCAGCGCGGTCTTCAAAAATCAGCCCGACCGGATCGGCATGAAAGCCGGAGACGATATCGAGTTCGACTTCTGGCCAGCGCTCGCGAAAGGTGTCCATCGCCGGCATCAGCCAGTCAAAACAGGTATGGCATTCCACCGCAATGCGCAGTTGCCCAGCCTCACCCTCGCGCAATTTGGCGATGTCGCGCTCGGCGGCGTTGATTTGCGGCATCACGCTTTGCGCCAGCAACAACAACTTTTCGCCTGCCGGAGTAAACGCCAACGTACTGCCTTTGCGCGTCAACAGTGGCACGCCGTAATGGTCTTCCAGCAAGCGCAACTGGTGCGAAACGGCCGATTGCGTCAGATGTAAACGCTCCGCTGCGCGGGTAATGCTTTTGTTTTCCTGGATCGCAGCCAGGGTTTTGAGGTGCCGTAACTCAAGTAAAGATTGCATTGTGGCCTCTCATGATTACTGCTCATGACATTGGTGAATATTTTGAATTTGAATCATAGCGACGATGCGCCGATGATGACAAGTCAAATTCATGGATATGGAGAAAATCATGACTAAGGCTCATGTTCTGGGCTTCCCTCGCATCGGCGCACAACGTGAACTCAAGTTCGCCCAGGAGAAATTCTGGCGTGGCGAGATCGACGAAGCGGCGCTGACCAAAACTGGCGCTGATTTGCGTCGCACCCACTGGGCCTGGCAACGAGAAGCCGGGTTGGATTTTGTCGCCGCCGGTGATTTCGCCTGGTACGACCAGATGCTTAATACCGCTGTGTTGCTCGGCGCGATTCCGCCGCGTTTTGGCTTTGACGCGCAAAAACTCACGCTCAAGCAATACTTTGAACTGGCGCGTGGCAATACCGCGCAACCCGCGCTGGAAATGACCAAGTGGTTCGATACCAACTACCACTATCTGGTGCCGGAACTGGATGTCGAAACCCGCTTTGATGGCGGCGTGGACTGGTTCTTTTATGAAGTGGATGAAGCGCGTTCGCAAGGCCACAACACCAAGCCGGTGTTGATCGGACCGCTGACATTCTTGTATCTGGCCAAGAGCAAGACACCCGGTCTTGATACCTTGTCGCTGCTGCCGCGCGTATTGCCCGCGTATCGCCGCGTTCTGGAAAAACTGGCTGCCCGTGGTGTGGAATGGGTGCAGATTGATGAGCCGATTCTGGCGCTGGAACTGGCGCAGCCATGGCTGAATGCCTTTGCTCCGGTCTACCGTGAGCTGTCGCAAGCCGGTCTCAAGTTGCTGCTGGCGACTTACTTTGAAAGTGTGGCCGATCACTCAACGCTGCTGAGCACTTTACCGGTGGCAGGCGTGCATCTGGATCTGGTGCGCGCCCCGGCGCAACTGGATGCATTTACTGCGCAATGGCCAGCGGACAAAGTGTTGTCGCTGGGCGTGGTGGACGGCCGCAATATCTGGGCGAATGACTTGCGTGGCTCGCTCGATACCCTGCAAGCGGCGCAAGCCAGACTGGGCGACAAGCTGTGGGTGGCATCAAGCTCATCGCTGCTGCACAGCCCGGTTGATCTGCAGAACGAAACTGAACTGGACCGCGAGTTTGTGTCCTGGCTGGCCTTTGCCCGGCAAAAGCTGACCGAAGTGGCGACGCTCAAGCGTGGTTTGGTGGCGGGTGCGCAGAGCATCTCGCAAGCGTTGACTGCCTCGGATGCCGTGCAAGCGTCGCGTCGTTCTTCCAGCCGTATTCACCAACAGGCGGTGAAGGCACGAGTGAACGGCTTGCAAGCCAGTGATGCGCAGCGTGATTCGGCCTACCCAGTTCGCCAGCAAAAACAGCAAGCGTGGCTCAACCTGCCACCACTGCCGACCACCACCATTGGCAGCTTTCCGCAGACTGCCGAAATCCGGGCCGCCCGCGCTGCGTTCAAACGCGGCAATCTGCCAGCAGAGGACTACCGCGCTGCGATGCAGGCTGAAATTCGCCTGGTAGTAGAAAAACAAGAAAAGCTGGGTATCGACGTGCTGGTGCACGGCGAGCCGGAACGCAACGATATGGTCGAGTACTTTGGCGAACAGTTGTCCGGCTTTGCCTTTACCCGCAATGGCTGGGTGCAAAGCTACGGCAGCCGCTGCGTAAAACCGCCTATCCTGTTTGGCGATGTCTCACGCCCGACGCCGATGACGGTGGAATGGAGCCAATACGCCCAGAGCCTCACCACCAAGCCGATGAAGGGCATGCTGACCGGCCCCGTCACCATCTTGCAGTGGTCGTTTGTACGCAATGATTTGCCGCGTAGCGATATCACGCTGCAGATCGCGCTGGCGATTCGGGATGAAGTGGTCGACCTGGAACAAGCCGGTATCCGCGTGATCCAGATCGACGAACCCGCGTTCCGTGAAGGCTTGCCACTGAAAAAGAGCGACTGGCAGACTTATCTGGCGTGGGCCGGGCAAGCATTCCGGGTTTCTGCCAGTGGTGTCGAGGATGAAACGCAGATCCACACCCATATGTGCTATTCGGAATTCAACGACATTCTGCCGGCGATTGCCGCGCTGGATGCCGATGTGATCACCATCGAGACCTCACGCTCAGATATGGAATTGCTGGCCGGGTTTGGCGAATTTGCCTATCCGAACGAGATTGGCCCGGGCGTGTATGACATCCACAGCCCGCGCGTACCGCCGGTGGACGAAATGCTGCGCTTGATCCGCAAAGCGGCAGAAGTGGTTCCGGCAGAACGCTTGTGGGTGAACCCGGATTGCGGCCTGAAGACGCGTGGCTGGCCGGAGACTGAGGCAGCATTGAACACCATGCTGGAAGCGACTCGTCGCGCGCGGCTGGAACTGGCGAAGAACGGTGTTTTGGCCGTGGATCATTCGCCAGCGAAGGTGGAGATATCTCACGGCGAGTGCGGTTGCGCGCATTGAGGTGTTGAAGCGACGCAGGGTGCCAACCGCATCCTGCGACGTTGTAGCCCGGATTCCCGCTGCGCTCCATCGGGCTACGTACTTCCGGGTCCTTGGGGCGCACCACCTCACTTCACGCCGTACACCATCCGCCGCGCAAATCCGCGCCGCAATGGTCCGATCTGGTCCATCGCCAGCATCCCCAAACTGCGGGCATGTTTGAACACCGGGTTCGGACGATCAAAGAATGAAATCAGATTATCGGTAAACGCGGTAACCACTCCTGCATCCTTGCGGCGCAAAGCGGCGTAGCGCTGCAGCATGGCTGCTTCACCCAACTCACGAGCTGGTGTGGTGGCGATGACATCAGCCAGCACCGCGGCATCGCGCAGACCCAGGTTCAGGCCTTGGCCCGCGACCGGGTGCAGGGTTTGCGCGGCGTTGCCGATCATGACCATGCGCGGCGCGACCACTGAATCGAGTGTCTTGAGCGCCAGCGGCCAGCTGCGGCGCGGGCCGACTGCGGAAAATCCTGCCAGTCTGGCGGAAAAGCGTTGGGCTACTTCGGCCATAAAGTCTTCATCGGACAGCGCCAGACGCGCTTCGGCTTGTTCCGGGGTTTGTGTCCACACCAGCATGAAGTCATCGCCATACGGCAACAGGGCCAGCGGGCCATCATCGGCAAAGCGTTCATACGCCACGCCTGCATGTGGCACCGTAGGCGTGAGCGTGGCCAGAATCGCGTGCTGGTTATACGGTTTGACGGTTTGCTGCACGCCATTGATCTGGCTGATCAACTTGCCGCCATCGGCCAGAATCACCAGCCGTGCTGTCATGCTGGTCGGGCCGGTGTGCGTGGCCAGTTGCAGCTCGGCAAAGCGCGACAGGCTACGGACGCCGGTGACGGTGGTGCCCAAGGCCAGTTGCGCCGGGCCGAGGGTCAGTTGCTCCAGCGCCAGCCGTGCCAGTTTGTCGTAGCTGACCACGTAGCCCAGCGCTGGCAGATTGAGTTCGTTCGCGTTCAGCTCCGTGCGGCCCAGCGAGCCTTGTTGCGATACGTGCACGCGCTGGATCGCTGTTGGCGCCAGGCCATCTCGCCACAAACCAGCGTCCAGCAGCGCTTGATAGCTGGCCCAGGACAACGCCAATGCGCGCGGATCGGTCGGGCCATCCTCCACGCTTTGGCGCGTTTCAATGGCCAGTGCCTGCTTGCCCTGACGTGCCAGCCGTTGCGCCACCAGCGCGCCCACCGGGCCACCACCGACAATGGCGATATCTACATGGCAAGGTAACGGGCGCGCGATCATGGTGTTTCCTGTGAATGGGCAATGTAGGGTTTGCATGCCTTGGCATGCGAACGCGTTCGTCTTCAGCTTGATATAAACGGTGCGCATTAATGCGCACCCTACAAAGATTAGACCGGGTAACGGTTCATCAAGGCTTCGATGTCTTCCACGCTACGCGGGCAATCGTCGCTGAGAATCTCCGTGCCGTTGGCGGTGAGCAGGATATCGTCTTCAATCCGTACGCCGATGTACTCATACTCTTTGGGCACGTTCTCGGCCGGACGGATATACAAGCCCGGCTCGATGGTAAACGCCATTCCCGCTTCCAGAATGCGGTCTTCGCCGTTGACCTTGTAGGCGCCTGCATCATGCACATCCAGCCCAAGCCAGTGGCCGGTGCCGTGCATGTAAAACTGGCGGAAAGTCTTGTTCTCGATGACTTCATCCACCGTGCCGGTCAGGAACTTCAAGTCAATCAGACCTTGGGCCAGCGTGCGCACGGCGGCGTTGTGCATGTCGGTATAACGATTGCCGGGACGGGCTTTATCCAGTGCTGCGGCATGCGCGGCCAGCACCAGTTCATAAATGGCTTTTTGCGGCGCGCTGAAGCGGCCATTAATGGGAAAGGTGCGCGTGATGTCGCTGGCGTAACCATCGATTTCGCAACCGGCGTCAATCAGCAGCAAATCGCCTTCCTGCATCAGGCGATCGTTACGGTCGTAATGCAGCACACAGGCATTGGGACCGGAAGCGACAATCGACGTATACGCCGGAAAACGGCTGCCGTTGCGGTAGTACTCGTGCTGCAGTTCGGCTTCCACCGCGTATTCATGCAGACCGGCCTTGGCCACCAGCATGGCGCGTTTGTGTGCCTCACTGTTGATCTGCCCGGCGCGGCGCATGCTGGCAATTTCGTGTTCATCTTTGAACACACGCATTTCGGCCAGAATCGGGCTCAGGTCGATGATTTCGGTCGGCGCAGTCACGCCGGTCCGCGATTGAGCGCGCACGGCGTTCAGCCAGCCAGTCAAGCGGGCATCCCAAGCGGCATCTGCACCCAGCGCAAAGTAAACGCGCGGCTGGTTTTTCAGCAGGTTGACGATCTCGGTATCGAGTTCATCAATGGTGAACGCTGCATCAAAACCAAACGCTTCTTTAGCCGCTGCCGGACCGTAACGAAAGCCATCCCAGATTTCGCGGGTTTCGTCTTTATCGCGACAAAACAGCACGGATTGGGCTTGATCGCCAATCACCAGCGCCACCACGCTTTCGGGCTCTTGAAAGCCGCTCAGATAATAGAAGCTGGAGTCGTAGCGATAGGGATAGGTGGAGTCGGCGTTGCGGGTTTGTTCCGGGGCGGTGGGCAGAATCAGCACGCCAGGGGCGAGGGTATCAATAAGCTGCTGACGGCGGGATGCGTACGGTTGCATTCAGGCTCCTGGCGGCGGCCCGGATCACGGAGCGCGGCAGTTTTGTTGGGATATGGGTGAAAGGGGCATTATAGCGGGAAGCCTTGGCGCGGGGAGATGCAGCGTTGGCGCTGTGGGATGGATGCCATTGGGTTGGGCTATTTGGTCGTGAAACGGCTGGTAGTCATGGTCGCTTGCCCGGGCGACCACGGCCCTTCGTCCAGATATGTTTGTGGCAGGCATGGCTCCCGGATTCTCGCGTTGCTTCATCCGGGCTACTGGGGAGCGAACTACGGCAGTGGCAACGGGATGACGCCAACACGCGCCAGTGTGATTTCATCGCAATTGTTGCCCGGCCCGGCGCGGTCGATCACCAGAAAATCTGATGTTTCATCCAGCGCGAGCAACGGATGGTGCCAGGTGCCCGCCGCGTAGTTCACGCCTTGGCTGCCGTGAGCCAGAAACACCCGGATATCGGTCACCGTTACCGCCTCGCCGCGCGGTGCCACCACCACCAGATATTGCCGTCCATTCAGTGGCATGAACGCCTGGCTGCCCTTTGGATGACGTTCCAGCATGGTCACGGCAAAGGGCAGCTTGCGCGGTAGCCCGCGAAAAATACTGACGATGGGATGACCGTCGTTGTCGACCTCAATCTTCATCAGATCGTGATAGCGCTCGGTATTGCCACCATTGATGGGGAAATGCCGCTCCGCGCCGCTGGCTTCGATCACATCGCCAAACGGCGCAAACGCCTCGGCCGTCAGCCATTCAACCGTCAGTGGCAACGGCTCGCTCATGGCGCGACCTTGCCCCAGATGCGCAGGCGTGAAACGCCGCCATCCGGAATGATATTCAGCCGCACGTGCGTTATTGGCCCCAGCGCTGCAATGCCGTCGGCAAAGCTGTGGATATGGTCCATCTGCAGTTTGCGTTCATCCAGCAACACCGGCCAGAACATGCTTTGGGTGATGATGGATTGATCCGTGCCACCGTCCATGCGCGCTGCCTGGATCATGCAGCGATCCGGATAATTACCTTTGAAGTGCGCAGTATCGACTTCAATTCGCTCGACGATTCCTGACGTGCCCAACTGGATGATGCACCAGTCATTACCCGGCTCGCGGCGACGGCGGGTTTCCCAGCCATCACCCATATTGATGCCACGCCCCGGCAACAGCAGGTTGGACGCCACGCCAAAATGAGCATCGTTAAATGCCACCGCCCGACCACCGTTTTCCAGCGCGGCCAGATCGTACAGCTTGCCGGGCTCATCAAACGCGCCTACCGGCTGGCCATACACGCGCAAACGGGCGATGCCACCATCTGGATAGATGTGGATACGCAGATGGGTGAACTCACCATGAGTGGTGGCAGGCAGAAAGTGGTGTGAGTTACCGGACAGGCTGGTGGAGGCCAACACTTCTTGCCACTGTACCTGAGCCAGATCGGCAGGGTTGTCGCTGGCGCTGCTGGTGGCTTCAATTGATACCGCTGGCGCGTAGTTGCCGGTGAAGTGGCTGGTGTCGACATCGAACCCGTGAATCACGCCTTTGCGACCCAGTTTGATGATCGACCAATCGTGGCCCATGGTGCGTTTGCGGCGCGTTTCCCAGCCATCCATCCATTTACCGTTGTCGTCGTATTTGCCGGGGATGAACACGGCGGGCTCGGGGTTGAGCATACGGGAGAGTGGGGCGAAGAATTCATCGCTCGCGGCGATGGCGAGCGCACCCAACCGCGGGTCGGCGAGGTTGATGGATTGTTTTGCCCAAAGCGGGAGGATGGGTTGTTCGGTCATGAGGGGCTGAGCGTCCGGGTTGTTTGAATGGTTGTCCCAAATACGAAATTTTTAACTGCAACTTTAAAAGCTTGTTTTGTTAGTGCCTTCGGCACGGGGTTTAAAGGCTTTTGATACCCGGCGGTGGCCGGGGGCACGTTACTTTTCTTTGCTTCGCCAAAGAAAAGTAACCAAAAGTCCCGCAGAGCGGGATAGCAAAAGGCGACCCGGGCTCAAGCGCCGACGGGGCCCAAGGTCAAAAGCCGAAACGAACAGTCTGTTGGCCAGGGGTCTTTACGCGCATCCTGCGCTCCCTCGGTCGGCGTGGCTAAGCAAGGATGATGAATCTGGAATTAACCGCGATACCAGTTCCCCTCTTTTCCAAAGAGGGGTTAGGGGAGATTGGTTTTTGGGTGGATCAGACAGCAACGGTGAATTCCACATTGCAGCCATCTCCCCCCTGCCCCTCTTTCAGAAGAGGGGAGCTAAAAGCAACAGCAACAGCAACAGCAACAGCAACAGCAACAGCAACAGCAACAGCAACAGCAACAGCAACAGCAACAGCAACAGCAGGAAACCCTTGCACACCAATCACATCGTCATTCCCGACCTAGGCGGTCCCCTTGGCGGAAATCCAGTACAACGTCGGCAGCCAGTAACGGCAACAGCAAACAAAGACCGCCAGCCAACAGACGACGTGCTTTTCCTCCCCTTTCAGGCGCCAAGCGAAGCAAGATTGCCCCGGGCTTTCGGGTGACGCTTGTCCGACGCCCGCTTGCGGGCTAGTTCGTCGACCCGCCGGGGCAATCTTGCGAAAGTGGGGGTATCCAGCCGCAGGCTGGACGCCGGTGCGGGGTCGCCTTCTTTTTGGTTACTTTTTCTTGGCGAGGCAAGAAAAAGTATCGTGCTCCCGGTCACCACCGGGTATCAAACCAAACCGTGCCGCAGGCACCCCATCTCTTCACATTGCAATGCTGGCCCAGCCGCCAGCGGCGGGCTCCACCCGCCCTACACATCCTTAAACGGATGCTCCGCCCGCCAATGCTTCGCCACATCCACCCGCCGACAAACCCAAACCCGCTCATGTTGTTCAATATGATCCAGAAAACGCTGCAACGCCCGCATCCTCCCGGGGCGGCCGAGTAAACGGCAGTGCATGCCTATGCTTAGCATCTTTGGGCTGTCTTCGCCCTCGGCGTACAGCACATCAAACGCATCTCGCAGATAGGTAAAGAAGTCATCACCCTGCGAGAACCCTTGCGGTAGCGAGAAGCGCATGTCGTTGGTGTCTAGCGTGTAGGGCACGATCAGGTGCGGAGCCGTTTCGCCATTGGTTTTGGTAACGGTGGTCCAGAACGGCAGGTCGTCACCGTAGTAGTCGGAGTCATACAAGAAGCCGCCGTAATCGGCCACCAGTCGCCGGGTATTGGGGCTGTCGCGGCCGGTGTACCAGCCCAGCGCGCGCTCGCCCGTCAGGCGTTCGATGATGTCCATGCCGATCTGCATATGCTCGCGTTCTTGCGCTTCGGGCATGTCTTGATAGTGAATCCAGCGCCAGCCGTGGCAGGCGATTTCGTGGCCGAGTTCGACAAAGGCGTGGGTCAGTTCCGGATTGCGTTCCAGCGCCATCGATACGCCAAAAATGGTCAACGGTAGACCGCGTTTTTCAAACTCTTTGAGAATGCGCCATGCCCCAGCGCGTGAGCCGTATTCGTAGATCGATTCCATCGAGAGATGACGGCCCGGAAAGCTGGCCGGGTTGAACATCTCACTCAGAAACTGCTCTGAGCCCGCATCGCCATGCAGCACACAGTTCTCGCCACCTTCTTCGTAATTGAGTACAAATTGCACGGCGATCCTGGCTTTCCCCGGCCAGTTGGCGTGGGGCGGATTGCGGCCATAACCGATCAGATCGCGTGGATAGTGTTGCGTCATAAAGTGGTCCGGGTGGTTAACGGGAGTAACGCGCAAAGTCGCCGCTGAAGGGTTTGGCGGGCGGGAAATCCAGATCGCCGTGTTTGCTGGTTTGCAGTTTCAGTGTAACCAGTGATTCGGCCAGCGCCACCGCTGCGGTCACGCCTTCGACCACCGGTAAACCTACGGCCTGGGCGATTTGGTCGGTGAGATCGGCCATGCCGCCGCAACCCAGCACAATCGCGCCAATGCCGTCTTCACGCCGGGCGCGCAGGGCTTCTTCCACGATCAACTCAAATGCCGCTTGTGGATTGCGTTCCAGCGCCAGTACAGGGATTTCCGCCGCACGCACGCGCCGACAGCGGTTGGCCATACCGTATTCATGTAGCAGACGCTCAGCCACGATCCCGGTGCGGCCCAGCGTGGTGACCACCGAAAACCGTGTGGCAATCAAACTAGCCATGTGAAACGCGGCTTCGGCAATGCCGATCACCGGGGCGCGCGTCAGCTCGCGGGCGGCGTACAGGCCGGGGTCGCCAAAGCAGGCGATCACGTACGCGTCAGTGCCAGTCGCTTCGCCCGCACGAACTTCATCGCATACACCCACGGCGGCAATGGCTTCGTCAAAGTGCGATTCAATCGACACCGGGCCGCTGGCCGGGTTCACCGCAATGATTTCGGTCCCCGGTCGGGCCACGGCCAGCGCCGCGGCGCCGATCTTGTCAGTCATGCTGGCGGTGGTATTGGGGTTGATGATGCGTAGGCGCATGGTGGTTCCTGGCAAGTCGTGGCTAGTCGGGTTATGCAAGTCCCGTGCCACGGCGGGCGATGGTGCTCAGTATGGCTTTCAGGTCCGGTTCTTCGTCTTCTACCGCAAAGCTGCAACTGCGCTCGACTTCCAGCAGGTGTTGGTCCATCCACTCCACGGCGGCTTTGGTTTCGCGGGTGCTGATCAAATCCAGAATCTGTTCGTGTTCGGAGTGGCGGCATGAAACAGCAATCGGCGCGCCATAAGTGGCGATGATCAGCGACGAACGTGCGACCAACTCCCGTAAAAAATGCGCCAACGTGTCGTTATCGGCAATGCGGATCAACGCCAGATGAAACTCGCCGGAAAGGCGGATGGCGGCGGGGCGGTTACCACTCAGTTGTGCTTCATCCTCGCGCAGCATGATCTCGCGCAAGACTTTGATTTGATTGGCTCGCGCATGGCTGATGACTTGCGGCAAGGCGGCGCATTCAATCATGCGGCGGGCCGCAAAGACCTCACGCGCCTCTTTTACCGATGGCTGCGCCACCGAAGCGCCCTTGTTGGGGACAATATCCACCAGCCGCTCGTGCGCCAGCCGCTGTAATACCTTGCGAATACCGGTGCGTGATACGCCAAAAGTCTCGGCCAGTTCATCCTCTGGCAGGCGGGTGCCAGGGGGGAGTTGCACCTCAAAAATGGCGGCGTGCAGGTTCTCGTAAATGGCTTCGTCACGCGTTTTTGCGGACATGCTGACTTCCTTTTATTGCCCGGTTCTGGTGCGGTTGCACCGTTTTGTATCGTATTTTGTATTCGTATTTTCTAATTATTGTATACAAAGTTAATGCCAATTGCGTAATGCGAATCGTAGCACTGAAGCGCGTTGCAATGGGCTTATGGCCATTATTCTTTGTATCAGGCAAACGCTGGAACGCTTTTTGCTGGTCATCTTACTGCAGACCTTATGCGCAGCGAATGACCAAAGTGGAATCGCTGCTACCGATTGTATACAAAGTGAGCTGCGCTGAACCCTGCCAGAAATGGCGGGGACCAGTGTGGCAAAGTAAATCAACAGGTCAGGAGTCATTCCATGTCTGAGCAAACTCCAGCCGGTTATAGTGACCGGCTTTACAACGAAGATCTGGGCCCGCTGAAAAAGCAGGACTGGAACTGGTACAACATTTTTGCTTTCTGGATGTCGGATGTACACAGTGTTGGTGGCTACGTGTTTGCCGGTAGCCTGTTTGCTTTGGGTTTGTCGAGTTGGCAGGTGCTGGTGTCGTTGATCGCCGGGATCTGTCTGGTGAATGTGTTTGCCAATCTGGTCGCCAAGCCTAGCCAGAAAGCCGGCGTGCCGTACCCAGTGGCTTGCCGCATGGCCTTTGGCGTGTGGGGTGCGAATGTGCCGGCGATCATTCGTGGGCTGATTGCGGTGGCCTGGTACGGCATCCAGACTTTCCTTGCTTCCAGCGCGTTGACCATTGTGCTGCTGCGCTTTTTTCCGGGTCTGGAAACGCTCACCCATAGCGCCTTTGCCGGGCTCAGTTATCTGGGCTGGCTGGGGTTCATGATCATGTGGGTGCTGCAGGCGCTGGTGTTCTGGAACGGCATGGGCACCATCAAACGCTTTATCGACTGGGCTGGCCCGGCGGTGTACGTGGTGATGCTGTGTCTGGCTGTCTGGATTGTGATGAAGGCCGGTCCAGGCAAAATCACCTTTAACCTGGGTGAAGTGAAATACCATGGTTTGGCCGTGATTGGCCCGATGATCACCGCGATTGCGCTGGTGGTGTCGTACTTCTCTGGCCCGATGCTCAACTTTGGCGACTTTTCGCGTTACGGCAAATCGTTCAAGGAAGTAAAACGCGGCAACTTCTGGGGTTTGCCGGTTAACTTCCTGGCGTTCTCGGTGGTCACCGTGGTGATTACCTCGGGCACCATTCCGGTGTTCGGCCAGATGATTACCGACCCGATCCAGGTTGTGGCCAAAATCGACAACACGCTGGTGGCGGTGCTGGGCGCGTTTACCTTCGTCACCGCAACGATCGGCATCAATATCGTTGCCAACTTTGTTTCGCCAGCGTTTGATTTCTCCAACGTCAGCCCCAGCAAAGTGTCTTTCCGCGCGGGTGGTTTTATCGCGGCCATCGGCTCGGTGTTTCTCACACCGTGGAACCTCTTTAATTCACCGGACGTAATCCACTACACGCTCGATACGCTGGCGGCATTCATTGGCCCGTTGTTCGGGATTTTGCTGGCGGACTTCTACCTGGTGCGCAATCAGGAGATCGTGGTGGACGACTTGTACAAAGACAAAGCCGGTGGCGCGTACTGGTACGACAACGGCGTAAACAAGCGCGCGTTATATGCGCTGGTGCCGTCGGTGGCTGCCGGTTTGCTGATTACCTTTGCCGGGATCAAATCAATGGCCGACTTCAACTGGTTTATCGGTTGTGCGCTGGGCGGGATTTCTTATCTGGCAATCATGAAGAGCCCGGTGTTTGTACGGGCGGCACGCCAAGTAGCGTAGTTGCATTCGGGAAGATGAGCGCGAGGGGTAACTCTCGCGCTCTTTGTTTTTGGCGCTACAGACATGTGGGCGATGTGTCGAGTCATTGCCAGGCATCACCCAATGCGTACTTTCCCCTTCGCTTGAATTCAGAGAAGTGAGCCGCGCGGTCGGGATTCAGCTTTGCAAATCCAGCCCAAATAAGAACGGCCAGATTGCATGGTGTGCAACCTGGCCGTTCTTCCCGGCAATACTCTAAAAAACGCTTATTGCGCTGGTGTCACTGTTTCTTCATGCACACCTTGCGCATCAATCTCTACGCGACGATCTGGCGCCAGGCACTCAACCAGCTTTTTGTGACCCTTGACCTTGGCGCAAGTGTCGCCAGTAACCGGGTCTGCCTCGCCTTTACTCTGGGCTTCAACCTTGTCAGCAGGAACACCCTTGGACACCAGGTAGTCCGCAACGGCTTTGGCGCGGCGATAGCCGAGATCCATGTTGTATTTCTCGCTGCCGATCCGGTCGGTGTAGCCGATCACGATGGCTTTACCTTCTTTTGGATCGAGCGATTTGACTTGGTCATACAGCTTGTCCAGTGCGTCATGGCCCTCAGGTTTCAGATCGGCCTTGCCAAACTCAAACAGCACGTCAGTTTTGAGCGAGAAGTGCTTGGTAACCACTTGCGGTTCCGGTGCCGGAGTTGGTGCCGGAGCTGGCGCTGGCGCAGGTTCGGCTACCGGCATAGGAGCCGGAGTCGGGCTGCCAAAATAGTAGTTCAGGTTCAGCGTCAGACTGTTGCTCTTGAACTTCATGCCGTGATCAGACGGCTCGGTCGCGGTCCATTCGCCAGCCAGACCCCAGTGAGGTGCCAGTTTGTATTCCAGCCCCAACCCGCCGTGAAAGGCGTTACCACCAAAGTTGTTGCTCTCGCCGGAACCATTAACCCGACCGTAGCCCAGTTTGGCGTACGGCATCCAGCGATCAAACGGCAGACCCAGTTTCAAGTCCGCACCTCCCAGGTTGGCACCGTACTGGGAAGTCATGCCGCTGCCAGGCCCGTCGTGAGCGCTTTTGTCGATATAGTCATAAAAGCCGCTAAACCCGACCAGGAAGTTGTCCCACTGCATGTTGTAGCCGAGCTCGCCACCACCTGTAAAAGCATCGTTGCTGTGGGTCGCAAAATTGCCGTCGGTTTCCGAGCGGTTAATACCCGCTTTCAGTCCCCCAAAAAAGCCGGAAAAATCATCGGCGCAAAGGGCTTGAGTACTGATCAGCCCTGCCAGAATGGTCAGGCAAATACGTGCTTTCTTCATCTTTTTGCTCCTACTCTTGCCTTGAAGGTCTGTCGGGCCTGGCCATTTTGGCGAAGCGCGGCACCAATAGGTTGATTGCGTTTGTAATGGCAACCTGCTTCGGACTATAGGTACCCGGCAGTGCAACAAATAATTACAATTTGGTATCAGCAGACGTACGGTAGGGGAAAGATTTTTTTGTATTTTTTTTGCAACACGGATGGCAAGGGCTAATACCACCTGGACAAGTGGTATTGGAGCAGAGCGTAGCAATAAATTTGTAAGAATAGCCTGACAATTGAGTGTGGATAAGAGATGAACTGGCACCACAGCTTAACCCTGCGGTACCAGTGGTATTACAGGGGTGAAGAGCAGCGGGCTCGCGCGTCGCCGCAAGAAAAGCAGGCACTGATCTGGTTAAGCGACTAAGCCAACGGCAAACTGTAACGCCACACCCGTCTTCGCCTGGGCCTCTTCAGCGCTGACACCGGGTGCCAGTTCCAGCACATGCAGGCGGTCTTTGCCGACTTCCAGTACCGCCAGATCAGTGATGATCAGATCGACCACACCGACGCCGGTTAGCGGGAGGGTACATTCCGGCAACAGCTTGATTTCCTCTGTGCCGTCTTTTTTCCTGGCTACGTGTTCCATCAACACGATCACTCGCCCGACGCCGGCGACCAGGTCCATCGCGCCGCCCATGCCTTTGACCATTTTGCCGGGGATCATCCAGTTGGCCAGGTCACCTTTTTCGCTTACCTGCATGGCACCGAGGATGGCCAGATTGATCTTGCCGCCGCGAATCATTCCAAACGAATCGGCGCTGGCAAACGTGGCCGAGCCAGGCAGGGTAGTGATGGTTTGCTTGCCGGCGTTGATCAGATCGGCGTCGACTTCATCTTCGGTGGGAAAAGGGCCAATGCCCAACAGGCCGTTTTCGGATTGCAACCAGACTTCCACTCCATCCGGCACATGATTGGCCACCAGTGTGGGCAGGCCAATGCCCAGGTTCACGTAAAAGCCGTCCTGCAATTCTCTGGCGGCACGCGCGGCCATTTGGTCTCGGGTCCAGGCCATATCAGCTTTCCTTTGCCACACGCACAGTGCGTTGTTCGATACGTTTTTCGGGGTGCGGGTTGTGGATCAGTCGCTGCACAAAGATGCCCGGCGTGTGGATCTGGTCCGGGTCCAGCTCGCCAATCTCGACGATAATTTCCGCTTCGGCCACGGTAATGCGTCCGGCGGTGGCCACGTTGGGGTTGAAGTTGCGTGCAGTGCGGCGAAATATCAGATTGCCCGCCTTGTCAGCCTTCCACGCTTTGACCAGCGAGACATCGGCCACCAGCGCGGTTTCCATTACATACATCTTGCCGTTGAACTCGCGGGTTTCTTTGCCTTCAGCCACCAGCGTGCCGTAGCCAGTCGGCGTAAAAAACGCTGGAATCCCCGCGCCGCCTGCCCGCAGTTTTTCGGCCAGCGTGCCCTGCGGGGTGAATTCCAGTTCCAGTTCGCCTGCCAGATACTGGCGCTCAAATTCTTTGTTTTCGCCCACATAGCTGGAAATCATCTTGCGAATCTGTCGGCTTTCCAATAACTGGCCCAGGCCAAAGCCATCAACTCCGGCGTTATTGGAAATCGCCGTCAAATTACGCACGCCGCTGTCACGCAAGGCGCTAATGAGCGCTTCAGGAATACCGCACAAACCAAAGCCACCGACAGCGATGGTCTGGCCATCGGCGACGATATCGGCCAGTGCCGTGCGGGCGTCCGGATAAAGTTTATTCATGTCTGGTTGTCCAGTTCTGGTGTACCACGGTTGCCCCGCCAATCTTGATCAGCCACCCAGCTAATCCGAAAGATGTGCGCTTCATTGCGCCGTCCACCCGCCATCCATCGCCCATGCCGCGCCACGCACTTGCGCGGCGGCATTGCTACTCAGAAACAGCGCCAGTTCACCCAGTTGCTGTGGGGTCACAAACTCAGCCGAAGGTTGTTTTTCGATCAGCAAGTCGCGAGTGGCTTGTGCTACGGAAATGCCAGTGGCCGCTGCCCGATCGGCAATCTGTTTTTCCACCAGCGGCGTTTTTACCCAGCCGGGGCAGATGGCGTTGCAGGTCACGCCGGTTTGCGCCAGTTCCAACGCGGCGGCTTTGGTTAAGCCAATCAGCCCATGTTTGGCTGCGACATAAGCGGACTTCTGCGCCGAGGCCACCAGACCATGGGTGGATGCAATATTGATGATCCGGCCCCAGCCCCGTGCCTTCATTCCATCAATGGCCAGCCGCATGGTGTGAAAAGCCGCCGAGAGATTGATTGCGATCACCGCATCCCAGCGCTCTGGCGCAAAGTCCTGCACGTTGGCGACATGCTGAATGCCCGCGTTATTCACCAGGATATCCGCACCGCCGAACTCACTTTCAACATAGCGCATCAGATCGGCGATTTGGTCTGGCTGGGCCAGGTCCGCACCGTGATAACCCACGCGCCCGGCATAACGGGTGACGCTTTCCTGCGCGGCCAGCACGTCGCCAAAGCCATTGAGCACCACGTTGGCACCGTGGGCCGCCAGCACTTGGGCAATGCCCAGGCCAATGCCGCTGGTCGAGCCGGTAATCAGTGCGGTTTTGCCTTTAAGGTCTGTCATGAGTGTATGTCTCACAAAAAATGAAGCTGGATATCCGTCTCACACCAGGCCGGTGAGGTAATACACGCTGATCACAAAGAACACCGCCACGGTCTTGATGAGGGTGATGGCAAAGATGTCGCGATAAGACTCACGATGGGTCAGCCCGGTGACCGCCAGCACAGTAATCACCGCGCCGTTGTGCGGCAGCGTATCCATGCCGCCCGAGGCCATGGCCACCACGCGATGCAGCACGTCCAGCGGGATATGCGCCGCATTGGCGGCCTGGATAAAGGTGTCTGACAATGCCGCCAGCGCCAGGCTCATGCCGCCCGAGGCCGAGCCGGTAATCCCCGCCAATGTGCTGACGCTGATCGCGGCGTTCACCAGCGGATTGGGAATGGCGCTCAGGGCGTGGCTGACCGCAATAAATCCGGGCAGGGCGGCAATCACACCGCCAAAACCGTATTCCGAGGCGGTATTCATGGCGGCCAGCAAAGCGCCGGAAACGGCCTGCTTGCTGCCTTCCATCACGCGGCTGCGAATGGTGCGAAAAGCCGTGGCCAACACAAAGATCACGCCAAACAACAACGCGCCTTCCACTGCCCAGATGGCCGTTACCGCCGGAATAACCGTGGTGACTGGTTTGGCCAGACCCGGCAAAGCCAGCGTGTGACTGGCGCCGTACCATGCCGGAATCAAACGGGTTAATGCAAAGTTGATCACGCCGATCAGCACCAACGGCGCAATCGCTAGCCAGGGCGAGGGCAAATTGGAGGTATCTACCGGCGCGGGTTCGTTAAGCAGATTGGTGCCGTAACCTTCCCCCGAGCGCATCAGCACCCGGCGACGCCAGTTCAGATACAGCAGGCCGACCACAAAAATGAACAGCGCACCGGCCACGCCCAGCCCCGGCGCAGCCCACGTGGTGGTCTTGAAAAAAGTGGTCGGGATGATGTTCTGGATTTGCGGTGTACCGGGCAGTGAATCCATGGTGAACGAGAAAGCACCCAGCGCAATCACGCCCGGAATCAGTCGCTTGGGGATATTGCCCTGGCGGAACATCTCGGCCGCAAACGGGTAGACCGCAAACACCACCACAAACAGCGAAACGCCGCCGTAGGTAAGCAGGGCGCAGACCACCACGATGACGGCAATGGCTTTCTCGCGGCCAATCCAGCCAATGACCGCATTCACGATGGATTTGGAAAACCCGGATAGCTCGATCAATTTGCCAAACAGGGAGCCCAGCAAAAACACCGGGAAGTACAGTTTGACGAACACCACCATCTTTTCCATGAAGATGCCGCTGAACACCGGTGCAACCAGCGTCGGATCAGTCAGCAGCACCGCACCGAGCGCGGCAATGGGTGCCATCAGAATCACGCTGTAACCGCGATAAGCGGTGTACATCAGCAAGGCCAGTGCGGCTAGAACAATCAGCAGAGCCATTTACTCCTCCAGTGGCGATATTTTTTTTGCCGTTCTGTCTGACGAGGAATTCGCCAGTCGCACATATTCAGTGCGCCACCGGGTAAAAGCAGATTTTGTACCAGGAAAAAATGAACTACATATTGAGGGTTTACGCGGCTCGGCGTGGGAGTATCGGGAAGGGTTGTCTCGAAACGTAGACGATTCGACGATTTGTGCGAGCGCAGCAAACTGATCTAAATCAGTAACTGCAGCGCCGAAAACGCGGTTTTGTCTCGATTTGTGGACGAAGTCTCCGAATAGAGACGAATTATGATGTAGCTAGTGAAAGCGCAGCGGGCAATGGCAATAACGGGCGTAGCAAAACACAACGGCTACCCGATTTGCCCGCAAGCAAAGGAGTAGCCGTTAGATGTCATGTCACCGGCCTGATCGCCGGCGAGCGAGGGCGTTACAACAGCGAATTGATCAGACTTTGATTTAGCGAAGCAGTGGTCACTTCGCTGGCTGCCTGCGGATCGTTCTGCAGGATTTGCGCCCACTGGCTATCCAGTGAGGTGGTGCTGCCTGACGCCGCCGCAGTGGCTGAACTGGAGCTGCCAGAATTGCCTTCCAGCTCACTCAGTAACGAATCAAAGCTGCTGCTGCCTGTGCTGGCGGCTGCGCTGCTGCCGTCAAGCAGGCTCAGCATGTCGCTCGAACTGCTATCGGTGCTGTCTGCCGAATCGCTGGCCAGCAACGGGTCGGTCATGGTGTTTTGCGCCAGAATCTGGTTCAGATCTGACAGCAACCCGGCGGAAGTATACGTCGTCGCATCGCTGTTATTGCTGCTGTTTCCCAACGAGACGGTGGTGCTGGGGCTGGCGACAGCTGTCGTTGCGCTGCTGCTGGTAATCGATTCTTCTGCGGCCAGTACATCGTTGAGCAGACTGTCGGTAGTGGAAGTGCCTGAACTGGTGCTGCTGGAACTAAGGCTGGCCAGCAGCGACGAAACTGAACTGGATGAAATGCTGCTGGTCATGGCCATACTCCCCGAGTCGATATCGATGCCACTCAGGGCAACTGGCGACATGAGTGGATTGGCCGCCCAGAACGGACGGACCTGGCTGGCATTGCACCAGAGCCATGTATCCCGCGTTTGTCCAGGTTCCGCTGATTTGTATCGCTGACGTATCAGGACGTCTTAAAGCGACCACTGGCATGCGGGGAGCATCATTTGCGATGCCCGGCCGACACGCCAGCAGTTTCAGCTTTCCACGCTGCGCCGTATTGTTTATGGGGCAGTCATTTCCTTGACCAGCGCACCGGCGCCGTAAATTTTGTCCAGCGCTTCCAGAATGGCGCCGCTGTGTACCGCGACAGACCGGTTCAGCGTTTCATCGTAATAAAACGCGCCGCCCAGCGAATGGATATTGCCGTCGAAAATCAGCCCGACAATCTGGCCGTTGCGATTGATGACCGGGCTGCCGGAATTGCCGCCGATGATGTCGTTGGTGGTGACGAAGTCCAGTCGTTGTTGCAGGTTCAGCCGGTCTTTGGCCGCCAGCCACGATTGCGGCAGGGCAAACGGTTCGGCACCGGTGGCGCGACCAAACAAGCCAGCCAGGTCGGTATATGGCGCGATGTCGCGGCCATGTTCCTTCCAGCCGCGTACCTCACCATATGACAAGCGCAGCGTAAACGTGGCATCCGGATAAACGCCGGTACCGGCTTGGGCAAAGCGGGCCTGGGCGATCAGTTCGGCATTCTTCTGCTCGACCGATTCCACGCTGTCTTCGTACTGCTTACGGATTGAACGCGCCGCCGGGTCGACCAGGCGCGCCAACACGATAAACGGATCGTTCGATGCCGCCACCGCATTCTTGCCGCCTTGCCACAAGGCCCTACGCGCAGCTACATCGCCCAGATGCGTGCCATTGACCAGTTGTGCGGCCACTTGTGCTGGCGATTGCTTGCCCAGCACCTGCTTGACGAATGGATCATCCGCGCCCAGCAATTCGCGCATTTTGGTTAGCGAAGCGGTCAGCCGCGCCTGTTCAAAGTCCGGGTAGATCGGCGCGCTGGAGAACAACCGTTGTTCCAGCTGCGGCAGTGCCGATTCATTGAACTCGGGCAGGCGTTTGGCATTGGCCTGCGGGCGTTCATCACCACCACGCAGCACATCGCGGGCGATATCAAAGTAGCGGCTATCAAACGCGATGCCGATTTCTTTGGTCAGGTAATCGTTTTCCAGATCACGATATTTCAGTTCGGCCTGGGCAATGGCATCCCATGCGCCACCCACTTTGGCCTGCAGCGCCGGATTACCGGCCACAAAGGCGCGCAGGCTGGCTTCGTCTTTGCGCTTTTGTTCCAGCAGCGCCGGGTTCAACAACGCTTCCAGCTGGCCGTAGCGGGCTTTGTAGGTATTTTCCACGCCAAACAAATGCGTGGAGGCGACGCGTGCGGCTTCATCGCTGCTGCGGCTGTACTCGGTGAGCATGCCGCGCATTTGCGACAGCCGTAACAAGCTGTGCACCAGGCGCACATCACGCGTGGTTTCCAGTTGGGCCACCGTGAGCAGGCGCTGCGTCATGCCGGGGTTGCCAGTCACAAAAGTCAGTTCACCCGGTTGCGCGCCGTTGCGATTGAGCGGGAAGTAATCCTTCACCACCGCCGGTTTGCCGTTTTCATACGCCCGCAGCAAAGACATATCCAGGTCATAGCGCGGGAAATTGAAGTTGTCCGGATCGCCGCCAAAAAAGCCCATGGCTTTTTCCGGGACGAACACCAGGCGCACGTCCTGATAGCGGTGATATTTGTACAAGTCGTAGCGGCCACCGTGATACAGATCGACCACATCACAGCGGGTAGTGGTTTTATCGTCGCCTACGCAAGCTTGGGCCAACGTGGCTTTGACGGCGTTCTGCGCTTGTTTGAACGCGCTGCCATCCAGCCCTTCGGTGGCTTTCTTTACCGTGTCGGTGACGTCGGTAATCTGGTCCAGCCGGTTCAATTCGATTTCCGGGCAGCGGACTTCCTGGCCAGGCGTGGCGGCCAGAAAGCCATCGTGCACATAGTCTTTTTTGGCCGTCGACAGTTGTTCGACGCACGACAGCGCGCAGTGGTGGTTGCTTAGCACCAGTCCGCTGGGCGAGATAAACGACGCCGAGCAGCCACCAGCAATACGCACCGACGCATGCATGACCTTGTCGATCCAGTCCTGCTTGGGGATGAAGTCATATTGCTGCTGGATACGGGCGGTGGGCAGATTATCCAGCGTCCACATGCCTTCGGCCGCGAAGCCCAAGGTGGGGAGTAAAAAGCTGCTTAAGATCAGTAATTTACGCAAGACAGACTCTCTTTGTATGAGCTTTGATCCAGTCCGTTCGCTCGCTTTGGCCGGGTCTGGCTGTCCGGGATTGCGGGTTGGCTCCGGGATCAGGCGAGGAAGACTGCGGGGGAGGTGATGATTGCAGGTAAAACCAGTGCCGGGCCATTTTCGCGAATGCTCACGCCCAAGGCCAGTATGACTGCTGAATCTGTCTGATCCACCCCACCTGCGGCCACGGCGGCGGATTTGCTCCGTTACTTATTAAGTTATTTTATGCATTACGTACAAATACTAAGCTGAATTCACCTTTATTCAAGACCCGATCACACTGTGTTCATTCGCTGCTACCGAGGGTTCGGATTGGCGGCTTAACAAAAAAGAACACCGGAGATCATCATGAAACGCACTCTTGTCATTGCACTTGTTGCTGTTGTAGTCGGTTTTGCCGTGATGGATGCCGTCGAGGCAGCGCTGGCCTTTGAAACCAGAATCCACACCATGCTGTCGCTGGCCGAGACTGGTGCCGCAGTGTCGGATACCGCCGCCGTCGCGCAGAGTGTCGCTGGCTCCATGCCGGCTTCCATGTCTTTTCTGCGTGGGGAATGAGTCATGACCCAATTTGCAGAGCAAATGGCTCCCCGCAAGACTGCTTCCCTGCACTGGCATCGATTGCTGTTCTGGCTGGGCTTTATTGGTAGCGCCGTGCTGACCTGTGCTTTGTTGCTGGACGCCTGGGTTGTGCAACCGGCTGCGTTGCAGGCCGCTGAAGCCAACGCCCAGCCGGTGGCGGCCGGGGCGTTACGGCAATTGCCGGTGGTGACTGCAGGGAAGCCAGAGCACGCGGCATTACCGCATATCTATCGCGTGACCTTGCGCTGATCTGGGCGAATCAGCTCACCGTGAGCAACTGGCGCGCGGCTTCACCGATCCGCCGTGACATGTTCTCCATGCGAGGCGACTGGACTTTCCAGGCATGCCAGAACAGCGCGATATCGGTGGGATGATCTGGCGCCAGATCAACCAGTTCCCCCGCCGCTAACGCATCGCGAATCAGCATCTCGGGCACCATGCCATAACCCAATCCGTACTTGATGGCGGCGTAATGCGGATCGCAACCTGGCACGTAATTGCAGGGATAAGCCTTTGCCGTGAGGCCCAGTCTTTCCTGCAAAAACGAGGCTTGCAGCGCGTCCTTGCGGGTATAGGCCACCACCGGTGCATGGCGTGCGGCAGCACGGTTCAATCCTTGGGGAAACCAGCGCGCCGCAAAGCTGGCACTGGCGATCAGCCGGTAGCGCATGATGCCCAGCGGATCGGCAAAACAGCCTTTCATTGGCTTGGGCTGAGTGCTGATACACCCCGTCGCCATACCGGTTTCGAGAACTTCATAGGTGTGGTCCTGGTCTTCCACCACCAGGTCCAACAACACCTGTTCGCTGGCCAGCAATTCGGCCAGTGCCGGAAAAAACCAGGTTCCCAGCGTATCGGCGTTGACCGCGATGGTTACTGATAAGGGCGCGTGACGTTGCTCGGTCAGGTCAGAGGCCAGGTCTTCTTCCAGCAGCATGACCCGACGCAAATGCTGTAGCAGCCGTTGCCCCACGCGAGTGGCCCGTACCGGGCGGCTGCGCACCACCAGTGCCGCGCCCATGTCTTCTTCCAGCGCACGCACCCGCTGGGAAATCGCCGACGGCGTGACATGCAAGCGGGCTCCGGCTTGTTCAAAACTGCCGGTTTCAATCACGGCCAGCAGCGCCTCGGTTTGTCTGGGGTCTAGTGCCACGGTACAGGCTCCGCAAAAGGTTCGATATTAAGAATATTTAAGCATGGCTAATAAATAGTAAGCAATGTTCATGTTATGCCATTGCCTTTGCATAATCCACGCCCGCAGCAAGCTGCGACCCTCATGGAAAACCAATGACTGAATCCCCCGCTACTCCTCCTGCCAAGTCATCGCTGCGCCGTTTCTGGCGCGGTGTGCTGCTGGCACTGGGTTTTGTTGTTGGCCTGAGTGTGATTGGGGCAGGCGCGCTGGGCTGGTGGGCCTGGCACACCTGGCAAGGACTGCCATCAATTAAAGAACTGGCGGCATATCAACCAGCGCAACCCCTGCGCATTTACGCCACCGATGGCACCTTGCTGGCGGAATACGGCCAGGAGCGACGCGACGTATTGCCGTTGGCGCAAATACCGCAACGTATGCAGCAGGCCTTGCTGGCGATTGAAGACGCGCGTTTCTACGAGCACGGCGCGGTGGATTTTTCTGGCCTGGCGCGGGCGGCAGTGGCGAATGTGCTGACCGGTTGGCATGGCCAGGGCGGCAGCACGATCTCGATGCAGGTGGCGCGTAATTTCTATCTGACGCGAGAAAAAACCGTCGAGCGCAAACTGACCGAGATGCTGCTGGCCTTCAAGCTGGAGCAGGAATACGGCAAAGACCGTTTGCTGGAGCTGTACATGAACCAGGTTTACCTGGGCGAGCGGGCATACGGTTTTGCGGCGGCGGCCAATATCTATTTTGGCAAGCCGATCAGCCAGATCAGCGTGGCGGAAGCGGCCATGCTGGCGGGCCTGCCCAAAGCACCATCGGCCTACAACCCGGTGGCCAACCCGGAGCGCGCCAAAGTACGCCAGCAATACATCCTCAAACGGATGCACGAACTGGGTTATCTGACTGACCCGCAATACCAGCAAGCGCTGGCAGAACCATTGGAACTGGCGCCGGACAACCCGGCTTTGCGCGAAGCCGCTTACCCGGTAGAAGCCGCCCGGCGCTGGGCGCTGGAACGCTATGGCGATGACGTTTATGCCATGGGGCTGGATATCCACACCACCATCAATATGTCGGATCAGCGCCGCGCCGACGCTGCAATGCGATCCCGGTTGCTTGATCTGCAAGCGTCTCGTGGTTATCGCGGCCCGGTTAAAACAGTGAGCCTGCCAGCCGATGGCCCGGACGGCCAGACCGTGCGCAGTCTGTTATCCAGCGTGCCCGACAGCGGCGACGATGTTATTGCCACGCTGGTGACCGGGCACCAAGGTACCGTGCTGCGGGCGCTGCGCCGCGATGGTTCGCCGCTGGATATCGCCACCACCGGCATTACCTTTACGCCCGCCAACGCGGTCAATCGCGGGGCCATTGTCTATGCCCATGATCTGGGCAACGAACGCTGGCAACTGGTGGCTTTACCGGAAATGGAAGGTGCGCTGGTATCGCTGGATGCGCGTAGCGGCGACATCCTGGCGCTGGTGGGCGGCTTTGATTTTGCCCGCAACAAATATGACCACGCCCTGCAGGCGTATCGGCAACCGGGTTCCAGCTTCAAGCCATTTATTTATTCGGCAGCGCTGGAAAAAGGCTACTTCCCCGGTACCGAAGTGGATGACACCCAGCGTCTGCTGACCGCAGAAGAAACCGGGGCGCGACCATGGCGGCCGAAGAACTACAGCAACAATTACGAAGGATTCATCACCGTTCGGCGCGGGTTGGCACGCTCCAAGAATCTGGTTTCAGTCAGTCTGATGCAGGCCGCCGGGCCGCAGTTTGTGCAGCAACACGCGGTGCAGTTTGGCTTTGATGCTGCGCGCAACCCGCCATCGCTGCCGCTGGCGCTGGGCGCTGGTGGCGCAACGCCATTGCAGATGGCTTCGTCTTATGCGGTATTTGCCAACGGCGGCATTCAAGTGCCATCGCGCCTGATCAAGAGCGTGAACGACCGGTTGGGCAAGGTGCTGTATGCCGCACCGGTACAGGCTACGGGTAAACGCGTGGTCTCAGCGCGTAACGCGTGGTTGATGGACAGCATGCTGCGCGGCGTGGTCAGCACCGGCACCGCGCACTCGGCCAAGGTATTGGGGCGGGATGATCTGGCCGGTAAAACCGGCACCTCCAACAACGCCCGCGATGCCTGGTTTGCCGGATATGGTGGCAATCTGGTGTCGGTGGTGTGGGTGGGCTACGACCAGCCGCGCAGTTTGGGTGGGCGTACCGGTGGCACGGTGTCGCTGCCAATCTGGATCGATTACATGAAAACCGCGCTGGCGCAGCGCGAGCCGGTGCCGCAAACAGATCCACCAGCCGGTCTGGTACAAGATGGCGACGATTTTGTGTACAGCGAATACACCACGGGCACTTGCGTGGCGGATGACCATGACTTTATCCGCAGCCCGTTCAAATGCCAGATTGTGAACAATGGTGGCTCGGCCAATGTGGCATCCGCACCCGCTGAAAACGATAAAGCAGCGCAGGAAGCCGAACGTGAGACTATTTTGAAGTTGTTTTCCAATGACGGTTGAAGCCATGCTGCTGCATTACATTTATCTGGTCGCGATTGTCGCCGAAGCCATGTCGGGCGCAATCATGGGCATGCGCCGCGGGATGGATTTATTCGGGCTGTGCCTGGTGGGTACAGTCACCGCGCTGGGCGGTGGGTCGATCCGCGACATGCTGTTGGGGCATTACCCGCTCAGCTGGGTGGCGAACCCTGAATATCTGCTGTTCACCGTAGTGGCTGCGATACTGACCGCCGCCGTGGCCCGGCATATCCATCGCTTGCGCATGCTGTTTTTGCTGGTCGACGGACTGGGGCTGGTGGCATTTACCATTATCGGTTGCAACATCGCGCTGGGTGCCGACGTGCATCCCGCCGTTGCTGTGGTGTTCGGTATGATCACCGGCATCTTTGGTGGCGTGCTGCGCGACATTCTGTGCAACGAGATTCCACTGGTTTTGCGACGCGAGTTGTATGCCAGCATTTCGCTGATTGCCGGTGGTTTGTATATGGGGCTACAGGTGCTGGATGTCGAAGCTGGCACGGCGTCGCTCATCGCTTTGGCCATCGGTTTCGTTATTCGCTGGCTGGCGATTCACTTTCGCTGGGAGCTGCCGGGATTTTCCGGCACAGGAATCCGCGGCTTCGAGTAATTGCCCAAGTGCGTTCGGGCAGATTGAGTAGAATCGGCTTCTCTTGTCTTGATGCTTGCCCATCGTGAAAACCATCTCGCTTGCTGCTGCCCGCACCCTGCATTTATCCGCGCAAGGCTTACTGACGCCACCCCGGCGCAAAGCCAACAAGCCGGATATGCTGGACGCCATCCGCCGCATGGCCCAATTGCAGATCGACACTATCCACGTGGTGGCGCGCAGCCCTTATCTGGTGTTGTTCAGTCGGCTGGGTGCATACGACAACACCTGGCTGGAACAACTGCTGGCCGAAGGCAAATTGTTCGAGTACTGGTCGCACGAGGCATGTTTTCTGCCGATTGAAGACTACGGCCTGATGCGCCATCGCATGCTCGATCCATCCGGCATGGGCTGGAAATACGCTGCTAACTGGCACCAGCAATATCAGGCTGACATCGACCAACTATTGCAGCGAATCCGCGAAAGTGGCCCGGTGCGGGCTGCCGATTTCTCGCGGGCCGAGGGCTCGGGCAGCGGCTGGTGGGACTGGAAGCCGGAAAAACGCCACCTGGAAGTCTTGTTCACCACGGGCGAATTGATGGTCAGCGAGCGTCGCAACTTCCATCGCGTGTATGACCTGGCTGAACGCGTACTCAAAAACTGGGACGATGCCCGAGATCTGGCTGATTCGGCTACCGTGCACGTTGAACTGATCCGCCGTAGTTGTCGCGCCTTGGGCGTGGTGCGCGCGGATTGGGTTGCCGATTACTACCGCCTGCCCAAAGTGTCCTATCTGGCGGACCTGCAAGCGCTGACTGATGCGGGGGAGTTGATCCCGGTGCAGGTTGAAGGCTGGAAGGCCGCTACCTGGATACATCATGAACTGGCCGAACAAATCGACGCCGCCCAAAGCGGCGAGTTGGCCTCGACCGTGACCACGTTGTTATCGCCGTTCGACCCCGTCGTGTGGGATCGAAAACGGGCTTCGGCCTTGTTCGGTTTCGACTACACCATCGAGTGCTACACCCCGGAGCGCAAGCGCAAATATGGCTATTTCAGCCTGCCGATACTCAATCGCGGCAAGTTGGTTGGGCGGCTGGATGCCAAAGCGCACCGAACCAGCGGTATCTTCGAGATCAAATCGTTGCATCTTGAAGAGGGAGTGCGGGTGAGCGGGCGCTTGCTGACGGATATACGCAAAGCCATCCAGAAATGTGCGGATTGGCATGCCACGCCGCAGGTGGTTATCCGGAATGCGCCGGTGGGCGTGGCGGAAGCGTTGCTGGCGGCGTAGAACTGGGCCTAACCCCGCTCAACCTGCTGGCGACTTCTCCACAATGGCCCCTAACTTGCGCATCGCCTGATCCAGCTCGCTGTTATACGGCGTGCCGCAGCTGATCCGCAAAAACGAATTGAAGCGCTGCGAGTTGGAAAACATCACTCCCGGCGCAATACGGATGCCTGCTTTAAGGGCTGTCTCAAACACAGCTTGCGAGTTGCGTTTTTCGGGCATTTCTACCCACAGGCCAAAGCCGCCTTCCGGCACGGTCAGGCGGGTGCCTTCGGGAAAGTACCCAGCGACGGCTTGGGCGACTTGCAGGCGTTGCGTACGCAGATGGGTGCGCAGGCGCCGCAAATGACGCTCGAACTCGCCCGACCCCAGAAAACTGGCGGCAGCCAGTTGTGACAACGCTTCATTGGGGCGGGAATGAGCGTATTTGAGCATTTCCACGCGGCTGCGCCATTTACCTGCGGTAATCCAGCCCACGCGCATGCCTGGCGCCAGTGTTTTGTGCAGTGACGCACAATGGATCACATTGCCGGTTTGATCCCAGCTTTTGAGCGACGGCATGGTGCTGTCGTTATCGGCCAGCAGCGCATAAGTGTCGTCTTCAATCAGCGCAATATTGTTGGTTTCGCACCAGTTGACCAGCCGTATTTTGTGGGCTTCCGGCATGATCGCGCCCAAGGGGTTTTGCAAATGCGGCACCACCACCACGGCTTTGATGCTGCCATAGGTTTGCACGGCCAGCTCCAGCGCCTCCAGCGAGATCCCGGTCTCCGGGCTGGTGGGGATTTCCAGCGCGCGCATGCCCAGGCTTTCCAGTATCTGCAGCACACCGTAAAAGGTGGGGGATTCCACGGCGATGATGTCGCCCGGTTGGGCAATGGCGCGCAGCGCCAGGTTGAGCGCTTCGGTACAGCCGTGGGTGATGATGATGTCATCGGCGGTGAGATTCATGCGCGCCCCCATGGCACGCCGGGCAAGCACGCTGCGCAGGGTGCTGTGACCGTTGCGTGGCACGGCTCTACCGAACAGTTCCGGTTGCTGGCGCAATACCCGTACCGCAGCTTGTCGCAATGCCTCGTTTGGGTATAACTCCGGCGCGCCGCACGCCACGCCCAGGTTGATCTGCACTTTGCTGCTCATGGCCTGCGCCAGAATCGCCGAGACTTTCTCGTTGATGCCGACGTATTGCGCGGTATCAGGCAGGGCCACTATCGGATCGGGCACCTTGGCCAGCGCACTGCGGGAGCGATGGCAGACAAAGTAGCCAGAACGTGGCCGCGCTTCCAGCAAGCCCTGGCTTTCCAGGTGGCGGCAGGTTTGCAACGCGGTAGAGAGACTGATGTCATGCCGTTCCATCAATGCGCGCACTGAAGGCATACGATCACCGGGGCGCAAGGTGCCGGTTTCAATGGCCTGACGGTAGTGGCTGGCGAGCTGGCGGTAGATAGGCAATTGGTCCATGCCCCATTCTGCGGTGCACGCCGGAGGCATAACAGATACAGATTTTCCTGATCTGCATCGAAACAGATGCACTGTTCTGGTCTTGTTTCGTTGCGCAAAATCAGCGTGTGTACCTGTGGGGCGGCGGTGCTATTCCTTAATCTGTATGGCATATCCCACCGCAGGAGATTGCCAGCATGTCGCGCCTTCCCGAATCTTTTCTGACTATCGAAATGCTCAATGGCCAGACTTTCCAGTTTCATAGTCGCCCAGGCATGGCACTGCACGTGTTATCCGGGCATCTGCACCTGGCCGAAGCGCCACGCTGGCTGGCGGAAGAGGTATATCAAGTGCCGCGTTATCTGAAGTCGGGAGACTTCTACACCATGCAGGAAGAGGGGTGGTCCACCTTGTATGCGGTGGGCGGCACGGAGCTGCGCTGCATTGGCTTTCAGGAGCCCAAGTCCCAGAGTCTGGTGCTGTGGAACAAAATCAAGGCCATCCGCCTGCCCGCGCGGTGTTACGGTTGGCTGCGGCAAACGGTGACTTTGGCCACTTCATTTCGCCTTTGATCGCCTTGGCTGGGGTCGCCGCGATTTCAAATACCTTCTGCAAACATCGTCAGATGGTCTGCAGTGAACTGGTTAGCCCGCCCAAGCTGTGGCGCATTCGATAACTGATAATCTGGATGACCGTCGTGTGCTCGAACACGACGGTCTTTCCGGTCTCCCCGGGCCAACCAGGCCAACGCTCTTCAGTTTGTGACCTTCTCCTGCCCGGCCATACCCGGCCAATTGCTGCAATGCGGATGACCGGCGGTCTTTCAGACCAGCCAGTAGTCGGCGCATGATCTTGCGTTCGCACAGCCCGCCCACAAATGTCTCAGTAAATAGTGGAAAATCGTATGATCGATGCATAAACCACCGCGATAGCTGGTCTGTGCATGAATCTCACCCTGTGACCCAATGAACATCCATTTTTTGCTGGGCTGGACCCAGCAGTACGCATTACCGCTGACTTTTCTGGTGACGCTGATTTCGCGGGCGGGCTTGCCGCTGCCCGCTGCGCCGCTGTTGGTGATGGTGGGCGCATTGGCAACTGCGTCTGGTGAAATGGCATTGGGTTTGCTGCTGGCCGCGACCGTGGGTGGCGCGCTGGGTGATCTGGTCTGGTTTATGGCCGGGCGCCGTCTGGGTCGGCGCGTGTTGGGCGTGATCTGTAAAGTGTCTTTGTCGGCCGATGTGTGTGTGCGGCAAAGCGAAACCCTGTTTGTGAAATGGGGCGGGCTGTCGCTGTTTGCGGCGAAGTTCGTACCGGGGATTTCCGCCGTAGCTCCGCCACTGGCGGGCGCGTTGGGTTGGTCATTACCGGCGTTTTTGCGCTGGAATGTGGCGGCCTCCATTTTCTGGGCGGTCGTGTTTCTCGGGCTGGGTGCCCTGTTCAGCAATCAGCTTGATCTGGTCCTCGCTGTGCTGGAGCAATTAGGCGAGGGCGCCATCTGGTCGCTGGCGGCACTGGTGGTGGTTTATCTCATCGGCCGGGTGATCAAACGCCGTCACGCAGCAGAATTGTCGGAAGAAATGCCACGCATTTCGGTGGCGCAATTAAAGGCAGCCATTGCTGCCGGTACCGATCCGGTAATCATCGATGTACGCTCGGCGGAAGGGCGTTCGCTGGACCCACGGGTGATTCCTGGCGCTTATCTGATCGGCCTGAAAGAGATCGACACTGCCACGTCGATTCTGCTGCAGGACCGGGACGTGGTGCTCTACTGCAGCTGTCCCAATGATGTCTCGGCTGTGGCCGCTGCCCAGCAATTACGCGGCATGGGCTGGACCCGCGCTTTGCCGCTGGCGGGTGGGCTTGAAGCCTGGTTCGAGGCCGAACTGCAAAGCTGACGGTCTGCGGGCTGCCGGATAATGCGTCGTTATTGTCCGGCCAGCCGTTAACTGTATCTCTGTGCAAACTTACAGCCTGTTACCCTGACATATCAGACCAATCGCTACAATGCGGTACCACTTGATCGGTGGTGCCTCCGGCTTTGGTCATGCATCGTCCCTTCATTATTCCGCTTATCGTCGCCTGTGCCTTGTTCATGGAAAACATGGACGCCACGGTGATCTCCACCTCGCTGCCGGTACTGGCCCGCGATCTTGGACAAAGCCCCATTACCCTGAAACTGGCACTCACCGCGTATGTCGTCGGCTTGGGTGTGTTTATTCCGGTATGTGGCTGGGTGGCCGACCGCTTTGGCGCGCGCACTGTGTTCCGTTCTGCCATTGGCATTTTCATGCTGGGCTCCTTGCTGTGCGCGGTTTCCAGTTCGCTGGAAGCCTTTGTCGGCGCACGTTTTTTGCAAGGTATGGGCGGGGCGATGATGGTGCCGGTCGGGCGCATCATCATCTTCCGGGCGATACCGCGTGCCGATCTGGTTAAAGCCATTGGCTATCTGACCATGCCCGCATTGTTCGGGCCGGTGATCGGGCCGCCATTGGGTGGATTTATCACCACGTATTTTCACTGGCGCTGGATTTTTCTCGTGAACATCCCGGTCAGCTTGCTGGGTCTGTATCTGGCAGGACGCTTTATCAGCAACACGCGTGAGGCTTCGCCGGAGCCGCTGGATGTCCGTGGCTTCATCGTGTCTGCGCTGGGTAGTTCGTTCACCATGTTGGGTCTGGCGCTGCTGGGTAGCCATCTGGTGCCGGTGGAATGGGCTATCGGCATGACGCTGGTTGGCGTGATCGTGCTGTGGCTGTACTTTCGGCAAGCGTTGCACGCGGAGCATCCGTTGCTTGACCCACGCTTTTTGCAGATACCCACTTTTCGCGCCAGCGTGCTGGGTGGTTCCCTGTTCCGGATTGGTTTGGGCTCGGTGCCGTTTTTGCTGCCGCTGGCACTGCAGGAAGGCATGGGCATGAATGCTTTTCAATCCGGCGCGATTACCTGCGCTTCGGCCTTTGGCGCGCTATTCATGAAAAGCCTGGGGCCGCGTGTGCTCAAGCGCTGGGGCTTTCGCCAGGTGTTGATGGTCAATGCGCTGCTGGCCGGCCTGGCGCTGGCTTCCTTCGGCCTGTTTAACAGCCACACCTCGATCATGGTGATGCTGGTGGTGGTGGCACTGGGCGGGTTCTTCCCGTCGCTGCAGTTCACCTGCCTGAACTCGATTGTCTATGCCGATATCCGCAGTGAAGACGCCGGCCGCGCCACTAGTCTGGCCAGCGTGGTGCAGCAGTTGTCGCTGGGGCTGGGGGTGATTGTGGCGGGGATGGCACTGCAGTTATCCAATCATCTGCAAGGGCACACGCATATTCAGGAGTCTGACTTCTGGCCCGCATTTCTGGTGATCGGATTGTTCTCGATCCTGTCGATTCCGGTCACGCGCAAGTTGCCGCATGACGCCGGGAGCGAAATGGCGCAACGCGGGTGATTGCAGCGGGCATTGCAGGCAGACAGCAAAAGAGGCATCCGTGGATGCCTCTTTGTATATCCGCCATGTATATCTGTTAGATAGCCCGTCAGATTTTTGCAGTCTTCACCGACGAAAACTCGCGGATCACGCGTACCACCTGCTTGGAGCTTTCGCTGATGCGAATAATGGCATCGCCTGCCTGATTGGCCAGCGTCACGCCATCGTTGGCCTGGTTTACACAGGCTTCCATACTCAGAATGGCCGAGCGGGTGCCTTCCTGAATCTTGCTGGTCATCCCGGCAATCTCGGTGGTTGATACGCCGGTGCGTTCGGCCAGCTTGCGTACTTCATCCGCCACCACCGCAAAACCACGCCCTTGCTCGCCCGCGCGGGCGGCTTCAATGGCGGCATTCAGAGCCAGCAGATTGGTCTGGTCGGCAATTTCTTTAATGGTATTGACGATGCTGCTGATGTGGCTGGATTTAACGCCCAGTTCCTCGATCAGCTTTGACGCGCTTTGCACCGTGTTGGCAATGCCGTGCATTTCTTGCGCCGCATGCTGGATCACCTGCTTGCCTTGCTCAGACACCGCGTCGGTTTCTTCAGAAATCTGATAGGCGTGGCGCGCATTCTGGGCATCGGCTTCTTGCTGCAGCACGCGTTCGGTAATGTCGTTGGCAAACTTGATGATTTTGTACGGTTTGCCTTCGGTATCGAAAATCGGGTTGTAGGTGGCTTCCATCCACAATACGTTGCCATTCCTGGACATGCGCTTGAATTGGCCAGATACAAACTGGCCGCGATTGAGCGTACGCCAGAACTCGGCATATTCCACGCTGTTGCGGTAATCCGGATCACAGAACAGGCGGTGATGCTGGCCTTTGATTTCATCCAGCCGATAACCCGTGGCGTGCAGAAAGTTATCGTTGGCGGTAATGATGGTGCCATCCAGATTGAATTCGATGGAGGCCATCGAACGATCAATGGCGCTGAGCATATTGCGCTGGCTCTCTTGCGCCGAGATCTGGCTGGTAATGTCCTGGGCAAACTTCACCACTTTGATGACCCGGTGCTGGTCGTCAAAGATCGGGTTGTAAGTGGCTTCCAGCCAGATCGGTTGCCCATCGCGGCGAACCCGTTTGAAGCGCCCGGAAGAAAACTTGCCCGCCGCCAGTTGTCGCCAGAAGTCGGCGTATTCCGGTTTGCTCGCGTAACCCGGCTCGCACAGCACCCGATGATGCTTGCCGACCAGGTCGGATCGCTCGTAACCCGTGGTTTTCAGGAAATTGTCATTGGCGCAGAGAATGGTGCCATCCGGCGTGAATTCGATCACCGCCATGGACCGGTCCAGGGCTGTCAGGAAAGCGTCTTGCAACTTGATTTTCTGGTCCTGCTGCAATGCCAGTTCTTTGCTCTGCCGGTTAAACATGGGGACTCCTCCCAGAACAGTTTTTATACACAGACGATGGATCGACGATGTGCTGCGGATCGTCCCGATGTGGGGCGAGCATGACCAAGGCCGGATCAAATATCTGAGAAACAGGCCAATCGAGTAGTTAAACGCTTAAATGCGCTACCCGTAATAAGGCATCAATTTCAAATATCATTGTTTGCTTAATTACTACCTGAGCGGGTCATTGTTTGACAAATCAGCTTCCCAAACAGCGGGGAACTGTATTTTTTTTGCTACTGTCGGGTAAGTGTTTAGTAGTATTTTGCGTAAGTTGTAAACTGATATATCTAGCAGTTTTGCTGGTTTTAGCTCAAATTTTGTAAGTTTTCCACAAAATAAAAGAAAGGCCGCACTTGCGTGGACTTATTGTCCAGCTAGTCATGACCAGCGAAAACGTACGCACGTGTTTACGATTGACGGCCATTTAATCCTTTGCAAATGTAGCTGCGGATCTGGCAAAAAGATGTATGAACCGTGCCTGCGAAACAGGACGTAAAAAAGGGGCTGAGGGCATTGATTTATTGTTTGGGTAGGCCGCAACACGCCAGATTGCGAGCCCAAACAATGTTATCGAGGCGCTGAGCCTGCGCGGGCTATGTCAAATTTGAGACGCGGCAGTCCGCGCCACCCGCAACATCGCCAGTGCCACCGCGCCGAGCAGCAGCACCAGCCCGATCTCCTGCCACAACAAGGCATCGCCACCCCACAGGTTCATGCCGGTACCGGCGCCAAGCGGGCCGAGGATTGAGCTTCCGGTGTAGGTCACGGTGATGAGGCGCATGTTGCGGCCCATGGCGCTGACCGGGCTGCTGGCGGCGGCGTAGACCGCCAGCGTCAGAAACGCCGCGGTGACGCCGCCCAGCAAAAAGGCACCAGCTGCCAGTGCGGGCGACCAACTGAGTAGTAGCAACAGGCTGGAGACCACGGCAGCCACGCTGCTGATCAACACGGTTCCGGCCAGCCCGATGCGATCGGCCAGCCAGCCTATGGGCATCTGGCACAAGGCTGCGCCCAAGCCAAACAACGCCAGCAGACTCGCCGAATCGGTACTGGATATTCCACGGCCACTGGTAAACAACGGGAACAAACCATAGAACGCACCCGCGCATAGCCCACCGACCACGGCGGTGGCCATGCCCAGTTTGATCACCGGACTAAAGCGGCTGGCGCTGGTGGCCGGTGCGGGTGAGTGCGCATGATGTGCCGGGTCGTGGCTGTCGCCCCGGGCAAACAGTAATGGAATGACCGCGCTCAAGGTAAACAGCCCACCCGCAATAAACGGCATATCGCCCGCGATACCCAGCCACACGGCAAACGACGGCGCGATGATTTCGGCCAGCGCAATCAGGGTTTCGTGCGTACCAACCACGCGGCCACTGTAGGCGGACGGCACCAGGCGATACAGCCAGGATTCATTGGCAATCCAGCGCACGCCCAAGCCCGCACCAATCAAAAACGCGGCCAGTAACCATAATGGCCATTGCGCCCAAGGCATGATGGCGAAGCCCGCAACACTGATCAGCAAACCCGCGCCAACCGCCAAACGGGCTCCAAAGCGTGCGGCCAGACCAGGCGTGCCTATCAGCCCGACCAGCATGCCGGTCCATTGCATGGCGGCGAACAGACCGGCGCGGGGTGCATCCAGCCCATGCTGAGCCAGCCACAGTGGCAACACCATAAAGCCAAAGCCGAACTGGCCGATCTGCGCAAATGAAGACACCAGCGTTAGCGCACTGATGGTGTGCCACGGAAGTCGGGAAGAGGCGGTCACGTTGTCACCTGATGAATCGGCATGGGCAAGCCAGTGGCGCGATTTTCCACCGGGCAGCCTGCCTCCAGACAAGGGCCATCGTCGCATAACCGGCACAGGCGCATGGAGTGCGGGCTGTCGCGGGTTTCGTGCCACAGCATTTTGATCAGCAATGCTTCCAGCTGGATTTGCTCGGAGTTATCCAGGCGTCCGACCACGCGTTGCAGCATGGCATCACGCGCCGCCATGACTCGCTCCAGTTCAAGCAAGCCGCCCTCGGTCAGGTTGAGCGCCACAGTGCGTTTGTCACGCCCGGGGTCTTTGCTGACCAGGCCGGCGGTAACCAATCCGGCTACCGCCCGCACCGCCGCAGGGTGACACAAGTCCAGCACCTCGCGCAGGGTTTCAATTGAACAGCCTGGATAGATATGAATTGCATTTAGCGCCGCCCGCGTGGTCAGCCCGCTTAGTGCGGCAGGCATGGGCTGATCGTGGATTTCATCCATGACATGCAAGGCGAGCACACCCAGCAAGTTTTCAACGGGCAGAGCCATGACACACCTCATATGCAAACTGCATGTATGCATACTGCATATAAGCCTGTCTGAATGAAAGCGCTGAATGGGGGTTGAGGCGATGAATGGCGCATCCGTCGATGTCGGGCTACGCCTGTTATGCTGCGCGCATTACGCACCGAGCCAAGAGTGTGTGTTTCGTCATTACACCAGGAGACTGTCGGGAATGAAAACGGGATTGTTGCTGAGCATGCTGTTGGCCACCGCCGTGGCGCTGGCCGCGCCTGACTATAAAGTCACCGCGCAGATTGCCATTGATGGGCCGGTCAGGTGGGATTACCTGCAATATGATGCCGCCAGCCAGCGCCTGTTTGTGGCGAACGGCACTCAGACCGATGCGATCGATACCCGTACCGGCAAGCTCCAGGGCGTGATCGCGGCTACCCATGGCGTGCACGGCATCGCTATCGCGCATGATCTGGGATTGGGCTTTACCAGCAATGGTGCCGACAACGAGATTGGCGAGTTTGCACTGGAAACCCTGCAACCCGGACGGCGGATCAAGGTGGGAAGTAATCCGGATGCCATCGTGTATGACGCCGCGACCCAGCGCGTGGTGACCTTCAATGGCAAATCGCAAGATATCAGCATTGTGAATGCCAAAACCGGGGAGCTGGTGCAGCCCGCAATTGCCGTCGGGGGCAAGCCGGAATTCGCGCAAACCAACAATTACGGACTGGTGTTTTTCAATATCGAAGACACCAATGAAGTCGCCGTGCTGGATATACGCAAAGGCGCGCTGGTGCAGCGCTACTCGATTAGCCCCTGCGACAGTCCAACCGGTCTGGCGCGTGATGAAACCAGCGGACACCTGTATTCGGTATGCGGCAATGGCGTGATGGTGATTAGCGATCCGGTGACTGGCAAGGTGCTGGGGCAAGCACCGATTGGTCGTGGCGCGGATGGGGTAGCGTTACTGGATGGCTACGCCATAAGCGCCAATGGTCGCGATGGCACGGTCAGCGTGGTGGCACAAACCGCGCCCAACCAGTTTGCGACTGTGGCAATCATCAAGACAGCGCCTGGCGCTCGTACCATTGCGGCAGACACACTGCTGCACAAACTATATTTGCCTACTGCCAGTTTCAAGCCACAAGACCCGGCAGCATCAGCTGGCGGACCTGGCGCCCGTCCGGTGGCGCAAGAGGGGACTTTCCGCGTTCTGGTGCTTGGGCGTTAGCCATAAAACAATCGCCAATGCTGGTCCCGCGCTGGCCAGCATCGACGACTGACCCTGGCGTTTTCAAGCTTTTACGTTGATCAGATTGCCCGAAGTGCTGGTCAATACCGAACTTTGGCTGGATGCAGCCGGGGTGGCACCGGGTTGATTGGCCGCCGCCTGGGCGCGTTTTTGTTCCAGCCGTTGCGCTTGGTGGTCACCACCGCGGGCTTCTTGTGCCGTTTGTGCTGCGGTTTCTTTCGCTTCTTGAGTGGCCGAAGATGCAGTGTTGCTGCTGGATGCCGAAGCGACCGGCGATTTGATGGAAACATTGAGCGAACTGGATGCTACGGCGCCAACTGACATGGCAAAACTCCCTGTGTGTGTTGCCAGGCGCAGCATTGCGTCCTGACGTTACTGCAGATCGAACTGCAAAGAAGGCAGAGTGATTCACTTGGTGTAACCGCGCCTTCACGCTTGCCCGGACCCCCCGGACCGAGCCTGCAAAGCTGGTACGCAAACTTCCTCACCCCGTTTCAAGCGCAATTGCGCGCTTCATTAGCATGTTCTTTGATACTTAGAACAGCCTTAGCGCCGACCTCAGTCCTGGCTAAGTCAGCCCAGGTACATTCCAGCTTTCAAAATTGTGCGCAGCTTGTGTTTGCGCCACGGCCACCCCTTTGGGCTGGCAGCAGGCTTTGCCTGGTTTACGGAGCTGGAAATTGGAAGAACTCAATCAAGCGCTGTTTTTGTGGATGAATGCGCCTGCTCACCCCGCCGCCGGGACCGTGCTGTGCGCGACGGTGCTGGCTGATTATTTGATCTGGCTGGTGCCGTTGCTGCTGGTGATCTGCTGGTTGCGTGGCAGCCCGTCCACCCGCCGTTTTGCCACAGAGGCCGCCACTGCCGGTCTGCTTGCGCTGGGTCTGAACCAGTTGATTGGCCTGGTCTGGCAGCACCCGCGCCCGTTCATGATCGGTGTGGGGCATACCTTGATCCAGCACGTGGCTGACTCATCTTTCCCCAGTGATCACCTCACGCTGCTTTGGGCCGTGGCATTCAGCCTGGCTTTGCATCCACACCTGCGCCGAATCGGCGTCGCACTGGCGTTAACGGGTTTACCAGTGGCGTGGGCGCGTATTTATCTGGGCGTGCATTTCTCGCTGGATATGCTGGGTGCTGCCATTGTCGCAGCCCTCACTGCCGCGCTATGCCGCCAGCCACAACGCTTGATGAGCTGGCTGTTTCAATGGGTGGAACAATGTTACCGCTTTGTCGGGCAACCACTCATCAGACGTGGCTGGATACCAAAATGACCCGCTACGACCACAGTGTGGTGACTTTGGTGGGCAGGAGTTTATGGTGATCGATTTCGCCACCGAAATACCTGCTCCCGCAAGGCCGGTCAAAGTGCCGGACGTGACGATGCTGTTCTGGTTGATCAAAATGATGTCGACCACCGTCGGCAAGTCGGCAGCGGATTTGCTCAATGCCGATCCGCGATCAGGTCTGACGGGTTATTGCATGGTCCTTGGGATCTTGCTGATGGCGATATTGCCAGCGCAGGTGCGCAGCCGTCAGTTCACGCCGTGGCTGTACTGGTGCTGCATGTTGCTGGTTGGCATGGCCGGTGCGTTGCTCAGCGACAGCCTGATTGACCAACTGAGTGTGCCGCTGACCTATGCCACTGGTTTGTTCTGCGTGATGTTATGGATTACTTTGGCTGTGTGGCATGCCGAAGAAAGTTCGGTGTCCTTTCGCTCGATAGTCACCCGCAAACGTGAGTTGTTTTACTGGCTAGCCATCCTGTTCACCTTTGCGCTGGGAACAATCGCTGGCGACTGGGTGGCAGAAAATCTGCATCCCGGTTATGCCTTCACGGTTCTGTTACTGGGTGTCGCGCTCGGGCTGGTTGCAGTGGGCCATTACCTGCTGGAGTTCAGCGCCACCAGTTGTTTCTGGGCCGCCTGCGTGCTGACTTGCTCCTTTGGAAATGCCTGTAGCGACTGGTTGGCCCAGCCGGTCCATGACGGTGGTCTGGGCTTGGGCAAGCTGGTCACCAGCGGGTTATTCTTGCTGACCACTATTGGCCTGGTGGGATATCTCAGCGCTACCCGCAAGCATCTGACTGGATCGCAATGGCTGGAGTAAGCGGTTGCGCGCCATGCAGGCAGGGCAGGCTGTGTATAAACAAGTTTGATGAATTGCCCTGTGGATTCTTGCATAGCGCTTTGGCTCAGCACGCGGAAGCGCTCGTTATCAAGTCGGTGAGGTCGTTATGAGGGTATTGCTGGTCGAAGATGACGCCATGATCGGCGAGGTAATCCAGGCCGCGCTGCGTGACGCATCCTGCGCGGTAGATTGGGTGCGTAACGGGCAAAACGCCATGGATACGCTCGCCTGTCAGTATTACGACGTCGTGCTGCTTGATCTGGGCTTGCCGGGCAAAGATGGCCTGAGCGTACTGCGCAGCATCCGCAGCAGTGATAACCCGGTGCCGATATTGATCATTACTGCGCGTGACGCGCTGGCTGACCGGTTGGCCGGGCTGGATAGCGGTGCTGACGACTACGTGCTCAAGCCATTTGAGATGGCCGAATTGCTGGCCCGCATCCGCGCCGTACTGAGGCGCAAAAATGGCCATGTCATGCCGGTCATGAGCAATGGCATTCTGGAACTGGACCCAACCACCCGTGAAGCCACCTTCAAGGATGGCGCGCCGCAGCGCTTGTCCAGCCGCGAGTTTTCATTGCTGCAAGCCTTGATGAGCCGTCCCGGTGCGATTTTGTCGCGGTCCGCGCTGGAAGACCGCATTTATGGCTGGGGCGAAGAAGTCGAAAGCAACGTGGTTGAGTTTCTGATCCACTCACTACGCAAAAAACTGGGCAACGAAGCCATCAAAAATATAAGGGGCGTGGGATGGATGGTTTCAAAGAGCGAATAAAAGACTCGCTGCAACTGCGGTTGTCGCTGTGGTTGGCAGTGGTCATCCTGGGCGTCGCCATCATTGCTGGCGCGTTTTCTTTTTTTACAGCCCAGGATGAAGCGCACGAACTGCAGGATGAGACGCTGCGTCAGGTCGCCTTGTTGTTTGACGAGCATCACTTGCCGCTCCCACCAGTAGGCAACCCGCGCAAACTCTCCGACCGAGAGGAAGATGTCAGAGTCGTGGTGCAGCGTGTTCCGGTTGACGCCAATACGCCCGGCGATGACGACAGATCAACACCGGCGCTGTCGGCCAGTTTGAAAGACGGAATGCAAACACTGGTCACCGGCGACGATACTTATCGAGTGCTGATCAAAACCGTGCGCGGTGGTGCGCGCATTGCGGTGTCGCAAGAAACGGTCGTCCGGGACGAAATCGCCCGTGATAGCGCCTTGCGCACTTTGTTGCCGTTTCTGATTCTGGTGCCAGTGTTGTTGCTGGTGGTGGCCGATCTGGTGCGCAAGATGTTCAGGCTGATTGCCGAACTCTCGCAGGAAATTGACCAGCGCGGTGAGCAAGAACTGCACCCGATCGCACCGCATACCTTGCCCAGCGAAATCCGCCCGTTTGTGGTGGCCATCAACCGCTTGCTGGGGCGGGTGGCTCAATCAATGGAAGGCCAGCGGCGCTTTGTGGCGGACGCCGCGCATGAATTGCGCTCGCCGCTCACCGCGCTGTCGTTACAGGCCGAACGGCTGAGTACGGCCCCAATGTCGCCCCAGGCGCAAGAGCGCCTGACTGCCTTGCGCGGTGGCATCGAACGCGCCCGCATCCTGATCGACCAACTGCTGACCCTGGCGCGAATGCAAGGCACGGCTGGCGACGTACCCAATACGGTGTCGATCCAGCATATTTTTCGGCTGGTGCTGGAAGACCTGCTGCCACTGGCCGAAGCCAAGCAGCTTGATATCGGCGTGGTCGATGGCAAGGACGCGCTGATCCGTGCCCAGGAGGCCGACCTGAAAGTGCTGGTCAAAAATCTGCTGGATAATGCGATTCGTTACACCCCCGCTGGCGGGCGAATAGACCTTGCGGTGGAAGCGCACGGCGAGCAGGTCGTGTTGCAGGTTGACGATACCGGTCCCGGAATTTCTGCCACAGAACTGGCGCGGGTGTTTGATCCGTTTTATCGCGTGCTGGGCAATGACGAAACCGGCGCGGGGCTGGGTCTATCCATCGTCAAGGTCATTACCGAACGTATCGGCGCCCATATCGCACTGGCATACGTAGATGAAAACCGGCAGCGTGGCCTGCGGGTACGGGTGACGTTTCCCGCGCTGGATGTGCTTGCCGCACCAGACTCTGCCAACTAGCAGCGGCAAAGGCCCAAGCGGGATATCCGTACATCCATATGAAAAAAACGGCCCAGCGGGCCGTTTTCTTTTACCAGTTTGCTACGTGCGTTTTGTCGATTGGGTGAATCAATATCCCAACGCTGGCAGTACCGCAGTGCCTTCCACCTGCACCGCGTTCAGCAAGGTCGGTGCCAGGCCCAGTGCCTTGAGGATGGTCGGGGCAATCTGCGTGGTCCCAACCGCCGTGGTGTTGGTCTGCCCGGTCAATGTCGGGTAGGAAACCAGCAGCGCTACGTGGCTGTCGTCTGGCGCGTTGCCACCGTGTTCGGCATCTTTCTTGGTGCTGCTGGTGTAAATGACGCCCGGATTAGGTTGCACGATGATATCTGGCGTACGACCTTGTGCCGGGTCGCCAAATTTTGCCGCCAGTTGCGAGCCCGACAAGATATAAGCCTGGGCGTTGTTGGCGCAGATGCCGGTGCCGGTACAACCGTTATTGGCCTGCAAGGTAGCCAGCACGGCGGGCAGTTGTGACTGGTCATGCAGCCAGATCAGGCCGACATCATCGTCTTGTACCATGCCAGTGCCGGACAAGCCGGTGCCATCATTCAGGCTGCCGCTGGTGGTGGCGTTCTGGCCAAAGTGCCCGGTCGAATCCAGATAATTGTTTGCCTGGAGCAAGGCGCTCAACGTATCGCCATTCTTGATCAGCAAGGAATGATCGGAAGGCGACTGGCCATGCTTGGCGGACACTACAATCAAGGTCGATGAATACAGGTTCTGCGCCTTGAGTTCTGCCACCATCTTGCCCAGCGCGGCATCCACATACTTGATGGCTGCGCTGACTTGCGGGCCCGGGGTGAAGACCGCGTCGGTATAACCGCCGCCGCTGGCCCGCGTTGCTTTCTGTGCCACGCTCAAAGTCTGGAAATTGGTGCCGAACAGCGTCGGCACGCTGGCTGCAGCGCCGGTGGAGTCTTTCCCGTCAATCTGGTTGATGATGGCCTGCACGTGCAGATTGTCGAAGGTTTCGGTGTGGGTATAGACGTCGGTGTAATCCGTGCCGGTAGCGGCATCGGTAGAGTTGATCTCCGTGCGGGCCAGATCATCCACACCCTTGCCGGAAGGACCATTCACCCAGTCATAACCCCAGGCATGCTTGTCTGCCCATGCCGTACGCGAGCCAGCCAGATTGGCTTTGACCACTTCAAAAATGGTGTTGGTCTTGATGTAGTTATGCGGATAAACCGGCACGCATACGCCATTGAGCTTCTGATGCGGGATCGCCTGCGGGTTGAACGAGCCACCGCCATCAATGTGCACCAGTGCGCCGCCATTCAACGCATCAACACCTGTCGTCTCATCAAACACCACGTTCCAGCCTTGAGCGCCGGTACAGGTGGCGTCGCCTGGCGCGTACAGCGTGCGGTCATAAGACACGTCGTAGAACAAGCCTGCGGTCTTGGGCGAACCGCCAGTGAGTTGCGCGGCCAGACCGGGGAAAGAATCCGACAAGCCCGGCGTGGTGGCACCGGTATACGTCACGCCGGTTTGCGCCAGCGTCGCCAGATTGGGGCAACCGCCGTTGGCCACGCAAACGCTCAGATCTTGTTGATGCATGCCGTCGATGCTGATCAGCAAGACTCGCTTCGCAGTCGGGCCGACCGCAACCGGCGCTGGCGTCGGGGCCGGTGTAGGCGTCGGAGTGGGAGTGCTCGAACTGTCAGAAGAACCGCCGCAGCCAGCAAGCAGGGCGGCCAGCACAGGTACCCAGGTGAAGTGAAGAAGTTTCATGTAATTCGCTCAGGGTGAAAAGCGAAAAATACTATTTTGCTTACATGTTAATTTCGTTTCACTTTACTTATAAGAAACTTAGGGTTTCATCTGCAACAATCCAGAATCAAGGCTGCGATTCGTTTTCAGACAATTTGAGGGCCGGTTATTATTTTGTACAACTGCTTTTTTTATGAAGAACCAAAAGCAAAGCTGGCTGAAAATAGCCCTTCGCTGGATGTTTTCTTAATCGGCAATACATCTTTTTTTTAAAAGTCAGATTTGTATTTGAATTGGTTTTCTGGTTTCAACGACCTCATTCTCGTGTTGTTCCATTGCCAGGTTTCATGCAGATAACGCAGCAGGGTTGTGAAAATTAGCATTGCTGGCATCAGGTTCGCGGCAAAAAGACAAGGCCCACTTGGTCTTGAAGAAGCGGACTTTGATTGCGTCTATTTGCATTTTCCACGTTGTTGCGCTGATTTTAATAATCGGCCGTCGGCAGGGGACGTGCATGCTACCTTGGCATGTTGTTGTTTCAGAAACCGTGGCGGTTTTCAGCCATGAATCTGTGCTTACAAGGATTGAGTTTGTGTAAGGTTTTGGCGATGACGGGCCAGGGTCGATGCTACAGGCCTGGTCGCTTGGGTGTGCGCATCTGCCTCAACTTGTGTTCCCGGTCTGGATGACATACCGTTATGCCGTCTGGGTACCGCTGCTCTCCTGCTCTCAATGTTCGGTATAAACATTGGGTTGTGAGGATCTGCATGCCTGCTATCAAACCTGCCTGGATTTTTCTGGGGCTCAGCATCTTTGCCGAAGTGATAGGCACCGTTGGGCTCAAGTTTTCCGCTGGCTTTTCCCGCCCGCTGCCCACGGCAATCACCATTGCCTGCTACCTCAGCGCGATCTGGCTGATGGCGCTTTCCACCAAACAACTGGAAATTGGCCTCGCTTATGCCGTGTGGGCTGGCGCCTGCACCGCGTTGACGGCGGTGGTGGGGATTACCTGGTTTGGCGAATCCGTGTCCTCGGTCAAATTGCTGGGGCTAGGTCTGGCGATTGCCAGCCTGATTGTGCTCAATCTCAGCGAAAGCGCCTGAGACTCGCCGTGGCGAGGACTGATGAGACACTTTGAACTTGGCCATGCAAATGAAACCGGGTGGCTTTTAAGGCGACCCGGCTTAGGACTACCGTGCAGAACCAAGGTGATGGCTGCAGGATAAGTCTGGCTTAAGCGTTAGTCTGCGCCGACGCGAATCACCAGCTTGCCGTTGTTCTTGCCCTGCAGTAGCCCGATAAATGCCTGCGGCGCATTTTCCAGTCCGTCGACCACGTCTTCGCGATATTTGATTTTGCCTTCCTGCAGCCACGCGCCCATTTGCTGCTGGAATTCGCCGATGCGATGGCCGTAATCATCAAAAATGATGAAACCCTGCATCTTCATGCGTTTCTTCAGAATAGTGCCCATCAACAGACCCAGACGATCCGGGCCATCGGGCAGGTTGGTAGCGTTGTAGTTGGCGATCAAGCCGCACACTGGCACGCGAGCGCCGGTATTGAGCAGCGGCAACACGGCATCCAGCACCGCGCCGCCCACGTTCTCGAAATAAACATCAATGCCTTTGGGGCAGGCGGCGGCCAGCTGCTGCGCCATATCGGAAGAACGATGATCAATACATGCGTCAAAGCCCAGTTCTTCGGCTACATAGCGACATTTTTCGGCGCCACCGGCAATGCCGACAATGCGACAACCTTTGAGCCTGGCAATCTGCCCGACCACTGAGCCGACTGCGCCAGAGGCCGCTGCAACCACCACGGTCTCGCCCGCTTTGGGCTGGCCGATATCGAGCAAGCCCATGTAGGCAGTAAATCCGGGCATCCCCAACACGCCCAAGGCCCACGACGGCGGCAATTTGCCATCCAGTTTCACCAGCGCTTTACCATTGGCCACGCTGTAATCCTGCCAGCCGGTGTAGCCCAGCACCCAGTCGCCGGGTGCAAAGTCAGGGTGACTTGAAGTTACTACCCGACTCACTGCGCCGCCTACCATCACTTCGCCAATTTGTACCGGTGGAGAGTACGACGGCGCGTCGCTCATCCGGCCGCGCATATAGGGGTCGAGCGACAGATACACCGTGCGCAGCAAAACTTCGTTGGTAGCCGGTGTCGGGATTGCGCTGGAGACCACATCAAAATTGGCAGGGACCGGTAAGCCATGCGGGCGCGAGGCCAGCAAGATGCGGCGGTTATTAGAGGTGGATTGCGACATGAATTGAGCTCCTTGCTGGCCGTCTAATGGAACCGGTGGCCCAAAGTGGCGGGACGGCGGTGGCTTCAAGCATAGCCAGCGCCGGTGCGGTGCCTGGAGGAAACAGGACATACGGTGACCACCCGCCGTCATGATTGGACCCAATGCCAGCGGGCTACCAGCGGCTACGGTGCTGTCTTCACGCCATACTTTGCCGCAATCGCATTGAACCGCAAGGTGTTCTCGGTGCCGCTGGCCCAGGGTTCCAGCCGGTCACCGACCACCTGATCAATCTTGTCCAGCCGCGCGCGCGGGCTGGGGTGGGTGCTGAACATCAACTGCAGATTGCTGTCTTGCGGGTTCAAGGCGTCCAGCGTTTGCAGCACGGCGGGCAGGGCGTAGGGGTTGTAACCGGCGCGGGCACACAACACCATGCCGGTGATGTCGGCGGCAAATTCGTCGTCTTTATCCAGCCCGCGCACATAGACTTCAGAAAACCCGGAAGCCAGATTGGCACCGATCTGCTGCGCTTGCTGATTGCCCTTGTAGGCGACCACGCCTTGCAAGGCATTGCCCAGCGCATCTTTCCCAGCCCCAGACTGAATGGCGCGCACATGATGATGGCGTAGCACGTGCGTGGTTTCGTGTCCCAGCACGCAAGCCAGTTCGGCTTCGCTGTGCATCTGTGCCAGCAAGCCCCTGGTGATGAACACAATGCCGCCCGGCATGGCAAAGCTGTTGATGGTGTTGGTGTCGATCACCCCAAAGCGCCAGTTCACGCCCACAGCCTCACTCTGGCTGGCCACCCACACGCCGACATCGTTCACATAACGTTGCAGCGAGGCATCGGCCACCAGCGGAGCGGCGCCGAGCATGTTCGAGGCCAGTCCGTTGCCGATTTCCTGTTCCTCTTTGGGGCCGATAGTGCGGTTGGCGTCGCTCAGGTTTTTGACCGTGCTGCCAATGGCGTTGACCAGGTCGGGATTGTTGTTGAGCTGATTGAAAAGGTTATTCAGATCCAGTGCCGCAGCGGGCTGTGCCAAAAACCAGACGCACAGCGGGGCGACGACGAAGAAACGACGAATATGGCTGCGCATGTCAGTTACCTCCGCGTGCTGGTGCATTGCCGGTGGTAGCTGCCGTGGTCGGGTCAATATACGGTACCGATTTGCTGGTCAGATTCGCCGCGCGGGCGGCTTGCGCGGCCTTGCTGCTGCTGACGGCGTAACCGTTGAGCTTGTTCAGTTCCTGCGGATTGGGGTGAGTGGAAGTCACCTCCGAGCTGGTCAGACCCTTCACCCCGGTAGTGACGGTCGTGCCGGATGAACCGGTGGTAATCACCTTGGCCAGCGTGCCCAGCGTGGAGCCACTACTGGCCGTGCCCGACGAAGTGCGCACATTCAGCAGCTTGATCCAGCCGCTCTGGCCAGATGTAGTTTTCACCTGCATCCATGCGCCCTGGCGGCCGGTAATTGTGACGCTACTGCCGACGGACACGCGAGTGACGGTGGCTGCATCCAGAAACGGTTTTTGTTTCAGATCGGATTGGCGAATCAGTGTGCCACTTTCGGCATGGACCAGCGCAGCGGTACATAGCAGCAGCACACTAAGGATTGAGCGATAACGGTTGACGGGTGTTTTCATTATTTTTCCTTGGGCTCGAACAACTGTACGGCTTGTTCACGGCCTTTGACGTGGTGACTTCCACAATCTACAAATCCGAACGCATCGCCGCACGCCTGACGGGTGGCGTCTGAAACCAGAATCCGGGCGATACCTTTGGTCTGGCTTTCAATGCGGCTGGCCAGATTCACGGTATCGCCAATCACTGTGTAATCCAGCCGTGACGGTGCGCCGATGAACCCTACCACTGCGGTGCCGGTGTGGATGCCGATACCGACATCAAACTCCGTATTCAGATGATTCAGTTCACTCAGTGTCTGTTTGAATGCCGCAAGTTCCGCAGCCATTTCCAGTGCGGCGGCGACGGCGTGACGGGCGTGGTCTGGATCATCAGTCGGTGCACCCCAGAATGCCATGATGCAGTCGCCAATGAATTTATCCAGCGTGCCACCGTGCTTGAAAATGACGGCGACCTGGCGGGTGAAGTAGCGGTTGAGCAAATCGACCACAAATTCTGGCGGGTGCGCCTCGGACAAACTGGTAAAGCCGCGAATATCCGAAAACAGCACGGTAATCTGCTGGCTGTGGGCACGCTGGCTCACGGCCAGATCAGCGCTATCGACCAGCGACCGGGCCACGCGCGGGTCCAGAAAGCGTCCAAACATCTGCATGGCGCGCTCGCGGCGGCGCTTTTCAGATAACCAGGCTTGCAATGCGCACAGCCAATAGCAGAGCCAGCCCCAAGCCAGCGGACCATACAGCGGAAGTAGCCAGTTTTGCCCGAGCGCCAGCCAGCCAGCAACAACGCTCAGAACGCTGGTGATGATCAGTGTCACGCCTAGCCAAAGCATGTTGATACCGCGCCAGAAACCGAGCACCAGCAAGCCGCACAAAGCCAGCGCCCACAAGCCGAACCAGACGTGGTGCGGTCTACGCAGCCAGTCGCCATGCTGCAGGTTGTCGATGGCGGTGGCGAGAATCTCTACGCCGGGATACGCGGCCGCAATGGGCGTCGGGCGCAAGTCTTGCAGACCAGGCGCGGCGGTGCCGATCAGGATGATCTTGCCGGCAAATTCATTGCTGGCGCGCTTGGGGTGTTCGCTGTTGAAATCCAGATAAAAGTCGCTAAAGCTGATTCGCCGATGTGGCGCTGTCCAGTTCAGCGTGATGCGATCTTGCGGCGGGATTTGCCAATGCTGATCTGCTGCCAGTTGCCCGGCCAGCGCAGGAATCTGCCAGCCTTCGAAGTTGCGGCGCAGCAAGTAGTTGCGGCCAACGCCGTCATGATCAGCCAGAAAATTGATCAGCCCGCCACGCCAGGTTTCTTGCGGCATGGCCCACGGCAGCAATAGCGGCAAGCTGGCATTCAGATTGGCCGTTGGCGTTTTGATCAGGCCAAGAGAAGGCGGCAGGTTACGCAACAACGGGCCTGTGCCATCAGCCAGTTGCACGCTGGGCAGATACAACACGTCGGCATGTTGACGCGCCGTGTCCTGAAATAGTTTGTCGCTGTCGGCGCGAAAGGTATCGGGCTCGTTGAACATCAAGTCGAACACCACGGCTTTGGGCTGTTGCCGGGCTAGCGCATCCAGCAATTCGGCATGCATTGCACGCGGCCACGGCCAGCTACCGGCTTCGTCTATCAGTGCGGTCAGGCTTTTCTGGTCGATATCAATGATGACGATATCGGCAGATGGCGCGTGCAGCGGCGCGTGACGGGCCAGTAAACGGTCGTTCACCCAATGATCCACTGGTCGGGTCAACCGCCAGCCGCCGTAGTCGGCTGCGATCAGCGCCGTCAGAAAAACCAGAATAAAAACAAAAGCAGAGCGTTGCGGCATGAGCGCAGCCAGAAAAGGTCTTGCGCAGGTTTATAGCATGAGGCTGTGGTTTGCCCAATTGCAGCGCTCGCAATCAGTGGCAGGATTTATCGCAATCTTTATGCGATGACAGCGCCCGTGGCAAAAGTCCGTTGATGGCCGCGAATTGCCGTCGGTGCAAAGCCAAAGCGTTTGCGAAAACGAATGGCAAAGCGCGAAGGCGATTCGTAACCGGCATCGAGCGCAATCTGTGACACCGGGCGATCGGTTGATTGCAGCAAGGTCAGCGCATAAGACATGCGCACATCAATCAGTAACTCGCTCAATGACATGCCCTCGCCAGCCAGTCTGCGCCGCAGAGTGGCTTCACTCATGGCCAATTGCGCTGCCAGGGCTGGCCCGTTCCACGCATCAGCGGGCGCAGCGGCGATCAGACCGCGGATGCGGCTATGCAAAGTGACCGGCGTGCCAGGCCGAAAATGCACGCCTTGCCCAGCCAGCCAGAGCAGCATTTCGGTCAGTCGATGCCGGGCGATGGCATCGGGTACATTGTGGGCGTCACTCAAGGCGGCCAGCGCGCCGTCATAAGCCAGATTGAATGCCGCTGGCAGTGTCCCGATTGGCAAAACATCCCGCACGTAATCGCGGGCATGACCGTAATCGGCTGCGTATTGTTCGATTAACTCCGGTTGCCAATTCAACCAGACCGATTCGTAAACACCCTCATGCGGGCGCAGATTGGTGACGTCGAGTACTTGTCCTGCGGCAATGGCGACCGCTTCACCTTGCTTGATCAGGCATTCGCGCCCTTGCCAGCGCAAAATCTTGGAACCCTGGCGCACCATGATCAGCACCGCATGATCCATGGGCATGCGCACCATCTCCTGCTCCCCATGCTGCAGGATACGGGCGGTGGCGCCAATGCCGGGGCGGGCAAAAATCGTGCGGCTCATGCGGATTCCAGAACGGGTTGGCAAACGCGCCGCCAGTTCAGTGTGATCTGGCGGCACGGGCGAACAAGGCGGTCTTCCAGTGTTAACGCCCGAAGCGGGCTGTCATTGTGGCTTTACCCAGCGTCTGAAAATGGGCGGTAAAGCCGGTCACTGCCGGAGTGGCCTGCGGGTCGATATCCAGTTTATCGACTTTCAGGGCGATCACGGAAATCTGATAACGGTGAGTCTCGCCGGTGGGCGGGCAGGGGCCGAGATAACCTGGCTTGCCGGTGTCATTGCTGATCTGCAGCGTGCCTGCTGGCAACTGGTTGCTGTCGTTCCCCGCACCGCGCGGCAGCGATTGCGTGTTGGCTGGCACGTTGGCCAGTATCCAATGCCAGAAGCCAGAACCGGTCGGCGCATCCGGATCGTACATGGTGATCAGAAAACTTTTGGTGCCTGCCGGGGCACCGCTCCAGGCAATTTGGGGTGAGACATTGCCGCCCTGGCAACCGAAGCCGTTGGCGATTTGGGTCTGGTTGAATACGCCGGTTTTGAGGTCGTCGCTATGGACTTCAAAATCCGCTGCAAAAGCGCTGCCCATGGCGCTGAAGAAAAACACAAACGGCACAATACGCTTGAACATGACAGGCTCCTCGCCGATGGATTGAACACGCATCCAGTATCAACCGCCGCGATCCTGGGCTTGGTTCTGCTGTCGTCAATTTTGGTGCCGATTCGATCAATTCACGCCTTTTCTACCCACGGTGGGCATGAAAAAGCCCGCATTTTGATCGGTGCGGGCTTCCAGGTAGTCGAAAAGACAGACTGACTTACTCTTCTTCATCCATGACGGCGGTGGTGTACACCTCTTGCACGTCATCCAGGCTTTCCAGCGCATCAATCAGTTTTTGCATCTTGATGCTGTCGTCGCCGGTCAATTCGGTTTCGGCCTGCGGCTTCATCGACACTTCGCCGATCTCGGCCTTGAAGCCAGCGGCTTCCAGTGTTTCCTTGATGCCAACAAACTCGTACGGCGGGGTGATGACTTCAATCGAGCCGTCTTCGTTGGTGACCACGTCTTCGGCGCCGGCTTCCAATGCGGCTTCCATCAGTGCGTCTTCGTTCGTACCCGGCGCGTAGATCAGATAACCGCAATGCTTGAACTGGAATGCCACACAGCCATCAGAACCCATATTGCCGCCGTACTTGGCAAAAGCGTGACGCACATCGGCCACGGTCCGCACTTTGTTGTCGGTCAGGCAATCGACCATCACTGCTGCGCCGCCGATGCCGTAGCCTTCGTAACGGGTTTCTGCGTAATCCACGCCTTCCAGATTACCCGTGCCCCGATCCACTGCGCGCTGGATGTTGTCCTTGGGCATATTTGCCGCCAGACCCTTGTCGATAGCCAGACGCAGGCGCGGGTTCATGTTGGCATCACCTCCGCCCATTTTGGCGGCAACGGTGATTTCCTTGATCAGTCGCGTGAAAACCTGGCCGCGCTTGGCGTCCTGACGGCCTTTACGGTGTTGAATATTCGCCCATTTGCTATGGCCGGCCATGATGCAGGTTCCTGAATTCGGTTAATAGAATAGCCGGGGATTTTAGCACAGGGGCTATCGGGCAAGACAGGCGGACAAATGCCCGTTGTTCATAACCAGTGGCACAAACGCCCAAAGCCATATGACATCAACCCGCTCGCGACGACCAGCGGCGCCGCGCGGTGGCGACCGGAGAGCCAAATGATTGCGCTGCTCCACACCACACACAACGCCAGTCCTGCCAGCAGGGGCAACCAGCCAAACGCCAGCGTCACCGGCAACAGAACGGTGAGCCAGGCGCGCAAAGCGACCAGCAGATGTTCACGGCGGCCAGGTGGGGGCGGCGGCAGATTGGGCAACAGGGTATTAAGCGCGGGCAGGGCCAGTACCGGGTCGGTGTGCAATTGGGTGATCAGTTGCCCGGCCTGTTGAACAGATATCCCGACCGCGACCAGCATGGCTTGCAAGCCCACTACGTCTTCCGGACCCGCTTCTTCATCCAGCACTTCATCGTCGTTAATGGGCTCTGCAATGGCGGGCGGCTGGATTTGCCGCAACACCGCCCCGGCTTGCCATACGCTGCCCAGAAACACGCCTAGCCACAGCACAAAAGTAATGGTGGCGGGCAAGCGCTGAAACCCGGCGAGCAGCAATGGCAAGGTAGCGGTAAACAGGGCGGCATCTTGCAACGTCTGCCGTGAGCGCCGTTGCAAGGTCTGGACTTGTGGCGCATACAGCGCGGTCCCATCGACACCGCTTTGCTGCAACAGTCGCCAACACACCGCTGGCCCGAAACGGCGTAGCAAAGCCAGACCGAAGCGGCTGGATGCCTGCTCTGCCTTGGGGTGCAGCGCGGCGATTTCCAGCCAGTACCACTGGCGCGGGGTGCCGGATTCCAGATCAGAAAGAGTCAGCGCGACCTGGCGCGGATCAAGACGCAATTCAGTGCAACCAGTAGTCGAGCAGCAGACTCACAAAGATCACTGCGCCGATACGGTTGTTATTGAGGAAAGCCTTGAAGCATTTTTGTGGGTCGCGCTCGCGGATCAAGCGGTATTGATCGAACAGCATCAGCGCCAGGGCCAACGCCAGACCGGCCAGATACACACCGCCGCGCCCCATCAGCCAGCCGCCCACAGCCATCAGGCCCAGAAAGGCAAAGTGACACAGCATGATCGCGGCCACATCAAACCGGCCAAAGGTTATGGCGGAGGTCTTGATGCCGATTTTCAGATCGTCGGCGCGGTCGGTCATGGCGTAGGCGGTGTCGTAGGCCACGCTCCAGAACACGTTGGCCAGCAACAGCAACCAGGCCAGCGGCGGCAGGCTGTTGGTGAGCGCGGCAAACGCCATGGGAATGCCAAAGCCGAAGGCAATGCCCAGATAAGCCTGCGGAATCGCCAGAAAACGCTTGGTAAACGGATAACTTGCCGCGACAAAAACCGCAGGCAGCGACATCCATTTGGTCAACGCGTTCAGCGGCAGAATCAGCGCAAAAGCCAGTAGCGCCAGGATAGTAGCCAGCCACAGCGCCTCTCGGGTGCTGACCAGTCCGGCGGCCATGGGCCGGTTTTTGGTGCGCTCGACATGGCCGTCGAAGTCGCGGTCGGCGTAGTCGTTGATCACACAACCGGCCGAACGCATCAGCACGGTACCGATGATAAAGATGATTACCACCAGCACATCGGGCTTGCCGGCACCGGCAAACCACAAGCCCCACAAGGTCGGCCACATCAGCAGCAGGCTGCCGATAGGTTTATCCATGCGGGTGAGTTTGAGATACAGCGTCAGGCGCGACGGTTTAGCGGTAGTGGTCATGTTTTTTCATAGCGCAGTTTTGAGTGCGCAGTGTGCCGCAAAGCGGGCGTGGCTGAAAAGGCCGGTGCAATGTGTCAGCCAGATACAAACGCGTTGTATTCCGTTGCCTGGATCAAGCGTTAAAGCTCCAGCCCGCGCGCTACGCGTGCGGAACAGACAAAACCAGCGTGATCTGGCCGGTCCGGTTCCCCCGATGACCGCCTGCTTATGCTGACTAACCATCCATGAATGGAATCCGCTCATCGTGAACAAGTTTTATAGCTGGGGCGCTGCCCTGGGCGCCTGTATTGCATTGGCTGCCTGCAACGGTACTTCCTCTTCTTCTTCGCCCTCTGCCCCAAGCGGCTTTAGTGTGACCGCTGCCGATGGCGCCGCCATCGTGACCTGGAACCAGCAATCGGGCCTGAGCTATTGGTTGTTTGGCGCGATGACCAGCAATCTAACGGTGAGTAACGTGCTGGATCAGCCGCACAACATGATTCTGTCTGGCGTGAGTTCGCCCTACGTGGTGGCCAGCTTGACGAACGGCAGTGCCTATTCGTTCCTGATGAATGCGACCAAAGACAGTGGCCCTGCGGGTTCGGCCACCGCTGCGGTCACGGTGGTACCGCAAGCGTCGGGCTATACCTGGCAGAACGCAAACGCCTTCTCAGCGGCCAATCAGTATGGGCAAGCCTGGGGGACTAACCTGTATGCAGCGGTTGGTGCGGGCGGTGCGATCAATACCAGCCCGGATGGCATCAACTGGACGGCGCGCAGTTCTGGCACGGCCAATGATTTGTACGCGGCGACCTATACCGCCACGCTGGCCGACGTATTTGTAGCCGTCGGCGCCAACGGTGCCATTGTGACCAGCCCGGACGCTGTCACCTGGACTGTGCAAGCGTCGGGTACTGCGGCCAATCTGCGAGCCATTTCGTTCAATGGCACCTACTACGTGGCCGTGGGTGATAACGGCGCGGTGCTGACTTCTACCAATGCCTACACCTGGACCGTACAAACGCCGCCGACGACGGCCAATCTTTACGGCATTACTTATGACAGCACCAACAGCACTTTCTACGCGGTGGGTTCTGGCGGCGTGATCTTGTCCAGTACCGATGGTTGGCAGTGGACGCTGGTGACATCCAATACCACCAACGATCTGTACAGCATTGCCTTTGGTAATGCCTTGTTCGTGGCAGTGGGCGCGAACGGCACCATCATGCAAAGTGCGGATGGCGTGACTTGGGCACAGCAATCGTCGCCGACCAATCAGAGCCTGTATTCGGTGGTGTATGGCTCACAATTTGCTGCGGCGGGTGCAGGTGGTGTAACGCTGAATGGCACTCCCGCTGGCACGGCCTGGACGGCTTCCAGTTCGGGCACCAGTCAGGATTTGCATTCGCTCAGCTTTGATTTCTATCGCTTGCTGGCGCTGGGCAATGCCGGTACCAATGTGATCTCGTATTAAGGCGATATCGGCGGTTTTTTTGGCCGACCATGAAAAACCCCGGCGGGATACCTGGCCGGGGTTTTTTATCGGGAGCGTGGCGGTTAGCCCGGTGTGTGAGGGTTAGCCGAGGGTACGGCAAAAGCCGGAGGCAAAAATACTTCTGTTACCAGCAGCAGATCATTGCCGGTCGCAAACAATGAGCGCCGCGCCCACAAGCGAGGCGGCATCGGGCCGACTGCAGCCTGGGCTTGTTGCCACAATGGATGACGGCGATCCACCCGGCGCCAAGCCAGTGGGCTGCGCCGGATGGTGGGGTCAGCAAACAACATTGAACCGAGCGAACGGTTGCCGATACCGCGCAGTCGTCGAAAACCACGGCGAGTGGCGGCGCGAGTGGCCACACTATGGGCGTAGACCAGCGGCAGATCGCCACTCATCAACACCACATCGCGGGTAATGGCTTTTTGCTGGCGCTGGATTTTCAGACTACGTAGTTCGTCGTGGTGCACGGAGCGGGGCATCTGGCGCAATACGCGAACATGAAACCCTGGAAAGTGCGCCACCAACCGCGCGGTCAGTGAGCCGCGTTCGGTCAACCAGGGTTTGAGCGAGCGCGGTGCAATGCATAAGGGGTGATACCAGCGGGATTGGTGGGGCATGGATCGTGGGGGTGACTTACCGGTGCGTAATTATGCACTGTTTATACAAGAGTTCGGCGCAACTGTGGCGAGGCAAGCGCGGGAGCCTCGTTTATCATATGGCCATGAACGCGAAATCCCCTGATACCTCTCTCGCGCCGGCCGCCGGATTCTGGCAGGCCGCCCGCGATACCATTCCCATGCTGGTCGGCGCCGCACCCTTCGGGGTGATCTTTGGCACGCTGGCCTCTACTGCCGGTTTGCCGCCGTGGGCGACTGTTTTGATGTCGTTGCTGGTGTACGGTGGCTCTAGCCAGTTTGTGGCTGTCACTTTGCTGGCCAGCGGCGCGTCGAGCCTGGTGATTATCGCCACCACCTTGATCGTCAACCTGCGCCACGCCCTTTACAGTGCCACGTTGCTGCCGCATATCAGTGCGCTGCCCAAGCGCTGGCGCGCATTGCTGGCGTGGTTTCTGACCGATGAAACCTTTGCCATCGTGTATCACAAAGTCGATAGCGGCGAGCCATTGCGCATTGGCCCGTATTACCTCGGTTCGGCGATGGCCATGTATTGCAACTGGCAGTTCTGGACCATCGTCGGCATTTTGATTGGCCGCAGTGTTCCCGGTATTGCCAACTGGGGACTGGAGTTTGCCATGGTGGCGACCTTCGTCGGCATTGTGGTGCCCTTGCTCAAAAGCCGCGCACAGGTGGCGGCCGCACTCAGCGCGGGTGCGGTGGCGCTGCTGGCAAACGGGCTGCCCTACAAGCTGGGACTAATGGCCGCCGCCTTTGCCGGCATCGTCGCGGGCATGAGCGTAGCCAGCATGGAGTCACCTAAAAAATGATGAATATCCTGTTATTGATTCTGGGTATGGCCGCAGTAACTTATCCGGTGCGTGCCGGATTGTGGCTGGGTAAAGGGCATATCCCCGCCCGCGTGAAAGAGGCGCTGGCGTTTGTGCCCACCGCCGTACTCACCGCCATCGTGGTGCCGATTGTGCTGCTTAAAGACGAGCACCTTTATCTGGACTGGCATAACGCGCAATTGGTGGGCGCGTTGGTGACTGGTTTGATCGTCTGGCGCACCCGGCATTTGCTGGCGGGCATTGGTGGCGGATTGATCGTGTTTGCGGCGTGGCACTGGATCATTTAACCAGCGCTGCTGGTCCCGCCGGATTCCTGCACTATCCCGTTTACAATGAGTGCCTTGGCGCAGCGTGCTGCGCATCTGATCCCGAGATCATCCGTTATGCCTTTTTCCCAACTCGAAGCCGATCTGGCTGCCCGCCGTGCCGCGCATCTGTATCGGCGGCGCCCGATTGTAACCAGCGCGCAAGGCCCGTACGTTGAGGTTGATGGCCAGCGGCTGGCCAATTTTTGCAGCAACGATTACCTCGGGCTGGCCAATCATCCGCAGATTATTGCGGCAGCCATGGCCGGAGCGCAGCGCTGGGGCGTGGGTAGCGGGGCGTCCCATCTGGTATGTGGGCACCAGAGCGCGCATGAAGAATGCGAACACAAACTGGCGGCGTTTGTCGGTAAACCGGCCGCGTTGACGTTTGCCACGGGTTACCTGGGCAATCTGGGTGTGATCACTGGCCTGGTAGGGCGTGAAGACGCCGTATTTGCCGACAAGCTCAATCATGCGTCACTCAACGACGCCTGCTTGTTATCTCGCGCGGCATTCAAACGCTATCCGCACAATGACCTGGCTGCGCTGGAACACTTGCTGGCTACCACCACTGCCCGACGCAAGCTGATTGTGGTCGACGCCGTGTTCAGCATGGATGGCGATTGCGCGCCGCTGGCAGATTTGCTGGCACTGGCCGAACAGTTTGACGCGTGGTTGTTTGTGGATGACGCGCATGGTTTTGGCGTATTGGGTGATGGGCGCGGCTCGCTGGCAGAGGCCGGGATCGATTCGCCGCGCATTATCTATCTGGCTACTTTGGGCAAAGCGGCGGGCGTGGCCGGGGCGTTTGTCGCGGCCGAACAAGTGGTGATCGACTATTTGATCAACATGGCAGGCCCATATATCTACACCACGGCGGCACCCGCATTAATTGCCGAGGCGGTGAGCGCCAGTCTGGACGTGATCTCTTCTGAGGATTGGCGGCGTGAGCGTCTGACCGGGCACATCCAGTTACTGCGTAATGCGCTGGCCGATGCGGGTCATCCGCTGATGCCTTCGACTACGCCGATCCAGCCACTGGCGATGCCGGACAGCGAATCGGCGCTCGCCTTGTCTGCCGCGTTACGACAACGCGGGCACTGGGTGGCGGCGATCCGGCCACCCACCGTGCCGACGCCGCGCTTGCGTATCACCTTGTCGGCGGCGCATGAAACCGCTGATGTCGAACACCTGATCGCAGATTTGTGTGAGTTGCTGGCACAGTCGGCCAGTAACTGAAACGGAGTAACTCTTGAGTCTTTATTTTGATAGCGTCGGCCACGGCGATGACGTGGTGTTTCTGCATGGCTGGGCCATGAATGGCATGGTGTTCAAGCGTGTGGCAGAAAAGCTGGCAGATGATTTCACCTGCCATCTGGCTGATCTGCCAGGTTGCGGCGCCAGTGCGATGGTTGAACCGTACTCGCTGGAGCGCATTGTTCAGGCCATCGACGAGACTTTTCCGTGGCCGGTGCATGTGGTGGGCTGGTCGCTGGGCGGCGCTGCAGCGGCGAGCTGGGCATTGGCCCGACCGGAGAAAATCCGCTCGCTGACATTGGTGGCTTCATCGCCCAGCTTTGCCCAACGCCCGGATTGGCCCGGTGCCACGCCGATGCCGGTGTTGCAGCAATTTACCGATAATCTTTCCGGCGACTGGAAAGGCACACTCAAACGCTTTATTTCGCTGCAAACCATGGGTGGTGGCGAGGCGCGGGCCATTGCCCGTGAACTGGTGGACGACCTCTTCAGCCATGGCGAGCCAGACAGTGCGGCGCTCAAAGCCGGGCTGGAAATCTTGCGGGATACCGATTTGCGCAACAAAGTGGGCGCGCTGGATTTACCGGTGCTGCTGCAATACGGGGATCGCGACGCCATGACGCCACTCAGCGCCGGACAATGGCTGCAGCAAACCATCAAAGGTGCGCAGCTGCATACCTATCGCGGGGCGGCGCATGTGCCGTTTCTCTCGCATCTGGACGAGTTCGTCACGGCACAGCGCGCCTTTCTGCGGTCGGTTTAACTCAACCGAGAGCAGGGGAAGGCTACTACTCAGTGCGCAAAGCGGCTGAACAACCAGTACAGCGATCCAGACAACAGCATCGCCACTGGTAATGTAAGCACCCAGGCCATCAACAAATTGCGCACCGTCGACATCTGCAGGCCGGAGTGATTGGCCGCCATCGTGCCCGCCACGCCGGAGGACAACACGTGTGTGGTGCTGACCGGCAAACCATAGGCATCAGCTGCGCCAATGGTCATCATCGCCACCAGTTCGGCACTGGCACCTTGGGCGTAGGTGAGGTGGGTCTTGCCAATCTTCTCGCCCACGGTGACCACAATGCGTTTCCAACCCACCAGCGTACCCAGGCCCAAGGCAATGGCCACGGCCACTTTCACCCAAGTCGGGATGAACTTGGTAGCGCTATCCAGCGATTTGCGATAGTTGGTCAGCACGGCCTTGTCGGCAGCGTTGATCGGGCTGTTGTCGTCTTTGAGCAGCACACGCAAGGCTTCCGAGTTCAGATATATGTCATTGCGCACGTTCTGCACCACGTTATGCGGCACTTGCTGCAGATTATCGTATTGGCCAATCTGTGCAGAAACAGCGTCGGAGAGTGCGGCTACGGATGCTGCGGTATCCGGCTGGATTTTGTGGGATTGCACAAAGGTTTCAACGGAATTGCGGAAATTCGCCGCTGCAGGTGCCTGGGCATAACGGCTCAGCGTGTGCGACGCTTGTTGCGACACCGCTTCAAAGGTCAGTACGTCTTTGGTCGGCATGGCGCGGTTCAAGGCGTAGGTAGTCGGCAAGATGCCGATCAGAATCAGCATGATCAGGCCCATGCCTTTCTGGCCATCGTTGGAGCCGTGCGCAAAACTTACCCCGGTACAAGTCAGCACCAGCAGGCCACGAATCCACCACGGCGGTGCTTTGCCGTTTTTCGGTTCCTGGTACAGCGCAGGCACTTTGACCAGCTTTTTGAGGATGATCAGCAGCAAGGCCGAGCAGGCAAAGCCGACCAAGGGCGACAGCAACAACGACTTGCCGACGTTCAGTGCCTGACCCCAATCAACGCCACTGGTATGTGCCGCGCCCGAGGCCATTAACTGGTTAGCCAGACCCACACCAATAATCGAACCGATCAAGGTGTGCGAGCTGGATGCGGGCAGGCCGAGCGCCCAGGTGCCCAGATTCCAGATAATGGAGGCCAGCAGCAGTGCAAACACCATGGCAAAGCCCGCGTTGCTACCGACGTGCAAAATCAACTCAACCGGCAGCAACGAGATAATCCCGAAAGCCACCGCGCCGCTCGAGAGCAGCACCCCCAGAAAGTTGAAGAAGCCAGACCAGACCACCGCAAAAGTGGCAGGTAGAGTGTTGGTGTAGATGACGGTAGCGACGGCGTTGGCGGTATCGTGAAAGCCGTTGACGAATTCAAAGCCCAGCGCGATCAACAGTGCCAAGCCTAACAAGCCATACGGCAGCCAGCTGGCCAGCGGCGCGGCAGTGGTGTCGATGTCATTGACCAGGCTGACCGTGGTGAAAGCCAGGCCCGCTACCAGAAGAACCAGAAATAACAGAACTGCAAACGGGCCATTCTTTTTTTCGAGCTGAAGGCGGCCGCTGCCAGCCAGAGCGGCATCAGCGGTGGTAGCGTCTGACATGGTAGTTCTCCGGGGTAGAATAACCCCCTGAAACTACTCACGATTTGTTGCAAGTTGATGATGCTGGCATGACGGTTGGCTGATGGTTATGTTCAGCTACAAAAAACGGCCTTAAAGGCCGTTTTCCATGCGTGGAGCGCGTTCCATCAACGTACTGAGCACTTCCTTTACTTGCGCATTTTCAAACAACAAACGGCAAACGCCTTCGGTAATCGGCATATCGACCCCAAGCGCTTGCGCCTGTTTGAGCACTTCGCGCGCTGCCGGAACGCCTTCCGCCACGTGCCCCAGGTTTTTCAGGACATCATCCAGCTTGAGGCCTTGCGCCAGCATCAAACCGACACGCCGGTTGCGCGAGAGATCGCCGGTGGCAGTCAGTAACAGATCGCCAATGCCCGCCAGTCCCATAAAGGTTTCTGGCTTTGCACCCAAGGCGGCGCCAAAACGGGCCATTTCAACCAGCCCGCGAGTCAGCAACGCTGCGCGTGCGTTCAGGCCTAGCGACAGGCCGTCACAAATCCCGGCGGCAATGGCCAGTACGTTTTTGACTGCGGCGCCGATTTCCACCCCGATCAAGTCATCGCTGGCATACAGTCGCAACACGCTGGTATTCAGGGCGTTGACCGTATTCTGGGCAAAGGCTTTGTCGGTCGAGGCAATGGTGACAGCCGCAGGTTGGCCTTTAGCAACTTCTTGCGCAAAGCTGGGCCCGGATAACATGCCGCGCGGCACGTCGGCGGCCATTTCTTCCTCGGCAACCTGATGCGGAAACTTCATCGTCCCGGCCTCCAGACCTTTGCAAGCCCACAGCACCGGCGCGCGATGATCCAGTGTGCGCAAGGCTTTGAGCGTGGGTCGTAAGCCGGAAAGCGGCGTAACCACCAGCACCAGATCAGCAGCGCTGACTGCGAGGCCAAAATCGGCCTGAATGCTCAGGTTGTCGGGGAAAATGATGCCCGGCAGATAGCGCGGGTTGCTGCGGGCAGCGGACATCTCTGCGGCCTGGTCGACGTCGCGCGACCAAAGCACCACCTGATGCTGCTCTGCAAAGCGGATAGCCAGTGCGGTGCCCCAGGCACCTGCACCTAAAACTGCTAACTTCATGCGCCCCAAACCTCTTCGATCCGGACATAACCGATGACGCCATCACGATGTTTGACCTTGAGCCAGCCCGCGTGATTGTTCTCGAGTAGTTCCAGCAAGACATCTTTGTCGGCGTGCAACAAGACGGGTGAATCGGCATCTGCACGCTGGCGGACATCCAGCGTTTTTACTGTCTGAACAAAATGCCGGGTAGAGAGATCTGCCTTGTGTACCCAAGCCAGCAAGCCATCCCGATCCCGCACACGTACCCAGGTGTCGGTTTCCGATAAGGCTTCGAGGGGAGTATCGCGGCTGACCACGAACAGCTTTTTACTGTTGTCCTGCGGTGCCTGGTAAAGCACCACGCCATGACGGGCAACCGAACGGATATCGAGCGCGTGTACCGCACTGCTGGCAATGGCTGCCAGCAGTGCGGTAATCCACAACGCCTTAGTGGGTTGTAGGTGTTTCGGCATTGTCTTGTGCGGCAGCTTGCTGAGCGCGTTGTTGCAGATAGATTGCTTCAAAATTGATCGGCTGCAGCAAGAATGGCATGAAGCCGGCACGAGTGGTCAGATCCGACACCGCTTCACGCAGGTACGGGAACAGGATGCTCGGGCAACCAATGCCCAGCAGCGGATCAAGTTCTTCTGCCGGAATGTTTTCAATGCTGAACAGACCAGCCTGGGTGATCTCAACCAGGAACAGGGTCTTGTCGCCAACCTTGGCTTGCACGGTGCTGGTCAGCGAGGCTTCGTAAAAGCCGTTATCAAAGCTGGTCGCCTGATTGCGGAACTGTACGTTGAATTCCGGCTGTTCTTGCTCCATGAAGCTTTGCGGGCTGTTGGGCGATTCCAGCGAAACATCTTTTACGTACACTTTCTGAATTGCGAAGACCGGTTGCTTCGCTTCTTGATTCTCTTCGCTCATCGCGATTCCCTTCCTTGGTATTGCGCTGGTTGGCGCCACTCGTTCAAATCATTCGAAATCAAAATACATATATGTATAGATACCTGTGCGAGCGCACCCGCGGGCGAAATCATCGCACGAATCGCTGCAACATGCACCGGGTGTAGTGGGGGCATTGGGCAGCAATTCGGCGAGACGGATCAGCGCGCCGCCCGTTACCATGACAAGTGGTTGGTTCCTCGTCATGTCTGGAGGTTCCCTATTGGCAATGAACGGCCAATGTTGGTGTGATCCATGCAATTGGTTACAGGCTCAGGCCCATCCCAGGGTCAACCCGACGCTACGGCTGGCGTTGATTGTGTCGCAATGTCGCGTAATGGCGGGCGGCTTATATATAAGAACTCGCCGCCCGAGCGACTGCGCCTATACAACAATTGAAAGTAGCGAGGAGTGTTTTCTATATGAAGTCGACAGCAGGTTCGGTCATTAAGGGCAATCGCATGGGTCAGGTACTGACAATGGCGGTTGTCGCTGCATGTATTCTGGGGGCGTTTTCTGGCTGTGCCACGCATGAGAAGGTCGTGGTGCGAGAGACAGTTGTCGCCCAGCCTGTTGTGCACAAAATGCCTGCGCCTATTCGCGAAGATCAAGGGCGCTCGCCTGGCGCGGACTGGAACTGGGTGCCTGGCCACTGGAAATGGGAAGGCAATAACTGGTTCTGGGTTCATGGTCGCTGGATAGAACAAGCTGTAGCGCCGATGCCGCCAATCATCGTTGAACAGATTACTGTTGCGCCGTCACCGCGCCATTATTGGGTGCCGGGCCATTGGGTGTGGCAATACAACGGCCATGGTGGCTGGGTCTGGATCAAGGGCTCCTGGCACGTGTGAGTTGGGCGCCTCCTGACCAAAGAGCGTGTGCAACACGTTATATAAAGACAAACCCCGCAACTGCGGGGTTTGTCTTTATATATGCACATATATATATGCGTGCTATGTCGGCTCGCCGGCCAGTAACGGCATCAGCCCGCCAGCGCGATCCAGCGCGGCCAGATCGTCATAACCGCCTACGTGAGTCTCACCGATATAAATCTGCGGCACGGTGCGCCGACCGGTGCGGGACATCATCTCTTCTTTGCGACCTGCTTCCAGATCAACCCGAACCTTCTCGATCTCGGTGACTCCGCGCTGGCCGAGTAAACGTTCTGCCATTACGCAGTAAGGGCACACTCCGGTGCTGTACATCAGGACTTTAGGCATCGACTGAACAACCTTATCTATATATATGTGCGCAGAAACGCGCGAATTCGGGCGAAAAACGCCCCACATGACACAGATTATGAGGGTGGAATCGGGTGTAACAAGAGGGGGTTTAGGGCGGGGAATAAAAGTTTTTGCGAAAGATTGCTTGCCGATCAGTCACTTGGCGGGAAAATTGCAGAAATTGCGGGGGAAGGTGTTGACGGGTTCCGGTCTGGTCCGTATAGTTCGGTTTCTCCGCTGCAGACACAACAGCGAAACGGCGAAAACGAAGAGTTTAGCAGGGTTTCCGGGTCTGGTGGCAAACGATCTTTAACAAATTACAGCCGATGAGTGTGAGTGCTTGGGAAGGACAAAACAAGTACTCGCACTTAGATGAGAATATTTGCAAAGTTTTACTTTGTAATTTCGAGTTTTAAGCGAGTGCGAAATTTAAGTAACAGAGATTGAACTCAAGAGTTTGATCCTGGCTCAGATTGAACGCTGGCGGCATGCTTTACACATGCAAGTCGAACGGACTTGTGGGGCTTGCTCCACAAGTTAGTGGCGAACGGGTGAGTAATGCATCGGAACGTACCGTGTGATGGGGGATAACTAACCGAAAGGTTGGCTAATACCGCATACGCCCTGAGGGGGAAAGAGGGGGGATCGCAAGACCTCTTGTCATACGAGCGGCCGATGTCGGATTAGCTAGTTGGTGAGGTAAAGGCTCACCAAGGCAACGATCCGTAGCGGGTCTGAGAGGACGACCCGCCACACTGGGACTGAGACACGGCCCAGACTCCTACGGGAGGCAGCAGTGGGGAATCTTGGACAATGGGCGCAAGCCTGATCCAGCAATGCCGCGTGGGTGAAGAAGGCCTTCGGGTTGTAAAGCCCTTTTGTCAGGGAGCAAATCCTTGGACTTAATACGTCCCGGGGATGAGAGTACCTGAAGAATAAGGACCGGCTAACTACGTGCCAGCAGCCGCGGTAATACGTAGGGTCCAAGCGTTAATCGGAATTACTGGGCGTAAAGCGTGCGCAGGTGGCTTGTTAAGATCGATGTGAAATCCCCGGGCTCAACCTGGGAACTGCATTGATGACTGGCTCGCTAGAGTACGGCAGAGGGGGGTGGAATTCCACGTGTAGCAGTGAAATGCGTAGAGATGTGGAGGAACACCGATGGCGAAGGCAACCCCCTGGGCTGATACTGACACTCATGCACGAAAGCGTGGGGAGCAAACAGGATTAGATACCCTGGTAGTCCACGCCCTAAACGATGTCTACTAGTTGTCGGGGTTTTCGGACCTTGGTAACGCAGCTAACGCGTGAAGTAGACCGCCTGGGGAGTACGGTCGCAAGATTAAAACTCAAAGGAATTGACGGGGGCCCGCACAAGCGGTGGATGATGTGGATTAATTCGATGCAACGCGAAAAACCTTACCTGGTCTTGACATGTCTAGAATCCCGAAGAGATTTGGGAGTGCCGCAAGGAGCTAGAACACAGGTGCTGCATGGCTGTCGTCAGCTCGTGTCGTGAGATGTTGGGTTAAGTCCCGCAACGAGCGCAACCCTTGCCATTAGTTGCCAGCATTCAGTTGGGCACTTTAATGGGACTGCCGGTGACAAACCGGAGGAAGGTGGGGATGACGTCAAGTCCTCATGGCCCTTATGACCAGGGCTTCACACGTCATACAATGGTCGGTACAGAGGGTCGCCAACCCGCGAGGGGGAGCCAATCCTGCAAAACCGATCGTAGTCCGGATTGCACTCTGCAACTCGAGTGCATGAAGTCGGAATCGCTAGTAATCGCGGATCAGCATGTCGCGGTGAATACGTTCCCGGGCCTTGTACACACCGCCCGTCACACCATGGGAGTGGGTTTTACCAGAAGTGGCCAGGCTAACCTTCGGGGGGCCGGTCACCACGGTAGGATTCATGACTGGGGTGAAGTCGTAACAAGGTAGCCGTAGGGGAACCTGCGGCTGGATCACCTCCTTTCAAGAGAATGGTCTGGACCAAGTACTCACACTCATCGGCTGTAGGTTGAAGATACGGAAAGCGGCGTCTGCGAAGACGCCGTAATTTGTGGAGCTGGGTCAGTAGCTCAGTTGGTTAGAGCACCGTCTTGATAAGGCGGGGGTCGCTGGTTCGATTCCAGCTTGACCCACCATTTGCACGACATTGACCGTCGCAATACGGCGTCATGCAAAACCTCGTGTACGAAACAGTACACGTCGGTTGTGCCTTCCTTGTCTTGCTCGGTCACTGCCGCGCAAAAGACGGAAGAAGGTGGATGGAAGTGCTCTGACAAAAAGCAAACACGATTGGGGGTTTAGCTCAGCTGGGAGAGCACCTGCTTTGCAAGCAGGGGGTCGTCGGTTCGATCCCGTCAACCTCCACCATCACCTGGCGGTGAGGCAATCGTAAAAGCACTTATAAACAAGTGTCCTGCAAAGTGCGGGAGGATATTTGTTTCTAATTGCTTCAATTAGAGCAGTTTAATCACTGCTTGCCGCAAGGCACCGTATCTGATCTTTAACAAACTGGAAGAAGCAAGACTCAAATTTAGTAGTAATAAATTGGGTTTGATTGTATCGAGTGAATCGAGACTGTTTTATATGGTTTCGATGTAACGTCGCAAACACGATTTTGTAACCTGAGACAAGTCTGAGGTTATAGGATCAAGCGAATAAGTGCATCTGGTGGATGCCTTGGCGATCACAGGCGATGAAGGACGCGGTAGCCTGCGAAAAGCTACGGGGAGCTGGCAAACGAGCTTTGATCCGTAGATGTCCGAATGGGGAAACCCGGCCCTTTTGGGTCATCCATGACTGAATACATAGGTCATGAGAAGCGAACGCAGCGAACTGAAACATCTAAGTAGCTGCAGGAAAAGAAATCAACCGAGATTCCGGAAGTAGTGGCGAGCGAAACCGGAAGAGCCTGCATGTGATAGCAGTACTCTTAGTGGAACGGCATGGAAAGGCCGGCGACAGTGGGTGATAGCCCCGTACACGAAAAGAGAATTGTGGTACTGAGCATGCGACAAGTAAGGCGGGACACGAGAAATCCTGTCCGAAGACGGGGGGACCATCCTCCAAGGCTAAATACTCGTGATCGACCGATAGTGAACCAGTACCGTGAGGGAAAGGCGAAAAGAACCCCGGGAGGGGAGTGAAATAGAACCTGAAACCGGATGCATACAAACAGTGGGAGCCTCTGAAAATGGGGTGACTGCGTACCTTTTGTATAATGGGTCAGCGACTTACGTTCAGTAGCAAGCTTAACCGCATAGGGGAGGCGCAGGGAAACCGAGTCCGAACAGGGCGCACAGTTGCTGGGCGTAGACCCGAAACCAGGTGATCTATCCATGGCCAGGATGAAGGTGCGGTAACACGCACTGGAGGTCCGAACCCACTGATGTTGCAAAATCAGGGGATGAGCTGTGGATAGGGGTGAAAGGCTAAACAAACCTGGAAATAGCTGGTTCTCCCCGAAAACTATTTAGGTAGTGCCTCAGGTATTACTGACGGGGGTAAAGCACTGTTATGGCTAGGGGGTCATCGCGACTTACCAAACCATGGCAAACTCTGAATACCGTCAAGTATCAGCCTGGGAGACAGACAGCGGGTGCTAACGTCCGTTGTCAAGAGGGAAACAACCCAGACCGCCGTCTAAGGTCCCAAATGACATGTTAAGTGGAAAACGAGGTGGGAAGGCACAGACAGCCAGGATGTTGGCTTAGAAGCAGCCATCATTTAAAGAAAGCGTAATAGCTCACTGGTCGAGTCGTCCTGCGCGGAAGATGTAACGGGGCTCAAACATGTAACCGAAGACGCGGATGTGCAATTTATTGCACGTGGTAGGGGAGCGTTCCGTAGGCCTGTGAAGGTGCATTGTAAAGTGTGCTGGAGGTATCGGAAGTGCGAATGCTGACATGAGTAGCGTTAAAACGGGTGAAAAGCCCGTTCGCCGTAAGCCCAAGGTTTCCTGCGCAACGTTCATCGGCGCAGGGTGAGTCGGCCCCTAAGGCGAGGCTGAAAAGCGTAGTCGATGGGAAACAGGTTAATATTCCTGTACTTTGTATTGGTGCGATGTGGGGACGGAGAAGGGTAGGTCAGCCGGGTGTTGGATGTCCCGGTTCAAGCGTGTAGGTGTGGGGATTAGGCAAATCCGGTCCCCTTTAACACTGAGGCGTGATAACGAGGTCTTCGGACCGAAGTGATTGATCCCATGCTTCCAGGAAAAGCCACTAAGCTTCAGCCAATACGGAACCGTACCGCAAACCGACACTGGTGGGCAGGATGAGAATTCCAAGGCGCTTGAGAGAACTCAGGAGAAGGAACTCGGCAAATTGACACCGTAACTTCGGGAGAAGGTGTGCCTCTGTAGCGTGAAGCGACTTGCTCGTGGAGCGTGAAGAGGTTGCAGTGAAAAGGTGGCTGCGACTGTTTATCAAAAACACAGCACTCTGCCAAGACGAAAGTCGACGTATAGGGTGTGACGCCTGCCCGGTGCTGGAAGGTTAAGTGATGGGGTGCAAGCTCTTGATCGAAGCCCCAGTAAACGGCGGCCGTAACTATAACGGTCCTAAGGTAGCGAAATTCCTTGTCGGGTAAGTTCCGACCCGCACGAATGGCGTAACGATGGCCACACTGTCTCCTCCTGAGACTCAGCGAAGTTGAAGTGTTTGTGAAGATGCAATCTCCCCGCTGCTAGACGGAAAGACCCCGTGAACCTTTACTGTAGCTTTACATTGGACTTTGAAGTGGTTTGTGTAGGATAGGTGGGAGGCTATGAAGCATGGACGCTAGTTCGTGTGGAGCCAACCTTGAAATACCACCCTGACCCCTTTGAGGTTCTAACCTTGGTCCGTTATCCGGATCGGGGACCGTGTATGGTAGGCAGTTTGACTGGGGCGGTCTCCTCCCAAAGTGTAACGGAGGAGCTCGAAGGTCACCTAGGTACGGTCGGACATCGTACTGATAGTGTAATGGCACAAGGTGGCTTGACTGCGAGACTGACAAGTCGAGCAGGTGCGAAAGCAGGACATAGTGATCCGGTGGTTCTGAATGGAAGGGCCATCGCTCAACGGATAAAAGGTACTCCGGGGATAACAGGCTGATTCCGCCCAAGAGTTCACATCGACGGCGGAGTTTGGCACCTCGATGTCGGCTCATCACATCCTGGGGCTGTAGCCGGTCCCAAGGGTATGGCTGTTCGCCATTTAAAGTGGTACGTGAGCTGGGTTCAAAACGTCGTGAGACAGTTTGGTCCCTATCTGCAGTGGGCGCTGGAAATTTGAGGGGGGGCTGCTCCTAGTACGAGAGGACCGGAGTGGACGCATCTCTGGTGTACCGGTTATCACGCCAGTGGTATCGCCGGGTAGCTAAATGCGGAAGAGATAAGCGCTGAAAGCATCTAAGCGCGAAACTTGCCCCGAGATGAGATTTCCCTGGGAACTTGATTCCCCTGAAGGGTCGTTGGAGACCACAACGTTGATAGGTCAGGTGTGGAAGCGCAGTAATGCGTTAAGCTAACTGATACTAATTGCCCGTGAGGCTTGATCCTATAACCTGAGCGTTGTTTCGGGTTGTGTTGGTGACGAGCTCGAACAGAAGTACGAAAGTACGAATCAACCCCAAGTAATACGATACGAACGAATTGAGTCGGTGGTGGGTCAGGGTGAAAACCGGACCGGCCACGCTAAACAGCAGGCTTTGCCTGCAGCTTCTTCCAGAATCAGAGCAGCGACGAATAACAGTCGTGACTCTAACCAGTTACGTCTGGCGACCATAGCGAGTTGGCCCCACGCCTTCCCATCCCGAACAGGACCGTGAAACGACTTAGCGCCGATGATAGTGCGGATTACCCGTGTGAAAGTAGGTCATTGCCAGACACCCCTTTGAACGCCCGGACAGGAACCTGTACCGGGCGTTTTGCTTTGCACCGTGCGCAAGGCGCGCAAGGCAAAACCTGCCCTTCCCCTTACCCTTCCTGCACACGCCTGCTACTCTCTGGGCAATCAAAAACAAGTCCTGGATGTCGTGTGACTATCACTTGGGTCGTTTCCACCTTGTGGGTGTTCTACCTGCTGGTATTGTCGGTCATGATTATCTGGCAGCGTCGGGCGCCGGTCGCTACGCTCAGCTGGATTCTTTCTCTGGCTGCGCTACCGTGGATTGGCTTGCTGATTTTCTATGTATTTGGCCCGCAGAAAATCAAACGCAAGCGATTGCGCCGGGCGGCGAGTAAGCGTCGGCTTGGCTTGAGTCAGCAGGGGAGTGCCCAAGGCCGCTCTCCGCCGGTGTATGCCACGCAAATGGCGCGTTTGGGCCAGGCAACCACCGAGATGCCCCCAGTCACCTGTACCCGGTTTGATTTGCTGGTGGATGGCGGCGCAACTTACGAATCCATTTTCGCCGCTATTGAAGCCGCGACCCAGCAAGTGCATCTTGAGTATTACATCTACGAGCCAGACCAGATTGGCACTGCCTTGCGTGACTTGCTGGCCCGTAAAGCCAGCCAGGGTGTGCAGGTCCGGCTATTGCTGGATGCACTTGGTTCCAAGCGCTGTAACCGTCGCTTTCTGGCGCCGCTGCTGCAAGCCGGTGGAGAGCTTGCTTTTTTCCATGAGACTACTTTTCGCAGCTTGCGCCCCGTCATTAACATGCGCACTCACCGCAAGTTGGTGATTTGTGATGGCACCGTTGGGTTTACCGGCGGTATCAATATCACTGACGAAGAAGATGAACGCAGCAATCCGCTCGCCTATCACGATCTGCATTTGCGACTTGAAGGCGCAGTAGTTGAGCAGTTGCAGCAAGTGTTTCTAGAGGATTGGTTTTATACCACCGGTGAACGCCCCCAGCCCCTGCCTTATGTTGAGCCACCTGAAGGCAAGCACATAGTGCAAGTGCTGCAATCGGGCCCTGACAATGATTGGGCGCCGATTTACCGTGCGTATCTGGCCGCGATAAATACGGCAGAAAAACGCATTTGCCTGGCAACCCCCTACTTTGTGCCCGATGAAGGCGCGATGATCGCGCTGACTAATGCCGCTTTGCGCGGGGTAGATGTACAGGTTATGGTGCCACATCGCAGCGACTCCTGGATTGTAACCGAGGCGGCGCGTTCTTATTTTGACGAACTGATCATCGCTGGTGTGCGGGTTTGGGAATACACCGGGCGCATGCTGCATTCCAAAACACTGGTGGTGGACGATAAATATGCGGCCATTGGCACCGCCAATTTTGATAATCGCAGCTTTCGACTCAACTTCGAAGTGAGCGTGCTGGCCTATGGTGCGCCCTTGGCGGATGCACTCGCCCAGCGTTTTTACGATGATCTGTCTGAATGCACGCGCGTGGTGCATCCGCGCAAACTTACCCGTGTGGCAGCGTTCGGCGAAGCGTGGGCCAGGCTGTTTTCACCGCTGCTGTAAGCCCGTTTGTCTGAGGATTTTTACTTGGCGCAAGTTGGGGTGTATCCCCGATTACAGTGTTGGCGTGCGCACCACAATGGTTTGGTAATGCCTTACATTCTCATGTATGGCGTTTGAAATGCCTTGCCCTGATCCGAATCTGCCTGTCTAATTAGGAAGTTTCACTTTCCTAATTAGAACTGTCGCCGCAGGAGTCGATTGAATGCTTTACCCCCAACTTTTCGCTGATCTTGAGAAAGCCCGCTGGGATATGGCGGACGATATCGCATGGGATCAGTTTGACGCGAGCAAGTTGAGCGACGAGCAGGCGTTGACGATCAAGATGAACGCAATCACCGAGTGGTCCGCTTTACCTGCCACCGAGATGTTTTTGCGCGACAACAAAGATGATTCCGACTTCTCTGCCTTCATGTCGATCTGGTTTTACGAAGAACAGAAGCACTCGCTGGTATTGATGGAATACCTGCGCCGCTTCCGTCCGGAGCTGGCACCGACCGAAGAAGAACTGCATGCCGTGCGTTTCGAGTTTGATCCGGCTCCGCCGATGGAAACGCTGATGCTGCATTTCTGCGGCGAAGTGCGCCTGACCCAGTGGTATCGCCGTGCTTCTGAATGGCATACCGAGCCGGTCATCAAGCAAATCTACAAAACGCTGTCTACCGATGAAGCCCGTCACGGTGGCGCATATCTCAAGTACATGAAGCGTGCGATAGACAAGCTGGGTGATGAAGCCCGTCTGGCCTTTGCCAAGATCGGCATGTTGATGGCGTCGTCCGCCCGGACCGGCAAGCCACTGCATCCGACCAATCTGCACGTCAATAAAGAGCTGTACCCGAACGACACCATTCAAAGCCGTTTGCCTGATCCGGAATGGCTGGAAAACTGGCTGGATACACAAATCCAGTTTGGCAAGGAATGGGAAGGTCGCGTAGTGGGCGGTATCTTGCGCAATCTTTCGAGCCTGTTTGGTGAAACCTTTGAAACTGCCACTGATCTGAATCGCTACCGCAAACAATTGGTCGCGAACCTCGGTCAGGCCTGAGTCAATGACAGTCTCGCAATACCCTCACCCGGATTTTGAAAAGAAGATTTGCCCGCCAGAACAACTGGCCGGGCGAATCGCGCATCTGGCGCGGCCACTGGTGTTTACCAATGGCTGTTTTGACATCCTGCATTGTGGGCATGTCACTTACCTGGCTCAAGCCAGGGCGCTGGGTGCGGCGATGGTTGTTGCGCTCAACACCGATGCTTCTGTGCGTCGGCAAGGCAAAGGGCCGGATCGCCCGATCAACGACCAGATCAAACGCGCGAGCGTCATGGCTGCGTTGCAAAGCGTCGATCTGGTGACCTGGTTTGATGCCGATACGCCTTATGATCTGATCATGCAGATCCGGCCGGATATCCTGGTTAAAGGTGGCGATTGGGCCATAGACCGGATTGTCGGTAGCACTGAAGTGTTGGGCTGGGGCGGCCAGGTTCATTCCATTCCCTTCATGTATGCCACATCAACGACCGAAACCCTTAAACGCATTCGCGAGTCGCAATGACCCCGCGTGAGAATCTGGTCGCCGAGCTGATCGGCGATATCAATCAGCATGGCTGGATCCGGCCAGATCTGGTCAGCCAGATGGGCGTGGTGCTGGTCGCCGTGCTAGCTGGGGTGATCCTCTACCATTTCCTCAAGCCGCAGTTATATAGCGAGCAATCGCGTTGGCAGTGGCTGGGGCAGGGCGTTATCCGGCTGATTTTCCCGCTTACAGCACTCACCGTAACCAAACTCGGTACGGTGGTGCTGGCGACGATCTACCCGACTATTGCCTTTCGCTTGATCGGTGTGGCCGATGTGCTGCTGTTGGCCATGGTCAACATCAGCGTCATTGCCTATCTGTTGCGCCATGTATTCAACGAGGCGCCATGGGTTGGGCGGTGGGAACGGCGCATCGCCGCGCTAATCTGGCTTGCGTACGCTTTGCACGTGGTTGGCATCCTGCCGGAGATTGCTGATTCGCTGGACGACATCAGCTTTCATCTGGGCCACCAGCGTATTTCTGTGCTCACCATCCTGCAAGGTCTGGCTTCCGTCGCCGGTACCATGCTGGTGGCGATGTGGTTAAGTCGTCTGGCCGAACGCTGGTTGATGCGCGCGGACATGCTCGACACCAGTTTGCGGGTGATGCTGACCAAGATCATCCAGACGCTCTTGGTGGTGATGGCCGTATTGGTTGCGCTGCCACTGGTGGGAATCGACCCTACCGTACTGTCGGTCTTTGGCGGCGCTCTGGGTGTTGGCTTGGGGCTGGGTCTGCAAAAGATTGCCTCCAATTACGTGTCGGGTTTCATCATCTTGCTGGATCGCTCGGTACGTCTGGGTGATCTGGTGCAGATTGGCGATCGCCAGGGTGTGATCTCGCGCCTGACCTCACGCTATATCGTGCTCAAAGGGCTGGATGGTACGGAAGCACTGGTGCCAAACGACACACTGGTGACGTCCACTGTGGTCAACCAGTCTTACACCGACAAGAAAATCTGGACCAAGCTGGCGTTCACCGTCGGTTATGAGTCGGATATGGACCTTGTACTGCAGTTGCTGGTCCAAGCCACAGAAGGGCTTGAGCGGGTGGTGCAAGACCCCAAACCCTTCCCGTATCTGGACAGCTTTGGCGATAGTGCGGTGAATGTATCGGTGGGCTTCTGGATCAAGGATCCGGAGAACGGGCAGGGTAGTTTGAAGTCAGAAATCAACCTGCGGGTCTGGCACCTGTTCAAGCGGCATGGCATCAATATTCCGTTCAACCGCCTGGATGTGGTGCACTTTGAACCATCGAACAAGCTCGCTGGCGATGGTAATTTGCAAGGTTATGCCCCGCCGGAACCCAATAAAACCGTTGGAGCGCCCGACAACTAGCCAGGCTGTGGCTCTAAACATACGAACGGTTGCGCGCTGCAAGCAATTATTCTGTAATATCTCGTTCGCCTTTGATTCATATTAAGAAATATGACAACGGCACCCTTTGTTCTGGAGAGTTTCTTGATGGAATGGCTGAACGGCCTGATCGACCTGCCCTGGTGGGGCTATATCGTGGTTATGCTGGTTTTTACCCATATCACGATCGCAGGGGTAACGATTTATCTGCATCGTAACCAGACCCATCGCGGCCTGGATTTGCATCCAATTCCCAGCCATTTCTTCCGCTTCTGGTTGTGGCTGAGCACCGGCATGGTCACCAAAGAATGGGTGGCGATTCACCGTAAACACCACGCGCGTTGCGAAACCGCTGAAGATCCGCACAGCCCGCAAGTACTGGGCCTGAAAAAGGTCATGTGGGAAGGCGCGGAACTGTATCGCCAGGAATCCAAGAACAAAGAGACGATCGAGAAGTACGGCGTTGGTGCGCCTGACGACTGGCTTGAGCGCAATGTCTATACCCCACACAGCATCATGGGCCCAACGTTGATGGCCATCATCAACCTGTCCCTGTTTGGTGCCAACGGCTTGTGGATCTGGGCGCTGCAAATGATGTGGATCCCGTTCTGGGCCGCAGGCGTGATCAACGGTATCGGTCACTACTTTGGCTACCGCAATTTCGAATGTGAAGATGCATCCCGCAATCTGGTGCCTTGGGGTATCATCATTGGCGGCGAAGAACTGCACAACAACCATCACACCTTCGGGACTTCGGCGAAGTTCTCCAACAAGTGGTGGGAATTCGACTTGGGCTGGGCGTATATCCGCTGTTTGTCCGTTCTGAAAATGGCCAAAGTGCGCAAGGTTGCGCCGCGCATGAAGATGGTTGATGGCCGCATGGAGCTGGATGAACACGCGCTAGCCGCCATTATTGCCAATCGCTATACCATCGCCGCCAACTATGCCAAATCGCTCAAGCTAACCGTGGGTGAAGAACTGGATAAATTGCGTGCCAACGCCGCATTGCCGACTGCCGATTTCAATCCGGCACGGCAGATGAAGGTGTGGCTCAAGCAAGATGCCAAAGACACACCGGCTGACGACAAGCCGCACCTGGACAAACTACTGGCCCAAAGCTCCGTGCTGGATCAGGTTTACCAGATGCGCCAGGAACTGACCCGTCTGTGGGAGCGTTCCAGCCTGAGCCGTGCTGAACTGCTGGTGCATCTGCAAGACTGGTGCGCCCGTGCTGAGGCTAGCGGTATCGCGGCACTGCATGATTTCTCGATGCGTCTGCGCCGGGTTGCTGCAGTCTGATTTGCTGTCATCACTGACTGGCAAAATATAAAAGGCGAACTTTCGGGTTCGCCTTTTTGTTTATTGGCGCGACAATACGTCTGGTAGCTCGCCCGCCATGCCCGCACTGAGGCATAAACAAGGGGCAGAGCAACGATCCCACCTCTATCTGCATTGGAAGGAAAACCCATGTCCAGTATTCAGCGTTATCACGTCGGGCCGCGCATGTCGGAGATCGTGGTACATAACAACACGGTTTACCTGGCCGGCCAGATCGCCGAGTCGCTCGACAAAGATACCCGAGGCCAGACCGAAGAGGCGCTGGCGGCGGTTGATCGCATGCTGGCCGAAGTGGGTTCTGATAAAACCAAAATTCTGACGGTCACCATCTACCTGCCCGACGTGATCAACGAATACGATGCAATGAACGCCGCATGGTCGGCTTGGGTAGCGCCGGGCCACACGCCAGCCCGCACCACGGTTGAAGCCAAACTGGCTGATCCACGCTACAAGGTTGAATTTACGGTCATCGCCGCGCTGTAACGTCGTGCCTGCAGGATTGGCTCTGACCAGAACACCTCGTCTAACACGAGGTGTTCTGCTTTTGGCAATGCCACAGAGGCCTGCTCCCCGAATGCGACCGTTATCAGAATTGACCCGGCTTGCCCCATTCTGCCTGACCGCAGATGGCTCATCGCATAATGTCCACAAGAGGATGCACATCATCCCGGCCAATTCGAAACCGATTGAGAGTGGAGTTTCATATGTCGAATATCTTGCTGGCGTATTTTGCTGGATGGCGCGACTGGAGCGCATTGCCGCTGCTGCGCGATGCCCAGCGTCTGACTCATATTTGCTATGCCTTCGCCAACATCCGCGACGGCAAGGTGGTGTTGCTGACCGGTGAGGATGACGCGGGCCACCAACCGCGCTCGGAAGAACACTTTGCCAAGTTGCATGAACTGCGCGGCGTTAATCCGCAACTGAAACTGCTGATCTCGATTGGCGGCTGGGGCGCGGATGGTTTTTCCGATGCCGCGTTGACGGACGAATCGCGCGCCATCTTTGCTGATTCTGCCATTGCGTTCATGACTCAACGTGGGCTGGACGGGATCGATCTGGATTGGGAATACCCGTCCAACAACATGGCCAGCATCGTGGCGCGGCCAGAAGATCAACATAACTTCACCTTGATGCTGGGCGCGCTGCGTGAGCGCCTCGATCAATTGTCCGATGCTGAAGGTCGCACAGGCAAAGCGCGCTACCTGCTGACGATTGCCGCCGGTGCTGGCCAGTATTATCTGGATGGCGTCGAAATGGCCGAGGTCGCGCGGCTGTGTGATTTCGTAAACCTGATGACCTACGACTACTACAACGGCTGGGCCACCAAGGCCGGTCATCACACCAATCTGTTCAACACGCTGGGCGATCCGGAAGGCGACAGCTGCCAGCGTTCGGTGGATTTGTTTATCGCCAACGGCCTGCCCGCGGACAAGCTGGTGCTCGGTTGCGCGTTTTACGGGCGAGGTCTGGATGGTGTTGGCAAGGCTGGTCTGGGCGCGCCGGGCACGCCCAAGAGCAATACCTCAATCAACTACGACGATATCGTCGGCAAGTTGCTGCCGGACGGCGCAGTCCGCTACTGGGACGACGACGCCAAAGCGCCGTGGCTGTTGTACAACGACACTTTTGTCAGCTACGAAGATGCCGAATCGCTGAGCCACAAACTGGCGTTTCTCAAAGAGCGCAAGCTGGCCGGAGCGTTCTTCTGGGAATACACCGAAGACCACACCGATACGCTACTGGCCACATTGTGGGAAGGTCTGAAGGATTGATGGGCGGGATTGCTCGCCAAGCGTAGGGTGGGTTAGCCCTCCGGCGTAACCCACCGCTCAATGTTGCCGCCGCAGTCAGGTTTGCGCTTTGAAGTACGAACCTGATGTTGCTAGAGGTTTCACTGCTGCTCGGCCAACTCGGCGGCTGCCGCACGAGCAGTCTTTGCCGGTTTGCCTTGCCAATAGCCAGCCAGCAGCGCGCCAGAAATATTGTGCCAGACCGAAAACAGCGCGCCGGGCAATGCTGCCAGCGCGCTGAAATAGGTCTTGCCCAATTGCGCGGCCAGCCCGGAATTCTGCATCCCGACTTCAATCGCCAAGGTGCGGCAGACTGATTCCTCAAAACCCAGCAATTTGCCGCCCCAGTATCCGCCGAGCAAACCGATGGCGTTGTGTAGCATCACCGCGATGATCACCACCACGCCAACCGAGGCGATGTTCTTCTGGCTGCCCGCGACGATGGCGGCAATGATCACTACAATTGCCGTCATCGAGATCAACGGTAACCATGGCTCGATTTTGCGCACGGCACTGCTGAAAAAGCGGTAGATCACCAGACCCAACGCAATCGGCAGGATCACGATCTGCAGAATGCTGAGCAGCATGCCCAGCATGTCGACAGTGATGGATGCATCTACATACAGCCGTGTCAGTAGTGGCGTCGCCACCACGCTGACCAGCGTAGAGAGCGAAGAAATGGTGACCGACAATGCGACGTCACCGCCCGCCAGATAGATGATCACATTGGATGCCGTGCCACTGGCTACGCTGCCGACCAGGATCATGCCAGTCGCCAGGTCTGCGGGCATATGGAAGGCCTTGGCCAGACACCAGGCGGCCAACGGCATGACAATGTAATGAAGCACAATCCCGGCGATTACCGGTGCTGGCCGGGTCAGCACCCGTTTGAAATCAGCCACCGTGAGCGTCAGGCCCATAGTGAACATGATGGTCGCCAGCAGCAGCGCGGTATGCGATTGAATCGGGCTGAAAGTGGCGGGGCTGCGGTAAGCGATGACGGAAAGCAGTATTGCCCACAGCGGAAACAGGCGGGTGATTCTGGCGAGCATGAGTCGGATCCCTTAGTCAGCGGCTATCGCGCTGCTTGTTGTTTTAGGTCCGCTCATCTTACTGCTTTGTTTTGCCACTGCAACCCGCACCCTGCGGCGCGGGTTGCGCACCTGTTACCACTCTGGCGCGATGGATTCGGCGTAGTCATACAGGGCCTCAAGCACTACCGCGCCACGGTCATCGACAGTTTCGGAGAGCGTGTCGATGCTCTCGGCAAAGCTTTCCAATGTGCGATAACCGTCGCGACCCTGAATCAGCCGCTCCACCCGCAATTGCTGCCAGTGGTTTTGTTCTTCTTCGTTCAGCGATTCGGGGAAGTTGCGGGCGCGATAGCGGAACAGCAGTTCTTCCAGCCGACGATCTTCAAACTGCACGCGCTTGCTGGCCAGCGCCGCGCCATCCAGCCCGTGCAACTGGTTGAGCGTGCGTCGATCGTTGTTATTGATAAACCCGCCGTAGAGATCTTCATCCACATCCAGCGGCGGTAGCGGTTCGCGCTGATAAACCGCGGCCCAATCCACCTTGCTCTGGCTGGCGAACGCGTCTGCATATGCCAGAGCCTGCTGCATATCGACGCCCCATTTTCCGGCCATTTGCGGTGTGAGAATCTTGAGGTTGCTGATCACGATAGGCGACTTGTTGATATGGATGGTCTTGATCGGCAAGCGGCTGGTGCCTTCGGGCAGATCGGCCAGCCGCGTGAACATGCGCTCACGGATGGTTTGCGGGCTCAGGCCAGCCAGCTCGGCTGGGTCAAATGCCAGGTCCCACACAATCAGTTCATTCTTGTTGGATGGATGCCAGCCCAGCGGCCATACCAGCGCGATGCAGCCGCGTTCCACGCCGAACATGCCGGATACGTGGAAAAAGGCGCGGGGTTCGCTGCCAATCTCTTTCAGCACCTGATCTTTCTTGCGCAGATTCAGGCAGAAATCAAACAGGCGTGGTTGTTTCTCACGGATCAACCGGGCCAGCGCGATGGTGGCACGCACGTCAGACAAGGCGTCGTGTGCCGCTTCATGCGCCAGGCCATTTGCCTGAGTCAGGTTTTCCAGCTTGAAACTGACCTTGCCTTCCTCATTGGTCGGCCACTCAATGCCTTCCGGGCGCAAGGCATAGGCGGTACGCACGGTATCGAGCAAATCCCAGCGACCGCATTCGTTTTGCCACTCGCGGGCATACGGGTCGAGCAGATTGCGCCAGAACATGAAGCGGGTGACTTCATCATCAAAGCGGATCGAGTTGTAACCCACGCCCACCGTGCCCGGCTCGCCCAGCGCGCGTTCAACCGCAGCGGCAAACTGGTACTCGGGCACGCCCACTTGCTGGCAATGCTGCGGGGTAATCCCGGTGATCAGGCACGATTGCGGATCGGGCAGAAAGTCCGGCGCGGGCTGGCAAAACAGCTCGATGGGTTCACCGATCTCGTTGAGCTCGGCATCGGTGCGGATACCGGCAAACTGGGCCGGGCGGTCACGCCGCGGCACCACGCCAAAGGTTTCGTAGTCGTGCCAGAAGAAGGTGAGATCGGCCATGAATTACGGTTGCCTGATTCAGATGGATTGAAAAGAAGACATAAAAAATGCTCGTGAATCACGCGGTATCGCCCGGAGCACTCCCGGTTAGATACGGTGATTCACGAGCATTGTAGCAAGCTCGCGGCGAGCGTCGGTCAATCTACGCTGGCACGTTTGATCGGCAGCGGCAAACGCTCGGTTTCGTTGGGGATGCTGCCAAAGCGATCTTCCTGCCAGGCGACTTTGGCGGCCTCAATCAATTCACGATCACTGGCGACAAAATTCCACCACAAGGTGCGTGGACCATCCAGCGGTGCGCCACCCAATAACAAGATGCGCGAGGCATCGCTGGCACGCAGCGGTGTAGCGGAATCCGCTGCCAGCAGTACCAGTTCGTTGGCGCCCAGAGTTTCGCCTGCGGCGGTAGCTGCACCGCTAATCAACAGCACAGCGCTTTCGGCATAATCGGCGGGAATAACCAACTCGGCACCCTCAGCCAGATCAATCACCGCGTAGAGCGTGGAAGAGGGCACGGCCACTGGTGAGATATGCCCGAACATCTGGCCGATCAACAAATGCACGCTGACGCCATCTTCGCCAAAGCGCGGCAACACCGCCGAATCGTAATGTTCGAAATGCGGCGAGCTTTGTTCCAGTTCGCGTGGCAAAGCCAGCCAGGTTTGCACGCCATGTAGATTGCCGCCATTGCGGGCATCGGCGGGAGTGCGTTCGGAGTGCGCAATGCCGCGCCCGGCGCTCATCAGGTTTACGTCGCCCGGCACGATGGTGACTTCATTGCCCAACGTGTCGCGGTGCAACTGAATGCCTTCGAACAGGTAAGTCACGGTCGCCAGCCCGATATGCGGGTGCGGCGGCACATCCAGTCCTTGCCCTGGCACCAGTGTGGCGGGGCCGATGTGATCAACAAACACAAACGGACCGACAGCGCGGCGTTGCAATGCGGGCAGCAGGCGTGAAATCGGCAGGCCGCCAACGGTTTCGGCGCGCCCGGTGATATGGATCAATTCAGACATGAAAATCTCCGCAGACAGGAAAACGCCGGGCGTATTCGGTAACGCCCGGCGTTGTGAGTGTATGAGTCAGTTCAATATGGCTCAGAACCGGCCAGCTTGATAGTCGTGAATGGCTTGTTCTACCTGCTCACGTGAATTCATCACGAACGGGCCCCATTGCACAATTGGCTCATTCAATGGCTTGCCCGCAATCAGCAGTAGTTTGGCTTCTTGCCCACCGGCGCTAACAGTTACGCCATCAAAATCGGCACCGTTGCCGAGCAAACCCATCTGCGTGGACTTCACCGCACGCCCACCTACGCTTACCTCGCCGCGATAGACGTAGATAAAGGCGTTATGGCTCGCCGCCACCGGAATGCTCACCGACTCGCCTGCTGGCACCGTGATGTCCAGATACAGCGGTTCAGTGTCGTCACGCGTAATGGCACCTGGCGCCGCATGCAGCGAACCCGCAATCAGCTTCACCGCGCCGCCGTTTTCCAGCGGATACACCGGGATGTCGGCTGCCGGAATGTCGCGATACCACGGCGCAATCATCTTGTTCTTGCCGGGCAGGTTCACCCACAATTGAAAGCCTTCCATCATGCCGTCTTGTTGTTCCGGGATTTCGCTATGCACGATGCCGCGACCAGCGGTCATCCATTGCACGCCACCTTCGCTCAGCAAGCCTTCGTTACCGGCATTGTCGCGATGGCGCATGCGGCCATTCAGCATATAAGTCACGGTCTCAAAACCACGGTGCGGATGGCTAGGAAAGCCGGCGATGTAATCGTCCGGGTTATCGGAGCGGAAGGCATCGAGCATCAGAAACGGGTCAAGGCGCCGTTGCAGGTCGTGTGTAAGCACGCGGGTCAGGCGCACCCCGGCTCCGTCGGTGGTTGGTACGCCATTGACCAGCCGCTCGACTTCACGCGAATGGGCAACGGTAGGGAATTGCAGCTTGGTCATGGTGAATCTCCGTGTCGGTTACGGCTCCTTGCTGGAGCGTTAGACGTATCTTAGTCCGGGCGGATGTATGAACAAACTATGCATCTCTTTATGATCTATATCGAAAAATTTGATATAAATAACTCATGAATCTTGAACGCATCTCGTTAGAACAACTGCGCGTATTTGCCGAAGTGGTCCGCGCTGGCAGCTTCCTGGCCGCCGCGCGCAGCATTGGCCGCACCCAGTCGGCGGTCAGTTACACCATCGCCACGCTGGAACAACAGTTGGGCATTTTGCTATTCGACCGCAGTGGCTATCGCCCCAAGCTCACCAGCACTGGCGAGGCCTTACTGCGTGATGCCCACGCCATTCTGGAACGCGTTGACCGCCTGCAGGCGCGCGCCTCGGCCATCGAGCATGGGCTGGAAGCCGAACTCGCGCTCGCAGTGGATGTGTATTACCCGCTGCAGCAATTGCTGGGGTGTTTGAATGACTTTCGCGCGGCCTTTCCCAGTGTGACCTTCAAACTGTATGTTGAAGCCCTGGGCGCGGTGGCCGAGCGCGTCCTCAGTGGCAGCGCGCAACTGGGCATCTTGGCGACCATGCCTGAGTTGCCCGACGGGCTGGACGGTTTTTCACTGGCGCCAATTCGGGTGATTGCCGTAGCTTCACCCGACCATCCGCTGGTGAAATACGCCGGGGCGCTGGACCGCGCCACGCTGCAAGAACATGTGCAACTGGTGCTGACCGATCGCAGCGCGCTGACTGAAGGCAAGGATTACGGCGTGATCTCTCCGACCACGTGGCGCCTATCTGACTTGGGCGTCAAACACGCCATGCTGCTGGCGGCGATGGGTTGGGGTTATATGCCCACGCATTGGGTGGCTGATGATCTGGCGGCAGGAAGATTGGTAACTTTACCTTTGCCGATGCATCCGCAGGAGGGCATGCAACTGGCGATGCACGTGGCATCACGCATTGGGCAACCGGTCGGCCCGGCATTGCGTTGGTGGATAGACCGTTTACGCCAGCAAATGTGATTCACCAAAAGTCTCTCAAGCGGCCTCAAACATGCTGCTGCGCAAAGTGGCGACCGCTGCCTGATCCAGCCCGATATGCCGTAGATAACCTGGCGCGCCGCCATGCTGTTGAGAGAGTTCGGACAAGAACAGCGCCATGTGTTCAGGTTCAGAACCCAGCAGGTGCTTGAGTTCAGAGGCATTTTGTTCGGCCAGTTTGTCGAGCAGGCCCGTCAGGTTGGAGGCGCTTTGCGCGTAATCGAGCACAATCTGCGAGTGTGACACGCCAGCCAGATCCAGCAACAAGGCGGCGATCATGCCGGTGCGGTCTTTCCCGGCCGAACAATGGAACAAAATCCCGGCGTCGGGTTGCGCCACCATGGTCTGGAAAATATCGCGAAAACCGTGCTGGCAATGCTGGAGCGCCGCCACATATAACTCGCCCAAGCTGGCGGGCAAGCTGGCCAGATGTTGTTCCAGCCCATCCAGCAGTGGCACCGGTACGTAATCGACTTCAGCGATATTACTCAGCGCGTCACCCCATTGCTGGCGTTCGTGTTTGCTGCGCAGATCAATGTCGATGGTGATGCCGTATTCCAGCAGGCGGATCACATCCATGGCATGCAGGCTTTCCAGGCTATCGGCCCGCACAAAGCGATGCCGGCGCAGCGGCTGGCCAGACTGACCAATCAGTCCGCCCAGATCGCGCACATTGCGTGCGCCCTCCAGCGAGATCATTCGTTGCACGGGCAGGCTCCAGCAGCAATGGGCGGAAAGCACAAACATAGCATGCTCCGCCCGGAGCTGGCGTGAATCAACGCGCGCAAGCCAGCGCGGGCTGGAGTGATACGGCTAGCTCCACTTGATTGCCGCCAGCGGCCCGGGGCGACCAAACCAGTAACCTTGCGCGTGGCTGCAACCCAGTTCTTGCAGGCGTTGCGCCTGGGCTGCGGTTTCTACGCCTTCGGCGACCACTGTGACGCCAAAGCCTGCGGCCATTTGCAGCACGGCCGCCACGATGGCGGCATCTTGTGATGAATCACAGAGGTTTTTTACAAAACTCTTGTCGATCTTGAGGCAATCAAACGGCAGGTTGCCGAGGTAGGAAAGCGAGGAATAACCAGTGCCAAAGTCATCAATGGCGATCTTCACACCCAACGCACGAATTTCGCGCAGGCGTTCCACGGTTTGGCCACCTTGTTCCAGCAGTACCGATTCAGTGAGTTCCAGTGTCAGATGATGCGGTGGCAAACCGCTTTCGTGCAGGGCCTGATGCAGCGTGGTGATGAAGTCAGACTGGATCAGCTGCCGCGCCGACACATTCACATGCAGTTCAAATCCAGCTGGCAATTGATCCTGCAGCTGGGCGATATCGCGGGCTGCGGTACGCAAGATCACGCCGCCCAAGGTCAGGATCAGGTCCGACGCTTCGGCAATCGGAATAAACATTGCGGGCGGCACCATGCCGCGCGTCGGGCTCTGCCAGCGGGCCAAGGCTTCGACACCGCAGATTTGACCATCGGCCATACGGATGACGGGTTGGTAATGCACCAGGAACTGTTCGTGTTCCAGCGCGTGGCGCAAATCATTGGTCAGCAAGGCCAGCTCGCGGGACTGTTCCATCATGTCCGGCTCAAAGATCACCCAGGACATGCGTGCCCGCCGTTTGGCTTCGCCTAAGGCCACGCTGGCATTGCGCAGCCACTCCGGCAAGGCTTCAGAAGTGAGCAGTCCTTCGACGATGCCGATCGAAGCGCCCACCATGATCTCGTCGCCGCCAGAGGTAAATGGCGTTGCAAACAGCGCCTGAATCTGCGCGCTGATTTCCGGTGTTGCGGTGGTCGGCTCCAGATGGATCAGTGCAAATTCGTCGCCACCGACGCGGGCCAGCAGCACGGAATCCGGCAGGCTGGCGCGCATGCGCTCGGCAATGGCCTGCAGCAAGCGATTGCTGGTTTCGTAGCCAAGGTTGTCGTTGATGGCTCGAAAGCCATCCAGACCGATCAAACACAGCACCGCCGGACGCGGGCGCGGCCAGTAGACTTCTTCCAGCAGGCCTTGGCGGGTGAGCAGCTGAGTCAGGCCATCCAGCCGTAGCTGGTCGCGCATGGTGTTGAAAGCAATTTTCACCTGCTGCGCCATGGTATTGAATGCTTTGACCAGCGTGGCGGTTTCACGGATCGCACTGCGTTTGTCGATTTTGGTCTGCCAGTCGCCGTCTGCCAGGCGGTTGGCAGCGCGCGCGGCCCGATGGATAGGGCGAGTTACCAGACCGATAGCCCATAGCCCCAGCAACAGGCCGGCAAGGGCAAAACCGGCAATCCACTTCGTTGTGCGTCGGGTGCTGGCGCGGATATCGCCCACCAGATCTGAATCCGGCACCAGCGTCACAATGCGCCAGTGCAGACCACGGGTATCTATATATGGCGTAACGCGACCGCTATAGGCCCTGCCATCGAAGGTTTCGTGAAAACCGGTGGCCTTGTCCAGCGGCGCCTGGGCCACCAGCGGGGCCGCCGCACGCAGGGCCGGGTCATCACTTTGCGCCAGGCTCAGGCGTTGGCCGCGTGCAATTTTGCCTTTGCCATCGGCCAGTACCGAACCCGTTCCCGAATGGGCCACCAGCAGTCCGGCGGCGTCGGTAATGGCAACCTGGCCTGAGCCGCGCAAGGATTCCTCGCGCAGAAATTTGTTCAAATCGGTCAGTTTTACATCGGCCACGGTAACGCCGATCAGTTTGTCGCCTTGCTTGACCGGGCTGGCGGCGCTGATGGTGACTTCAGCATATTCGTCGTAATTGGCATAAATATCCGACCAGCCCGGCTGCCCGGATTTGGCAAACGGCGCATACCACGGGCGCGTGCGAGGGTCGTATTGCGGATAGGCCGCAGCGGTGGCGCCGGGAATTTCTTCTTTGTAGATGCGCAGGTCGCCGTGGGTCGATGCGTCTTTGAGCATCAGGTTGTAATGCTCATCCTTGCGGCGAATGCCGACAAAATCGGTGTTCTCGCCCCCAAACGCCAGCACGCTGATCTGGGTCTGGTCCTGATAGAGATTGTGAAACGTGCCGTAGATATGGCGATAAATCGGCTGCATATCGCCGGGCGTGTAGAGGTTGTACCGGACGATGCTATCGGCAACGGCACGCTGCGCAGCGAAGGGGACTTCCAGAAAATTGGCCAGGCGATTGCTGGTGGTGACCGTCAGCGCATCCACGATGCGGATGCTGGTGGTGTCGATCAGGCGGGTGGTGTTGTCATGTTGGGTAATGGCCTGCAAACCCACGGACGCCGCCAGGATGAGCGCCACCGGCAAAGCGATGGCAACCCGCAGCGGAATCGAAAGACGACTGAATGCGAATCCAGTGCGGGGTTTGAGCTGCATATAAACTATCTGGTCCCTTGGTGGACGGTCGTCGTGACGCCATGATTTCGTATTTCACATGTCATATCCAGCACTCTTGAATAGTGTTGTATGTTGTAAACAGCGGCCGCTCTGGAATAAACACTATTTATTGTCCGGTTACGACGTCGACCAGTTGTTGCTTGCTATGGCTGACAGCAAGCTGAAACGGAATGCCCCGAAACCCAAGGCTCCGGCCGCGCTTTTCTCCTGGTAAGCGGCCAGGCAAATTGGCATCCCGGTGATATGGAATTCGTCGAACGGTCGACGGTGCGACGGGAGTAGCAATTGATGCTTGCTCGTTGCTCGGGGGACCGTATCTTGTCGTACAAATAGGATGCGAATCCGCAACAGCCCTTGGTTCACGGCGCCAATACCTCAGCATGACAGATGTTGAACCGTAGGCTTGGCGCAAGAAAACATCGGTAGGTACCGGCATTGGGGAGCGGCTTTCCAGACCGTGATAATTGATCCAGCCATATGCAACACCTGCCCGGATCGCCTGGCTTCTTATGAACATGGCGAGTTATGACAGGAGCACAAGACGTTTAAAAACAAAGGCATTTCTTGCTGCAGCGACTCAGAAACAGGCTGGTGAATTACTGGAAAGCCGTCGCACGATGGGCTAAAAATCGTTAAAGCCGGCTAACGTTGCAAAGGTGCAGGCGATTCGCAGGCATAACTGGAACGAAAGGAATGTGGGCGCTGGCAGGCAAAACAGTGGACAAGAGAGAGGGGCGAGCCGGGAAGGGCGCGAGGGCAGGGCATCATGCTGGCTTTGTGCGCGGTGGGAGCTTTTAATACAGAAGAGGAACAAAAGGAATTTGATTCGTTGTCGCAAATTTACCAAGATGGCAAAGTGCCAACCGGTTTCTGCAAAGCGACTTTGCACGCAGCAGAAAACAAAAAGCCCAACTCGAAGAGCTGGGCTAAATGCTTGAATTGCTTGGGGTGGCTGATGGGGCTCGAACCCACGACAACAGGAATCACAATCCTGGACTCTACCAACTGAGCTACAGCCACCATTGAAACAAGTACTAACTAACTGAACAGATATCTAGTCCGGAATATGCCACCTAATTAATATTAGTTGGCGCACCCGACAGGAATCGAACCTGTAACCTACGGCTTAGAAGGCCGTTGCTCTATCCGGTTGAGCTACGGGCGCCAAGATAAGGCTACATTTTCTTTTTATCATGCAGTTAGCATGGAAGTCGGGTCGGGGCGGTGGGATTCGAACTCACGACCACCTGGTCCCAAACCAGGTGCGCTACCAGACTGCGCTACGCCCCGAACAAGAGAGCGAGACTATAACGACCTTGTTTCGAGGCGTCAAGCCGAAGATTGAGAGAATTGCAGGAAAAATGAGAGAATGCGCTCCTTAACTTAAAAAACAGTGCCGGAGCCCGCCCCATGACAGCGCAAATTCTCGACGGAAAAGTTATTTCGCAAGAAATCATTCAGGGAGTCCGGGCTCAGGTTGAAGCACGCAAGGCCGCCGGTCATCGCGCCCCGGCGCTGGCCGTGGTGCTGGTGGGGAGTGATCCAGCCTCGCAAGTGTATGTTGGCAATAAAAAGCGCCAGTCGGAAAACGCGGGTATTACCTCGCTGGCGTTTGATTTGCCGGCAAGCACGACCGAAGCTGAACTGGTGGCGCTGGTAGCCAGACTGAATGCAGACGACGCGGTGGATGGCATCCTGGTGCAATTGCCGCTGCCAGCACATATCAATGCCGAAAAGATTATTGAATTGATCGACCCGATTAAAGACGTCGACGGTTTTCATCCATACAACATTGGTCGCCTGGCGCTGAAGATGCCGTTGCTGCGCCCGTGCACTCCGCGTGGCGTAATGACCTTGCTGGAAAGAACCGGTATTGATCTGATCGGTAAGGACGCCGTGGTGGTTGGCGCATCCAATATTGTCGGTCGCCCGCAAGCGCTCGAACTATTGCTCGCGCGGGCCACGGTGACGGTGTGCCATAGCAAGACCAAAGATCTGGCCGGCAAGGTGCGCGGTGCTGATGTGGTGGTGGCCGGTGTCGGTATTCCCAATTTTGTGAAGGGCGAGTGGATCAAGCCCGGCGCAATTGTGATTGACGTCGGTATCAACCGTCTGCCCGATGGCAAATTGTGCGGCGATGTCGAATTTGATGTCGCAAAACAACACGCGGCGTGGATTACGCCAGTGCCGGGCGGTGTTGGCCTGATGACGGTCGCCACATTGATGCAGAATACCTTTGATGCTGCCGTGAATCGCAAGCCCTGATTGATGACCTGTCGGCCCGAGTCTTATGACTGATGCGGGCTGGCGCTGCTGCAAACCGACTTACTAATAAAATCGAAACCTGATGCCTTATCCTCTCGTTCGTCCCCTGTTATTCATGCTCAAGCCCGAGACGGCGCACCATTTCACTATGGGCGGTCTGAACTTCATGCATGACCTGGGTTTGCTGCGTGCCTTTTTGCCGGGGCAGGTGTCTTGCCCGACCACAGTAATGGGGATCGAGTTTCCCAATCCGGTGGGGCTGGCGGCTGGTCTGGACAAAAACGGTGATTGCATCGACGCCTTGGCCGATCTGGGTTTCGGGTTTATTGAAATCGGCACCGTAACGCCGCGCCCGCAACCGGGTAATCCCAAGCCGCGCATGTTCCGGCTGGCGGATTCAGAAGCCATCATCAACCGCATGGGCTTCAATAACGAAGGTGTCGACAAGCTGGTCGAGAATGTTCGCAAGTCACAATACAAGGGCATTCTCGGGATCAACATCGGCAAAAACTTTGATACGCCGATTGAGCGTGCGGTTGAGGACTACCTGATTTGCCTCGACAAGGTGTACGAGCACGCCAGTTATGTCGCGGTGAATATCTCTTCACCCAATACCAAGAACTTGCGGCAATTGCAGCAGGCCGATGAGTTGTCCAGCTTGCTGGCCGCGCTGAAACAACGTCAGCAAGAACTGGCCGACAAACATGGCCGCTATGTGCCGCTGGCGTTGAAGATCGCACCTGATCTGGATTCACATCAGATTCAGGAAGTGGCCGAACGTTTGATCACCCACAAGATTGATGCCGTGATCGCCACCAACACCACCTTGTCTCGTGTGGGCGTCGAGCATCACAAGAACGGGGCCGAGGCGGGTGGTTTGTCTGGCGCGCCGGTGCGGGCCAAGTCGACCTCGGTGATTCGCGAACTGGCCGAAGCGCTGGATGGCGCGCTGCCGATTATTGGCGTGGGCGGTATTTTGTCGGGTGACGATGCGGTCGAGAAAATTCACGCGGGCGCCGCGCTGGTGCAACTCTATAGCGGGATGGTTTATCGCGGGCCGGTATTGGTTGAAGAGTGCGCTGAGGCGATCGCTTCAATCCGTTATTAAGCGCGGTTTGCCGCGCCTTGGCCAAGGCGCCGCGCCAGATTCAATTTCCGGCCAAAGCAGGCCGGATTCAAGCGCTGGCGCTTTCTCATTGATTCATATAGCTTAATTGGCTTACTCGATAAGCCATATCGGTTATATGAATAGCAGGATATAAAGCTTGCCCGGTATATGCTGAAGTTAGATAATCCGGGCCTCGAATGACTGATTTATCGATATAGCGACCATTCTGACGATGGCATTGAATCATTACCTGTTATTGCTGGTCGGTGCCGTGCTGGTGAACAACGTGGTGCTGGTGCGTATTCTTGGCCTGTGCCCGTTTATGGGGGTTTCCAAAAAACTGGAAGCCTCTATCGGCATGGGCATTGCCACCGCATTTGTGCTGACACTGGGCTCGGGCTCATCCTGGCTGATTGACCAACTCCTGGTGAGCTGGCATCTGGAATACCTGCGCACACTGTCTTTCATTGTGGTGATTGCCGCGATCGTGCAGTTCACCGAGATGTTCATCCACAAAACCAGCCCGGTGCTGTACCAAGTGCTGGGCATTTACCTGCCGCTGATCACCACCAACTGCGCAGTGCTGGGCGTGCCGCTGATCAACTCGGCGCAACGTTACAGCTTCACTGAGTCACTGGTTTTCGGCTTTGGTTCCTCCTTCGGTTTCAGCCTGATCCTGATCTTGTTTGCGGCAATTCGCGAACGACTGGATGGCGCTGACGTGCCTGCGCCGTTCAAGGGCACGCCAATCGCATTTATTACCGCCGGCTTTATGAGCCTGGCGTTCATGGGCTTCGCAGGCCTGGTGAAGTAACGTCTATCTATGCTTACCTTTACTCTTGCTCTCGCCATCATGGCGGCTTTGGCGGTACTGCTTGGCGCAGTGCTGGGCTGGGCTGCCATTCGTTACAAGGTCGACGAAGACCCGCTGGTTGATAAAATCGACGCCGTGCTGCCGCAAACGCAGTGCGGTCAGTGTGGTTTTCCTGGCTGCAAACCGTATGCCACCGCCATTGCCAATGACGAAGCAGACATCAACCGCTGCCCGCCGGGTGGCGAAGACGGTATTCGCAAGCTGGCCGATTTGCTCGGCAAAGAATTCAAACCGCTGAACGCAGAAAACGGCGAAGAAAAACCCCGCGCAGTGGCGATCATTGACGAAGCCACCTGTATTGGCTGCACTTTGTGCATCCAGGCTTGCCCGGTGGACGCAATTGTTGGCGCCGCCAAGCATCTGCATACCATTGTTTCAAGCGAGTGCACTGGTTGCGAGCTGTGTATCGCGCCATGCCCGGTGGATTGCATCTCCATGCAAACCGTTGGCGAAACCGTGACGACCTGGAAATGGCGTTATCCCGTCATTCCATTGACTGTAAAGGCCGCCGCATGAACGCCCGCGCTGAACTGGCCAATAATTTCTTTCCGTTTCACGGTGGCGTACATCCACCGGAACACAAAAATGAATCCACCGGCACGCCAATTGTGGCAGGGCCAATCCCCAAGCAACTGGTGGTGCCGCTGCATCAAAGCATTGGCAATATCGCCAAGAGCCTGGTGGCGGTGGGTGATCTGGTGCTGAAAGGGCAGATGATTGCCGCAGCGGATGGCTCTGTCTCCGCCGCCGTGCATGCGCCCACATCCGGCAAAGTAGTAGCGGTTGGTCCGCAACTGGTGCCACATCCATCCGGCTTGCTGGAGCATTGCATCACCATCGAAAGCGATGGTGAAGACCGCTGGATTGAACGCAACCGCTTTGACTGGCGCAATGCCGATGGCCGGGCGATTCGCGATTATTTGCGCGATATGGGCGTGGTGGGTCTTGGCGGCGCGGTATTTCCGTCGCACCTGAAAATTGGCGGGGCCAAAGAAGGCCTGGATACGCTGGTCATCAACGCGGCCGAATGCGAACCCTTCATTACCTGCGACGACATGCTGATGCGCGAACGCGCTGTGCAGATTGTCGAAGGCATCAAGATTGTTCAGCAACTGCTGCAAGCGCGGCAGGTGCTGATTGGCGTGGAAGACAACAAGCCCGAAGCTGTCGACGCCATGCGCGCGGCCATTGCGGTGTGCGAATTCCCGATTCAAGTGGTTGTGGTGCCGACGCTGTACCCGTCCGGTGGCGCTAAGCAACTGATCAAGTTGCTGACCAACAAAGAAGTCCCGTCCGGTGTGCGCTCTACCGATCTGGGCGTGCAGTGTTTCAACGTGGCGACGATCTACACCATTTATCGCGCCATGGAACACGCCGAACCGGTCATTAGCCGCGTGGTAACGCTGACCGGCAATGTCGAGCGTCCGGGCAATGTCGAGGCGCTGATCGGTACGCCGATTGATGACTTGCTGGCCTTTGCCGGTAACAAAGCTGATTCGGATGCCTATATCTACGGCGGCCCGATGATGGGCTTCGAGATTCCCGGTACAGATGTCGGTCTGTCCAAGGCCGGTAACTGCATCATCGCCAAGAGTGGCGCGCTATTCCCGCCCAAGCCGGTGGAAATGCCATGCATACGCTGCGGTAAATGCGCTGATGCATGCCCGGCAGAATTGCAGCCAATGGATCTTTACTGGTTCGGCAAGAGCAAGAACTTTGGCAAGGCGCAAGAACGCAATTTGTTTGATTGCATCGAGTGCGGTGCTTGCGCGTATGTATGCCCGTCCAATATCCAGTTGGTGGATTACTTCCGCTTTTCCAAGTCGGAAATCTGGTCCGCCGAGAAACTGAAGAAATCCGCCGATCAAGCGCGTGAACGCCACGAATTCCGCATCTTCCGTGAAGAACGCGAGAAGCGTGAAAAGGCCGAACGCCTGGCCGCAAAAGCTGCACAGAAGCATGATGCAGCCGCAGCTTCCAGCGATCCGGCCGATGCCGAACGCGCTGCCAAGATCAAAGCCGCCATGGAACGCGCTGCAGCCAAGAAGGTAGAAGCCGCTGCCGCGCAAGCGGGGGCTGATCCGCTGACGCCGGTTGATCCGGATGCCGTGAGTGTACCGGTGAGCGAAGCCGTTGCCGCACCTGCGCCAGAACCGGTAGTCAGCCAGCTTGATCCGGAAAAAGCCGAACGCATTCGTCTGGCCATGGAAAAACGCGCCGCCGAAAAAGCTGCACTGGACGCCTTGAGCCCGGAAGAAAAAGCGGCGCGTGACGCTGAAAAGAAAGCAAAAATTGAAGCTGCGATGGCGGCTGCTGCCGCCAGGAAAGCGGAAAAAGCCGCAGCGCAAGCACAGCAAGACAAGAGCGAGTAACCGCTTGATGCCTGATGTCCGCACGCAGCCCAAAACATAAAGAAAAGCTCAACCGACGATGAACACATCCCCGTTCTTTATCAAACCCACGCCACTGCAAGTGGTCATGTTCAAGGTCGCCGCCGCGCTGGTCCCGGCGATTGTGGTTTACGCATGGTCCTTCGGCATTGGCATTCTGGTGCAAATTGCACTGGCGACGGCCACTGCGCTGGCGACTGAAGCGTTCTGCCTGAAGCTGCGCGGCTATCCGATCAAGCCGTTTGTGACTGATGGCTCGGCCATTGTCACTGCATGGTTGATGGCGTTGTCGTTCCCGCCGCTGGCTCCATGGTGGATGATTGTGGTGGCTGCTGCGTTGTCGATCAGTCTGGCCAAGCACATGTACGGTGGCTTGGGCCAGAACACCTTCAATCCGGCCATGGTTGGTTTTGCCATCATGATCGTGTCTTTCCCGGCGCAGATGTCGCGCTGGGCCGCGCCATTGGGTGTGGCACCGCAGAGCATGGATTGGTCCGCGCAATTGTCGTGGATTTTCTCCGGCCAGTTGCCTGCCGGTTTGACGTTTGATGCCGTGGCCTCGGCCACGCCGCTGGATACCGTCAAGACTCAGCTGATGCAACACGCCAGCATGAGCAATATCTTTCACGAGCCGCTGTTTGGCATGATCGGCGGCGTGGGTACAGAATGGATTACCGCCGCGTACTTGCTGGGTGGTTTGTACCTGTTGTGGCAAAAGCTGATCCCTTGGCAGATTCCGGTGACTTTCCTGGCGGTGCTGGGCGGCATGGCGGGGATTTTCCACCTGGTTGACCCGACGCACTACACTTCGCCGATGTTCCACTGGTTCAGCGGTGCGGCCATGCTCGGCGCGTTTTTCATTGTGACCGATCCGGTAACAGGCCCGACTACGCCGCTGGGACGCGTTATTTTTGCAGCGCTGATTGGCTTGCTGACGTATCTGATTCGCGTGTTTGGTGGTTATCCGGACGGCGTGGCGTTTGCCGTGCTGATCATGAACCTGGCCGCACCGTTTATTGACCAATACACCCAACCTGCTGTGTTTGGTCGCAAAGGCAAACAGAAAAACGCCGGGGCCAAATCATGAAGACGATGGTTGCCAATGGCGTGCGTGGCGCGCTGACTTTGCTGGCGTTTACGAGTGTGTTCACGGCCTTGATGGCGGGAACCTACGCGCTGACCAAAGACATTGTGGACAAGAACCAGGCGGATGCAGAACGCGCCTTGATTGCCCAGGTACTTCCGGCCGGGTCGTACGACAATAATCTGCTAGCCGATAAAACCATGGTGCCCAAGGCTGAAGCGGCCGAATTGGGTAACGCCGACGCGTCCCCGATTTATCTGGCCAAAAAAGCCGGGAAAACAGTAGGTGCCGTAGTTGAAGCCACCGCCCCGGATGGTTATGCCGGCAAGATCAAATTGCTGATCGGCGTGGCACCTGATGGCCAGGTCCTGGGTGTGCGCGTGGTAGATCACAAAGAAACACCCGGTCTGGGCGATTATATTGATTCCAAGATTTCGAACTGGATAGACCAGTTCAATGGCAAAGGCTTGGGTAATCCCCCGCTGGAACGCTGGAAAGTGAAAAAAGATGGTGGTGACTTTGATAGTCACGCCGGTGCAACAATCAGCCCGCGCGCGGTCGTTAAAGCGCTGGGCAAAACCCTGGTTTACGTCACTGCGCACAAAGCGCAGTTGTTTGGAGGCGCTGCATCATGATTACCCGCGACGAAGTCCGTGCGATCACCAACAACGGGGTGTGGAAGCAAAACCCCGGCGTAGTGCAGATTCTGGGTATGTGTCCAACGCTGGCGATGACGACTTCCTTCGTCAATGGCACCAGTCTGGGCATTGCCACTGCGCTGGTCATGGCATGTTCCGGCGGCGCCGTAGCGCTGTTACGCCAGTTTGTGCCGAACGAACTGCGCAACCCGATCTACATCCTGATCATTGCCGCCGTGGTGACCGTGGTGCAGCTGGCCATGAATGCCTATATGCATGCGCTGTACAACGTGCTGGGCATTTTTATTCCGCTGATCGTGACCAACTGCATTGTGCTGGCCCGGGCTGAGGCGTTTGCCTCCAAGAACGGCGTGATCCAGTCCACCATGGATGGTTTCATGATGGGGATAGGCGGCACCGTAGTGCTGGCAATGCTGGGCGGCGCGCGTGAAATTCTCGGCAAAGGCACGCTGTTCTCGGGCATTGATCTGGTGTTTGGTGCCTCGGCCAAAGCCTGGGTGCTGCACATCATTCCGGCAGACTGGAACTATCAATTCCTGTTCATGATCCTGCCACCGGGCGCATTCATTGGCCTCGGTTTGCTGGTGGCTGGCAAGGCCGCGCTGGATCGTCGCGCTGACGCCGCTGCCCGTCGCCGCGAGGCCGCCGCTTCCACCCCGCTGGCCGCCTGATACCGGGCCGCCATGCTATACGGGCTGGCGATCATTCTCGGGTTTCTGGTCGCCGGTGAAGCTGCCAGTAACTTTCTGCACTTGCCGCTGCCGGGCACCGTCTCAGGCATGATTCTGTTGCTGGTCTGGTGCCTGCTACGCAAAGGCGCCGATCAGCGAGTGGCCCAAGCGGCTACCGGTCTGCTGCGTTATCTCGGACTGTTCTTCTTGCCTGCAGGCGCAGGCTTGCTCGAGCTATCTGGTTTGCTGCGCGAGCAGGGCGCTGCCATGGCTGCGGTGCTGGTGTTGTCCACCGCGATCACCTTGCTGGTTACTGCATTGGTGCTGGCGTGGTTGCTGCGCCGACGCAACCCTCAGGGTGATTACCCCTCATCTGGCGAGGGCGACGCATGATGAATGGCTGGCAAGCGCTGCAGACCTTCCCGGCCACCTGGATCGCGCTGACCTGCGCGGCGTACCTGCTGGCGGAATTTCTCTATCTCAAATCCGGTCGTTTCCCACTACTTAATCCGGTGTTGATCGGCATTGTGCTGGTGATGGCAACGCTGCTCGCCTGCGGCGTGTCGTATCGCATGTATTTCGAACAGGCCAAGTTAATTCATTTCTTGCTGGCGCCAGCCACAGTGGCGCTGGCTATTCCGCTGTACGTCAATATTCAGCGCATGAAAGCCATTGCCGGGCCGCTGCTGATTGCCGTTGGCGTGGGCAGTGTGGTGGGGATACTCTCTGCATTGTTGTTGGGCCAGTGGTTTGGCTTGTCACATCAGGTGCTGATATCGTTCGGCCCCAAGTCCGTTACCACTCCTATTGCTATGGCGCTGTCGGCCAAAGCGGGCGGTTTGCCGTCGCTGACGGCAGGCATCGTAATCGTCACTGGCATTTGTGCTGCAATCTTGTTGGTGCCACTGCTACGAGTGTTGCGCATTCACGATGAGGTCGTGTACGGCGTGGCCGTGGGTGTTGCCGGGCATGGCATTGGCACGGCGCGGGCTTTTCAGCTCTCAGAAACAGCCGGGGCGTTTGCCGGGCTGGCGATGGGTTTGAATGGGGTGCTGACTTCTTTACTGCTACCGCTGATTCTTGCTTTGCTGGCATGAGCAGTCGGCAGCAAGATCAGGCCAATTCTTCAAAAGCAGAGCTGGCTGGCAAATCCGGCTGGTAAGCACTGACTTGCCGCTCCGCCAGCGTGTGGCGGGCCGCAATTTTATTCATGGCTTCGTCTTCCATTGCCTGCGCCTCGGCGGCCACGCTCAGTTCTTCGGGTGACGGCGTTGCCGGTCCTAAGGTAGCGGCCATAATGATGCGGGCTTTGCGCAGCGTCTCTTCTGGCGTGCGCCCCCGTAGCAAATCAATTTTTCTGCGGCCAAACACCACCGAGCGCATGCCGTCGGGCTCAACGGTCAGTTGATAGCGCGGTGCCCCAGGCAACACTGCCATGGGTTTTGGTTCTTGCGGGATATCGTCGGCGTGCGGTGATCGCGACGGGTGTTCTTGCTGGCGCCGTTGTGAGTGCCCATCGGCTTCAACGCCAGAGTCGTCGCGGCTGGCGCGTGCCTGTCCTCGTTCGCCCTCGGCTTGGCGGGTATCACCAGCGGTCCCGCTGCCGGTCGGCGCCACATGTTCAGACGCAAGCGGAGCACGCAGGCTGGCCGCCAGGATCGGTGCAGCGACTACGGTCGGGGCGGTTGGTGTCACTGGCGCGGTGTTGGCCACGGCCGGAACTCCTTGAATCCAATCATCTTATTGTAACGATTGGTCTGTTTTAGTCCCGCTTTGTCAGTGGTTTTTGCAAATTCAAGTGATAAGCGGTCGCCGGGTCTCAGACTTTCAGTAGTGCCTCGCGCCCCGGCAGCCAGCGTTCCAGATGAGCCTCAGCGATTCCTTTTTGCCCGGCCAGCAGCGTTTCTGCGGCTTCGCGGGCGGCGTCGAGCAAGTCGGCATCGCGTTCCAGATCGGCAAAGCGCAGCATGGGCACGCCGGACTGACGCACCCCTGCCAATTCACCTGGGCCGCGCAATTCCATATCCTGGCGGGCGATTTCGAAGCCATCGGTGTTTTCGTAGATCACTCGCAGCCGCGCCTTGGCGTTTTCCGATAGCGGGCCGCTGTACAGCAACACGCACAGCGAGGCGTGCGCACCCCGGCCTACACGGCCGCGCAATTGGTGCAGTTGCGACAAGCCCATGCGCTCGGCGTGTTCAATCACCATCAGGCTGGCATTGGGCACGTCCACGCCAACTTCAATCACCGTGGTGGCGACCAGTACCTGGATTTTGTTAGCGAGAAAGTCCTCCATCACCGCTGCTTTTTCCTCGGTCTTCATACGGCCGTGAATCAGGCCGACCGCAATGCCATTGAGTTCTTCGGTGAGCGTCGCGTGGGTATCAACGGCGGTTTGCAGCTGGATGGCTTCGGATTCTTCAATCAGCGGGCACACCCAATACACCTGGCGGCCTTCATCGACCTTGGCGGCGATGCGCTCGATGACTTCATCACGACGCGAGTCGGAGATCAGTTTGGTGACAATTGGCGTGCGGCCAGGCGGCAACTCGTCGATCACGCTCACATCCAGATCAGCGTAAAAGCTCATGGCCAGCGTGCGCGGGATCGGCGTGGCCGACATCATCAGTTGATGTGGGCTATTGCCTTTTTCGCGCAGTGCCAGCCGTTGCGCCACACCAAAGCGATGCTGTTCATCGACAATCGCCAGCCCCAGATTGGCGAATTCCACCTGGTTCTGAAACAGCGCATGCGTACCGACAATCAACGGTGCGGTACCGAGTGCGGCATCTTCCAGTGCGGCGCGTTTGGCTTTGGCTTTAAGGCTGCCGGTCAGCCACGCTACGCGGACATTGAGCGGCTCAAACCAGGCGGCCAGCTTGCGATAATGCTGCTCGGCCAGAATTTCAGTGGGGGCGAGAAACGCCACCTGGTAGCCGCATTCAATGGCTTGGCAGGCGGCCAGCGCGGCCACCACGGTTTTACCGGCGCCAACGTCACCTTGCAGCAAACGCTGCATCGGATGCGACTGGCCCAGATCCGTATAGATTTCGTTGAGTACTTTGCTCTGCGCGCCAGTCAGGCCAAACGGCAAACTGGCCATCAACTGTTTGGCCAGTTTGCCTTTGGGGCGCAGCACAGGCGCGTCTTTCTCACGCCGCGCCGCGCGAGCCATGCGCAGGCTCAGTTGCTGGGCCAGCAACTCATCAAACTTCAGCCGCCGCCACGCCGGATGGATGCGTTCGGTGAGCTGGATATTGGGGATGTCAGGCGTCGGGTTGTGCAGTAACAGCACACTGCTGCGAAAGTCGGGCAGACCCAGCGGATCGTAAATGGCCTCGGGTAGCGTGTCACGCAGAGTGCAGCCCGCCAGCGCCTGATGGATCAGCTTGGTGATCTGGTGCTGCGCCAGCCCGGCCGTGGTGGGATAAACCGGGCTGAGTGCCTCGTTCAATTGGGTGCGATCTGAAATACTGCGGATTTTTGGGTGGACCATTTCATCCCCCCAAAAACCATGGCGCACCTCGCCATACAGCCGTACTTTTTTGCCAACGGTGAGTTGTTTGGCCTGGCTGGGATAAAAGTGGATCAACCGCACCACCAGCACACCGCTGGCATCGCTGACGCGGGCGACCAGTTGTTTGCGCGGGCGGAACTGGATATCGCAACTTTGTACTTCGCCTTCCACCAGCGCGGGCGCGCCAAACGGGGCTTCGGCAATAGCGAATAACTGCGTTTCGTCTTCATAACGCAGCGGCAAATGCAAAACCAGGTCGAAAGCACGCGTCAGGCCCAGCTTGGCCAGCTTTGCTTTCAGGGCAGGGGCGAGTTGCGCAAAATCCATAACGGGTGGGCGTGAACGCTCGTTCTATTGGGCGCTACTGTAGCGGGTTTGCGGGTTGCGCCGCAAACAAAACCGTTCAAACAGCACGACAAAGCGTAGGGTTTGCAGACTTTGTCTGCGAACGCGTCCAGTGCGGTGCGCATTAATGCGCACCCTACGCGTGTTATCGGATGGGCTGTTTCCCTGTTACTGCACCTTTACTGCCGGGGTTCTGGCGGAAAGTTGTTTGTAGATCAACTGCTGGCGTTTTTCTTCCAGGCGTTTTTTGATTTCCGGCATGGCCGCCAGAGTGGCGCGCTCGCCTTCGAGGATGGCCTGGTTTTTCTGGTCAAAGTCGCTCGGGCCAATTTGCCCGACCTTGGGGCGAATGATGACATCGGCGCGTGCCAGTTCTTGTTCGCCCAGTTTCTGGCCCATGATGGCAATCGACTGGGTAACGATACTGACCATGCTGCCCGGGGCTTTGCCGTTGGCTTTGGCCGAGATATCCACCGCAATCACAAAGTCCGCGCCCAGTTGTTTGGCGGCATCGACCGGCACCGGGCTAACCACGCCACCATCCACATAATGCTTGCCGGAGATCAGCACTGGCTCGAACACGCCCGGAATGCTGCTGGATGCGCGCACGGCCTGGCCGGTATTGCCGCGTACAAACACGGCCCGATTACCGGTTTCCAGTTCGGTCGATACGGCGGCAAACGGTTTGTTGAGTTTTTCCAGTGGCCGGTTGTTAACCAGTTGGTTCACAAAGTCCTGCAGCTTCTGGCCTTTGACCAACCCGCCGGATAATAGACTCACATCGCGCACTGACGATTGATCCAGCGAGAAAGCACGTTCCTGCAGGGCGAAAGCATCCATACCGCTGGCGTACAGGCTGCCGACCACGCTACCCGCACTGGTGCCGGAGACGACATCCGGCGAAATGCCATTGGCTTCCAGCATCTTGATGACGCCGATATGGGCAAAGCCCTTGGCCGCACCACCACCCAGCGCCAGACCCACACGAACCTTCACCGGTGGCAATGGCGGCAGCGGGGCGACTACGGCGGGCGGTGGCGTGGCGCCACAAGCGGCCAGCAGCGCGGTGACAGCCAGAATGGCGGTCGGGGATTTGAACGGGTGCTGCAATTTCATAGGTATTCCAGGGATTCAACAAACGCAGTACGACCATCGCACCGCCATTTCACATCGAGTTGGTACAGCCGGATGCCGTAAACCCGTTGCGGATCATCGGCATACGCCGGGCGCGGGTCTTGGGCAAGCACTTCAATAATCAGTTCGCGCAGGTCGGGATATTTAGGCTGCGCAGCCAGGCACTGCTGGTCGGCCTGCTCACTGAAGGCGACGGCCAGGCGTTCGGGTTCGCCACCGACAAAGCCGCTGCGCGCATCGGGTTGGCTTTCGACGTACGGAATATAGGGTTTGATATCGAGGATAGGTGTGCCGTCAACCAGATCCACCCCTCGAAAAGTCAGCTTCACCCCGGCGTCGGTATCGATGGCAGCCAGTTCAACCAGCGACAAGCCAATCGGGTTGGGCCGAAATGGTGAACGGCAGGCAAATACGCCAACGCGCTGATTGCCACCCAGTCGCGGTGGGCGCACGGTTGGGCTCCACTGGCCTGCTGTCTGGTGAAACACAAAGGTCAGCCACACGTGGCTAAAGGCCTCCAGCCCGCGCACGGCCTCTGCGCGATCATAAGGGGCGATCAGTTGCAGTTCACCGGTGGCGTGCGGGGCCAGGCTGGGCTGGCGCGGAATGCCGAACTTGTCGGCAAACGGCGTGCGCAGATAGCCAATGGGGGCGAAAGAATAGGTGTCTTGAGTCACGGGGGGCGATTTTGCCACTGTGGCCGCCATTTGCCCATGACAGCCGTTGAGTGGCGGGGCGCAGGTCTGCTCAAGTAATGGATGGTCTTGTTGTGTGCACAAAACAAAACAAGCCCCAACGGGGCTTGTCAGCTGACGGAGGCAGATCGCCGATGCCTAGCGCGCGCCGCCCAGCACGCCAACCAGTTGGTTGTAGCGCTTGTAGAGGGCTTTTTCTTTACCGGCCGAGGCGTCGGGGCTGGATTGCTTGTCCAGCGTCAGCCGGAACAGATCGTAGAACAATTGCAGATCGGTGACTTCACGCAACTGGCGGTTGGATGAAGGCAAAAAACCGGACAACTCATCGGCGTAATACAGCTTCTCTTTTTCATGCATGGCATTGGCGCCAGTGCGGCCATAGTTCAAGAAAAAGTTACTGATCTTCTGTTTGAGCCCGGCCGACAAATCTTTGCGCATGATCAGCGGATCGTACGAGAACGGCGGGGATTCCCAGATCACGCGCAGATTCTGGTAATCGCGCGGATATTTGTCGTGCAGCTTTTCCAGATCGTCGCTATTGGTTGCAGCCACATCCGTGCGCTTGTCGACCAGTGCCCGGAAATTATCTTCGCTTGCGCCGTAAGTGACGTCCTTGAAGAATGGCTCAATCAGCACGTTGTTCTTGGCAAAGGCGTAGTACTGCGGAATCAGATATCCGGCCGTCGAGTCCCGTGTGCCGGTGGCATAACGCCAGCGTTTGGGCGAGCGCAGCACTTCATCCAGCGAGGCCGGGCCGTCTTTGCGGGTCAGCAGTACCGAGCGGAACTCCGACACACCACCAGTGAGCGCCAAACGGGCAAAAATCTCGCCTTGGTTCTGTTCCACAGTACTCAGTGCCGCCTGGGTGCCCAGACGCGCAATCTGGATATGGTTTTGCGCAAATTCGCTGAGCAGCTCTTGTTCGGTCTTTACCGCGACCAGCCGGGCGCTTTGCCCGGTGGCTTTGGCCAGATCGTCCACAATGGGCTGCCAGTCGGCCTGGGCTTCTTCGGTGCCGCGTCCCGCCAGAATGCCTACTACAATTTCAGCGTGCGCTGAGACGGTAACAAGCGACAGGGTTAGCATAAGTGCGCGCAATAACATGACCCTTGGCCTTATCGGTTTTTTGTAAGCGGGCAAGCTTATAGCGCCTGTGTGACCCTATTGTGACAAGTTTGAAACGTCTGTTTGAACGCGTCGTAACGGCGCATCGCTGGCTGGTTTGAATTCCCTTTTCATCAAGGAGCAACTGTCATGCCGTTAGTCAATATCAAGATCGCCGGAGTGTTGAGTCGCGATCAAAAGAAACAAATCGTCGAGGAAATCACCGGCACGATGGAGCGGCTGACCCACAAGCCGCGCCAGTATGTGGTGGTGAATTTTGATGAGACCAAAGAAGAGAACTGGGGCTGGGGCGGGATGATGCTGGATGGCAAAGACTAGCGCGTTGCAACTGCGTCCAGATGCAGCAAAGTCAGGCCCGCTGCCAGGGCGGCATCGGGCCTGAAGATGTTGAAAGTGCCTTAGTGCTTGAACGGCACGCCGAGCGCATCAGTGAGTGGGCCATTGATATAGTCGGCCAGCTCGTTCAGCCGTCGTTGCAGGGCCACGATTTCGCCGCGACTGGCGCCCGGGTTGCGTGCAAAGCTCTCCGGTAACGCAGTCAACGCCAGGCGGGTATTGACCAGTTGATCGTGCAAGGCATCGACCACGGCACTCTGGCCGCGCGAAGCCAGCAGGTCATCAAAGCCGATTCCGGACGGCGAGCCGAACAGCACGTATTCGATACCGTCAATACTGGCCGCAATACCCGCCTTACTGGTGTCCGAGCGCCAACCAGGAAAGTCCGCTGGCGGTGGATCAAGTTCGCCTGCTGCCAGTTGATGGTCGGCAATAACGCGCGCACCGCTGGCGGCGTGGCTGATTGCTTCGGTGAGGTACGGCGTGTGGTAGGCGGGATTCTGTGTCAATCCGTCGTGCAGTGAGTTCCACTCGTAAATCAGCGTCTGGCCACGGCGCGCCAGTCCCAAAGCAATCCAGCGCCCGAACTGGCACGTCTTGCCCCGCTGCAGCGCAGGTAAAGGGGACACTTTGCCGTCGCCAAACAGCAACTGTTCCAGCGCGGGCAAGCCGCTGGCACCGAGCGCAATGCCTGCGGTCTCGAAAATGGCTTTGGGTGTGGCGGGGTCATCCGGCGTGGTGAGGATGGCCTTTTTCATAATGGCCTCATCCACCGGGCCGCCTTCAAACAACGCTTGCACGGCAGTTTGCCGATTCGGGCCCAAGTGCAGCGGTGCGATGCGATTCCACGTATTGCTGGTGTCTTTCCAGGCCACTTGCGCGGCTTGCAGGGTGGTTTGATCCGGACTGGCGCACAGCTCGGTCATGCGCTGACCCAATTGCGCGGTGTTATTCGCCAGCGCGCGCTGGGCCGGCATGGCGACGTCATTGAACAAACTCAGCGTCAACTCAGATAGCGGTACTTTGGGCGTATCTGCCAGCACCGGGCCGGCAAGCAGTACGCTGAACAGAACGATAAAGCGATACCCCATGGTGGATCCATCCGTCTTGTGCCGGAAGCCGTCGCCGTACGCGCGGCGTATCCGTTTGTTTTGATGATTGTTCCTGCAAACCTCGAGGCTCATCATAACCTGAGTATGCAAGCCCAGGAATGCCCGCCAGGTTCCTTGATTTTTGGCGTTGGGCGGGCGACACTGGCGCGCTCTGATGTGATCGAAATGGATGCAATGCAATGGCTTTTTATTTTCGCCCCGACGACGTACCAGAATTGCAAGGCCTGACTCGCTGGGAACAGCGCGTACTGCTGCGTGGTACCTTCGTTAAAGAACGGCTGATTTCCACCGTGGTATTGCTGCTGATCGTGCTGGCTTCGGTCGAATTCCTGGTTAACCCGCTGGTGCATCAGTTTGTGCCAGGTGTTAGCAATAGCTCACTGCCGTATATGGCGATTTTGCTGGTCTGGCTGTTTTTGCTGATCTGGCTGCGCGATACGGTGATGATGAATCTGCTGCGCAACAAGATTGGCGCCCGCCGCGCCCAGCTTGCGGCTGCCGCGCCGGTCAGTGATGCTGCCAATGAATAAGTTGTTTGCAGGTTTTGCGCTGGCCTTCGCCGCCATAGCCCCCGCTCATGCACTCACCGTGGCCATTGATGTCGGCCATTATCTGGATGCGCCCGGCGCAACCAGTGCCTATGGCGTGACCGAATTTACCTACAACAGCAAACTGGCCGATGTACTCACCGAGCGCATGCTGCTGGCTGGTTACACGGTACGGTTGATCGGTGATGACGGCGCCAGCAAAGACCTGCAAAAACGTGCCAAGGCTGCAGAAGGCACCGATGTGTTTATCTCGCTACATCATGACTCTACCCAGCCCCAGTTTTTGCAGGAGTGGGAAGTCGACGGCGAGAAGCACAAATATTCTGATCGCACGCACGGGTTCTCCGTGTTCGTCAGCAAGCTCAATCCCAAGTACGACCGTAGCGTGGACTGCGCTCGGGCCGTGGGCAAGCAGATGAAAGCGGGCGGCTTTGAGGTAAACACCAGCCACGCCGACAAGCTCGAAGGCGAGAGCCGGGAGTGGGTAGATCAATCGGCGGGTGTATATGCCGCTGATTTTGTGGTGCTGCGTGCCACCACCATGCCGGCGATTCTGCTGGAGTCTGGCGTGATCGTGAATCGCGTCGAGGCCAAAACGCTGGACCAGACCGTGACCCGCAACAAGATTGCCGATGCGGTGATTGCGGCTTTGGGTGAGTGCATGAAAAAGTAAATGGTGGAGGAGGGCGAAGGGGGAGCCTGTAAGTTCTGCCGACTCTCGCCCAACCTTTACATCGTCATTCCCGACCAGGGGGCCGCCCAGGTCGAGAACAACGAAATAAGGGATATGCCCAGTCCGCAGGCACTTACCACCGAAGCCACCTCACACCTCCTCTCTCACTCCAGCTACAATTGGCGGTTTGCTGATTCCAACATACCGACCCAACCATGCGTACCTCCCAGTTTTATCTCAATACCCTGAAAGAAGCGCCTTCCGAGGCGGAACTGACTTCGCACAAACTGATGGTGCGTGCTGGCTTGATCAAGAAGCTGGGCTCGGGCCTGTATACCTGGATGCCGCTGGGCCTGCGCGCGCTGCGCAAGGTGGAAACCATCGTGCGCGACGAGATGAACAAGGCCGGCGCGCAAGAAATGCTGATGCCAACCATCCAGCCCGCCGAGTTGTGGCACGAAACCGGCCGCTGGGCGGTGTTTGGCCCACAAATGCTCAAGATTAAAGACCGGCATGATCGCGATTTTTGTTACGGCCCGACGCATGAAGAAGTCATTACCGACATCGCTCGCTCCGAAGTGCGCTCTTACAAACAATTGCCGCTGAATCTGTACCAGGTGCAGGTGAAGTTCCGCGACGAAATCCGCCCGCGTTTTGGCGTGATGCGCGCGCGTGAATTCGTGATGAAAGATGCATATTCGTTCGATGCCGATTTCGATGCGCTGCAAGTCAGCTATCAAAAAATGTACACCGCGTACTCCAACGTCTTTAACCGTTTGGGCCTGAAGTTCCGTGCCGTGGCGGCGGATTCTGGCGCGATTGGTGGCGATGGCAGCCATGAATTCCAGGTGCTGGCCGACGCTGGTGAAGACTTGCTGGCCTACAATCCGGATTCGCAATACGCCGCCAACGTCGAACTGGCTGAAGCGCTGGCGCCGACTACACCACGTGCCGTTGCCGCAGAAACCATGCGTGACGTCGATACGCCCAAGCAAACCACGTGCGAAGCTGTGGCCCAACTGCTGGAGATCGGCATTGAGCGCACTGTCAAACTGATCGCGCTGGTCACTACTGAAGGCCAGTTCGTGATCGTGCTGCTGCGTGGCGATCATTCGCTGAACGAAGTCAAACTGGGCAAGGTTGAGGGCATCGGCGAGTTCCGCTTTGCCACCGAAGAAGAAATCCGCGCTCGTTTCAATTGCCCGCCCGGTTTCCTTGGTCCGGTGAATATCGATGCGGATATCAAAGTGATTGCCGACCGTACCGTTGCGGTCATGAGCGACTTTGTTTGCGGCGCCAACAAGCCCAAGTTCCACTTGGCTGGCGTCAACTTTGGGCGTGATCTGCCAGAGCCACACATTGTTGCCGACGTTCGCAACGTGATTTCGGGTGATCCTTCGCCAGATGGCCAAGGCAAGCTGGAACTGTGCCGTGGTATTGAAGTCGGCCATATCTTCCAGTTGCGCACCAAATATTCCGAAGCCATGAACGCGACTTTTGTCGGTGAAGACGGTCAGGCCAAGTTCTTTGAAATGGGCTGCTACGGCATTGGCGTATCGCGCATTGTGGCGGCGGCCATTGAACAGAACTACGACGATCGCGGCATTATCTTTACCCAAGCCATGGCGCCGTTCAGCATTGCCGTGGTGGCGGTTGGTTATCACCGTTCCGAAGCTGTGAAAGCGGCGGCTGACCAACTGTATGCCGATCTGCAAGCCGCTGGCGTAGATGTGCTGCTGGATGATCGCAACGAGCGCCCGGGTTCGATGTTTGCCGACATGGAACTCATTGGCATCCCGCATCGCATCACCATTGGTGACAAGGGTCTGGCTGATGGCATGGTCGAATACGTAGCGCGTGCTGGTGGCGAAATGCAGAAAGTGGCGCTGGCCGATGCGGTTGCCTTTGCCCAAAAGCAACTGGCTTGATCGGGTAACCGGTAGGGCGGGGGTAATCCGTCATAAACAGTTTCGTAGCCCGGATGGAGCCCGCAGGGCGGGAATCCGGGATCGCAATGCATTAACCGGCAATCCGCATCTGGATTTGCCAATATCGCGTCCCGGATTCCCGTCATGCTCCATCCGGGCTACAAGGCTTGTTACCATCTGAGTTGTGAATGAACAATCCGTATTTCGACGAACCGCTGGTGCTGGTCGATCTGGAAACCACCGGCGCCAATGCCGCGTTTGATCGCATCACCGAAGTCGGTATCGTGCAGATCGACGAGCGTGGCGCCCGCGTCTGGGCCAGCCTCGTCAATCCGCAGCGCACTATCCCACCATTTATCCAGAGCCTGACCGGGATTAACGACGAGATGGTGGCCAACGCCCCTACCTTTGCCGAAATCGCCGAAGAAGTCCTGCTCAAGCTGCATGGTCGGGTGTTTGTGGCACACAATGCGCGCTTTGATTACGGCTTTCTCAAAAACGAATTCAAACGCCTGGGCTTGCCGTTTCGCTCGCGCGTGCTGTGCACGGTAAAGCTCTCGCGCAAGCTGTATCCTGCAGAGCACAAACACAGTCTGGATACCTTGGTCGCCCGGCACGGTCTGCTGATTGAAGGTGACCGACACCGCGCGCTGACCGATGCCATTCTGTTGCAACAATTTCTGGATGCCGCCCAGCGCGACCACGGCGCGCCCGTAGTGCGCGAGGCGATTGCCGACCTGACGCGGCAACCGGCATTGCCACCTGCCATTGACCCGAGCGTGATCGATGACATCCCCGAAACACCCGGCGTTTACCTGTTTTATGGCGAGAACGACGCGCTGCTGTATGTCGGCAAAAGCACGAGTATTCGCAAACGGGTATTAAGCCATTTTTCGTCGGATCATCGGGCCAATAAAGAATTGCAGATTGGTCAGCAAATCCGCCGGATTGACTGGCAGGAAACCGCGGGTGAACTCGGTGCGCTGTTACTGGAAATGCAGCTGATCAAAACCCGGCTGCCGCTCTTTAACCAGCAATTACGCCGCACCCGCGAGCTGTGTGCCTGGCACCTGACTGAGGTTGATGGCTCGCTGCTACCCAAACTGGTGGCGATGGATGAGCTTGATCTGGCCAGCGAAAGTTTGCGTCAGCAGTTTATCTTTGGGCCATTTCGCAGCAAGCGCGAGGCGCAGAACACACTGACCAAGATCGCTGATGCACACGGCTTATGCCGCCAATTGCTGGGGCTGGAAGGCAAACCCAAATCCGGTTCTGGCCCGTGCTTTGGCAATCAGTTGCGTCAATGCCGTGGTGCCTGCGTGGGCAAAGATCCGCTGTCGCTACATAACGCCCGCATTCTGGCCGCGCTGGCCAAACACAAGCTGGCGCTGTGGCCTTATGCCGGGCCGGTTGGGCTGGTAGAAGGCAAGGGCGAGAGCGAAGTGATGCAGGTGGTGGATCACTGGTGCTGGCTGGGCACGGTGCAGGATGTCAGTGAACTGGCCGAGCTGGTCGCCAATCCGCGCCCGGCGTTTGATATTGATACCTTCAAGTTGATCCAGACCGAAATCAAGCGTGGGCGCTTTCGGGTGGTACCGCTGGTTTAACGTGGTCAGGCTTGCCAGCTGGGGCTGACATCGCTGCGCAATAACCGGAACGGCTCCGGCGGTGCTACGCCATAGCCTTGCGCATAATCCACGCCCATGTCGCGCAGGGTGTCGGCAATGGCCTGGTTTTCCACAAATTCGGCGACTGTCTTTTTGCCCATCAAATGGCCAATCTCGTTAATGGCACCGACCATGGCGCGGTCGATCGGGTCACTCAGCATGTCTTTGACAAAGCCACCGTCAATTTTCAGGTAATCCACCGGCAGATGCTTGAGATAGCCGAACGACGACATGCCCGCGCCAAAATCATCCAGCGCAAACTTGCAGCCCAACTCAGACAGTTGCTGCATGAAATGGGTGGCGCGCGTCAGGCTGGCGATGGCGCTGGTTTCGGTGAGCTCGAAACACAAGCGTGAGGCGTCCACGCCGCTGCGTTTGATCTGGTCCAGCACGTAACCGAGGAAATGTTCGTCGCCAATGGAAGTGCCCGACAGATTGATGGCACAGATTGCCAGCGGTTCCAGCCCGGCGCGGTCGCGGGCGCTGAGCGTTTCCAGCGTATTGCGCAACACCCAGCGGTCGATCTCCGGCATCAGGTTGTAGCGCTCTGCGGCAGGGATGAACGCCATCGGCGGGATCATCTGGCCTTGGTCATCGCTTAAGCGCAGCAGCACTTCCACATGACGTCTGCCTTGTTCGCCCTTGAGGCTGACGATTTCCTGCGCATACAGCCGAAACTGGTTTTTCTCGAGTGCCCGGCGCAAGCGGTTAACCCATTCCATCTCGCCGTGACGCTGACTGACTTCGCTGTCTTGTGGCGAATACAGCTGCATGCGATTACGGCCTTTTTCCTTGGCCATATAACAGGCGGCGTCGGCGGCGCGCAGTGCTTCTTCCGGTGTCATCGAGGCATCGGCCATTTCGACGAGACCGATACTCACGCCCACCGTGAATGACTGACTACCGAAGGAGAACGGGAAGTCCAGCACCGTTTGCCGTAGCGTTTCAGCGATGCGGGTAGCGGCATCGATGGAGCAGTTTTCCAGCAATACGCCAAATTCATCGCCACCGATGCGAGCCAGCGTGTCGGATTGGCGCAGATGCTGCTGCAACACCCCGCTAAGCTGCCGTAGCAATTCGTCGCCGGCGGCATGTCCACAGGTATCGTTGACGATCTTGAACTGGTCCAGATCCATAAACATCAGCGCGTGCTCGGCGGCACGTTGCACCAGGCGCGCATGCAAGGCCGATAAGCGCCGCTCGAACTCGCGCCGGTTCACCAGCCCGGTGAGGGCATCGTGGCTGGCTTGCCAGGACAGGCTGGCGGCGTATTGCCGCTCACGCGTGACGTCATGCAGCACCAGCACCACGCCGGTTACCCGGCCGTCGCGGTCATGCACCGGCGCGATGGCACGGTTGACCGATATCTCAGAGCCATCGTTGCGTACCAAATTCAGGTCGCGATCCATCGGTGCGGCTTCGTAATGCCGAATCTCGCCCAGTAACGACACCGCGGCATTTTCATGCCCCGGGTCCATGGCTTTGAACAGGCTGTCCAGCGGTTGCTGCATTGCCTGATCCCACTGCGTCAGGATCATCCGCTCCGCTGCCGGATTCATGTATTCCACCCGGCCCACGGTATCGGTAGTAATGACTGCGTCGCCAATGGATGCGAGCGTGACCTGGGCTTTTTCTTTCTCGCGGTGCAATGCCGCTTCGGCCGCCTTGCTGCGGGTGACGTCGGTAAATGATCCGGCCATGCGTACCGGATTGCCCGCCTCGTCAAAGAAGGCGCGGCCACGAACCCGAAACCAGCGATAAGCGCCATCGCCCGCATGACCGGTACGCACGCGATATTCGATATCGTGCGGCTCGCCGTCATTAAAGTGGCGGCGGTGCGCGTTCAGAATGATGGTCTTGTCTTCCGGATGCACCCGCGCCAGCCAGGCGTCGGCGCGGTTAGGTAGCTCTTCTTCGGTGACACCCAGCAAATGCCGGAAACGCGGTGAAAACCACGAATGCCCGGTGAGCAGATCCCAATCCCAGATGCCGTCATTGCTGCCGCCAACCGCCCGCTGAAACCGGGCCTCGCTGGCGCGCAAGGCATCTTCGGACTGGCTGCGCTGATGCATCAGTTTGCCGGTGCGGCGCAATGCCAACGCGATCAGGGCAATGGCGGCGATCAGATAGGTGTAGGCAATCCAGATGCTGGTCTGGCGCAAACCCTTGGCAACGGTGGTAGAAAAACCGTTTTCGATAGGGGTCAGCCGTTCATTGATTTGCTGGATTTCTGCGCGGATTGCCACAATGCGGGCGGGCTCGACATCTTTCTGGCCAGCGCGGTTGTGCAACTCATCGGCCAGGCGCTGCAAGTGGGCGATGTGCTCGTCTGCTTGCGCCCACAAATCAATGGCTTCGTTGATAAAGCCGATATGCCGGAAATTGCGGTACAGCCGGATCATGCCCGGAACGTCTTCGGGCATATTGCCGCCCGCCAGCAGACCTTCGCGTGCGGTGTACAAGTCGGCTTCGGTCATATCCAGCGCCCGGCGGGCGCGTTGATCGCCCAATGGCACGCTGATGGCATTTTCATAAGCCTGGTATTCGCGCTCGTCCAGGGTCGAGGCGTAACGCTCCAGGTAATAGATGGCGTCTTTTTGCCCTTTGGACCACATGCTTTCGCCGCCGACAAAGGCGCGGCCGGCCGAAAGCATGTCCAGGCATGCCCATTGCAGCAGCACCAGCAAGGTGACGATCAGAATGAATGGCCAGGCAATCGGCAGCATGCGCTTGAGATAGGTCCAGCGCTCGGCCGACGTGACTCGCTTGGTTCCTGGCAATGTGTCCCCTCCGGACGAGATGGCTTGCGTGGCTTGTTGTTTTTCTTACATCTGTTCGCGGCAATAGCAATGAAATACTAGCTGGTTTTTTTAGGCATAACGGGAATACGTGCTGTTTGAAACGGGTTCCGTAACATTTTGTGGACGGTGATACAGATCACGCTTTGGTGCATGCCGTAACAAGGGTTGGTCCGCGCGAAAGAGGGTAGGGCGTTATTCGTATATGTACCGCGTAAGGAGAGGCCGATGAAACCCCTGTTATTGATGCTGTTGGTGGCGAACCTGACGGGTTGCGTGGTGGTGCCTGCCGGACCACCACCGCGGGTTGCGTATATCCGTCCAGCTGTGGTGGTCGCCCCCGCGCCCGTTTATGTCGCGCCTGGTCCGTGTTGCTGGCGCCGTTGGTAACGCGCTGTAGCGCTCAAAGGAGAATTGATGATGCGAATATTGATATGTGCTCTGCTGCTGGCCGCGCTTGGCGGCTGCGTAGTAGTTCCGGTGCCGGTGTTTGGCTATGGCCATCACGGTTATGGTTATGGCGGTGGTGGCTGGCGTTAGCCGATCCAGTCGCCACCATTCGTGAATAAAAAAGCGACCCTGAGGTCGCTTTTTTTCACTGCAATGGCGGCAAGCCAAAGATCAGGCAAACAGTTTTTTGATGTCGTCACCGGCGGAGACTACATATTTCTTGTCGTTCGGCGCGATGGCTTTACCGTCAAAGTATTCCATGCGGTACAGCGTACCAAACGAGAAGCTAGGCGCCGCTTCACCTTGGCCACCGACCACTTCTGCACCACGGCGCACATTGTCGGCCATCCAGCCCGGCAGACGCAGATGGTACGGATTGCGTTCCACTTCGCCCACATGGCAAGCCAGTGCGGTAATCAGGTCGGCGGTGTCTTGCAGATTGGTTTCGATCAACGCGTTGGGTTTATCCATCTGGCGCCAGAATTCACTATTGGCCACATGGCAGGCGTGCCCGGTTTTTGCCAGTGCATCCATCGTCAGGTAATGCGTACCGATATGCGCCGAGTGATAGTCGTTGTCGTTCGGGAACACACAAACCGCAGGTTTGTATTCGCTGATCAATGCGGCGATCACGGCGACCTTTTCTGCCCATTCTGCTGGCACGCCATCACGGGTTTTGGTTGTGACATTGGGCAAGCCACCAGGGATGGTTTCACGCAACTCAAAACCCAGGTAATGGCAGGCGTTGGAGAGTTCTTCCCAGCGCGGCTGCTTGCGTGCGGCATTGGAGCCTTGCGTGACCGCAATGTTGACCACGCGATAACCGGCTTCGCGCAGCAAGCGCAATGGCAGGGCGCCGATAATGCATTCGTCATCGGGATGCGGTGCAAAGATCATGACCACCGGCGCGTTGGCCGCTGCTTGCGGTTTGGCCGGATTCAGGCCAGTCCGCGAGCTATACAGAGGTGCATCTTTTTTTTGCAGCAAAGCATCATGCGCTTTGACGAGTTCGAGGTAAGCCTGGCTCATTTATTTTTCCATCCTTTGCCGTTTGGTTTCGTTTTGCCTCGTGCTCCTGAGCTGACCTGTGATACGCCTGAGGCACCTGCAAATCAGTCATGAGCAGCGTAACAGCCTTGAGTATAGGCGTTCCGCCGGGAGCGCTCAAAGTCAATCTGCCCGAGCGAAATGGGCATAATGCTGGTTTTTGATCGATTATTGATAGATGCAGACACTGCGATATTTCCGCCATGCCTTATGGGTCAGCGTTGCCGGGCTGGCGCTGGCGGCCGTGCTCGGCGGCAGCGCGGGCCTGTGGGCCGCCTTCAATCTGGCCCTGCTGGAGACCAGCCTCAGCTTTGATAACGCCGTGGTCAACGCCAGCATCCTGCGCCATTGGGACAAGCGCTGGCAGCAACGCTTTTTGCTGTGGGGCATGCTGGTGGCGGTATTTGGCATGCGGGTGCTGTTTCCGCTGCTGATTGTGGCGGTCATCGCGCATGCCGCGCCGTTGCCGGGGCCATTCTCCATCTATGAATGGTTGAGCAGCGGCCACTGGCCCGCCAGCGACGTGCTGACCATGGCCATTGTGGCGCCGCAGCGTTATGCCGCCACTTTGCAATCCGCACATATTGAAGTGATGGCCTTTGGTGGCACCTTTTTGCTGCAGGTGTTCTGGCACTTCTTTTTGAACCAGAACAAGGAAGGCTACTGGTTGCGCCCCATCGAGCGCGCCATGCAGCAACTCGGGCGACTGGAGATGGCGGGCGTGGTGCTGACCTTGCTGGTGTTGCTGGCCATTGCCGCGTTCTTGCCTCAGCCGCAAGCCTACAAGCTGCTGCTGGCGGGGAGTTGGGGGTTGGTGGCGTATACGATAGTCAACGGCATTAGCGCCTTGATGGGGTCAGATGGCAGTGTGGTGCGCGCCAGCTGGGGCGGCTTTTTGTATCTGGAACTGCTGGACGCATCGTTCTCATTTGATGGCGTGCTGGGCGCGTTTGCTCTCACCCGCAATATTTTCCTGATCGCCATTGGCCTCGGGATCGGCGCCATGTTTGTGCGTAGCTTCACGCTGATGCTGGTGGAAAAAGGCACGCTCTCCGAGCTGCGTTATCTGGAGCATGGCGCGTTCTGGGCGATTGGCGCGCTGGCTGTGGTGATGTTGCTGGCGCCGGTGCTTGAGGTGCCGGATGCCGCAACGGGCGGGGTCGCTGCAGTGTTGATTGTGCTGGCCGGGTTGCATTCTTTGCTCGCTAACCGGCGGGACCGGCGGCAGAGCCAGTCGGCTGGGTAGAGTGGATTGCTTCGCGAATCCACCCTGGGGTCATGAAGCGGCAACGGCCTGGCGTGTTTGGTCACGGTGACTAATCGCCCATGCCCCAGCGCCGCAGATAGGTGTCGATGATTTCGATCAATCTGGCGCGGCCGAAACTGGGGTCGTGCCCCGCATGGACCACCTGGATCGGCATGGCTTTCAAGCGGCGCAGCGACTGCGCGTAAACCTCCAGATCCATGCCCGGCCCTTCGTAAACCAATGGCCCGTCGTAGATGAGATCCCCCGAATACAGCGTCCCTGTCGCCTCCTCCCAAATACAAATGCTGCCGGGAGAGTGGCCGGGTAACTGGATGATCTCGAAACGCCGGTCGCCCAGGTCAATGGTGTCTTTGTCATGGACGAGATGCGTCGGCACGGCACCGCGCAAACGGTATTGGCGCGGGTCGTAGCCTTCGTACGGCATGGCGTCGATGAGCAATTCGTCGAATGGTGGGTAACCCGCTTCGACAAACAGTTTACTCAGCTGAGGATGGATATCCGCGCAAACCAGCGTTACCACGCCGGATGGATGCGCCATCTGCCGGGCCTCGGCAGCGTGCACCCAGCGATGCTCGAATTCGTGGATCGCGCCGATATGATCGATATGCGTGTGCGTTGCCAATGCGATGACTTCCTTGTCGCCGAACAGGTCCGGAAAGCTCGGACGCAACGGCACGATGCCCATGCCGCTATCGATCAGCAAATCTCTTTCACTGCCCCGGATATGCCAGAAATTGGCCTGCTCCAGCGGATGCACATGCGGCTCCCAGAAGCGAGTGACGCCATTTTCCAGATCAAGGCGTTCGTACCAGCGCTGTGCGACCGGATACGGTCTGTTTGTGCCCCAAGCCTGACGTTCGGCGCTGAACTCAGATGGTGTATTCATGCGGTTTGCTCGATTGCACGATTGCGTTCATCGAAGGTGTGTTTCTCCAGGGCACAAATCACGTTTTCACCGTTCGCAATCCAGCCGAATAGATGTGCTTCGCTCGCGATGATTTGCAGCGTTGCGTCGTGTAACGCGGGCTCGAAACTCGCGCAGCAATCGGCCAGCGTCAGGCAGAAAAATCCCCGATCTACCGCCTCACGCAAAGTCGAATTCACGCAGCACTGCGTTGTGACACCGGTCAGCAGCACATGGGTGATGCCCTTGCGGCGGAGCATGTGCTCCAGATCGGTGGCATAAAACGCGCCATATCCGGGTTTGTCAATAATTGGCTCGCCAGGTATGGGCTGCAACTCATCGATAAAGTCATGCCCGAATTCGCCGCGCACCAGAAAACGCCCCAAGGGGCCTGGCGCGCCGATTTGCGCGCCAGCCTGCAGCGAGCGTTGCTGTTTTGTCTCGGGCAAGTCCGCCAGGTCGGTACGATGCCCTTCGCGGGTATGGAAAACGCTCACGCCGTGCTCGCGTGCTGCACTCAGCAGGTTTTGCATACGGGGAATGATGGCGCGCAGCGGGCTCAGGTCGAACCCGCTAACTCCGCTGGCACCTTCCGGTGCCAGGAAGTCGCGCTGCATATCAATCACAATCAAGGCCGTGTGCTGCGGGTCCAAATCAAAACGTCGATTGTATTGGCAGGAGATCGAAATCATCTTCGTTCTCTCAATGAGTCTGAATGAAGGACCCATCGACCATCCCGGCGCCCTTGATGGCTTTCGGAATGGTCTTGCGGTTGGTGTAGAACGCCGAGATATTGTCCAGCGTTTGGGCCGAAACGTTGTCGTGCAGCAGCTTGGCGTTGTCGGCCATGTCATAGAGCTTCACGCCCACCAGCATGTCTTTGACTTCACCGGGTTTTACTTCGAGCTTCTTGGCCACGAACGGCATGGCCTCGTCCGGATTGGATCTGACAAACGCCGTCCCCTTGTTCACCGCAGCCAGGAATGCGGCGATAGCTTTGGGTTTGGCCTTGATGGTCGCAGGGGTGACGGTCACGACATCCAGAATCAGGTTGGGGATTTGCGAGCTGGAAAACACCACCTTGCCACCACTAGCTACGGCTTGCGAAATCCACGGCTCCCAAGTCACAGCGGCATCCACCTTGCCAGCAATAAAGGCCGCGCCTGCGCTGTCCGGGTCCATGTTCAGGCTTTTGATGTCGCCGGGCTTCATGCCTGCTTTTTCAAGACCTTTCAGCAACAGCAACTCGTTGACCTCACCTTGGGTGACGGCGACGGTCTTGCCCTTGAGATCGGCAAGGCTACCCAAGGACTTCTTCGATACAACAGCGTCGGCACCGTTGGATGTATCCGTCGCAAAAATAATCTTCAGATCAGCGCCGCTTCTGGCATTCGCGAGGACCACGTTGTCAGCGGTCGTTAATGCCAGATCAATATGTCCGGCCACCAGCGGTGGAATGGCATCACTTGGTCCCTTGAACGGCACGAACTCGACATCAAGGCCAGCCTCTTTAAAAAAGCCCTTTTCCTGCGCGACGAAAACGCCGGCAGAGCCGACCCAATTGTTGTAACCGATTTTCAGTTTTTCGGCGGCTTGCGTCAGCGGGCTGGCGAGCCCGACAGCCAGTAACACTGCCACGCCCAACAAAGATTTCCGGCTGGGCACCGCTGCTTTGGAAAGAGTCTTGCTGACTTTTCGCATGAATAACTCCAACTCGTTTATGTTGCCGCTGGACGACTGTCGCGCGGGGATGAATTTGTAAGCTCATCCTATGCAGCGCTCAACGGACGTTCAATAACGAAGGATCAATGTTGACATCGGCTGGAGCGAAGTGAGTCTGGCGCGGATTATCGTGGGGGTCCGCAGCGGGTGTGTCCAACTTGGCGAGCACACTGTCCACGCATTGCAAAAAACTTGCCAATGAACGGGACGGCGCAGACTGATGTGTCCGGGTCACCAGAGAAAAATCCGAATGGCGAGTGCATTGCCCGGGCAGCAAGGCGACCATGTCGCCGCGATCAATCCAGTGTTGCGCATAGTGCTCAGGCAAAAAGCCGATGTACGCGCCACTCTGGATCAGCAGCGCTGCCGCCTCGATATTGGTGACCGTGGCAAAAATGGTGTCCGCGTCGGTATCCAGCGGGACCAGTTCCTGCGTGCCCAGAAAAGTCCGGATGACTTTGCGCGCGCGACTGATCTCGCTGGTCAGGGCCGATCCTTGAGGCAGGGCGGCCAGCGGATGAGTGCGATGGCAGACCAGCACATCACGCTCCTGGTAAAGCGGCTTGTAGGTCAGGCCCGAAAGCGGGCTGCAGAAAATGCCGAATGCCACATCAATGCGGTTGTCGAGCAGCTGCGTTTCCAGCTCTTGCGGCGCCATTACCTGCAATGAGATACGGACCGCGTTGTTTGGTTTGCGTGCGAACTCTGCCAGCACCCGGCTGACCGGGCAGGCCGGATCAGTAATGATGCTGTCGATAATGCCGATGCGCAGATGTCCGCAAAGCCCGCCTTTCAACTCTTCTGCCTGTAACTGAAACTGCTGCAGCGACTGGAAGAGCTGGACCACTTGCCGGTACATCTGGTCGCCCTGTTCCGTCAGCCGAAAGCCGCTGCGCCCACGATGACACAGCGTGAAGCCAAGGCGCGTTTCCAGTTGTGACATCTGCGTGCTGATGGTCGACTGGCTGATATTGAGCAAGGCCTGCGCATTCGAAAAACCACCTGCCTCGACCACCGCACGAAAAACCCGCAACAAACGAAGATCAATGTCACTGACGACCACGGCATTCTCCTGAGTTCAAGTGCAGCATCGGCAAGACCATTTATCGCAATTCCGGGCGCAGCCTTTGGCTTGGGCGCGGCCTCTGGTGATCAATGACCTTCTCGAAGCTGCGGAATATTTCGCCCCAGCCAGGACGGACTACACGTTGGCGGCACGCTCACAGCCCTGCGCGCGTGATGACTTTTCAGCCATCACAACGGCTCGGACGAAGCGGGTGGTGACGGGACAGATTGGCGGAGAAATTAATCACCATGCGTGCAACGGCAGGGCGGGTTTGGCCCAGATTAAGCATGATGAGAATGCGTGGCGCGGCAACCAGGAAGGCCAAGCCACGCCACGGCCCCGATCAGGCGTTGATCAATGCTTCCACTTCCGCCATCGTTGGCGCATACGCGCCGTGCTGACGGCACACGGTTGCGGCTGCGGCTGCGGCGTAATTCAGATGCTTTTCCAGCGGCGCATCCGGATTGTTCAACAGGCTGGCAATCCAGCCGCCCATGCTGGCATCACCGGCGCCGACAGTATCGGCCACTTCTACTTTGTATACGCCACGACTGACTTCGTCCTGTGGCGTAATCAGCGTCATGCCGTCACCACCGCGAGTCAGCAACACCCAGGCCTTTGGCGCCCATTGCCGCAAGACGCCCAGCGCGCCCGCCAGCGTTTCACCGGGGAACAGATGTTCCAGATCTTCATCGGACACCTTGATGTAATCGGCCAGTTCGCTCATGCGCTGCAAGGTGGCGCGATACGCCGGGTCTTGCATCAGGTTGCGGTAGTTGGGATCAAAGCAGATGCGCTTGCCAGCGGCCTTGATGCGTTCGGCAATCTGCACCAGCTTGGCTGCCAGCGGCTGGCGGACCAGACTGATACAACCAAAGTGGGCGATCTCCAGATCATCCACCCAGCCTTGCGGCAGTTGGTCGACGTCAAAATGCTGGTCGGCGCTGTCATTGCCGATAAAGAAATACTGCGGCGGAGTTTTGGACGGCACCATGGCCAGCAGCGGCGGGCGCGCCACTTGCTGCATAAAGCGCATGTCCAGCCCGGCTTCACGCGCCAGGCGGGTCAAGTCATCGCCAAAATTATCGGTGCTGACCGCGCCCGCGTAAGCGGTGGCCAGACTCAGACGCGCCGAAACGCGTGCCACATTCCAGCATGAGCCACCCGGCACCGCGCGCCAGAGTCCGTCACCTTCAAAGATAAAGTCGGTGAGCGCTTCACCAAATACGACGAATTTCGGATTCATTGCCAGTCTTTCCAGTCAGATCGAGTAAAGGGCTGCCAAGCCAGTCGTTGGCCCGCACGCATTATTGCGCATTATCCGCGCCAGACCGGGTGAGCGGTGATCGGGTTTACACCGTAGCGCCCGGAGTGGGGAATTGCTGGCTGAGAGGCAGGGCGGGAGTAACCAGTGCTTCAAACGTTTCGGCGGTGATGGGGCGGCTCAGCAAATAACCCTGCACCGAGTCAATGCCGGCCAGCTTCAAAAACGCCAGTTGCTCGGCGGTTTCCACGCCTTCGGCCAGCACCGCCATACCCAGCGTTTTGCCCAGACCGATAATCGCCAGCACGATGGCCTCATCGTTGGGATCGGTGGTCAGGTCGCGCACAAAGCTTTGGTCAACCTTGAGTTTGTCGAAGGCAAAACGCTTGAGGTAAGACAGACTGGAGTAGCCGGTACCAAAATCATCAATCGACAGTTTTACGCCGAGTTTTTTCAGCCGGTGCAGCACCAGCGTTACCTGCTCGCCTTCTTGCATGATGACCGACTCGGTGATCTCCAGTTCCAGATACTGCGCATCCAGACCAGAATCGGCCAAGGCCTCGGCGACGATCTCGGGCAGATTGGGCTGGTGCAATTGCAGCGGCGACAGATTCACGGCAATGGTCATGGGCGCAAGTCCCGCCGCTTGCCATTTCCCGGCCTGACGGCAGGCGGTCTGCAAGACCCAGGTGCCGATGGCGACAATCATGCGCGAATCTTCGGCAATGGGAATAAACCGCGACGGCGGAATCAAACCTTGTTCGGGGTGCTGCCAGCGGATCAACGCCTCGGCACCAATAATGCGATTGCCCGGCACACTCACCTGCGGCTGGTAATGCAGTACGAATTCCTGATTGGTCAGCGCCAGGCGCATGCTGGTTTCCAGTTGCAGCCGCTCGGACGCGCGCGCGTTCAGGTCGGCGGTAAAAAACTGGAAGTTGTTGCGCCCGCTGGCTTTGGCCTGATACATCGCCACATCAGCGTTGCGAATCAGCGTATCTGGATGCTCATTGTCGTCCGGATAAATACTGATGCCGATTGAAGTCGACGTTGCAAAGCTGCCCACTTCCAGCTCGAACGGCTCGGCAAATACCGCCAGGATATGCGATGCCACATCCGCCGCCTGCACCATGCTCTGGATTTCGGTAAGCACCACCACGAACTCGTCACCGCCCAGGCGCGCCAGAATGTCGGATTTGCGCACTGCTCCACGCAGACGTTGCGCAACCTGTTTGAGCACCTCATCACCTGCCGCGTGACCGAGCGAGTCGTTGACGGTTTTAAAGCGGTCCAGATCCAGAAACAGCACCGCCAAGGCGTGACCACGGCGCTCGGCGCTGGCAATGGATAAACGCAGTTCGTCACGCAGCAAGTTGCGATTGGCCAGCCGGGTAACCGGGTCAAAATTGGCCAGTTCAGTAATACGGTCTTGTGCCTGTTTGCGTTCGGTAATGTCGGTGACGGTGCCGATCAGGCGCGTCGGGCGGCCATCGTTATCGACTTCAACCAGCCGGCCACGGCACTGGAACCAGTGAAACTGACCGTGGCGGGTGCGCCGGCGATATTCGATGGTGAATTGCGCGGCGGCACCGGTGTAATAACTGCGCAACGCGTTGAGCACTTCGTCGCGGTCATCCGCGTGGAGTTGGTTTTTCCATTTCTCGAACGTTTCGGTCATCTCGCCGGGTTCATAGCCCAGCAACCGGTCGTACTCGGGACTGGTTACGGCGGGCGTGCGGCCTTCCAGTGGCATGTCAAACAGGCCGGTGCTGGATGCCTCCAGAGCCAGCCGCAATTGCTGCTCGCTGCGCACAATGGCCTCTTGCGCCAGGTGACGCTCCGAGATGTCACGTGCTACCGCGCAGTTGTATTCCTCGCCGTTGTAAACGATGTAATTGGAATACACCTCAACCGGAAACGACTTGCCGTCACGGGTTCTCAGCATGCTTTCATCAACCAGATGCTTGCGCAGCTGCAGCCGGTTCCAGAACCTGGGCCAGGTATCGCTGCGAAAGTTCGGGTTCAGATCGCGCAAACGCATGGCACAGAGTGCTTGCTCGGTATAACCCAGACGCTGGCAGGCAATGGCGTTGGCATAACAGACACGGCCGTCCCGATCCAGCCAGAGCGCCATGTCAGCACCGCGTTCTACCGCTGCTTTGGTGAGATAAAGATCAGATTCCGCTTTCTCGAGCCGTTTGAGCTGGCGCAGCACGTACACCAGCAGCAGGCCGCCGGCCAGGATCATCAACAGCACGATGCCGGCATTTATGACAATTGAGCGTTGCCAGGCGGCCAGCACGTCGGCGCGATTTACCCCCACCGCAACGCCTAGCGGCCATCCCTGGATCCGGCGCCAGCCAAAGATGCGGGTTTGTTGGTCGACCTCGCTGGTTTCGGTGGCAACGCCCGCAGTGCCATGGCTGAACACGCTGTCAAAAAAATGCATGAACGAGATATCGCGACCGATTTCGTCGTCCGCGCGCGGGTACCGCAACAGCAGAATGCCATCGTCGCGAAACAGGCGAATTGTCAGCTGGTTGCTGCGGTCGATAGATTCATAAAACCGGTAGAAGTAGCCTGGGCTTAAGCCTGCAACCAAGACACCCAGGGTGCCGCCGTGTTGGTCACTAATATTGGCAGCAACCGGAATGATGCTTGCATCGCTGGCCGGGTCGCTTTGCTGTTCACCCACATACCAGGGCAGATTGGGTTGGGCGCTGGCGACGCGGAAATACCGGGTTTGCGCGAGATTCCGATCCGGTAAGGGGCCGTCAGTGGAGGAGGCGAGCAAATCGCCATTGGCGCTGATGACAGAGTAACTGCTGACCTGGGTAAAGCGGCTGGCCGTTTTCTTGAGAATCTCGTGCAGACAGTCGCGATCCGTGCTGGTCAGGCAAGCTCGCAATTTTTCATCATTGCGCAAGGTGTAGAGCGATTCGACCGAGGCGTCGAGAGTGCGCCCCACGTGCTCGTCCAGCGAACGTGCCAGCGTCAGCATCTGCTGTTCGGCGGCGGCAACACGATCCAGGTAGCTGCGATAAATCGACCAGGCAATGACGCCAAGTGCAAATAGCAAAACCAGCAGAAACAGTGAAATCAGGATCTTGCGGATCTGGCTAAAAGAGTGACCCGCATCCTGCTCTTGCGAAGACCGGGGCTGCTGCACCATTGCTACTCTCAAAAATATGGATGCTCATTTTTGAGTAAAGCAGCGGCCTTGGCAACGCGGCGTCGGGCAGAAGAGACACTTCGTACCCGGCAACCGCTTTTCGTCAGCCTGGCTCGACAAATCCTGCTGTCAGCGGGAGATCACCGCTTGCAGGTTATGGTCGCCGGTGAGGCGTTCGGCGGCAGCCAGCGCGGCCTGGCGATCCGGGTATGGCCCCAGACGCACGCGGTGGATATTGCCGCTGGACTGGATGCCGAGTTTGGCGGCATCGCCTTCCAGATCACGCGCCCAATGGTCACGGAAATTCTCGGCGTTTCCCAATGAACTGAATGCGCCGAGCTGCAGATATACTCCGGCGGCTGAAACCGTCACCGGGACGGGTTCCGGTTTTTCTGCAACGACCGGCGCAGCGGGCAGTGGTTGGCTGGTGGTTGTGGCACCTGCATCAGCCAGCGGGGTGGTTACAACTGCGGCGGGGGCTGTAGCCAGTTGCGGCGTATCGGTGGGAATCGGCTGGCCGGGCGCCAGGCTTTCCACCACCACGTCGGTGCTACCGTTCATGGCATAACCCAGACGGCAGGCGGCGAGGAAGGATAAATCCATCACCCGGCCTTTCTTGAACGGACCACGATCATTGACTCGCACAATGATGCTGCGGCCATTTTTGGTGTTGGTAACCCGCGCATAGCTCGGAATCGGCAGAATCGGTGAGGCCGCCGTCATGGTGTACATGTCATAAACCTCGCCGCTGGAGGTTTTCTGCCCATGGAACTTGCGGCCATACCACGATGCCGTGCCTTGTTGTTTCAGGCTGCCAGGGCTCTTGAGCGGAGTAAAACTCTGGCCCAATACCGTGTACGGATTATTGGCGAAGCGATTGAGTGGCTCCCAGCGCGGGACGGGTTCTGGCACCAGGTCGATCCACGGTGGCAAAGTGTCGTGCGGACCGTCATCCAGATAAAACCCGCCGCTGCCTTGGGCTCCGGCGGTATACGCGCAATGATACGGAGAGGGAGTGCCGGAGAGCTGTGCGGGCGGTGCTTCGCCAGACGGGGTGGCAGGTGCGGTGGGAGCGGGTTTGCGCGGAGCGCTACCGCAGGCCACCAGCAAGACGGCGCCGCCGCAAACGGCAGCGCGCTTGAACCATTTCTTCACATTTTCTCCCGTACCCAACGCAGGGTTTGTACGCTCAGCGACGCATGCACAGGTGCGAACGCAGTGAGCTCACGCACCTACACTTTCATCAATTTACGATCTTTGCCCACACTCATCAGAATACCGAAGGCGGCCATTAGCGACACCATGGAAGTGCCGCCATACGACACCAGCGGCAGCGGCACGCCCACCACCGGCAGAATGCCGGACACCATGCCCATATTGACGAAGGCATAGGTGAAAAAGGTCAGGGTCAGCGAGCCGGCTAGCAAGCGGCCAAACAGGGTAGAGGCATTGTTGGCAATGGTCAGACCACGGCCGATCAGCATGAGATACAGCAACACCAATACGATATTGCCGGCCAGACCGAACTCTTCGCCGAACACGGCAAAAATAAAGTCGGTGGTGCGTTCTGGAATGAAATCCAGGTGGGTCTGCGTGCCGTTAAGCCAGCCCTTGCCAAACATGCCACCCGAGCCAATGGCAATGGTGCCCTGAATAATGTGATAACCCGCACCCAGCGGATCCTGCATTGGATCGAGCATGGTGGCGACGCGCTGGCATTGGTATTCGCGCAGGATATGAATACATAACGGCCAGTGAGTGACCACATAGGCCAGACCGCCGCCCGCCATGACCATCACGCCAATCAGCTTCCACGACAAACCGGCAAAGAACAGCACATAAAAACCGGCAGCGGCGATCAGCAAACTGGTGCCCAAGTCGGGCTGTTTCATGATGAGCCCGACCGGCAGCACGATCATCAACGCGGCCGAGATAAAGTGCTTCCAGTTCAGATGCGCTTCAAATTGATGGAAATACCAGGCCAGCATCAGCGGCAGCGCCATCTTCATCAATTCGGACGGCTGGATCTTGGTGACGCCGATATTGAGCCAGCGTTTGGCGCCATGGCTGGATGAGCCAAACAGCGCCACGGCAATCAGCAGCAACACGCCAAATACATACATGGGTAAAGCCAGTCGCATCAGCACTTGCAGCGGCATGCTGGCCAACACCCACATCACACACAGCGCCACACCCAGAAAGGTGAACTTGTCGCTGATCTTGTCCATGTCCTGGTTGGATGCCGAATACAGCACGATGGTGGACAGCAAGAACACCAGAAAGGTAAACAGCAGCAGCCACGGATCAATAGGGCGGATAAAGCGCCGGAAATATTCCTTAATCACTGTCGCTGCTCTCCACTTCCGATGCCGCCTGCGTTGGCTGTTTGCCAGTGAGATAGTAATCGAGTACCTGACGGGCGATAGGTGCCGCTGCAGCCGCGCCCCAACCCCCGTTTTCGACCAGCACGGCCAGCGCAATCTTGGGGTCTTCGGCCGGGGCGTAAGCAATAAACCAGGCATGGTCACGCAAGTGGGCCTTGGTGCCGCTCTCAGAATATTTGCCGCCTTTCAAACTATAAACCTGCGCCGTACCGGTTTTACCGGCCGCGGTGTATTGCGCGCCAGCAAAGGCCTTGGCGCCGGTCCCTTCCTTGATCACGCCTTCCATCGCGTGTTTGACCACATCGACGTTGGCTTGCTTCCACGGCAGGATTTTTTCCGGCTTGGGCTCAACCTGGGTGCGCGCACCGTTGGTGCCATCCACAATAAACTGGACCAGGTGCGGGTGGTACATCACACCCGAGTTGGCAATCGTGGCGGTCGCATGCGCCATTTGCAGCGGCGTATAAGCGTTGTAGCCCTGACCAATACCGATCGAGATCGTTTCACCGGCATACCATTTCTGGGTAGCCGGAGTGCGAAAGCGCTTGCGCTTCCACTCTTGCGACGGCAACACGCCGCCGACTTCACCATTGATATCAATACCGGTCGGGCTGCCGAAATCCATGCTGCCCATGAACTTGGAAATGGCATCAATGCCCATCACGTTGGCCAGCGAGTAGTAATACACGTCGCATGACACCACGATGGAGCGATACATATCCACAATACCGTGGCCGCCGACTTTATCGTCGCGGAACGAGTGACCGCCAAAGCTGAACGCCCCGGTATCGTTGATGGTGGCGTTGGCCGAGCGATAACCGCCTTCCAGCGCGCCTAGCGCCATAAACGGTTTGAACGTGGAGCCTGGCGGATAGGTGCCGCGCAACGCCCGGTTGTTGAGTGGTTTGTCCGGACTGGTATTCAGATCATTCCAGCTTTGCGGGTCAATGCCATCCACAAACAGGTTGGGATCAAACCCCGGCTTGGACACAAACGCCAGCACGCCGCCGGTTTTGGGGTCGATGGCGACCAGTGCGCCCTTGCGATCACCAAAGGCATCTTCAGCAATCTGCTGCAGTTTGATATCGACCGACAGCACCAGGTTCTTGCCCGGCGTTGGCGCGGTACGCTTGAGCGTGCGAATCGCCCGGCCACCGGCATCAATCTCGACTTCTTCAAAGCCGGTGGTGCCGTGTAGTTCTTGTTCGTAACTTTGCTCGATGCCGACCTTGCCGATGTGATCGGTGCCGCGATAGTTGGGCAGTTCGCCCGCGTCATCCAGGTCTTGTACATCGGCATCGTTGATCCGGCCAATATAACCAATCAGATGCGATGCCACTTCGCCCAGCGGATACTGGCGGAACAGCCGCGCTTTGACTTCAACGCCGGGGAATTGATAACTATTGGCGGCGAACTTGGCGACTTCTACATCGTTCAGCCGGGTCTTGATCGGCAACGACTCAAAGTCCTTGGTATCTTCCATCAGCTTTTTGAAGCGACGGCGATCCTTGGGCGTGATGTCGATGATTTTCGAGAGCCGGTTAATGCAGTCATCCAGCGGGCCGACTTTGGATGGGGTGATTTCCAGCGTGTACGCCGAGAAATTGTGCGCAAGTATCACGCCATTGCGGTCATAGATAATGCCGCGCGGTGGCACGATCGGCACCAGCGAAATCCGGTTCTGCTCGGCTAGTGTTTGGTAGCGGGCATGTTGCATCACCTGCAGCCAGGAAAACCGCGCTACCAGAATGCCGAACAGGACCAGGACAAACAGTGCCGCTGCGGCAAGGCGAAGCTGGAACGCATAACGCTCCGCCAGTTGATTCTTAAGCTCGCTACGACGACTCATATCGATTCAGACTTGGGCTTGCGTTGGTACATCATCAGGATGTTGGAGAGCGGAGTCCATAGCAGCGCGGACAATACGCTACCGGCAAAATAGCCCCAGCCAACAAACGGGCTGCCCAAAGCCAGACGGATCAAGATCATCAGCAGTTGCGACAGCCACAAAAAACCCAGCGCCACAAAAGCTTGCTGCCAGAACGGGAAGATGTTGAGTTGACGCTGGCGGGCCAGCGTCAGGTACGAAATCACCACATAGGCGAATGCGTGCTGACCCAATACGTTGCCATCGCCCACGTCCATCAGAATGCCCAGCACAAAAGCCCAGGCAATGCCGACGCGGCGCGGCTGGTTGAGCGACCAGTACACGATAAACAGCGCAACAAAATCAGGCGTGAAGTTGGCCAGCCCTACCTGCCAGGGCAGCAGATTGATAATCAGTGCGAACAAGAAGGTAAAGGCAATCAGCGTGCCACGCACCGGGCGCAGCAATTGGCGCGAGACTGGCATCAGCGACCCCGTTTCTTTTTAGGTTCCGGCGCGACGGGCGCTTCCGGGTAGGGGGGGAGCTTGCGGGTGGTATTGAGCACCAGCAAGAAGCGATGCTGATCAACCTGCGCAAGCGGCGCGCAAGTGATGTGGGCAAAGGCACTGCTGGCAGAACGGTCGACTTTCACCACTTTGGCGACCGGCAAACCGGCTGGGTAGATGCCGTCAATGCCGGAGGTCACCAGCGTATCGCCGTTCTGGATATCCACGTTTGGGGCCATATTGCGTACTTCCAGCGGCTGGTTGCGGCCCATGCCATAAACCACCGTGCGCAGCTGGTTGCGCTCGACCATCACCGGGATCATCTGGTCGCGATCACTGATCAGGCGCACTTCAGACGTCAGTGGCTGGACGCGAATGATCTGGCCGATGACGCCGACCGTGTCGATCACCGCCTGACCCGGCTCGATGCCGGAAGCATCGCCGCGATCCACAATCAGCCGCGCAGTAAACGGGTCACGACCGTTATAGAGAATCTCGACCAGTTGCGACGGCGAGCCAAACGACGACTGGCGCTCGGTCAGCTGCCGCAAACGGATGTTTTCAGCTTCCAGCGCATGCATCTTCATGGCCTGCGCCTGGGCCACCAGTTGAGCGTCGTTCAGCTTGCGGTTTTCGGCCAGCAATTCGGCCTGACGACTCAAAAAGTTGCTGGCGTTACGCGCTGCTTCAAACGGCGCGGTGGCCGCCCATTGCAGCGGATAAAGCACCACAGAAACTTCTTCGCGCACTCGTCCCAGCATCTGGAAACGAGCATCGGCCACCACGAGGCCGAGCGATAACACTGAAAATATCAAAAGCCGCGTCAGCGGCTTTGGGCCTTGCTTGAAAAAGGCTGGTTGAGTTGCTTGCATCGTGTCGCCGTTGCGACGAGAACCAGCAAACGGGCTGCATTGTTAACTGGCAGCCCGCTGCTTTTCCCGGAAAATCGAACAATAGACCAACGACTATTACCGTCGATCAGTCGTTGGTGAAGATCACCACGCCGCCCTTGTCGAGCTTTTCCAGTGCCTTGCCGGAACCACGCACCACGCAGGTGAGCGGGTCTTCGGCAACGATAACCGGCAGGCCGGTTTCTTCCATCAGCAAACGATCCAGATCGCGCAGCAATGCGCCACCGCCGGTCAGCACCATGCCCTTTTCGGCAATGTCGGCACCCAGTTCTGGCGGGGTTTGTTCCAGCGCTTGTTTCACGGCAGAAACGATCTGGTTCAGCGGTTCGGTCAGCGCTTCCAGAATTTCGTTGGAAGAGATGGTGAACGAGCGCGGAATGCCCTCAGCCAGATTGCGGCCTTTGACTTCCATCTCGCGTACTTCGGCGCCCGGGAAGGCTGAACCGATGCGCTTCTTGATTTCTTCCGCAGTGGTTTCACCAATCAGCATGCCGTAGTTGCGACGGATGTAATTGATGATCGACTCGTCAAACTTGTCGCCGCCGACGCGCACGCTGGATGCATAAACGATGCCGCCCAGCGAGATCACGCCCACTTCGGTCGTACCGCCGCCGATATCCACCACCATCGAACCGGTAGCTTCTTCAACTGGCAGATCAGCACCGATAGCGGCAGCCATCGGTTCTTCAATCAGTTCAACCTTGCGTGCGCCAGCACCCAGCGCCGATTCACGAATGGCGCGGCGTTCTACCTGGGTAGAACCACACGGCACGCAAATCACGATGCGCGGAGGGCTGGAGAACAGACGGCTCGGGTTCACTTTTTTGATGAACTGCTTGAGCATTTGTTCGGTGATGGTGAAGTCGGCAATCACGCCGTCTTTCATCGGGCGGATGGCGGTAATGCTGCCCGGTGTACGGCCCAGCATTTTTTTGGCTTCTGCACCAACGGCGAGAATGGTCTTCTTGCCGGATGGGCCGCCTTCTTGCTGAATGGCAACCACAGAGGGTTCGTCGAGCACAATGCCCTTGCCTTGCATGTAAATCAGGGTGTTGGCAGTGCCCAGGTCAATGGCAATATCGTTGGCAAAATAGCCGGAGAGGAGGCCAAACATCGTGTGCTCTCAATCTAAAATCGGGTTCTATCGGAAAAGGTACCTGTGACACTCACAGGCAGCCGCGAATTTTGTTATGCGAATCCGGCACTTGTCACCGGCAAAAGTTCCGGCTTGGGGTATGCGGAAAAGCAAGATGTATAAGGCTCACTGGCTTGTTCTATGCCACTGTCAAGTGGCGTCTTCTTGTAGCCTGCGCGCTTCGGTGAATCAAGGCCGGTATGATACCCTATTGCGTTGATGTTAATGAAGGCTAATACCATGTCCCTTTCGCTAGACGACGTAAGGCGCATCGCGCGGCTGGCGCGCGTGGCCGTGACCGACGACGAGGCGGTGGCTACGCAGACGCAGCTTAACCGTATCCTCGGACTAATCGAAGAGATGCGCGCCATAGATACCAGCGGCATTGAGCCCATGGCTCATGCCCAGGATGTGCATTTGCGCCTGCGTGAAGATGTGGCGACCGCCGCTAACCGCCGCGAGGCCTTCCAGTCCATTGCTCCTGCCGTTGAAAACGGCTTGTATCTGGTGCCAAAGGTGCTCGAATGAGCGTCTCTCGGGTAGCGCAACATTTCAACGAAGCCGCCGAAGTCCTCGCCAAAGTCTGTGCTGACGAGGCCTTGCTGGCGTCTATCGATGCCGCGGGCGACTTGCTGGTGCAAACATTCAAGGCCGGTGGCAAGGCGATTTCTTGCGGCAATGGCGGCTCGCACTGCGACGCTATGCACTTTGCCGAAGAACTGTCTGGCCGCTATCGCGGTGATCGCCCGGCTTTGCCCGCGATGGCCGTGTCTGACCCTTCGCACATTACCTGCGTGGCCAACGATTACGGCTTTAACGAGATTTTTGCCCGCTACGTAGCGGCATTTGGTCAGAAAGGCGATCTGCTGGTTGGCATTACCACCAGCGGTAACTCGGCCAATATCATCCGCGCCGTAGACGAAGCGAAATCTCGCGGCATGAAAGTGCTGCTGTTGATGGGCAAGGATGGCGGGAAACTCAAAGGCGTGGCCGATGTAGAAATCATCGTGCCGCACTTTGGCTATGCAGACCGCATCCAGGAAATCCATATCAAAGTCATCCACACCCTGATCGACCTTGTTGAATGTGGCATGGGCTACGTTGACGAGAAAGCTTGATTAGATAGGTCCAGACCATGTTTGAAAAAAGTATCAAGCAACTGGCTGCCTCGCTGGCGGCCGGCGAATTTTCTGCCGTTGAATTGGCAGGTGAATACCTCAAGCGCGCCAAGGCCTATAACGGCGAGCTCAATGCCTTCATCACGCTCGATGAAGACAAAACCCTGGCACAGGCCAAAGCGGCTGATGCCACGCGCGCTGCCGGTAATGCCGGTTTGCTGACCGGTATTCCGCTGGCACACAAAGATATCTTCTGTCAGGAAGGCTGGCTGACCACTTGCGGCTCGAAAATGCTGGAGGACTTTGTGTCTCCGTATTCCGCCCACGTGGTCGAACTGTGTGAGAAAGCCGGTCTGGTGACGCTGGGCCGCACCAATATGGATGAGTTCGCCATGGGCTCTTCCAACGAGAACAGCTTTTTTGGCGCGGTGAAAAATCCGTGGGACAAACTGGCCGTGCCCGGTGGCTCGTCCGGTGGCTCGGCTGCTGCGGTTGCCGCACGGCTGGCGCCGATTGCTACCGCGACCGATACCGGCGGCTCTATTCGCCAACCGGCGGCGTTCTGCGGCGTAACCGGTATCAAGCCGACTTACGGTGTGGTTAGTCGCTTCGGCATGGTGGCGTTTGCCTCCTCGCTGGATCAAGGCGGCCCTATCGGCAAATCGGCAGAGGACTGCGCGCTGCTGCTGAACGTGATGTCCGGCTTTGACGAGCGCGACGCCACCAGCCTGGATCGCCCGAAAGAAGACTACGCTCGCGAACTGAACCAGCCATTGGCCGGTTTGAAGATTGGCCTGCCCAAAGAATACTTTGCCGAAGGGCTGGCTGCAGATGTCGCCGGTGCTATTGACGCCGCCATTGCCGAATACAAAAAGCTGGGCGCAACCATCGTCGAGATTTCGCTGCCGAACACGCGCATGGCGATCCCGGCGTATTACGTGATCGCCCCGGCTGAGGCATCGAGCAACCTGAGTCGCTTTGACGGCGTGCGTTACGGTCACCGTGCGGCGCAGTATGACGGCCTGACCGAAATGTACGAAAAGAGCCGTGCCGAAGGTTTTGGCTGGGAAGTCAAACGCCGGATTCTGACTGGCGCTTATGTGCTCAGCCACGGTTATTACGATGCTTACTACCTGCAAGCGCAGAAAATTCGCCGCTTGCTGGCGGACGACTTCCAGCGTGGCCTGACGCAATGCGATGTGATCGCCGCGCCAGTCGCACCAACTGCAGCGTGGAATCTGGGTGAAAAGTCGGATGATCCCGTCGCCATGTATCTGGCCGATATCTACACATTGGGCGTGAACCTGGCGGGTTTGCCCGGCATTAGCCACCCGGTGGGGTTTGCGGCCAATGGTCGCCCGATTGGCATGCAGCTGATTGGCAACTATTTTGCTGAAGCCAAACTGTTGAATGCCGCGCATCAGTATCAACAAGTCACCGACTGGCACACCAAGGCTCCGGCGCTGTAAATGACAACGCAGATCGCCTTGCTTGAAGGCATTACGCAAAGCGCCTGGCCCGCCATTTCGACCGAACTGTTCGATGGCTGGCTGCTACGTTTTGCTGATGGTTATACCAAGCGGGCGAATTCGGTGACGCCGTTATATGAAGGCGTGCTGGCTGAGCCGGAAAAGCTGGCGTATTGCGAGCAACGGTTTGCGGCTGCGGGCTTGCCCAGCATCTTCAAGCTGACCGCGCAAAACGCCGTACTGGATGCCACGCTGGCTAAACGCGGCTACGAGCAGATTGATATTTCCAGCGTGCAAATCGCTGATCTGCGCGAAGTAGATTGCCGCGTCGATCAGGCGGTAACACTGTGGCGTCAGCCAGAAGTGGTGTGGATGGATGCATTTACCCGCATCAACGGTTTGACCGCCGCGCAGCGGGCGATTGCCGAACGGATGCTGGCGCTGTACGCCGCACCGACCACCTTTGCAGCACTGGTCGAAAACGGTCAGATCGTGGCTTGCGGGTTTGCCGTGCGCCAGCATGGTTACATGTTGATGTTTGATATCTGCACCGACCCGGCGCAGCGCGGCCAAGGTTATGGCCGCCGTCTGGTGGCTTCATTACTGGCTTGGGGCATCGAAACCGGCGCCACGCATGGCTTGTTGCAGGTGGTTGCTGCCAACGCCGCTGCCGTGAAGCTGTACGCAGGTTTTGGCTATGTCGAGCAATATCGTTACTGGTACCGCCAACGCGCGGCCAGAGCTTAAACAAGAGAGACTGACCATGAAATGGGAAGTAGTAATCGGGCTGGAAATCCATACCCAGCTCACCACGAAATCCAAGATTTTCTCGCCCGCCAGCACCGCATTTGGCGCGGCGCCGAACACCCAGACGGCAGTGGTCGATATCGCCTTGCCCGGTGCCTTGCCGGTGATGAACAAGGCAGTGGTCGAGAAAGCCATCCAGTTTGGCCTGGCCATTGGCGCCAAGGTCAACCGCCGCTCGGTGTTTGCCCGCAAAAACTACTTTTATCCTGATCTGCCCAAGGGCTACCAGATCAGCCAGTTTGAACTGCCGGTGGTTGAAGGCGGCCAGATCACCATTAACGTGGATGGCGTCGACAAGGTCATTAATCTGACGCGTGCCCACCTGGAAGAAGACGCCGGGAAGTCGGTGCATGAAGACTTCCAAGGCCAGAGCGGTATCGATTTGAATCGTGCTGGTACGCCGTTGCTGGAAATCGTCTCCGAGCCGGAAATGCGCTCCGCCGCTGAAGCCGTGGCGTATGCCAAAGCGCTGTACAGCCTGGTGACGTGGATCGGCATTTGCGACGGCAATATGCAGGAAGGCAGTTTTCGTTGTGACGTGAACGTGTCCGTGCGTCCGGAAGGCCAGAAAGAATTTGGCACTCGCCGCGAGATCAAGAACCTGAACAGCTTCAAGTTCATTGAGCAAGCCGTGAAAGCCGAAGTGCAATGGCAGATTGAAACCATTGAAGATGGCGGCAAAATCCAGCAAGCCACCGTGCTGTTCGACCCGGACACCGGCGAAACCCGCATGATGCGTAGCAAGGAAGACGCGCACGATTACCGTTACTTCCCCGATCCGGATCTGCCGCCGTTGGTGATTTCGGAAGAGTGGATCGAACGCGTGCGTAGCGAATTGCCAGAACTGCCGGAAGCCATGCAGGCACGCTTCTCGCAGCAGTACGGCATTTCCGCCTATGACGCCGGCACGCTCACCGCTAGCAAAGACCTGGCCGCATTCTTTGAAGCGACCGTTGCTGCCGGTGCCGATGCCAAGCTGGCGGCCAACTGGCTGATGGGTGATATCTCCGCCACGCTGAACCGCGAAGAGAAAGACATCAGCCAGTCACCGGTGAACCCGCAAGCGCTGGCGGCGTTGATCAAGCGCGTTTCGGATAGCACCATCAACAACAAAACCGCCAAAGACGTGCTCAAGAAGATGTGGGAAACCGGTGATGCCGCCGACACCATCATCGAGCGCGATGGTCTGAAGCAGGAAACCGACACCGGCGCGCTGGAAGCGATTGTCGATGAAGTCATCGCCAACAACGCCAAGTCGGTGGAAGAGTTCAAGTCCGGCAAAGAGAAAGCCCTGAACGCGCTGGTTGGCCAATGCATGAAGGCCAGCAAGGGCAAGGGTAATCCGGGCGTATTGACTGAATTGCTGAAGAAAAAACTGGCTTGAGGTTATTGGTCAGGTGGAAATAAAAAAACGCAGGCTTGCCTGCGTTTTTCTTTTGGTGGACTTGATTATTTGAGAGTTGTTCTCATTTGAATGAGATAACTTCCCAGGAATCCAGCCATGCGCTCGCATCAATATCGCGTCACCCTCGAACATATTGCACCATCCAAACCGGGTGAGCCGGTGCATGAAACGCCGCTATCGTTCGCGGCCACCAATCATGATGACTTGTTTGCCATTATCGAGCGGATTCAGGGCAAGCAGGCCTTTGACGCAGATACCTCGGCCTCATTGGCGCTGGGTTTAAAGCTGCTGGGTGAAGTGATGTTGCTGAACCGCGATCATCCTTTGTTTGAAGACATCAAAGGCCCGTATCGCGATTTCATCGGCAAAATCAAAGCTCTGTAGCCAGCGCGCACAGTCTTTTGAAACAAAAAGCCCGGATGATTTTTCCGGGCTTTTTGTTGACGGGCTTATCGTAACGAGCCGTTTGTTTCAGGCGTGAGCGGAATAAACCAGCTTGCCCTTCACCAGGGTGTACATCACCTTCCCACGCATTTCATAACCGGTGAACGGCGTGTTCTTGCCCTGGCTTTTGAGGACGTCTGACGTGACGCGCCATGTCGCTTGCGGGTCGACCAGTGCCAGATCGGCGCGGCAGCCTGCGGTGAGTCCGGCGGTAAAGCCGAGCATGCTGGCCGGAGCGCTGGTGATTTTGGTCAGTGCCATGGTTAGTGGTACGTGTGCTTTTTCAGCCCAAGCCAGGGTCAATGGCAGCAGCAATTCCAGCCCGGTCGCGCCGGGTTCGGCTTCGGCAAAGGGTAGCAGTTTGGCATCTTCGTCGACCGGGCTGTGATCGGAGCAGATTACGTCAATGGTGCCATCGAACAAACCGGTCTGGATCGCTTCACGGTCGCGGATGCTGCGTAGCGGCGGGTTGAAGCGGTAGTTGCTGTCAAAGTAGCCAATATCGATATCGGCCAGATGCACGTGGTTGATCGATACATCGCAAGTCAGCGGCAGACCTTCACGCTTGGCGGCGCGCACCATGGCCAGACCGGCGGCGCTGGAAACGCGGCAGAGATGCACCTTGGCACCGGTCGCGCGCATCAGTTCCAGAATGGTGGCAATGGCGACTGTCTCGGCGATGACCGGAATGCCGGTCAACCCAAGGCGCGAGGCATATTCGCCATCATGCGCCACGCCATTACCCGCCAGCGTGGCATCTTGCGCCCGCAAGCGCAGGCCGATATTGAAGGTGGCGGCGTATTGCATGGCGCGGTACAGCACTTGCAAGTCGCCAATCGGATGATCGCCTTGCGAGAACGCCACGCAACCGGCGTCACGCAGCTCGGCCATTTCGGTCAGGTCTTTTCCCGCCAGGGCGCGGGTGAGGGCGCCTACAGGGTACAAACGGGCCAGATCAAGATGGCGCGCGCGTTGGCGCAGCATGGTCACCAGGCCAGGCTCGTCCAGTGGCGGATCGGTATCGGGCGGGCAGACGATGCTGGTCACGCCGCCCGCGACGGCGGCAGCCATTTCCGATGCCAGCGTGGCGCGGTATTCAAAGCCCGGTTCACGCAAGCGAGCGGCCAGATCAACCAGGCCGGGCATCACCATCAGGCCAGTGGCATCGATGGTTTCGTCCGCAGTAAAGCCCGCCGGGGCGGCGCCAACCGCGATGATGCTGCCGTCAGCCAGGAACAGATCAGCGATTTTGTCGGTGCCGTGTGCAGGGTCTACCAGGCGGCCATTACGGATTGCGATTTTTTTCATTGTTTTTCCTTAGCTTTATCCGGTGTTGCGGCTCAAACGCGACGGGCCTGGTTTTCGGCGACCAAAGCCATCACTGCCATACGCACGGCGATGCCAAAAGTCACTTGCGGCAGAATCACCGCTTGCGCGCCGTCGGCTACGGCGGAGTCAATCTCCACACCGCGGTTCATCGGGCCTGGATGCATCACGATGGCGTCGGGTTTGGCCAGCGCTAGCTTTTCTGGAGTCAGCCCGTAATATTTGAAGAATTCCTGGGTCGACGGCAGAAACGCGCCGCTCATGCGTTCGTTCTGCAAGCGCAGCATGGCGACCACATCCACGTCTTTCAGGCCTTCGGCCATATCGTGATAAACATGCACGCCCAGATGTTCCACACCAATGGGCAGCAAGGTTTTGGGGGCGATGACGCGGATTTCCGGGCAACCCAGCGTGCTGAGCGCATGAATCTGCGAGCGGGCCACGCGTGAATGCAGCACATCGCCGACAATGGCCACGCGCAGGCCGGTGAAGTCGCCTTTGAAATGACGGATGGTGTACATGTCCAGCAGCGCTTGCGTGGGATGCGCGTGGCGGCCGTCACCAGCGTTGACGATGGCAATGCCCGGCTTCACGTGCTGCGAGATCAAATGTGCAGCGCCCGACTGCGCATGGCGCACCACGAACATATCCGCACCCATTGCTTCCAGATTGTGGATGGTATCGAGCAGCGTTTCACCCTTGGTGGTGGACGAGGCGTTCACGTTCAGGTTGATCACATCCGCCGACAAGCGCTTGGCGGCGATCTCGAATGTGGTGCGGGTACGGGTGGAGTTCTCGAAGAACAGATTGAACACCGACTTGCCCGCCAGCGCCGGAAACTTCTTGTTGCCGCTTTCCATTTCGGCCACGTAGGTCGCAGCGCGATCCAGAATTTGCGTCAGGATGGCGCGCGGCAATCCTTCAGTGGTGAGCAAGTGGATCAGCTCTTTGTTGGCGTTCAGTTGCGGGTTGAGCATGCGCGAGATTGTCCTGAGAAAACGTAAGCGGAGTGCTGGCTGGCGGCAAGTCAGCCGGGAATGGCGATTATGATAATTGCTGGACGATCGAAATGCTGATTATTCAGTGTCGGGCGCGGCGTCCGGGCTGGCCGCGCGGGCCGGATCAGCGGGCGGTTCGATGAGGGCCCCATCAAACCAGCCTTGCAGAATCTGCATGGCCGCCACCTGATCCAGCGCCGGTTTCTGTTTGCGCCCGCGTACACCGGTTTCATTGAGCGCATCGGATGCCGCCGCAGAACTGAGGCGCTCATCCACATACACCACCGGTAACTGAAAGCGACCATGCAAACGCTGGCCGAATTTGCGCGCCAGCTGGCTCATCTTGTGCGGTGTGCCATCCATGGATAGCGGCATGCCCACGACCAGGGTATCGGGCTGCCATTCCTTGATCAGCGCGGCGATGCGGGCAAAGCGGGTGTCGTTGTCGATGGCGGCAATGGTGCAAACCGGGTGCGGGATGCCCAGTTCGGTCGAGCCAATGGCTACGCCAATCCGCGCTTCGCCAAAATCAAAGGCCAGGGCGCTACTCATCACAGAACTCCACGGGCAGCAGGTAGATACAAAGACCCCCCTGTGCAAAGGGGGGCAGGGTAAAACTCAGCAGGTAACGGGAACATCAGGCGTGGCCAGCTTCTTTACTGAGCATGGCGATATCAATGCCCATCAGCGCCAGTGCGGCTTCGTAGCGTTCTTCCGCCGGCAAATCGAAAATGATTTTTGGATCAGCCTGTACCGAAATCCACGCATTCTGGCCGATTTCGTTTTCCAGCTGGCCAGCTTCCCAGCCAGCGTAGCCGAGAGTGACAAACAATTGTTCCGGGCCAGCGCCTTCGCCCACCGCCAGCAGAATGTCTTTGGAGGTGGTCAGGCCGATTTCGTCAGACACCGTCAAAGTGGACTGCCATTCGCCCAACGGCTGGTGCAGCACAAAGCCGCGATCGGTCTGCACCGGGCCGCCAAAATATACCGGCAGTTCAATGACATCCGGACGATGCAGCTCAACGTCGATTTGTTCAAACAAGGCGGATAAAGGCATACCCAGGGGCCGGTTGACGATCACGCCCATTGCGCCACGGTCGTTGTGGTCGCAAATGTAGGCGAGAGTGCGTTCAAAAACCGGATCAACCAGATTAGGCATGGCAATCAGGAAGTGGCGCGAAAGGTTCATGTTCATGTTTCCGATTATCGCATAAAGCAGCTTCGTAACGGTGCGCCGGGGCGCGCCATGCAGTTTTTCATGACAACGTACTGAAAGCGCCTTGCCTCTCGTAGAATAGCCCGCATTCGTCCTGGAAAAGTATCAATGGTTCAACGTGCCTTGCTGTGGTTCAGGCGTGATTTGCGTTTGTTCGATCACGCGGCGCTGTATCACGCCCTGAAAGAAAACCAGCAGGTCGTGCCGGTCTTTGTGTTCGACCGCGCCATTCTGGATACGTTGCCCGTCAATGATCGGCGCGTGGCCTTTATTCATGCCAGCTTGCGTGAATTGCAGGCCGCGCTGCGGGAAGTCGGGAGCGATCTGGTGGTGCGCCATGCCAACGCCGCGCACGCCATCGTGCAACTGGCGCGTGAATTCAAAGTGCAGGCGGTTTACACCAATCATGATTACGAACCGGCCGCGATCTGCCGTGATGAGGCGGTGGGCCGCGCTTTAAATGAAACTGGTGTCAAATTGCGTACATTCAAGGATCAGGTGATCTTTGAACAGCAGGAAATCCTGACCCAGAGCGGGGGCATGTTTAGCGTATTCACCCCGTACAAACGTGCCTGGCTAGCGCGGCTTGATGACTTTTTCCTCAAGCCTTATCCGGTGCGGCGATACCTGCACAATCTGGCGCCATTGTCGCGCCAGGCTTTGCCCGAGCTTGCCACGCTGGGCTTTGATGACAATGCGCTGGATGATTTACCGGTCCAGCCCGGCATGAGTGGTGGTGAAGCATTGTTTGAGGACTTCAAACAGCGGATCAACCGTTATCATGAAACGCGCGATTTCCCGGGCGTCAAAGGGCCATCGTATCTGTCTACGCATCTGCGCTTTGGTACGGTATCGGTGCGCGAACTGGCGGCCTATGCCCACGCGGTGGGCGCAGAGGGCGCGCAAACCTGGTTGTCGGAGCTGATCTGGCGCGAGTTTTATCAGCAAATTCTCTGGCATCGCCCGGATGTGGTTGAGCACAGTTTCAAGGCCGAATACGACCATCTGCCGTTCCCCAATAACCTGGACTGGTTTGCCGCGTGGTGCGACGGGCGCACCGGTTACCCGCTGGTGGATGCGGCCATGCGCCAATTGAATCGCACCGGCTACATGCATAACCGGCTGCGCATGATTGTCGCGAGTTTTCTGGTCAAAGATTTGCTGGTGGACTGGCGTAAGGGCGAGCGATATTTCTCGGAAAAACTGCTTGATTACGATTTGGCGGCCAATAATGGTGGTTGGCAGTGGGCGGCCAGTACCGGATGCGATGCCCAACCGTATTTCCGGATATTCAACCCGGTCACGCAATCGGAAAGATTCGACCCGCAGGGGCGGTTTATCCGGAAGTACTGCCCAGAGCTGGCCGCGCTGAGTGACAAGGATATCCATGCGCCATGGCTGGCGCGCAGCTTGAATGGTTTGCGGCTGGGGATCGATTATCCGCAGCCCGTGGTTGACCATGCCCTGCAACGGTCACAGGCGCTGGCGCTGTTCAAGCGAGACTAAATGCTGGCGACTTTAAACGGAACACAGGCGGGGGCTGTTCCGGTGAAAACAGCGATAAAAGAAGTAGGAGCGGCAAGGTAGCTCGGGCCAGGGTTGAGCCAGATATCCCCTCGACCGCAGGTATCTCATTGTGTCTGTTGCGTATTAGCGGTTGCTTTTGCAGCGCGTACAGACGATTTTAATAATAACAACCTGGTTTACAAACAAAACAAAAATGTTGATCCACCTAACCCCTCATTTAGGCAGGACATAATGCCGCTGCAGCCGGTGCGCACAACGCTCACCCGTCGCGCCCTCATTCGCATGGGCCTGCGTATTGCTGCGGTCATTTTGTTGATTACGCTGGCGGCGTATTGGCATTTTTATGCCAGCCTGGAAGACAGCTTGCGGGATGGTTTGCGCAACTACGTGCAAGCGCGTGCCGATGGCGAAAGCGAACAGTTTTTGCTGGCGGAAACGCAAACAAAAATGATCGCCAACGAGTATCTGCGACGGTTGGCGCTGGCAGAAAATACCGACCCGCGAGCCCAGTTCAACGCCCTGTTTGCGGCGGGTAAAGATGGCGTGGTGCGGGTGCGGCCCGAAGTCAGTGACTACCAGCACAAAGCCACGCTGTTTATCCGCAACGATGTCCCCCTCACGCCAGAGTTCCAGCGCCGCGTTGTAACCGCGTGGCAGTTGTTGACCGAATGGGGGCCGCTGACCACCAATCGTTTTCTCGACAGCTTTATCAATATGCCAGAACAGATGTCGCTCAATTACGCGCCATTTGTGGACTGGAGCCAGTCGACCTCGCCCGCCACCAATATCTATGAATACGAAACCGTGTGGCGATCCACCGCACAGAGTAATCCTTCGCGCCGCCCGTTCTGGACCACCGTCTATTTCGATGATGGCGCGCACAAATGGATGATCTCCCACGTCACTCCTGCTGATTACAAAGGGCGCTGGGTGGGTACGGCGGGCCAGGATATCGTGATTGATGATCTGGTTCATCGCACCGCGAATGACCACCTCGCCGGCACCTACAACGTGATCGTGCGCAGTGACGGGCAACTGATTGCCCATCCGCGCCTTGGCAAAGAAATCCAGCTGGCGGGCGGCAAGCTGGATGTATCGCATCTGCATGATCCGGAACTGCAAAGCATTGTGCGCACCGCGCTGTCTGTGACCGCGAACGCCCAGGTGGTAGAAACCTCCGATGGCAAGTTCCAGCTTGGTGTAGGGCGCATCCATGGCCCGGACTGGCGGCTGATCGTGGTTTATCCGTCATCCCGTTTATCCAGTATTGCCGGCGCCAATGCGCGGTATGTGCTGATTCTGGGCGCTTTGTCGTTGCTGGTGGAACTGCTGATTTTGTGGAGCGTGCTACGCAAGCTGGTGGCCGAGCCGCTGTCTGAACTGGCGGTGGCTGAGGCGCGGGTGGCTGATGGCAACTACGATATTTCGCTGCCAAGCACTCAGCGCAATGATGAATTTGGCCGGGTGGCGCGTGGGTTTGAAATGATGGTGCGCCGCGTGGGCGAGCGTGACCGGCAACTGGTCCAGGCGGCCGGAGACCTGGCGCGTGAGGCCGAGACTGCCCGTATCACCGCCACGCGCCTGGCCGGGCTGTCGCAAATTCTGCCCGATCCGGTCTTTGTGGTGGATGCCAATAGCGTTGTGCAGGATGCCTTTGGCAACACCACGCGCTTGTTTGAAGGTGATCCGGTCGGGCACTCGATTTTTCATACCATGCCCAACAGCGTAATCGACGGTGGTCGCATGGCGCTGGAAATCGCGCTGCAATCGGGCCGGGCGCAGCGCATGGTATACGAGGCAGAACTGGTCGAAGGTGAGCGCTGGTTTGAGGCGCTGATCTTGCCGCTGCCGCAGCAGAACAACGCCCACGTGCTGTGGCTGGTGCGCGATATCACTGCGCTGAAACTCACCGAGGGCGAACTGCGTAACGCGCGCGACCACTTGCAAGACATCGTCGCCGCCCAGACCGCCGATCTACGCGGTGCGCGGGATCGGGCCAATGCGGCCAATCGGGCCAAAACCCAGTTTGTATCGAATATTTCGCATGAATTGCGCACGCCGATGCACGCCATTCTCAGCTTTGCCCGCATCGGTCAGGACAAGGCAGAAACGGCCAAACCCGAGAAACTGCGCCGTTATTTTGACAATATCATCCAGTCTGGTGAGCGTTTGTTGGGCATGGTGAACGACCTGCTCGACATTGCCAAACTGGAGTCGGGCAAGATGGATTACCACCTGTCGCAACATGCGTTGGGGCGGATTATCGAGGGCGTGATCACTGAACTTGAGCCACTGGCCAGCCGTAAACGGATCAGCCTGGTGCCACGCGTGCCGCCAGACGATCTGCTCGATTGCGATGCGTCACGCGTGGCGCAGGTGCTACGCAATCTGGTCTCCAATGCCATTCGCTTCAGTCCGGAAGATGGCGAAATCGCCGTGACGGTTTACGCCGAGGGTGATCTGCTGGTGACGCTGGTAGAGAACGACGGCCCGGCCATTGCCCAAGATGACCTGGAGCGCATCTTTGAGAAGTTTGTGCAGGGTAGCGGCCTGAACACGCCAGGCAGTTCTGGCTTGGGTCTGGCGATTTGTCGGGAAATCGTCGAAGCGCATGGCGGGGTGATTGTTGCCGCCAATCGTGAAGAGGGTGGCGCGCGCTTTCGCTTTACGCTGCCGCGCCAGCAACCGGCCCCGCCGGAAGGCGAACACCCGCTGGCAGGCTGACGACCTCACCGCCAGGCTGCCGTAGCCTGCATGGCGCGGCTGATGGCTTCATGTTTGCTACAATACGCGTTTTGCGATTCTATTTTTCCCGGATACCAGTAAATGACCTTGCTTCAGCTTATCGCGCAGCGTGCCAGTGCTGCGTTCGCCGCCATTGGCGTGCCGGACGCAAACCCGGCAGTGCAGCCGGCCTCCAAGCCGGAATTTGGCGACTATCAAATCAACGGCGTCATGGCCGTCGCCAAGGCACAAAAAGCGAACCCGCGAGAGCTGGCCACACGTGTGCTGGAGCATCTGGATCTGCGTGGCATTGCCAGCAAACTGGACATCGCCGGCCCTGGTTTTATCAACGTCACCCTGGCTGATGAATTCCTCGCCCAACGTGTGATCGCCGGGCAACAAGACCTGCGCCTGGGCGCTGGCGTTGCACACGCCGCAACCGTGGTGGTGGATTTGTCGTCCCCCAATCTGGCCAAAGAAATGCACGTCGGCCATTTGCGTTCGACCATCATTGGCGACGCGCTGGCGCGGGTGTTCGAGTTCATGGGCAACAAGGTTATCCGCCAGAATCACGTGGGTGACTGGGGCACGCAATTCGGCATGCTGACTGCATACCTGTTTGAACAGGAAACCAGCAAACCGGCTGAAATCGCACTGCATGATCTGGAAACCTTCTACCGCGAAGCCAAAACCCGCTTCGATGAAGACCCAGCCTTTGCGGATACCGCACGTGATTACGTGGTCCGCCTGCAAGCGGGCGACACGCGTGTGCTGGCGTTGTGGGAGCGCTTTCGCGAGATTTCACTGGCGCATTGCAATGCGGTTTACAAACAGCTGGGCGTAAAGCTGACCGACGACGACGTAATGGGCGAGTCGGCCTATAACGACGATCTGGCGCAAGTGGTGACTGACCTGCGTACCAAGGGTTTGCTGACCGAAAGCCAGGGTGCACAAGTGGTGTTCCTCGACGAATTCCGCAACAAGGAAGGCGAGCCCGCGGCGTATATCGTGCAAAAGAACGATGGTGGTTATCTGTACTCCACCACCGATCTGGCGGCCGCGCGTTATCGCGACCATGTGCTGCATGCGGACCGCGTGTTGTACGTGGTGGACGCTCGCCAGGGTCTGCATTTCCAGCAAGTGTTTACCGTGGCGCGCAAAGCCGGGTTCGTGCGCGACGATATCGTGCTGGAACACGTGCCGTTCGGCACAATGATGGGCAAGGACAACAAACCCTTCAAAACCCGCTCCGGCGGCACGGTCAAACTGGTTGAATTGCTGGAAGAAGCAGAAAGCCGCGCGTTTGACTTGGTGACCAGCAAGAACCCGGACCTGGCTGAAGCCACCCGCCGCCAGATCGCCCGCACAGTGGGGATTGGTGCCGTCAAATACGCCGATCTGGCCAAGCATCGCACCAGCGACTATGTGTTCGACTGGGAAAGCATGCTCAGCTTTGAAGGCAACACCGCGCCGTATCTGCAATATGCCTACACCCGGATCGCCAGTATCTTCCGCCAGGCTGGTACGGTAGATGCCAACGCCGAACTGCATCTGGCCGAACCCGCCGAACACGCGCTGGCGCTGGCTCTGGCGCAATTCCCGGAACTGCTGCAGCAAGTGGCTGCCGAAACCGCGCCACACTTCTTGTGCGCTTATCTCTATCAGCTGGCGACACGCTTCTCGCGTTTTTACGATGCGTGCCCGGTGCTCAAATCCGAAGGCGCCACTCGCGCCAGTCGTCTGCGCTTGTGCGCGGCTACGGCCAGAACCTTGTCGACCGGTTTGGGCTTGCTCGGGATTGATGTGCTGGAAGAGATGTAACTCTCAGCAAGCAGTCTTGGTGTGCGGATCACCCGCACGTAAAAAAACGGTCGCGAATTTGATTTCGCGGCCGTTTTTTTCTGGTGCTGCAGGCAATATTCGTAGCCCGGATGAAACGAAGTGAGAATCCGGGGCGCGGCATGGGGAAGGACCAACGCGGTGGCTCATTGAGACATCGCAACCCCGGATTCTCGCTCACGCCTCATCCGGGCTACGACTCTATTTGCGATTTATGGCCGCGCCGTCACCGGCTCCAGCGACTTGCCCACATCCAGCCACTTGGCGTGATGCTCACGAATCAACTGCACGGCGTCTTCAATGCTGTCCACCACCACCGGAATCTGCATATCACGCGGGCTGGCCAGGGCAGCGCCGTTGTCCACCATGTTCAACTGCGCCCAATCGACCAGACCGTGCCACATGTCGCCGATGAGAATTAGCGGGGTGTCATACAGTTTGCGCACTTGAAGTAGCTGCCAGATCATCGACAATTCCAGCAGCGTCCCCACGCCGCCTTCAGTCACGATGAAGGCGTTGGAACGGGCGACGAAGTGATGCAGGCGCGAGAAAAATGTCTTGTGCTCGTACACGCGGCCCACGAAGTCATTCACGTGTTGTTCGAAATCCAGATCAACGCGGATGCCAACGGAGGCTTCCGGATCATCGGGCTTGGCCTGGCGCGCGCCTTCGTTGGCCGCTTGCATCAGGCCAGGGCCGCCGCCGGTAACAATGCGACAACCCATTGCCGCCAGTTGCGATGCCAACTGTTTCACCGCTTCGTACGATGGCGTGTCTTCCTGAATGCGGGCCGAGCCAAAAATGGTGACGTGGTATTGATCAGTGTGAGCCGGGCGCAGGCGGGAGAGGTCATCCACGGTGTCCCACAGTTTGAGAACGGCATCGGAAACAATGCGCAGGGCTTCGACGTCATCCACCACGCCGACGGGTTTGTTGTTGGGATTGATCATGCTGTCCTGTTTTGATTGCTGCGGCTGCGCCGGTTGTTGATAGCAACGCCTGCCATTGATGTCCGGAGCGTGCTTCGATCCGGATCAAGATCGAACGGGCAGTCTAGCGATATCCCATTGTCTTTCAAAGGGCTTTCATTCACATTTGTGCCGAAACGGGCCACGGCCCTGTAAAAACACCAGCGCTGCGGTTTGCACAAAGTGCGCCGGGCCTGGCTAGAATGCGCAAAACCAGCTCACCCCATAACAAGGAAAAGTCATGACCGCCCGCCATCTGCCCCTTATTGCAATGCTTGCATTGTTGCCGTTGTCCCACGTCTGGGCCGCCGAGGGTGATCAGCATTTGAAGTGTGATATCGCCGTATCGGGCCAGTCCGCCCCGACCCGCTATATCACCTTGCACAAGGTTGATCTCGGTAGTTACTGGAGTTGGCAGGCGGACGACGATTGCGCCACTTTTTTGCTGGATGGCCCGCGTTCGGCGATGCAGGCCCCGACCATGTTTCCGAAGGTGCTGGGCGACAAGCCAGACTGGAAGAATGAGCAAGTGATTACCTTTACCGGCAAGAACGGCTACGACGCTGGTCCGGCACAAATGCGTTTTCATGCCATGCCGCAAGGGTTGGTGCCGCCAGGGCAGGACATGCGGTTTGATATCAAAGTACGCCAGGAACTGGCATCCAAACAGGGCAGCATCCAGTTTGTCGAGCAATCGAGCATCGCCTATACGCCTGCTACTGGTGAGATACAGCGGGCCAGCGGTCGGGTTAAAGATGCAACGCGCAACTGGAATATCTTCACTCTGGTCAACTGCAACCAAGCTGGCGCAAATTGCCCGGCCAGCGCCACTCCGGCACCGGCTGCTGCGGATGCAGACGTCAAAGTGATTCCATTGCAGTAAACCGCTGCGCGCAGTGGTGACCAAAGACGGCGCAACAGGCGCCGTTTTTTCTTGGCTGCATAGACCGGGAAACGCCATGACCGGAGTACGCCAGCGCAGTCGTGGGCCACTAGATGGGTTAGAATCAAGCCCATGCGGGCACTGCTTGTGCCTGCTGTCACCCCAATGCAGGCCTATGAATACACAAGAATTTCTCGATTACGCTGAAGATCGCTGCCGCGAGCATGGCACTCGCTTGACCACTATCCGGCGGCAAGTGCTGGAGCGCATTGCCGATCAACCCGGCTACAGCAAAGCCTACGATTTGCTCGAAGCGTTGCGCCCGGGCATTGCATCACTCACCCCGCCCACCATCTATCGCGCGCTGGAATTTCTGGAAACTGAAGGACTGGTGCACCGGCTGGAAGTGGTCAATGGCTACGTTGCCTGCCAGCAGCACGATCATGCGGCGCAGACGTTGTTTATCATCTGCCCGTGTTGCGGCAAGGTCGCCGAGGCGCGCGGCGACGATTGCGAGTTCTTCTTTACCCGCTTGTTGGGCGAAAACGGCTTTGGCGCGGTGCCTCAGCATCTGGAAGTCAAAGCGTTTTGCAATGAATGCCAGGCAACCGGCGCCACCTGCCAGCATGAGCACATGCACCCGCATCGGCACAATTGATCCGGTTGCGGTTTACGCCCCACGTGGCGCAAAGAAAATAATTGCCATCCCCAGCAGCGTAACTGCTGCACCAAGGCAATCCCAACGGTCCGGCCGCACACCTTCTACGGCCCACATCCAGCCAAGGGCAGCTGCCACATACACCCCGCCATAGGCAGCATAAGTCCTGCCCGCGCCCGCCGGATGCAAGGTCAGCAGCCATGCAAACAAGGCCAGGCTGAACGCGGCGGGGATCAATAACCATATCGGCGCATCTTTGCGCAGCCATAACCATGGCAGATAACAACCGACGATTTCCGCCAGGGCAGTCAGGGCAAACAGCAGGAATGTTTTCAGCGCGAACATGACGGCTCGGCCACGGCAATGAAGTAGCGGACATTCTTGAGTGAAAGACTCATCAGGTTTTGCCATGCATGAACAATCGCAGCAATCTATCACAAGCGGCCAGGTGTCATGCGGGTGTGCCAGTTTGAACGGACGTTTTGATATCCGCTGACGACAACTAATTTATTAGTAATAATATCTATGATTGAGCGTTAGGCGCTACAATGCCCATCCGCGCTGCTGTTTGCCGGTGCAAACAAAAATTCTGCGGCCCTTGCCAATCCATCCGGGAAACCGGTCGCAAGGGTTAATAAAAGCTTCAGGAGTACAGATGTTCAACCCCGTAGATCACCCGCATCGCCGCTATAACCCGCTGACCGGGCGTTGGGTTCTGGTGTCGCCGCATCGCGCCAAACGGCCGTGGCAGGGCGCGCTGGATGCGCCAGCCACTGAGGCTCGGCCTAAACATGATCCGACTTGTTTCTTGTGCCCTGGCAATGATCGGGTGACCGGCGAGCGCAATCCGGACTACCAAAACACCTGGGTGTTCGCCAACGACTTTGCCGCGCTGCTGGCAGACACTCCGGCGCCCCCGGCTAACCAGGACCCGCTGTTTCAGGCTGGTGCCGCACAAGGCCTCGCCCGCGTTATTTGCTTCTCGCCCGATCACAGCAAAACGCTGCCGGAGTTATCGCTCGAAGCGCTCGGGCACGTGGTGGACGTGTGGTGCGAACAGGTCAGCGAACTCTCGGCTGACTGGGAATGGGTGCAAGTTTTCGAGAACAAGGGTGCGGCAATGGGGTGTTCCAATCCGCATCCGCATGGCCAATTGTGGGCCAGCAACTTTGTGCCGACCGAAGTAGCGCTGGAAGATGAACACCAGGCCGCGTGGTTTGCCGAACACGGTTCGCCCATGCTGCTCGACTACGCCCGGCGCGAGCAGGCCGATGGCGGCCGCACGGTAGTAGAAACCGAACACTGGATCGCCGTGGTGCCGTATTGGGCATCCTGGCCATTTGAAACGCTGCTGTTGCCCAAAGCGCATGTGACGCATCTGGACAAACTGGACGAGGCGCAAAAGCTGGACTTGGCAGTGGTGATCAAAAAGCTGACCACGCGTTACGACAATCTGTTTAACACCTCGTTTCCGTATTCGATGGGCTGGCATGGTGCACCGTCACACGCTGCCAACGATGGCCAGCATTGGCAGTTGCACGCGCATTTCTATCCGCCGCTGCTGCGTTCGGCCTCGGTGCGCAAGTTTATGGTCGGCTATGAAATGATGGCCGAAACCCAGCGCGACATTACCCCAGAGCAAGCGGCTGAACGGCTGCAACAATTATCCGAAGTGCATTATTTGCAAAATACAAAGGGGTTGTGATGTCTGGCCCGGACTACCGCGTAAACGCAATGTTTATTGAAACCTTTGGCGTGCTGCCGCAGCACATTATTCAAGCGCCCGGCCGCGTCAATTTGATCGGCGAACATACCGATTACAACGATGGCTTTGTGTTGCCGTGCGCCATTAACCATTTCACAGCGATTGCCTGTTCGCCCCGCAAAGATCGCACCGTGCGTGTGGTGGCGGCCGATTATGCCAACCAGGCCGATATTTTCTCGCTGGACGAGTCGGTAGTGCCGCACCCCGACGCTTTGTGGGCCACTTATGTGCGTGGCGCGATCCTGTATCTGCAAAAGCAGGGGCTGGTGTTTGGCGGCATCGACATGGTGATCAGTGGCGATATCCCGCAAGGCGCCGGGCTGAGTTCGTCTGCTTCACTGATGGTGGCGGTGGGGCAGGCCATCAAAACGACCTATCAGCTTGAACTGACGCCCACGCAAAACGCGCTGAATGCGCAGAAGGCGGAAAACGAATTTGTCGGTTGCCACTGCGGGATTATGGACCAGCTGATTTCGGCCTCAGGCGAGGTGGGCCACGCCTTGCTGATTGATTGCCGGTCGCTGCAAACCCAATCGGTAGCGATGCCGGATGATTTATCGGTGCTGATTCTGAACTCCAATATTCAGCGCGGGCTGGTTGGTAGCGAATACAACCTGCGTCGGCAGCAGTGCGAAACTGCCGCAAAATTCTTTGGCGTAAAAGCGTTGCGCGATGTGACGTTGCCGCAACTGCTGGCCGCGCAGGCTCAGCTGGACCCGGTGGTGTTCCGCCGTGCGCGCCATATCGTCACCGAAAACCAGCGCACGCTGGATGCCGCCGCCGCGCTCAGCACTGGTGACGTGCCATTGCTTGCCAGGTTGATGGCTGAATCGCACGCCTCGATGCGGGACGATTTTGAAATTACCGTACCGCTGATTGATCAATTGGTAGACACGGTAAAAAGCGTGATCGGTGAGGCTGGTGGCGTGCGCATGACGGGAGGCGGCTTTGGCGGTTGCGTGGTCGCGCTGGTGCCGCATGCCTTGGTGGAACCAGTTCGCGTGGCTGTAGCTGCAAGCTATCGTAATGCCAACGGTTTGCCCGCGACAACCTACGTTTGCCAGGCCGCTGCCGGTGCCAGCGAACTGTAAATCCAATCTCAATGGAATCCACCACGTCGGTATCCGCAAGCATTTCTGATAACAAGATCGTCTATCTCCGCTGTGGCGCTGGCGCGGCTGGATTTTTCTGCTGACGAGATCGCGCGAATCGAGCAGATTCTGGCTCAACCGGAATAGCGCGGCAGCACCGGGGCGTAAGCCTGCTGCACCATGGCCGCAAAATCGTCCGCCGAGCTAATCATTCATCATGTGGTTGGCAAGCACCGCGTCAGGATGGGGCGTTGCTCTGCTATACTCGCCGCCCTGCGGTTCGCCTGTGAGCCGTTTGAAACCTCTGCGCGCGACGTCATGCCGGTTATTCAGCTGCTATTTCAAATTATTGTGGTCATTGCCTGTTGCCAGTTGGCAGGCATGCTGGCGCGGGTATGTGGCCAGGCCAAAGTGGTGGGCGAAATGGCGGCAGGCCTGTTGTTGGGGCCATCGGTATTCGGGGCGCTCGCGCCTGACTTGAGCGCGCTGGTGTTTCCGCCGCAAGGGCTGACCGCGCCAGGCTGGATCAGCCAGGCCGCCATTGCCGTATTCATGCTGACGCTGGGCCTGGAGCAAGACACGCAGATCTTGCGCCAGCGTAAATGGACGGTTATCGCAGTGAGCGCGGGCGGTATTTTGCTGCCATTTGTGCTGGGCGCGGCGCTCGCGTTTGTCCTTTTTCCGCATTACGTCGCCGGCAAGGTGCCGCAACTGTCGTTCGTGTTATTTATTGGCACCGCCTTGAGCATGACCGCGCTGCCGGTGCTGGCACGCATCCTGCGCGAACAAAAGTTGCTGGCCACACCCATTGGTAGTCTGGCGATGGCAGCTGCGGTGCTGAGCGATGTCTGCACCTGGATATTGCTGGCGGTGGTGCTGATCATCTGCAAGCCGGCGGCTTCCAGTCTGGGCGCGATGATCCTTGGTCTGGGTTGGGTGTTATTCATGCTACTGGCCGTGCGCCCATTGCTGTCCCGCCTGCTGCAATTGCGGACATCCTTGACGGTCTACTGCTTGCTGGCGCTGCTGACCTTACTGGTCTCGAGCTGGATTGCTGATCATCTGGGCTTGCATTTGTTGTTGGGTGCATTTCTGGCTGGTGTAATTTTGCCGCGGCACGAACAACTTGGCGCCCGTCTGCAAGCGCTACTGGCCAAACCGATGGTCTGGGCGTTACCGTTGTTTTTTGCCTACACCGGTTTGCGTACGCATCTGAACTTTGCCGGTAGTGCTGACTTCTGGCTGATTGCATCTGTAACTATTGTTGCGTGCCTTGGCAAAGCGGGTGGCGCCTTCTGTGGCGCCCGTCTCACCGGCGTGGATATGCACAATGCTTGCATGATTGCGGTGTTGATGAACGCCCGGGGGCTGATGGAACTGGTGATTGTGAATATCGGGATGGACCTTGGCTTGCTGACGGCACCCGTCTTTGCCGCGCTGGTTTTGATGGCATTTCTCACAACTTTGATGACTGGTCCCCTTGTCAACTTACTGCGTGCGATCAGCCAGCGAAAACGGCAAGATTGCCCACAGTATTGAGTTGACCTCAAGGCTATGGCAGCATGGGCGGCCTTTCGCGGCAGTGTTCTGTTTTTAAATGGATTTTTGGAGCTGATGCCCAGTGGGCGTCAGCAGGAAAGATGATTGAACCGGTTGTAAACTCTTTGCGATTTCGCCTGGAAAGCTGGGCTGCCTGGGCGCCTGACCTGACGACCCCGCAAGCCTGGCTGGGCTGGGCTGCGGCGGGCGTGCGCTCGGCCGACGGGCCTGAGCCAGCAGTCGCAAAAATGCCGGCAATGCTGCGTCGTCGCGCCCAGCGGCTGGGGCGTATGGCGCTGGAAGTGCTGTATGCAGAAGACGCAGACGCACAATCTCCCATCGTTTTTGCCTCGCGCTATGGCGAAATCGGTCAGTCCACGCAGTTGTTGCACGAACTCGCGGCCAGCGGCACCGTTTCGCCGCAGGCATTCAGTATGTCGGTGCACAACGCCATCGCCGGGTTGTACACCATTGCCCGCAAAGAGAGCGCCAATGTGATGGCGCTGGCTGCTGGGACGCAAACGGCGTTTGCCGGTCTGTTTGAAGCGGCCATGCAACTGGCTGACGGTGCGCCGCGGGTGCGACTGGTGATCTGTGACGAGCCATTGCCAGCCGAATATCAGTGTTATGGCGAACCTTCGACGCCGACCTTTGCTTATTTGCTCACGCTGGTCCCCGGTGACGAGTTCGACATTTCATGGTCTGCGCCAGCGCAGAGCGATGCTGATCCAATGGCGTTGCTACGCTTTATGCTGACCGCGCAAAACCGCTTGCCATTGAGTACTTCTGGCTGGTGCCTTGCGAGGCGGCCAGCATGAATATGTTGTCGCGTTCCTGGCGCACGTTTGCCTTTGGCTTTTGCTTTGCCATGTTTGGTCTGGGCGGCCTGGCCATTCGCGGCATTGTGTTTCCCGGCATGCTGCTGTTGCCGCGCCGCATTGAACGCGAAAAGTTTGCCAAAAACTTTATCAGTCACGCCATGGCGACGTTTGTCTGGCTTATGAAAGTCACTGGCGCCATCCGCTTTACAGTGCATGGTGCCGAAAAGCTCAATCGCCCTGGTTTGTTGATCCTGGCCAATCACCCGTCCTTGATTGATGTAGTGATCCTGATGGCGCTAACCAAACGGCCCGATTGCGTGGTCAAGGCCTCGCTCTGGAATAATCCGTTTACTGCCGGGCCGGTGCGTGTGGCTGGTTATATCAGTAACGCCAGCGGGCCGGGGCTGGTGGCGGATGCTATCGAATCCATTGGCCGTGGCAACAATCTGATTGTTTTTCCCGAAGGCACGCGTACCGGGCCGCTGGGTGAAATGAGTTTTCAACGTGGTGCTGCCAATATCGCGGTGCGCGGCAACATTGCCATTACGCCGGTAGTGATCACTGTTTCAGAAAAAACGCTGACCAAGAGCAGCAAGTGGTATCGGCCGCCACCCACCAAGCCGCACTTCAGCATTCACGTGCTGGATGATGTGGCGGTGGCGCCGTTGATTACGGGCAAGGGAGAGCCCGCCTTACAGGCACGCTGGTTGACGGCGTGGCTGGAACAATTTTTTAGCAGGGAGATTGCGCAACATGGACCCACTGGTCGCAGAGATCAAAACGCTGATTATTGACAGCCTGAATCTCGAAGAAATTACGCCGGACGATATCGATGCCGATGCGCCCTTGTTTGTGGACGGTCTGGGACTGGATTCCATTGATGCGCTGGAATTGGGCGTGACGCTGCAAAAGCGTTATGGTCTGAGCTTTGCTGCGGACTCGGAAGAAACCCGGCGGCATTTTGCTTCGGTCAGCGCACTGGCGGCATTTGTCGGCGCCAATCGCACCAAGTAAGGAGCTTAAGTGTGACCAAAGATGAAATCTATAACTGGATCGCCAAAGATCTGGTCGACTCGTTTGAAATCAGCCCGGAACGCATCAAACCTGAAGCGCGCCTGTATGAAGACCTGGATATCGACAGCATCGACGCTGTTGACCTGATCGTGAAGCTCAAGCAAGTCACCGGCAAGCGTCTGCAGCCGGAAGCCTTCAAATCGGTTCGCACCATCAACGACGTGGTCGAAGCGGTGTACGGTTTGATTCACCAGTAATGCATCTGGCTATCCAACCATAATGCCTGCCTGGCTTGCTGCCGTTGCCGGCTTGATCATTCCCGCATTGTTCTGGCTTTTTCATTATCTCGGCTGGCCGCTCTGGCTACTCGGGATCGTGTTGATTCCGCTCGCCTGGCATAAACGCGCCGCGCTGCCAGGTCTGGCGTGGCTGGCGCCGGTGGCGGGGGTGTTTGGGGTGCTGGCGCTGCTGATGCGTTCGGACTTGCCGGTGCGTTTGTATCCGGTGCTGGTCAACGTGGCGATGTTGATTGTGTTTGCGTTGAGCCTCAAGGCACCGCAAACCATGATCGAACGCATGGCTCGGCTCACTGAACCTGATCTGCCGGAATCCGGCGTACGTTATACGCGTCGCGTCACCATTGCCTGGTGCCTGTTCTTTGCCATCAATGGCAGCATTGCACTGGCGACGGTGCTCTACAACGACGCCAGAGTCTGGACTATTTATAACGGCCTGATTGCCTATGTGTTGATCGGCTTGATGTTGGGTGGCGAATGGTTGATTCGCCAGCGGGTGCGCCGTCATGGCTGAGTGTTTCAGTTTGCTGCAAGGGGCGCTGGCTGGCCCGAATCATTTACCGCTGGCAATGGCTGGTGAGCAGATCATTACCCGCGCGCAATGGCGTTATGACGTCGCTCGCGCCACCAGTGTGATCGGCGCATTGCCCGCTGGTGATGTGGCGCTGTTCGAGACCGATTGCTACCGTTGCTGTGTCTGGTTGCTGGCGGCTTGGCACGCCGGGCGTTGCGTGATTTTGCCGGGCGACAATACGCCGACCACTACTGAACGCGTGCGGGCATTGTCTGTCGCGCTGATCGGTGAATTTGCCGAACCCACGGTCACCGACTGGCAGCATGCTCGAACCGGCACGCTGGCCCCATTGTCGGGTGATTTGCGAGCGGTCGAAGTTTTTACCTCTGGCTCAACCGGTGAACCGGGCCGCATCCCCAAAAAGCTGGCGCAGCTGGACGACGAAATGCGCGCCCAGGAAAGCGTCTTCGGGGCTGATATCCCCGCGAATGCCTGTATCGTGGCCACGGTATCGCAGCAACATGTCTACGGTTTGTTGTTCCGCATTGTCTGGCCGTTGGTGAGCGGGCGCGCGTTTGCCGCCAAAGCCCTGGCTTTTCCGGAAGAACTGGTGCATCTGAGCGGGCAGCAGCCGCTGGTGTTAGTCAGCAGCCCGGCCTTTCTCAAGCGGCTGCCGGAACAGATGAATCTGTCTGGCCTGGCGCACCGCTGCCGGGCGATTTTCTCTTCGGGTGGTCCGCTACCCGCCGCTGCTTCTCTGGCCATGCGCGAACGTACCGGCGTGGCTGTGCGTGAAATCTTTGGTAGTTCGGAAACGGGCGGCATTGCCTGGCGTGATCACCCGGATGCCGCGTGGCAACCGCTGCCAGGTGTTGAAATTGCAGCGGGTGAAGAAGACTTGCTGCGCCTGCGTTCGCCTTATCTGCCCAGTGCCGATTGGTTCCAGACGGCTGATCGCGCCGAGTTCCTCGCCGATGGCCGCTTTCGCTTGCTGGGGCGGGCAGACCGCATTGCCAAGATTGAAGAAAAACGAATTTCGCTGACCGCGCTGGAGCAAGCGTTGCAGGCCACCGGCCTCGTGACCGAAGTTCGCGTGGTGGTGCTGGACGGTGCCCGCGTGGAGTTGGGTGCCGTGCTGGTGCTCAACGGCGTCGGCGCAGACCGTCTGCATAACGACGGGCGTATGGCGCTGACGCGCTGGCTGCGCGATCACCTGGCGCAAAGCTTTGAACGGGTAGGGCTGCCGCGCCGCTGGCGTTTTGTCGACGCCTTACCGCAAACCAGTATGGGCAAAACCCCGGAACAGGATGTACGGATGTTGTTTGAGCGACCGCGTTTGCCACAAATTCTGACTACGCAGCAGCACGATGATGAAACCACGTTGATACTCGCCATCGTGGCTGATCTGGCGCATTTTGATGGCCATTTCCCGCATGCCAGCGTGCTACCGGGCGTGGCGCAACTGCACTGGGCCATTCACTTTGGCCGCACGCTGTTCAAGATGCCGCCCGCCTTTAAAGGCATGGATGCAGTCAAGTTCCAGAACGTGATCCTGCCGGATGCGCAAGTCGCCCTGACGCTGCGTTATCGCACCGACAAACAGCAATTGTCGTTCAGCTACAGCTCGGGCGAGCGCGTGCATTCCAGCGGACGTATTGTTTTTGGGGATGAGACATGAAGCTGTGTGCGGTCATCCCGGTTTATAACCACGAACAAGCGATTGGTCAGGTGGTGCAGGCGCTGCAGGCCCACAATTTACCGGTCATTCTGGTCGACGACGGCAGCACCGCCGCCTGCGCCCACGTGCTGGATGATCTGGCGACCTGGCCGGGCGTGACCTTGAGCCGGCATGAGCAGAATCAGGGTAAAGGCGGCGCGGTGATTACCGGCATGCGCCTGGCGGGCAAGCTGGGTTATACCCATGCCTTGCAGATTGATTCGGATGGACAGCATGACATTGGTGATCTGCCACATATCGTCGCCACAGCGCAGGCGTACCCGGACGCAGTGATCGCCGGCTACCCGATCTACGATGAATCAGTACCCAAATCCCGCTACTACGGCCGCTACGCCACGCATATCTGGGTGTGGATCAACACATTGTCATTGCGCATTAAAGATTCGATGTGCGGCTTTCGCATTTACCCGCTGCCTGCCACGCTGGCTTTGGTCGATCGCGTGCATATTGGCCGGCGCATGGATTTCGACGCAGAAATCCTGGTGCGGCTGGACTGGCGCGGCGTGCCGATCATCAACGTGCCTACGCATGTGCGTTACCCGCTTGATGGGGTTTCGCACTTCAATTTGTGGCACGACAACATGCTGATCAGCCTGATGCACACCCGGCTGTTCCTCGGCATGTTGCCGCGCTTGCCCAAATTGCTGTGGCGCGTTTTGCGCGGTCACGGCGGAATGCGGAGCGCCTGATGGAACGTGCCATTCACTGGTCCAAAGTGGGCGAAGCCGGGTTTGTTTCCGGTATGAAAATCCTGTTCACGGTTTATCGCTGGTTTGGCCGCTGGCCGTTCCGCGCTGCGCTGTATCCAGTGCTGGCGTGGTATGTGGCCACGCGCCCGGACGCCCGCGCTGCCTCGCGTGATTACCTGACCCGGCTGCATCAAGATACGGCGGGTGCTTCACCAGCACCAAACTTGCTGAGCGTGTTGCGGCATTTCGGCGCTTTTGCCGAAACCTTGCTGGATAAGCTGCTGGTGTGGAGCGCACCGGAAAGTGTCGGCGGCGTGCATGTTGATGGCGGCCAGCCACTGATTGATCTGCTGGAACAGGGCAAGGGCGGGGTGATTGTGGCCTCGCATATCGGCAATTTCGAGCTTTGCCGGGCGATGGCCAAACAGCGCCGCTCCGCGCTCAAGCTGACCATCTTTACCCACACCCGCCACGCGCAACAATTCAACCGGCTGATGCGCGAGCTGGCGCCAGATAGCCAGGTTGATCTGATTCAGGTCACCGACCTGTCATCCGCCACCGCCGTGTTGTTGTCCGAGCGGGTCGAGCGCGGTGAGTTTGTGGTGATTGCCGGTGACCGGGTGCCGGTGTCGGATCAAGGCCGCATGGTGCCGGTAGACTTTCTAGGGTGTCCGACGCTGCTGCCGATGGGGCCGTATCTGATCGCCAGTATCCTTAAATGTCCGCTGCTGGTCGTCATTGCCAGCAAGCGCGGCCGCGATACGCACATCACCATCCGCAAACTGGCGGACCCGGTGCATCTGCCCCGGGCCGACCGCACAGCTGGAGCGACACTGCTGGCGCAACAGTTTGCCGACCTCATGGCAGCTGAATGTCACCTCGCACCATTACAGTGGTTCAATTTCTTCCCATTCTGGGCGCAGGCCCGCATGACCGAGGCCCAAGCCTGATGAGCGACGCTTTGCACAAAATCACTTTCGGCCCGGCGCGGTTGACCATTGAAAACATCGTGGCGATTTCACGGCGCCAGGCCGTGGCTGAACTTGATGCCAGCCCGGCGTTTGCCCAGCGCATCAGCGCCGGTGCGCAGTTTCTGGATCGGTTGCTGGCTGAAGAGGGTGAGATTTACGGCGTGACCACCGGTTATGGCGACTCCTGCACCGTCGGCATTCCGATGGATCTGGTCGTCGAGTTGCCGCATCACCTTTATACCTATCACGGCTGCGGCCTGGGCGAACATTTCGACGCCCCGCAAACCCGTGCCATCCTTGCCACCCGCCTGGCATCGCTCACCCGTGGTTATTCCGGCGTGAGCTGGGATTTGCTGGCGCAACTGCAAGGTCTGATTGCGCATGACATCTTGCCGTTGGTGCCCGCAGAGGGTTCAGTGGGCGCCAGTGGCGATCTGACGCCACTGTCGTATGTGGTCGCCGTCATGTGTGGCGAGCGCGAGGCGCGCGTCAAAAGCGAAACACTCACTGCCGCCGCAGCTTTGAATGCCGCCGGGCTAACCCCACTGCGCCTGCGCCCCAAAGAAGGCCTGGCGATGATGAATGGCACTGCGGTCATGACTGCGCTGGCCTGTCTGGCGTGGGATAAAGCCAATTACGTGAGCGAACTGGCAACGCGTATCACCAGCCTTGCAGTGGCAACGGCTGCCGGCAATGCGTACCACTTTGATGAGGCGCTGTTTGCTGCCAAACCACACGCCGGGCAGCAGCGCGTGGCCGCACGGATTCGCGGCGATATCTCGGATATCGGCAGCGAACAACGTTTGCAGGATCGCTATTCCTTGCGTTGCGCGCCGCATGTGATTGGCGTGCTTGAAGACACGCTGCCGTTTTTGCGCACCACCATCGAAAACGAACTCAACAGCGCCAATGACAACCCGTTGATCGACCCGGAAGAACAGCGCTTGCTGCACGGCGGCCACTTCTACGGCGGCCATATCGCGTTTGCCATGGACAGCCTGAAGAACCTGGTCGCCAACGTGGCGGATTTGCTGGATCGGCAAATGGCGCTGCTGGTCGATGCCCGTTACAACCATGGCTTGCCAGCCAATCTGTCCGGTGCCACTGGCCCGCGCGCCGCCATTAACCATGGCTTGAAAGCGCTGCAGATCAGCGTCTCGGCATGGACGGCAGAAGCGCTCAAGCTGACCATGCCCGCTTCCGTTTTCTCGCGTTCCACCGAGTGCCACAATCAGGACAAAGTCAGCATGGGCACGATTGCGGCGCGCGATTGTTTGCGCGTGCTTCAACTGACCGAACAAGTGTTGGCGGCCATGTTGATCACCGTGCGCCAGGGCGTGGCGCTGCGTGAACGAGACGGCGGCTCGTCGGTGGCGTTGTCGGCCCAAGCCAGCGGTTTTGTGGCGCAACTGGGAGCGGAGATTGCCTTTATTGATGAAGATGTCGCGCTCGAACCATTGCTGCGACAACTGCTGACGCGCATCAGCGATCAGGCCTGGAGCGTCTATGACTAAGCCGCTGCATAGCGCCAGTGTCACCGTGGTCATCCCGTTTCATGATCTGGACCCGATGCACGTGGTGTGGCACGGCAACTACGCCCGCTACTTTGAACACGCCCGCACCGCGCTGTTTCAGCAACTGGATTACGACGTGCCTGCCATGCGCGATTCCGGGTTTGCCTGGCCGGTGATCGAACTGAACGTGCGCTATGCCCGACCGCTGGTTTACCAGCAAAAAATTGAAATCCACGCCGCGATTGTGGAGTGGGAAAACCGCCTGAAAGTACGCTACGAAATCCGCGATGTAGCTAGTGGCGAACGCCTGACACGCGGCCACACCGTACAAGTGGCGGTGAATATGACCAGTGGTGAAATGTGCTTTGTCTCGCCCGCCATCCTGTTTGAAAAACTCGGAGTACCTCACCCGTGAAATCATTGTTTTTTGGCTTGTGCCTGCTCGCTGGCATGGCGCACGCCGATGATGTGCTGTTCAAGAATATCCAGAGCAAACTGATTGACGCACCGGTTATTCATGGCCAGTTCACTCAGGCGCGGCAACTGGTTGGTGTGAAAAAACCGCTGACCTCGACCGGTTCGTTCCTGGTCGACAAACAGCGCGGTGTGATCTGGAAAGCTGAAAAACCTTTCCCCAGCACCTTGCGCGTGACCCGTGGCGAGATTCTGCAAAAGAATGGCGACCAGGTGATGATGAAACTGTCGGGCGATAAAGAGCCGACCGTAAAAACCGTCAGCGGTTTGTTGTTCTCGCTGTTCTCGGGCGATGTGGGCGCGCTGGGCCGCTTGTTTAATGCCGACGGCAGTGTGACCGGCAAAAACTGGAAACTCTCGCTCACGCCCAAAGACGCTGCGCTGGGCAAGCTGATTTCCGGTATCCAGTTGCAAGGTTCGGGCACGGTTGAACATATCCAGCTGAACGCAGCCAGCGGCGATGTAACGCAGATCGACATGCACGACGTCACTACCGCGCCCGCGCTGACCCCGACCGAGAGCGCGTATTTTGAATAAGCCTGGCACAACGTTGATCTGCGCGAGTGCCGCATGCGCGTAAGCAAGATGCTCGCTGCGATCTGGTTGCTGGTGGTGCTGGCGTTGGCTGGTACCTTGCTGCTGGAACGCAATACGCTGCCGCACCGGCTCGATACCGATCTGTTTGCGCTATTGCCGCGTGACCAGCGCAACCCGATGGCCGAAGCGGCGTTGCGCTCGCTTGCCGCGCAGGGTGAACGTCACCTGGTGTTCATGATCGGCAATAAAGATCCGGACCAGGCCACCGCCGCCGCTCGACAGTTTCAGCATGACATTGCCGCTCTGCCGATGACCAGCCAGCCGCTCGGCGAAACGCTGGCGGCGATCAGCAATTTTTATACCCCTTATCGGCACAATTTTCTGGCCCCAACTGACTTGCAGGCATTGCAACAGAGCCAGACCGACTGGGCACAGCGTGGCTTGGCCGCCGCGTATTCGCCAGTAGCAGGCGCTACGCTGGCATGGAAGGATGATCCATTTGGCCTGTACGCCAACTGGCTGCAAAGCCTGGCCGGTGCCAACAAGCTGCGCCCGCAAGAAGGCTTTTTGCGGGCCTCGGCCAATGGCATCAATTATGTGGTGCTGCCATACACGCTCAACGGCAGCGCGTTTGCCCTTGGTTTGCAAGAACAGGTGTTAGGTGGACTGGAAAGCGCAGCAAGCAAGCTCAAGAGCCAATATCCAGACGTTCAATTACGCCGCGCTGGCGTCGTACTGTTTGCAGCTACCGCAGCGCGTAGTGCCAAAAGCGAGATGTCGACCATTGGTGTCGGCTCTACCATCGGCGTGTTACTGCTGGCGCTGCTGGTGTTCCGTGGCGTGCGACCAGTGGCGCTGGCGGCGTTATCGGTAATCATCGGTAGCCTGGTCAGCACCACGCTGACCTTGCAGCTATTCGGCCATATCCACATGCTCACGTTGGTGTTTGGCACCAGCCTGGTCGGGGTGGCGGTGGACTACAGCTTGCTGGCACTGGCGTCCGGCATCGATAACCCGCAGCCGGTCTCAGCGCGATATCGCAAGTTGTTGCCAAGCATGCTGCTGGCGGTCACTACTATGTCACTGGGTTATCTGGGGCTGGCGCTGACGCCGTTTCCTGGTCTGGCACAGATGGCGGTGTTTGCGATTATCGGCATTGTCGGCGCCTGGCTCACGGTGATGTTGTGGTTCCCGCTGCTGGAAAGTCGTGGCATGCGGCCCACCAGTTTGAGTCAATGGATAGGTGGTTTATTGCAGCGCTGGCCGCGAGTGTATGGCCGCCGTTGGCTATGGATGCTGGCATTACTGGTGCTGATTGGCGCTGGCCTGAGCCAGCTGAAACAAAATGACGATATCCGCGCGCTATCCGGCGTTGATCCGCAATTGTTATCGGAGCAGATCGATATCGGTCGCGTCATGGGCTTGCCCAGCCCGGCGCAGTTATTCATTGTGACTGGCGCCACGCCCGAGCAAGTCTTGCGACGTGAAGAGGCCGTGCGTAGCCAGCTGGCACCGTATATCGCGCGGGGCCAATTGGCCGGCGTAGAGAGCGTCAGCCGCTGGGTGCCGTCGCAGGCCACCCAGCGCCGTAATGCCGCCTTGCTGGATCAGCAGATCAACCAGCGGCATGGCTTGCTGGAAGGTCTGGCTGACAACGTGGGATTGACGCCAGCCTGGTTGCAGCAACAGCGCACTGATGCGCCCTTGCTTGATTTTGAAACCTGGTTCAAATCGCCGGCAGCTGTGGCGAGTAGCTATTTGTGGCTGGGTCAGCAAAGGGGCGCAAAGGGCACCCAATACGCCAGCATGATGCTGCTGCAAGGCTTGAATGACCGCGCCACCACCGCGCAACTGGCGCAAATCAAGGTTGATGGCGTGGTGTGGGTCGACAAGGTGTCGGAAATCTCCGCTCTGATGGCGCAATATCGCCAGTTGTTAACGCAAGTGCTGATCGGCGCCTATGTGTTAGCGTTCGCGGTCTTGTCACTGCGCTATCGCCGCCAGACCTGGCGCATCATGTTACCGCCCGCATTGGCTACTCTGATGACGCTGGCGGTCATGGGTGCCGTAGGCGCGCCGCTGCAATTACTGAGCATGGTCACCTTTTTGCTGGTGCTGGGCATGGGTATGGATTACGGGATTTTCCTGCTGGAGCATCCGGATGATGGCCGGGTTTATCTGGCGGTGACGCTGGCAGCAATCTGCACCTTGTTATCGTTTGGCTTGCTGGCGCTCAGTTCCACGCCAGCGCTGCATGCATTCGGTTTCTCCACTTTATGCGGGATCGGCTTCGTCTGGCTGCTCGCGCCTTTGTTTCGCCTTACTCAATCCTCCGGAAAAGCACATGTCGCAACCGACGCAACACGCTGAAATCGTCATTATTGGTGCCGGACCATCCGGTGCCGTCGCTGCGGCCCTGCTGCGCAAGCAAGGTCGTCAGGTGCTGGTGCTGGAACGCGAAACGTTTCCACGTTTTTCGATTGGCGAGAGTTTGTTGCCGCAGAGCATGGCGTATATCGAAGAAGCCGGTCTGCTGCAGGACGTGGTGGAAGCCGGGTTTCAGTACAAGAACGGTGCCGCCTTTGCCCGCGGTGAAGCAGACGCAACCTTTTTTGATTTCCGCGAAAAATGGTCCAAAGGGTGGGGCACCACTTACCAGGTGCAGCGCGGTGCTTTCGACAAGGTGCTGGCCGACGGCGCCGCGCGCACGGGCGCTGAGTTCCGTTATCAGCAAACCGTACTCGCTGCCGATTTAGAAGGCGAAACGCCCACTTTGCTGGTTAAAGACAATGCCAGCGGTGACGAATACCGCGTAACCGCAAAGTTTGTGCTGGATGCCAGCGGTTTTGGCCGCGTATTGCCGCGCTTGCTTGATCTGGAAACACCATCAAACTTCCCGGTGCGCGGCGCCATCTTTACCCATATCGAAGACCGCATTCCGGTCGGCACGTTTGATCGCAACAAAATTCTGATTACCACTCATCCAGAGCATCAGGATGTGTGGTTCTGGACCATTCCGTTTTCCAACGGTCATTGCTCGCTCGGCGTAGTAGCAGAACCGGCGTTTCTGGCGCAATACAGCGGCACTGAGCTGGAGCGGCTGCAAGCCATCGTGAATGAAGCGCCCAACCTGAAAAAGCTACTGGCCAACGCGCATTGGAACATCCCGGCGCGGACCATTACCGGCTATTCGGCCAATGTGAAATCACTGTATGGCAAGCACTTTGCGCTGTTGGGGAATGCGGGCGAGTTTCTGGACCCGGTGTTCTCATCCGGCGTGACCATTGCGCTGACTTCGGCCAGCCTGGCCGCCAAAGCTCTGGGCCGCATGCTCGATGGCGAAACCGTGGATTGGTCGGCAGATTACGCCGTGCCGCTCAAACGTGGAGTGGATGCCTTCCGCGCCTTTGTTACCGCGTGGTATGACGGGCGCTTCCAGAAGCTGATCTATTACAAAGACAAGAATGAAGAAGTACGCCGCATGATTTCGTCGATCCTGGCAGGTTACGCATGGGACGAAACCAATCCGTGCGTGCGTGCGCCCGAGCGCTGGCTGGCCGCGCTGGACGCTGCGGTGTCGATGTGATGCGGCGGTTATTGCTAGCGGCCACCCTGTTGGGGCTGACGCTCCTGAGTGGTTGCGCCAGTTTGCTGACGCGGGATTTGCCGTTGCTGCAAATTCCACCCGCTGCGTTGGGCAGCCCGCGTACCGTGCAACAACAACTTCAGGTGAGTTATCCGGGTGGCGGCGCGGTAATGGAATCCGTCCTGCAACTGGACGCGCAGCAGCTTGAGGTGATCAACAGCGCCATGGGTTTGCGCATGGCGACGCTGGATTACGATGGCCAGAACCTGAAAGCCGATATGCTGCCGGCAATGAAACTGCCGCCACAGCGTATCCTTAACGATCTGTTGCTGGTTTATGCCCCCGCCGACGCCTTGCAAAAGGCATTACCCGACGGCTGGAGCGTGCGTGACGAGAGCAAGCAGCGCACTGTGCTGCGTGGTACTGATGTAATGGTCGATATCGTTTATGACGGTGCCGATCACTGGCAAGGCCGAGCGGTGCTGCATCATCACCAACTGGCCTACACCCTGACTATTGATTCCAGCGAAGTAGAATGACCTGTTATATCAACGCTTCTGGCGCCCTGTGCGCGCTAGGTAATGACATCCCCAGCATTCGGGCCAACCTCTTTGCCGGGACCAGTCCGGGCATGTTTGCGACCGACGAATACAGCGCTGGTCGTGAACTGGTCCTCGGGCAGGTCGTCGATGCAGATTTGCCTTCGCTGGCGCATCTGCCGCTGCAGTTACGCTCGCGTAATAACGCGCTGTTGCTGGCTGCTCTGGCGCAAATCCGGCCGCAGTTTGACGCGCTGGCGGCGGGAGTTTCCAAACAGCGCATCGCCGTCATTCTGGGGACCAGTACCTCGGGGATTTCTGACGGCGAAGCGGCGATCATGGCCTACGACCAGCATGGCGCGCTGCCCGGCTCGTTTCATATCAGCCAGCAAGAACTAGGTTCGCCTGCCACATTGCTGGCGGCCGAACTGGGGGTGACCGGCCCGGCGTATTGCATCTCGACAGCGTGTACTTCTGGCGCAAAGGCCATGGCCGCCGGAGCACGGTTGATCGAGCACGGGTTGGCCGATATTGTCATTGCCGGTGGCGCGGATTCGTTATCGCATTTCACTGTGGCTGGGTTCAGCGCTATTGATTCGGTGGCACCGGGTTTGTGCCAGCCCAGTTCGGCCAACCGTCATGGCATCAACTTGGGCGAAGCGGCAGTGTTGTTTGTGCTCAGCCGTCAGTCCGCCGCGGTACGTGTGGCCGGATGGGGCGAAAGCTCTGATGCGCATCATATTTCTGCACCAGCTCCGGACGGTCGTGGTGCCAAGGCGGCGGTAACGCAAGCACTGGAGAGGGCTGGTTTGGCTGCCGGTGCGATTGGCTATGCCAACCTGCATGGCACCGCCACGCCGCAAAACGACGCCATGGAAAACCAGGTTGTGGCTGCGTTGCTGCCTGGCGTGCCCGCCAGTTCTACCAAACCGTTGACCGGCCATTGCCTGGGTTCGGCGGGTTCGCTGGAAGCATTGTTTTGCTGGCTGGTGCTGACCGATACCGAACACCGCTTGCCACCGCACTTGTGGGATGGCGTGCAAGACCCGGCATTGCCGGTATTACCACTGGTGGAACACGGCACACACGCTAAAGTGAGCGCCGCAATCAGCAACTCGTTCGCCTTTGGCGGCAACAATATCGCAGTGGTACTGGCTACATGAAGCTCCTGGACACACCTATTTTTGAACTGGTGCCGCACGCGGGCCCAATGCTGTTGCTGGATGGCGTGGTGGCGGTGTCGGCTAACTCGCTCACCGCATTGGTAGTACCGCGTGGCGACGGCATGTTTGATGACGCTGGTTTTGTCGGCGGTTGGGTCGGGCTGGAATACATGGCGCAAACCATGGCTGCGCTGGCCGGTTGGGAAGGGCGCCAGCGCAACGAGCCACCCCGCGTCGGGTTCATGCTCGGCACCCGCCGCTATCACACCCACGTGCCAAGGTTTGTTGTGGGCCAGCCCTTGCTGGTCACGGCCACCCGGGAGTTTCAAGCTGACAACGGCATTGGCGTGATGCAATGCCGGATCGCAACGCCGCAAGGCGAGACCCTGGCTGAGGCGCTGCTTTCTGCCTACCAGCCCGAAAACCTTGACGCATTTTTGAAAGAACACGCATGAGTACAGTATTGGTAACCGGCTCCAGCCGGGGAATCGGTCGCGCTATAGCGCTGCGTCTGGCGCGTGATGGCTACGACGTGATCTTGCATTGCCGTAGTCGGCGCGACGAAGCACAGGCGGTGGCCGACGAGATCGCTGCGCTGGGTCGCAACGCGCGGATTCTGCAATTTGATGTGGCCGATCGGGCTGCTGCCCGCGCTGCACTGGAAGCCGATATCGAAACGCACGGCGCGCCGTATGGCGTGGTCTGTAACGCGGGCATTGCTGCCGATGCGGCTTTTCCGGCGATGACCGATGCCGAATGGGACGGCGTGCTGCGAACCAATCTGGACGGCTTTTACAATATTCTGCATCCGCTGGTAATGCCGATGATCCAGACCCGCCAGCCCGGCCGGATTGTCACTTTGTCGTCGGTATCCGGCGTAATTGGCAATCGCGGTCAGGTGAATTACAGCGCCGCCAAAGCCGGGATTATCGGTGCCAGCAAGGCGCTGGCGGTGGAACTGGCCAAGCGCAAGATCACCGTCAATTGCGTGGCGCCAGGTTTGATTGATACCGAAATGGTCGACCCGCTGGTGCTGGAAGAAGCACTGAAGATGATCCCCGCCAAACGCGTGGGCAAGCCGGAAGAAGTTGCCGCCACGGTGAGCTTTTTATTGTCGCCCGATGCGGCGTATATCACCCGTCAGGTGATCTCGGTGAACGGAGGCCTGGCATGAGTCCGCGCCGCGTAGTAGTCACCGGCGTGGCCGGGATCAGCCCGATTGGCAACGACTGGCCAACCATTGAAGCGAGCTTGCGCGCCGAGCGCAGCGGGGTGGTGAACCTGGCACAGTGGGGCGAATACGATGGACTGAACACGCGTCTGGCGGCACCCGCGGCGCCGTTTGAACTCCCCAAGGAAACCTACAATCGCAAACGTACCCGCAGCATGGGGCGCGTGGCGGTGATGGCGGTGCGTACGGCCGAGCTGGCACTGGCTGACGCGGGCTTGCTGGATCATCCGGTGCTGACTTCGGGGCGCACTGGTGTGTCTTATGGTTCCAGTACCGGTACGCCGGATGCCGTGGGCGACTTTGGCAAAATGCTGCTGAATAAATCCACTGAAGGCGTTAATGCCAACAGCTATCTGAAGATGATGAGCCACACCACGGCGGTGAACATCTCCGTGTTTTTCGGCCTGACCGGGCGCGTGTTTACCACGTCCAGCGCATGTACTTCTGGCAGCCAGGGCATCGGTTCGGCTTATGAGGCGATTCGCTACGGCCAGGCAACGGTGATGGTTGCTGGCGGGGCTGAAGAGCTGAGCGTGACTGAAGCGGCGGTGTTCGACACGCTGTTTGCCACCAGTACCAGAAACGATACGCCGCACTTGTCGCCCCGCCCGTATGACGCAGACCGGGATGGCCTGGTTATTGGCGAAGGTGCCTGCACGCTGATCCTGGAAGAATACGAACATGCGCTGGCTCGCGGCGCCAAAATCTATGCCGAGGTCATCGGTTACGGCAGCAATTGCGATGGCAGTCACGTCACGCAACCCAGCGCGGCAACCATGGCGGTGGCGATGCAACTGGCGCTGGACGATGCCGGCGTCAGTGCGTCGCAGATTGGCTATATCAACGGGCATGGCACGGCGACTGAACATGGTGATATCGCCGAAACCCAGGCCAGCGCCCAACTATTTGGCAAAAACGCACCGATTTCCAGTCTCAAGAGCTATATGGGGCATACCTTGGGTGCTTGCGGAGCGCTAGAGGCGTGGCTGACCATCGAGATGATGAACAGCGGCTGGTTTGCACCGACACTCAATCTGCAAAATATCGACCCGCGGTGCGGTGATCTGGACTATATATCCAGCGGTGGACGCAATATCATTTGCAATTATGTGATGAGCAATAATTTCGCATTTGGTGGAATTAATACGTCGCTGATTTTCCGCAATACAAAAGTTTGATTTAATTTGTCTGGATTGACCCGGGGGAAAAATGTTCAAAAAAGCCGCTCTCGCCGTATTGGTTATTGCCTGCCTGTCTCAAGTCGCGCAAGCCCGCGATACCGAATACAAACTGCCGATTCAGGATGTGCTCAATAGCCCGGATTTCGCTGACAAGGTCGGTTCGGATGTGAAGTTCTTCTTTGCCGACCAAAAAGCAGTACCCAAGCAAAATCTGGGTGAATTTGTCACCAACAAAAAGACCAACGCATTTAACAAGACGGATGAAGAGGCTTGCCGTTGGGTCATGTTGTCGGCGTTGATCGAACTGCGCGACCGCGCCAAAACCGAAGGCGGCAACGCTGTGGTCGGGATCAGCAGTTATTACAAAAAGGAAGAATTCAAAAGCGCAACCCAGTACGAATGCCATGCAGGTGGCTTGATTGCGGGCGTTGCGCTCAAGGGTACTGTGGTCAAAATGCACTAAGCATTTCTGCCGAGCGCCAGAAAAAGCCGCCTTTGGGCGGTTTTTTTGTGCATGCGTGTCAGTGCTTGTCTGATTTTGACTCAACCGGCCAAGCTATCTTCATTGCATGGTGAACTCAATCGCCTCTACACCGTCACAGTACGACTGCTGCAACCATCCTGGAGAAGCATCATGCAAAAGAGCGGTTCCGCGAAGTGGCAAGGCGCAATCAAAGATGGCATTGGATCGATATCCACTCAAAGTGGCGTGCTCAATGATGCACCCTACGGTTTCAAGGCGCGCTTTGAAGGTGGCCCTGGCACGAATCCGGAAGAACTGATTGGCGCCGCGCATGCAGGATGTTTCTCGATGGCGTTGTCGTTGCAATTAGGCGAGGCTGGCATGGTAGCCGACAGCATCGCCACCAAAGCAACAGTGACGCTGGATAAAGATGACAGCGGTTTTACCATCACTGCAGTGCATCTGGATGTAGTAGTCAAGATACCTGGCGCGAGTCAGGAGGCCTTTGAAAAGGCCGCCAATGCTGCCAAGGCAGGTTGCCCGGTGAGTAAATTGTTAAATGCAAAAATCACCATGGATGCACGGCTGGAGGCATGAGTTTGCGCTTGGTTAGAAGCTGCTGCGGCATTGAACGATATATTCATGCCCGGCGCGTACGAACCAAGCGTGTAAGGAAATATGACACGTGGTAGGATGATCTCAGGTTCACCCTCCGCACATTTGTGATTACACAGCGGAATACTAGAACGAGCCGGTTTATATCTTGATGTCGACGCACTTGATCGTTCAGTGATGCGCTTTTAACGCCGCAACAACACGGCTGCCCTGTTGTTGGCAATATTTTGGCGATTTCGGTCACATATCTGTAATTACAAGTGATTTGCTCACTTGATATCCATATCGCCGCACCGATATTTTGAATGAACTGGTTCTATCCTCGACGTAGTTCCGTTTGACAATATGGCTTGTGTGGCCGATTGATGTATTTGAATTGTATATCTCTTGTATATGCATTGAATCAATCACCAACCCCGCGCCATTGCTGATCCGCAAAAGAGCAAATGAAAGATAAATCCCATTCCCCCGATCCGCGTGCCGCAGCTGAAGCGCGTATTGCACTGGCCAGACTGTTTGGCGATTCAGCACCGTCTTCCAACGAGCCAGCAGCTCAGGCGACAGAACGCGCGCAGCAAGAAGGTGGCGATACCTTGCTGGCCCGTAAAAAGGCCCATGAAGCAGAATTGTCGTCGCGTATTGACCTGTTGCGCCGCAAGCGTGAGGCCCGTGAGCAGATACTGGCCAAAGTCGCCGCCTCCGGTTTTACCCCGGAAGAGTTACTTGATGCTGCGGCCCGGTTGGCTGAGTAATCGGCCAACGCTCAGGGCCTGAGTCAGCCGCGTGGTCGGCCCTGCGCGCTAGTTCGTGATATGTATGGCTGTAGCGCGGCCTGGACTTGCCACAGTCGGTCGGCTTGCGGATGCACTGCCACTTCGCGTCCATCCAGAGACGTGCTAATGCCATTTGCCGAAAGTGTTGGCTGTCTTGCCCGCATGGTTTCTCGGCGGATCTATATCGCAATCTTCCGCACTCTGCGCTCATGAACCTGAACGACCCGCCGACAGCATCGCCATGCTGGTGTGGTGAGCCGGATACGGGTTTTTGTTTTTGGTCTGCCAGAAACAACCGATGGGCGAACCCGCGCAATGCATTTACCCCTTCAAACCTATGATGCGCAGGCACGAATTGCCGCCTGGAATCATTCGCGTCTGTCGAGGGTTAAATGTCCATTTTGCAAGAAGATGCCTCACCAGGCGTCGAAACTGATGTCGACCATGCCGGGTTTGATCCGCTAGCGGCGATGGCCCTGGCCGCGGGTGCTGCTTTGTTGAGTGCTTGCGGAGGCGGCGGTGGCGGTAGTTCGGACACTGTTGCTGCTACCCCGACTCCCTCGGCTGCGCCTGTTACCAGTGCAGATGCCTCCCGTTTGCTCAGCCAGGCGGGTTTTGGTGCGTCCGACGATCTGCTCAGCCAGGTACGGACGCAAGGAACAAGCGCCTGGCTCGATGCGCAAATGGCCTTGCCAACCAGCCAGGGGCATTACGACTGGATGGTGGCCAATGGCTATAACGTGGTCGCTAATCTTTATTCGAGCGGCGGCATCGACAACAGCCTGTGGCACAAACTCATCAGCTCGCCGGATGTGCTGCGCCAGCGCATGGTCTTGGCGTATTCCGAAATATTTGTGGTGTCGTTAATCGGGTTGCCGATTGCGTGGCCGCAATTCACGGTCGCGGCCTACGTCGACCTGCTTGAAGCCAACGCATTCGGCACATATCGCCAGTTGTTGCAGGCGGTGGCGCTCAGCGTCGGCATGGGCAGTTATCTGAATATGCGTGGCAATCAGAAGGGGAATCCTGCAACTGGCAGGCAACCGGATGAGAATTTCGCCCGCGAAGTCATGCAGTTGATGTCGATTGGCTTGTATCTGCTTAATCCGGATGGCAGCTTGCAACTGGACGGCCAGGGCCAGCCGATTCCGACTTATGACCAGACCACCATCACCACGCTGGCCAGCGTCTTTACCGGGTGGGATGCCAGTGGCGCCAATAACCTTGATCCGGCTTTCGTGCGCACGCCCATGGTCAATACGGCCAGCCGCCATGACAGTACCGCCAAGTCGCTATTGGGTATCAACATCGCAGCGGGAACTGACGCTGCCACAGCCATGGGACAAGTGCTCGACGCACTGGCCAGCCACCAGAATACCGCCCCGTTTATCAGTCGCCAGCTGATTCAGCGGCTGGTTTGCAGCAACCCCAGCCCGGCTTATATCCAGCGTGTGGCGACGGTATTTGCCAACAACGGCGCAGGCGTGCGTGGGGATCTGAAAGCGGTCATCAAAGCCATCTTGCTCGATACCGAGGCCCGCGCCACGCCTGATCCGGCCCACACCACTAGTGGCAAATTGCGCGAGCCGGTCATTCGCTTTGTGCAATGGGCACGGACGTTCAATGCCACCACCGCTACCGGCAAATGGGGTATTGGTGATCTGTCTGACCCCGCCAGCAAATTGGGCATGAGCCCATTGCGCTCACCGTCCGTCTTCAATTTTTTCCGCCCCGGTTACGTGCCGCCAGATAGCCAGTTGGGAACACTCAATCTCACCAGTCCGGAACTGCAGATCACTAACGAATCGACGGTGGTCGGGTATATCAATTTTATGCAGAACGCCGTGACCAAAGGTGTCGCGGATGTGGTGCCTGGCTATAGCGCCGAGCTGTTGCTGGCCGTCGATGCCAATGCCCTTGTCCAGCGCTATGCCCTGCTACTGGCCTGCAACGGCTTGAGCGCCGACACCGTTGCCACTATCACCACAGCCGTGTCCAGCATTTCAACGAGCACCAGCGCGGGCCAGTTGGCTCGGGTGCAGGCGGCCATTTTGCTGGTGATGGTGTGCCCCGAATACCTTGTGCAGAAGTGAGCTCAGTCATGTCCAAGCTTGATCAAATTACCCGCCGGGAATTTCTGCGCCGCACCTCTGCCTTGGGTCTGGCCGGAATGGCTACGCCGTGGGCGCTCAACCTGGCGGCGATAGGCGAAGCTGCTGCGGCCACCACTCCGGGCGATTACCGCGCGCTGGTCTGTGTGTTTCTGTACGGCGGCAATGATTACGGCAACACCCTGATCCCCTATGATCAGGCCAGCTATACCGCTTACCAGAGCATCCGCCAGACCTTGGCGATTGACCGCACCCAACTGGCGGCAACTGCATTGACGCCGGTTACGCCCTTGCCTGGCGGTCGGCAAATGGCTTTGGCCCCAACGCTTGCACCACTTAAACCCCTGTTTGATGCAGGCAAATTGGGTGTCATGCTCAATATTGGCACGCTGGTGCAGCCGGTGACGCTGGCCCAATACAAGGCGGGCACCGCCCGTTTGCCGCCAAAATTGTTTTCGCATAATGATCAACAAAGCGTGTGGCAGTCATCGCTGCCGGAAGGGGCCACCAGTGGCTGGGGCGGGCGCATTGGCGATTTGTTCCTGAACAGCAACAGCACGTCGACCTTTACCTGTATCAACGTTTCCGGCAACGCGGTGTTCATGTCTGGCAAGCAGGCAGTGCAATACCAGATGTCGCCCTCTGGCGCAGCGCCCGTCAATGGCATCAAAAAACCGCTGTTTGGTTCCACCGCATGTAGTGCCGCCTTGCAAAGCCTGATTACCGCGCCGCGCAGTCATTTGATTGAGTTAGAGCAAAACCGCATTGTCAGCCGAGCCATTGCCGCGCAGGGCACCTTGTCCGGCGCGCTATCCGGCGTGAGTTTGACCACCTCGTTTGATAGCTCCAACGGGCTGGCAAACCAGTTGAAAATGGTGGCCGAACTGATCGCCGCACGCTCGGCCCTGGGCGCCAGCCGGCAAGTGTTTTTTGTATCAGTCGGCGGGTTTGACCTGCATAGCAACCTGGTTAACCTGCATCCCGGTCTGTTGACCACGGTAGCCAACGCCTTGAACAGTTTTTACAACGCGACCGTGGAGCTGGGCGTTGCCGACAAAGTGACTGCATTTACCGCCTCTGATTTTGGCCGGACCTTGTCATCCAACGGCGACGGTTCGGATCATGGTTGGGGCAGCTATCACTTTGTGCTGGGCGGCGCGGTCAAAGGCGGTGATTTTTATGGCACCTTGCCCGCTGTGGCAGTGAATGGCCCGGACGACGTCGGTCAAGGCCGCCTGCTGCCCACAACGGCAGTTGACCAACTGGCCGCTACGCTGGCTACATGGATGGGCGTGAGCGATAGCGATATGCCACTGGTAGTGCCAAACATTGCCAACTACAGCACGCGCAATCTGGGATTTCTGACCTGATCTGGCGGACGGTGAGCAGTAGCAGTCTGCGCTAGGTTTTGTCTGGCACCGGCCCGGTGGAGGTGCGTGCCACCAAGGTCGGTTTAGATGTCACCAGCATGGGGCGGGCGCCGTCACCGGGTTTGCCTTTGATCAGGCTTAGCAGCAGGTTGACCGCCATCTCTGCGGCTTCTTGCGTGGGCACCGCTACGGTACTCAAGGCGGGACGGATCTGATGCGCCAGGTTGATATCGGTAATGCCGATCACCGACAAGTCATCCGGCACGCGTACGCCCATATCCGCCGCCATTTGCAGTACGCCAATGGCGGGCAGGTCGTTGGAAACAAAAATGGCAGTCGGTCGCGACGAGCTGGACAATAACTGGCGCGCGGCGTCATGCCCGGCTTCAATGGTGTCGTGGCCAAAACAGGTGTTTTCAGCCAAGTTATCGATTCCGGCGCGGGCGATGGCGTCGGCAAAACCACGATAACGCCAGATATGGTTACCGTTGCGTTCGCTGCCTACGACTGCGCCCACCTGGCGGTGGCCTAGCGCCAGCAGGTGTTCAGCAGCGATTTCGCCAGCACGGTAAAAATCGACGGCAATCGAGGGCAGGGCGGGCGGCTGCTCGGGTCGCTCCCACATGCACAGCACCACAGGCGTGCCGCGACGTTCGGCCGCCAGCAACACATCCTGTTCCACAAAATCCGCATTCATCACCAGCACGCCGTGCGCCAGTGAGCCTCCGACCTGGTCCAGATAAGCGCGCTCCAGTTCCGCATCGTCATTGGTGTTGCACACAATCAGAAAGTAACCCTGCTTGCGCGCAGCCTGTTCGGCGGCCAAAGCGAATTCCGGATAAAACGGGTTGGCAATGCTGGAGACCACCAGGGCCAGCGTCAACGGGCGGCCTTCAACCAGGGCACGGGCGTTCAGGTTGGGTCGATAACCTACTTCCTCGGCCAGCGCCAATACTCGCCGTCGCGTGTCTTCGCCCACTTTGCCGCGGCCGCGCAAGACATTGGAGACGGTTGCGGTGGTAACGCCTGCCCGCCGGGCGATTTCTGCCAGTGTTGCCATAGGTGATGTGAGCCTGTTCCCTGACCGGTGACTGGCTGTGTCCGGCAGATGCCCAAGCCCACAGCATTAGTAAATCATCATTGATTAAACGATTAATCTATCAAATCAGAGTACAACATCCTTGTCAATTTGCCTCCGGCTGCTCGTCTTTGCCTCAGTTGTCGCATTGTATGTATTGCGATACATGTCTGTTTTGCCATGCCACAGGCCAATGTGGTGCAATTTGTCAGGGTCGCCGCACGATTTTTGTGAATATGAGGGTAAGGCCTTATTGCGACAACATGCCCATGCTGAGAAATTGAAAGTAGGTAAAACGTTTAACTACAAATTTAAGCGTTTAAATTTTTGGTGTGGCATCTCGAATATTGCTGCAGGCCAGCAAAATGGCTTGTTGGACGGGTGGCTGCATGAAGCAGGAAAAATAAAACTACACAACAGGAAGATGGCACCAGTGACTTTCCGGCCACACAATCAGGTCAAGCTGACTTTGGCGGCGCAGGCTGCAGCGCCCGAGATCGGCTTTTTGCGGCAAGACTGGCACACCGGTCCTCAGGGCTCGCTCGCCATCAATAGTCGCTACCTGGTCCGCGACGATCAGCCGTGGCTGCCGGTGATGGGCGAGTTTCATTACTCGCGCTTTCCACGGGCGCAATGGGCAACCGAACTGCGCAAGATGCGTGCCGGTGGCATCCAGATTGTGGCGTCGTATGTATTCTGGAATCACCATGAGGCCCAGCCTGGCCAGTTTGACTGGTCGGACAACAAAGACCTGCGCCACTTTGTGCAACTGGTTGGGGAGCTGGGCATGTTGTTCTCGCTGCGTGTCGGGCCGTGGGTGCATGGCGAAGCGCGCTACGGTGGCTTTCCGGACTGGCTGATCAACACTTTGCCAGCGACCGACTTGCGTACCAACGCGCCAGCTTATCTGGCTCATGTTGAACGCCTGTACGGCGCCATCGGCGAGCAAGTGGCGGGTTTGATGTGGCAAGACGGCGGCCCGGTGATGGCCGTGCAGATTGAAAACGAATACGACCGTGTTGGCCCTTCCTGCGGCGCCGAGCACATTGCCGAACTGAAACGGATCGCTATCGCCAGCGGCCTCAAAGTACCGCTGTATACCGTTACCGGCTGGCCGACACTGGATATCCCGGCGCGCGAAGTGGTGCCGTTATCGGGTGCCTATGCTGATGGTTTCTGGCAGGGCAGTAGCGAGCCGCTGCCAGCATCCGGCGTGTTTTTGTTTAACACCAGCCGGGTGATTGGTGAAATGGGTAACGTCGGCGGCACGCCGGCAGCCGGGCAGATTGACCCGCAGCATTACCCGTTCTTTCTGGCAGAAGCCGGCGGTGGCATGCATATGTCTTATCACCGCCGACCAGTGATCAGCACCCAAGATGTCTACGCGACCGCGCTGACGCAAATTGGCTCTGGCGCCAATCTGTACGGTTATTACATGTATCACGGCGGCACCAACCCGGTTGGCGCCGCGGGTTATCTGAATGAAACCCAGGATACTGGCTACCCGAATGACGTGCCGCTGCTGGGTTACGACTTTCACGCGCCGCTGGGTCAGTATGGGCAGATTCGGCCCTCGTTTGGCCACTTGGGTATGCTGCACCAGTTTGTCGCGGCATATGGCGCGCAACTGGCACGCTTGCCAGCCACACTGGCCGACGGCGCGCCAGCCGATCCATCCGACGCTACGCAACTGCGCGTCTGCGCACGCGGCGACGAGCAGGGCGGCTTTGTATTTATCAATAATCATGTACGCCATCATCCGCTGCCGGACTTTGCCGCTACCCAGTTACAGCTGCAGATAGGCGATACCGCCGTGCTGGTGCCCGAACAGCCCATCACCATTCCGTCCGGTACGGCGCTGATCTGGCCCGTGCTGCAACGTCTGGGTGGCGCGTTGCTGCGCTATGCCACGGCCCAGCCACTGACCAGGCTGTCGCACGAAACCGTGCCTTGTTATGTGTATTTTTCGGTGGAAGGCATTGCGCCGGAATTCTGTTTTGACGCGCAAACCATCCGGCAGATCGATTGCCCGCAGTCGTGGCTGCAGACGCGTGATGGTTGTGTGTTCTTGCGGCCAAGCCTGAACGGTGAACCGGTGGTGATCACGCTGACCGACAGTCTCGGTGCGGCATGTCGTTTGATCGTGCTGGATCAGCGTCAGGCCGTGGGCAGCACGGTAGTGCAGTTGCATGACCAACAGCGCCTGGTGATCAGTGAGCAGGGCTGCTGGCAGGATGGCAACACCGTGCGCGTATATCGGGATCAAACCGGCCCGGTGAGTCTTGCCGTATTCCCCGGTCACGATCTGCAAGCCGTTGCCACAGACGCCTTTGCCGTATTCCAGCAACAGATTGCCGAGCCCGCTGATATCGCCGTGCAAGTCAGTTTGCAACGCCCGGCAACTATGCCGCCGTTGCGTTATGGCCCGCATATCAGCTGGCGCAGTGGCCCGGTGCCGTTGGCGCCGGACGATGCCAGTTACCAGCACGCCGCCATCTGGCAACTGGCATTGCCTGATTCAATCGCCACGCAATCGACAACGCGCTGGTTGTTGCAACTGGACTACGCCGGTGACGCAGCCCGGCTCTATGCCGATGGCGTGTTGATCAACGATCAGTTCTACGACGGGACCACGTGGGAAACCGCGCTTGATGATCTTTTCGCGAATGGTCGCAAGCCGCAACTGACTTTGCATGTTTTGCCCACGCAAAGCGACGCTGCCATTTTCCTGGAGCCTGCAGCACGTGAACGGCTGGCAGTGGCCCCGCAACCGGAGCAACCCGCGCTGCTGCGCGTTGCCTTGTGCGGCGTGAACGAAGTGGTTTTCGAAATTGAGAAATTGCATCACATCGCGCAGTAAATAGCGGTTGCTCCGCTTTGCGCCACGATGTTTGAACCCAACAAGGAGGCCATGTGGCCAGCGTTTCCCTGATTAATGTCTGCAAGTCGTTCGACAACGCCACGCTCACTATCAATGACGTGTCGCTGGAAATTGCAGATGGCGAGTTTTGCGTGTTCGTTGGCCCCAGCGGCTGCGGCAAGTCCACTTTGTTGCGCATGATCGCCGGGCTGGAAACCATCACCACGGGCGAGATGCGCATCGGTGGTAAACGCGTCAACGAACTCGCGCCGTCCGAGCGCAACGTGGCGATGGTATTTCAGAGCTACGCGCTGTATCCGCACCTGACCGTAGCCCAGAACATGGGTTTTGGTTTGCGGCTGGCAGGCGTGACCAAAGCGGCGATTGCCGAGCGCGTGAACGGCATTGCCAACATGTTGCAGATTGAACGTTTTCTGGAACGCAAACCGCGCGCTTTGTCTGGCGGGCAACGCCAACGGGTGGCCATTGGCCGGGCGCTGGTACGCGAGCCGGAAGTCTTCTTGTTTGACGAGCCGTTATCCAATCTGGATGCCGCATTGCGCACGCAAACCCGCGTGGAAATCGCCCGGCTGCATCGCCAATACGCTCGTGCCAGCACCATTTACGTGACGCACGATCAGGTCGAAGCCATGACGCTGGCTGACAAGATTGTGCTGCTGCACACCGGCGCAGACGTGGCCAAATTTGGCAGCGTGGCGCAGATCGGCTCTCCGCTGGAGCTGTACGAACATCCCAATAGTCTGTTCGTGGCCGGTTTCCTTGGTTCACCGAAGATGAATTTCCTGCATGGCACCGTTTCGGCAATTAACGAATATGGCGTGCAAGTGCTGACCCAGGATGGCTTTACCCTGACTGCACATGTTGAACCAGCGGGTTTGACTGTCGGTGCCAATGTGCAACTGGGCATTCGGCCAGAACATCTGGAAGCCGCACATGCGGGCGACCTCAATACCTTTACTCGCGAAATCCAGTGGGTTGAGCGCCTGGGCGAAAGCACTTATGCATACCTGAATGGCGATACTTCGGTCCCGCTGATTGCGCGGCTGCACGCCAGTACACCGGTTCAGGCCAATGAGCCGCTGACCCTGTGTGCGCCGATAAGCAAAACCCATTTGTTTGGCGAAGACGGCCGCGCGTTCCGGCGGCTGGCAGTTTGAAATCACGGGGCCAACCGCCCCGGGACAGCACCCCTGGCAGTCGAGGCAATGCCGGGATATCACTGATGTGGTGGCATTAAAATAACGAGGATCGATAAAAATGGTACACAAGACTTTGGCTCGGCAGCTGGCGCGACTGGGTGTTCTGGTTGCTGCAGGGATGCTGAGTATGCAGGTACACGCCGCTGAACCCGGCAAGCTGGTGATCTGGATCAACGGCGACAAGGGTTATGACGGTATCGCAAAAATCGGCGAGAAGTTCACCAAGGAAACCGGTATTCAGGTGAAGGTGGAACATCCGGAAGACGCCATCGCCAAGTTCGAACAGGCATCTGCCGCCGGTAAAGGCCCGGATATCTGGATCTGGCCACATGACCCGGCCGGTAACTGGATTTCTGGCGGTTTGATTTCGCCAGTCGCGCCGTCCAAACAGATTGTGGACAGTATTGATCCGCTGGCATGGAAAGCCTGGACTATCGGTGGCAAGACTTGGGGCTATCCGCTGTCGATCGAAGCCGTGGCCTTGTTGTACAACAAGGATATGGTGCCAACACCGCCCAAGAGCTTTGACGACGTGCTGACGCTGGACAAAAAACTGTCCGCTCAGGGCAAGCACGCCATCATGTGGAACTTCACCGAGGTGTATTACTCGTGGGCGCTGCTGGCGGCTAACGGTGGTTACGTGTTCAAGCGTAACGCCGATGGCTCTTACAACTCGCAAGACGTTGGCGTGAACAACAAGGGCGCCTTGCAAGGTGTGGAGATGATCCAGAAGCTGATCGCCTCCGGCGCCATGCCGAAAACCGCGTCCTACGCTGAAGCAGAAGCAGCCATGAACGAAGGCCGCACCGCCATGATGATCAATGGCCCGTGGGCGTGGAACAACCTCAAGAAGAGCAAGATCAACTTCGGCGTAGCGCCGATTCCAGGTATTGGCGGCAAGCCAGGTGCTCCGTTCGTTGGCGTGCTGGGCGCGATGGTTGCCAGTTCCAGCCCTAACAAGGAAATCGCTACCGAGTTCCTGGAAAACTACCTGTTGTCCAAGGAAGGCCTGAAAGACATGAACGACGCAGTGCCGTTGGGCGTGCCAGCCAACAAGGCGTTCTACAACGAGCTGAAGAATGATCCGCTGATCGAAGGCACGATGGCCGCAGCCCGCGCTGGCGCACCAATGCCAAGCGCACCGGAAATGCCACGTTTCTGGACATCCATGAAAGCCGCGCTGGAAAACGTGACCCAAGGTCGCGAAACCCCGGCTGTGGCACTGGATCGCGCTGCCAAGCGCCTGAAGGGTGAGCAGAAGTAACAGCAAGCCACACGTGTTGCCCGGCATCGTCCCCATGCCTTGCCGGGCAGCACGCCACTTTCAGCAGTGAGAGATATCAATGAGACGTTCGTACATGCACTACGTGCTGGCCGCGCTGGGCATTATCAGTTTGCTGGCCGGTTTTGCGCTGGTTCCGTTGTTCTACCAGGCGCATCAGCCGATTTATGCGGGTGCAATGATTGTGGTGCTGGCGCTGGCCGTATTCATTTACACCTCGCCGCGCATGTACGCCTACCGCTACGTGGTACCGGGGATTCTGGCCGGAATCGTATTCATTGCCTTGCCGGTGGCCTATACCCTGGGCATCAGCTTTACCAATTACAGCTCGCAGCATTTGTTGTCGCAAGCACGCGCCACTGATGTGCTGCTGCAAAAAAGAATTACCGGTGACGCCAGCATGAACATGAAACTGTTCAGCAAGGGCGATCAATACAAGCTGTATTTCAGTGACGACGCGGGCAAGGGTTATATCTCTGACGCCACGCCGCTGACCGCTACCAAAGAGCAGCATGTGCCGCTGCACGAAACCACAGCTACCGATGGCTTTGGTGCGCCCGTGCTCCTCAAGGATTTATTCAAGCTGCAACCTGGCCTGAAACAAGTCGTAGCGGTGATGCCCGATGGCACTGAACTGCGCCAGAGCAGCTTGCGCCGCTTTGCCCAAAGCAAACCGGCATACACGCTCAATGCCGATGGCTCGCTGACCGATGTCGAACACGGCGGCGTACTCAAGCCCAATATCCACAGCGGCTTTTTTGAGACCGCCAGCGGCCAGCAGCTGGAGCCTGGGTTCCGCGTTAACGTGGCGTGGCAGAACTATTGGCGCATTTTCAAAGATCCGGCGTTTCACGAGCCTTTTCTGCGCATCTTTACCTGGACCATCGCCTTTGCCAGTCTGAATACCCTGGCCACCTTTGCCATTGGCATTGTGCTGGCGGTGATGCTGAACTGGGAAGCGCTGGAGTTCCGCGGCGCCTATCGCATGATGTTGTTCCTGCCGTACGCAGTGCCTGCCTTTATTTCGATTCCAGTTTTCAAGGGCTTGTTCAACGAGAACCTCGGTGAAATCAACCTGGTGCTCAACATGATCCTCGGTGTGCGGCCAAGCTGGTTTTCAGACCCGACGCTGGCCAAATCCATGGTGCTGCTGGTGAACACCTGGCTGGGTTATCCGTACATGATGATTCTGTGCATGGGCCTGATCAAAGCCATTCCGGAAGAACTCTACGAAGCCTCCGCGCTGGCCGGTGCTGGTCCGTTCACCAACTTCTTCCGAATCACGTTGCCGTTGATTCTGCGGCCGATTGCACCGCTGTTGATTGCCTCATTTGCTTTCAACTTCAACAACCTGACGCTGATTGCGCTGTTGACCAGCGGTGGCCCGGATTTCCTCGATACCCAAGTACCTGCTGGCGCGACCGATTTGCTGGTGTCGTACACCTATCGCATCGCCTTCCAGGATTCCGGCCAGAACTACGCACTGGCCTCGGCGATCTCGTCGATCGTGTTCCTGATCGTGGCTACCCTGGCGGTGGTTAACCTGCGGCTGTTCAAAGTGAACCGGCAGAACGCCTGATCACGCTCAAGCAAGGAGTTTTGCTGTGCCTATTGTTCTCAAGAAATCCAGCCGCTGGCGCAAGCTGATCTGCCATGTCGGGCTGATCCTGTTTATTGCGGCAACGATCTTTCCGTTTCTGATGATCATTTCGATCTCATTGCGGCCCGGTAACTTTGCCGGTGGTTCATTGATTCCACACTCGATCAGCTTCGAGCACTGGAAGCTGGCGCTGGGGATGTCGTATACCGACGCCGACGGCAATCTGGTCAAGCCGCCTTTCCCGGTGCTGTTGTGGATCTGGAATTCGATGAAGGTGGCATTTATCAGCGCCACGGTGTCGCTGGTGCTGTCGATTACCAGCGCCTACGCCTTCGCCCGCATGAAGTTCCGTGGCAAAGGCGCCATGCTCAACGGCTTGTTGCTGTTGCAAATGTTCCCATCGGTGCTGGCGCTGGTGGCGATTTACGCGCTGTTCGACCGCATTGGCGATTACGTGCCGTGGCTGGGCGTGGATAGCCACTGGAGTCTGGCGCTGGCTTATACCGGCGGCGTGGCGCAGCACATCTGGCTGATCAAGGGTTACTTTGATTCGGTGCCGTACGAGCTGGAGGAAGCCGCGCGTGTCGATGGCGCAACCCCGTTCCAGGCCTTCATTTACGTATTGCTGCCGATGGCGGTGCCGATTCTGGTGGTGGTGTTCGTGCTGGCGTTCCTCGGCGGCATGATCGAATACCCGGTGGCCTCGGTGCTGTTGCACGACGAACAAAAGCTGACACTGGCGATTGGCTCGCGGTTGTTCCTGTTCAACCAGCGTTATCTGTGGGGCGACTTTGCCGCCACGGCGATTCTGGCCGGGATTCCGCTCACCGCCATCTTCATGGTCACCCAGCGCTGGCTGGTGTCCGGGCTGACAGCTGGCTCGGTCAAAGGGTAACGGCGATGAACCGCTACAAACGCGTGATCCTGGCGATGGTTGCACTTGCTGCCATGAGTGCGGCCATCGCCGCGCGTCCTCAATCCGCCGTTACCGTACAAGAGGTACCCGATCTACCGGCGGGTTTTATCATGGGCGCGGACGTGTCCACGCTGGATCAAGTCGAGCATGCCGGTGGCAAGTTCTACAACGAAGACGGCCTGGCGCAAGACGCGCTGGCGATCCTCAAGCACGATGGGGTGAACTGGATTCGGTTGCGCCTGTGGCATACGCCACTCAATCCGGCAGATGTAGTGGTCAACGGCAAAACGTTATCGCACAAGGGTGATCCGGTTGGTGGCGGCAATAACGATCTGGCCACCACCGTGCGCCTGGCGCAACGAGCCAAAGCGCTGGGCCTGAAAGTTTTGCTGGATATTCACTACAGCGATTTCTGGGCTGATCCAGAGAAACAAACCAAACCTGCGGCCTGGCAAGATTTGCACGGCGCAGCGCTGCAACAGGCCGTTTATCAATACACCGCCAGTGTGATGCAGACGCTGGAAGATGCCCACGCCACGCCCGATATGGTGCAAGTCGGCAACGAGTTGAATGGCGGCATGTTGTGGCCGGATGGCAAAACCTGGCGCGAAGCCAAAGACGCGTTCATTGGCGGCGACGATGGTTTTGTCGCGTTGATGAAACAAGGCATTGCTGCAATCCGCGCCAACGATCAGCAACACGGCAATCGCCACACGCCCATTGCTGTGCATCTGGCCAACGGCACCAGCAACGAACTGTACCGCCGCGTGTTCGACCTGTTCACGCGCAATCAGGTCGATTACGACATCATTGGCTTGAGCTACTACCCCTATCTGCATGGTGGCATCGAAGACCTGCGCACCAATATGGATGACATCGCCTTCCGCTACCGCAAGCCGGTAGCGGTGCTGGAGGTCTCTTACGCCTGGACGCTGGATAACGGCGACAAGTTTGCCAATATCTTCGGGCCGGAATCGCAAAAGGTCATCGGCTATAAAGCCACCGTGCAAGGTCAGGCTAGCCTGATTCGCGATGTGATCGACGCGGTAAACAAGGTGCCGGCGCAGCGTGGCTTGGGTCTGTTTTACTGGGAGCCGGCGTGGCTGCCGGTAGCGGGCGCGGGCTGGCGTACCGGTGAGGGCAACGGCTGGGATAACCAGACACTGTTCGATTTCTCCGGCCACGCTTTGCCGTCTCTGGCGGTGTTCCGGCGCGTGCGTGAACCGGCCCGGGCCGATGACGCGCCCAAACTGCTCGCGCCCAATCCGTTGCCGCTGACCGCGTGGGCGGGTGAAAACTGGGTGCCACCATCAACCCTGCGCCTGCCGTTCAGCGACGACGCGGAACGCCCGGTCTACATCGACTGGGCTGATGTGCCGACCGCCAAACTGGCACAAGTAGGCCAATTCCAGCTGACTGGTGACGTGAGCGGCCAGCCGCCCATTATTGCGCTGGTGAACGTGGTGCCGCGCCGTAACCAGTTTGTTGATCCGGGCTTTGAAAACGGCACGCTGGATGGCTGGGTCATCACCGGTGACAAGGGCGTGGTGAGCAACGAGCGTAACCCAGGCAACGCCCACAGCGGCCAGCAGTCCTTGCATTACTGGCTGGGCCAGCCGTTTTCGGCGACGGTATCGCATACCTTCAGCAAATTGCAGCCGGGTAACTACGTGTTCAAGGCATGGTCAGCTGGCGGTGGCGGCGAAAAAAACCTAAGCCTGTTTGCCAAAGATTGTGGCGGCCCGACTCGCTCAGCGGCGATGAGTAACAACGGCTGGCAGCAGTGGCATCAGTTTGCCGTTACCGGAATCAAGGTAACGGGTGACCAGTGTACCGTGGGCATTCAGATTGATGGTCAGACCGGCAACTGGGGCAACGTCGATGATCTGGACTTCAGCCGCGAGGACGCGTCGTGATGCTAATCGCTGCGGCGGACCGGCCCGGTCGAATCGCGCACCACCAGCCACGGCTCGGCGGCGCGTTCCATGCGCGGCGGCGTGGCCGGTTGGGCAATCTGCGCCAGCAACATGGCGACACTTTGCGCGGCGATGCCAGGGGTATCGATGGCAACCGAGGTCAGTGCCGGGCGCATTTGCTGCGCCAGCCTGATATTGGTAATGCCGATCACCGAGATATCTTCCGGCACGCGTTTGCCCTGCGCGGTAGCAGCCTGCATGGCGCCAATCGCCATCAGGTCATTGGTGGCAAAAAAGGCGGTGATACCGGGGTGGCGATCCAGCAAAGTACGGGCGGCCTCAAAGCCACCTTCAATGGTGTCGCGCACCTCAATGCAGGCGTCTTCGGCATGGTCGATCCCCGCCATATGCAGTTGGCGGGCAAAGCCGGAATAACGCGCGCTCTGCCGACCGCCGCAACCGGTGCCGATAATGGCGCCGAATTCGCGATGACCAAAGGTCAGCAAATGTTCTGCCGCCAAACGACCAGCGTGGGCGAAGTCGACCGCCACGCAAGACAAACCGGGCGGCGGGGCTTCGGGGTATTCCCACAGCGAGAGCATCAAAGGCGTGCCCGCCGCTGCCGTTTGCAGTTCATCCAGGCTCAGCCCGGTATTCATGATGATGACACCGGCCGCCAGTGTGCCCGCCATCTGGTGCAGATAAGCCTGGCTGGTCGCGGCATCGTCGTCGGTGTTGCAGACCATCAAAAACTGGCCGGCGCGGCGCGCAGCGCGTTCGGCTTCGCGCACGTATTCCGGATAAAACGGGTTGGCGATGTCCGATACCAACAGGGCCAGCGTGGCGCTACGGCCCTCGGCCAGCGCCCGCGCGTTCAGATTGGGCCGGTAGCCCAGTTCCTTGATGGCTGCCAGTACCCGTTCCAGCGTTTTGGGATGCACCTTGCCGGGATTACGCAAGGTGTTGGAGACCGTAGCGGGGGTGACATCCGCCCGTTGGGCGACTTCAGCCAGTGTGACCATGTTTTAGATTTCTTCAGCGAGACAGGCAATCGGGAGCAACCAGCAGCCTGAGTGAGGGTTGCGCGCCAGTTTAACTTCAAACCGCCATTTTAAGCGCTTAAACCAGTTGGCCGGTAGCAACCCGCAACAAGCGGGGCCGGATGACTGGATTCCTTTTTCAAATATCAGTTTTTTGCGAGATCAACCATGCAAGCAGGCGTTTGCTATTACCCCGAACACTGGCCTCAATCCAAATGGGCGCAAGATGCCCAACGGATGGTTGAGCTGGGCATTTCACATGTGCGTATCGCTGAATTTGCGTGGAGCCGCATGGAGCCGGAGCAAGGTCAATATGACTGGGACTGGCTAGATCAGGCAATCGAAACGCTGGCTGCAGCCGGGCTGAAAGTGGTGTTGGGGACACCGACCGCTGCGCCGCCATACTGGCTGATTACGCGCTGGCCGGAAGTCATGCCGCTGCGCGCTGACGGCACACCATGGCAGTTTGGCTCGCGCCGCCATTATGATATGTCCAGCCCGGATTACCGCCGCGAATGCGCTCGCATTGTGAGCGTGATGGCCGAACGCTACGGCCAGCATCCAGCCGTGGTCGCATGGCAGACCGACAATGAACTCGGTTGCCACGACACCTTGCCGAGCTATTCACCGGCCACCCGCACGGCCTTCCAGCAGTGGCTGGCAGCGCAGTATGGCGATATCCACGCCCTCAATACTGCGTGGGGTAATGTGTTCTGGAGCATGGAATACCCGGACTTCAGCGCCGTGAGTTTTCCGGTGAACACGCCAACCGACGCGAACCCGGCGCACCTGCTGGATTTCCGTCGTTTTCTGTCGGCTGAAGTGGCGTCATTCCACGGTTTGCAGGTCGAGATCATCCGCAAACACTCGCCGGGTCGCGACGTGTTCCATAACTTCATGGGGTTCTTTGGCGCGTTTGACCATTACCAGTTTGCCAAGGCCGGGCTGGACCTCGCGGCGTGGGACAGTTATCCGCTGGCGCGCACTGAAGTGCTGGCGTTGCCGGAGTCCGACAAGGTCCGCTACGCCCGCACTGGCCACCCGGATATCTCGGCGTTCAGTCACGACCTGTATCGCGGCGTCGGCAAAGGCCGCTTCTGGGTCATGGAACAACAAGCCGGTCCGGTGAACTGGGCGCCGTGGAATCCGACGCCTGCGCCGGGCGTGGTGCGTTTGTGGGCGTGGGAAGCATTCGCTCACGGCGCAGAACTGGTGTCGTGGTTCCGCTGGCGCCAGGCGCCGTTTGCGCAGGAACACCTGCATTCTGGCCTGAACTTGCCGGGGGATGGTTATTCACCGGGTGGCGAAGAGGCGGTTCAGGTCGGGGCCGAATTGCGGCAATTTCCGACCGTGGCCAGCCAGCGGGGCCACGTAGCCTTGGTATTCGATTACGAAACCTTGTGGTTTACCGATATCCAGCGTCACGGCAAAACCTTTGATTACCAGATGCTGGTGTTCGAGTACTACCAGACGCTGCGCCAGTTGGGGCTGGATGTAGATATCCTGCCGCGCGATGCGGATTTCTCGGGCTACGCTCTGGTGGTCGTTCCCACACTCGCAGTGGTCGATCTGGCGCTGGTAGAAAAAGTCTCCACCAGCCAGGCGTTATGGTTGTTCGGGCCAAGAACTGGTGCGCGTACCCGCAATTTCTCTATTCCGGCTACCTTGCCGCCCGGTCCGTTACAAGCGCTGTTGCCGATGCAAGTAATTGAGGTGGAATCCTTGCGCCCCTCATTGACGCCAGAGACCACCCTGGCGGGACAAGCTGGTACCGCGATTCACTGGCGCGACCACGTGCGAGTAGCTGGCGACGTGCAAACGCTGGCTGCGTTTGCTGATGGCTGGCCGGCCTTGCTGGCCAAGGGCAATGTGCAATATGCCGCAGCATGGTTTGAGCCTAAATTGCATCTGGCGTGGCTGGAACAAGCCGCACAATCGGTCGGATTGGTCACCACCCGTTTGCCCGATGGTGTGCGCGTGCGCCGCCGTGGCGAGATCACTTTTGCCTTCAATTACAGCGATACCCCATGCGTATTGCCGACTCCGCAGTCCGCCGAATGGTTGCTGGGTAGCAATGAATTGCAGCAAGGCCAGTTGTGCGCGTGGCGTGAGTCCGCGACTGCGGTTCAACGGTAAGTGAGTGGAACAACAGACCATGACTTCGTCCGCTACTTTTGATCCAACCCAGCACCCGCATCGGCGCTTTAACCCGCTGGTCGGGCGCTGGGTGTTGGTCTCGCCCCATCGCGGCAACCGGCCATGGCAAGGCCAGCAAGACCCGCCGGTCGTGACTGAGCAGATCAGCCACGATCCTTCGTGCTACTTGTGCGCAGGTAACACTCGCGTGAATGGTGCGATCAACCCGGATTACGCCCACACATGGGTGTTCCAGAATGATTTTTCTGCCTTGCTGGCGGATTCTCCAGCGCCCACCGAGGGCAATGATTCGCTGTTTGTGACGACAGGTGCGCGTGGCGAGGCGAGGGTGATCTGCTTTTCGCCCGATCACAGCAAGACCTTGCCGCAGTTGTCGCTAACTGAACTGGGCCATGTGGTGGATACCTGGTGCGAACAACTGGCCGAATTGGGCAAACGCTATACCTGGGTGCAGTTGTTCGAAAACAAAGGTGCGGTGATGGGATGCTCCAACCCGCATCCGCACGGACAGCTGTGGGCCAGCGACTTTTTGCCGACCGAGATCGACGCCGAAGACACGCACCAACGCGCTTACTTTGCCGAGCATGGTCGGCCACTATTGCTGGACTACGCACAGCGCGAGCAAGCCAGCGGCGAGCGGGTGGTGATTGAGACTGAGCACTGGCTGGCGTTGGTGCCATATTGGGCCGCGTGGCCATTTGAAACGCTGCTGTTGCCCAAAGCTCACGTCACCCATATGGATGAACTCAGTCCCGCGCAAAAAGCCGATCTGGCCGTGGCGGTGAAGGCGCTGACCACGCGTTACGACAATCTGTTCCAGTGTTCTTTTCCGTATTCCATGGGCTGGCATGGCCGCCCGACCGGCCCGACTGCGGCGGACGACAGCCGTCACTGGCAACTACATGCGCACTTCTATCCGCCGCTGCTGCGCTCGGCTTCGGTGCGCAAGTTTATGGTCGGCTACGAAATGCTGGCCGAAACCCAACGCGATATCACGCCGGAGCAGGCGGCCGCGCGCTTGCAGCAAACCAGCGAAATCCATTATTTGAGTGCACCCGATCTGCCAGGTGCAGGAGCTGTTTGATGTCCACCCCGCAACAATTTGCTACGTCACATTTTGCCAATCTGTTTGGCGTTGCCCCGCAATGGCTGGCGCAGGCACCGGGGCGCGTTAACCTGATTGGCGAGCATACCGATTACAACGACGGCTTTGTGCTGCCGTGCGCGATCGATTTTTTTACCGCCATTGCCGTCAGCGCGCGCAGCGACCGCCTGGTGCGCGTCGTGGCCGCCGACTACGCGGATGAGGCGGATGTATTTTCGCTGGATGAGCCCATCGTTCCGCATCCAGACAAACTCTGGTCCACCTATGTGCGCGGCGGTTTGTTGCATTTGCAGCAAGCTGGCCACCAGTTTGGCGGGCTGGATATGGTTATCAGCGGCAATATCCCGCAAGGTACCGGCTTGAGTTCATCGGCTTCTTTGCTCGTGGCGGTGGGCGAGGCAGTCAAATGCGCCTGGCAACTGGCGCTCACGCCGCAAGCCAATGCCTTGAACGCCCAGCGTGCCGAAAACCAGTTTGTCGGCGTGCAGTGCGGCATCATGGATCAACTCATTTCGGCGTGCGGTCAGACCGGGCATGCGCTGATGATTGACTGTCGCTCACTGGAACTGACGCCAGTGTCCGTGCCTACCGACTTGACGGTGATGATCATCAATTCGCGCATCCGGCGCGGCCTGGTGGATGGCGAATACAATCTACGCCGCCAGCAATGCGAAGCGGCTGCCGCGCACTTCGGCGTCAAGGCGTTGAGGGACGTTACGCTGGCCCAGTTGCTGGAACAACGCGAACAACTGGACCCGCTACTGTTTCGGCGGGCCCGGCATATCGTCACTGAAAACGCCCGCGTCGAACAGGCCGTGGTAGCGCTGGCCGCGAATGACATGCCCACGCTGGCGCGTTTGATGGCGCAATCTCATGACTCCATGCGCGACGACTTTGAAATTACCGTGCCACTGATCGACCAGTTGGTGGACATCGTCAAAAACGTAGTGGGCGATGCCGGTGGCGTGCGCATGACGGGCGGCGGCTTCGGCGGCTGCGTAGTGGCCTTGCTGCCCCATGCGCTGGTGGCTCCGGTCGAACAGGCGCTGGCACAGCAATATCGCAATGCGGCAGGCGAAAGCGCTGTGGTTTATCGCTGCGTGGCTTCCAGCGGGGCAGGTCATCAGGCAATGCTGGACTGATCTGCCCACCACTGGCCGGTGACCAAACTGTTATCGGCCAGTGGTGATGCGTTATTCGCAGAGGCCCACGACACTGCTCAGTGCGTTTTGCGCCAGTTTCGCGCCTGCAATAAAGCTGCGATATGCAGCATGAGAAAGATCGGCACGAAATAGACCGGAATCAGCAACAACGGCAGTTGCGCCATCGGCGTAGTGGAAATTTCCCCGGCCGCGCCTGTTGCCAGAAACGCATCAAGACCACCCGAACCCACCGCCACGAATAGATCGAGTATTCCCAGCAGATTCCAGAACACGAAGGTTCGGCTGCTCGCGAAGTCAGGCCGTTTGAGTAGCGCGATCAGCATCAATGGCGCGGTGACCCCGATTGCAATGTCGCCTAGTCCGGCTGGCAGCGCGAAATGCCCCGGCAAGATGTGGTGCGCATACAGCGCCAGGAAACCAAACCCGGCGAAGCGCCAGGCCTGCATGGCCATGATCGTGCGTAGATCAGCGGTGAGTATCCATTCGCGAAACGCCAGCGAGCGCCAGTACAACAGCAGAAATATCGCCACGGGACCCATAAATCCGGCCGCAATTTGCACCGGCGGGCTACCCGGCGGCCCGACAAAGCGCCCTGCGGCACCGAGCATGACGATGGCAATAAACCAGACAGCAAGGACAACCGCTGCGCCAAGCTTTATAGCTGGCGGTGAGGATTGTTCGGGCGAGGACAGGGCGATCTGCGACATGATGGATAGCTCCATTAAGTTACTTGCATTTTGCAAGTAACTGGATTTGTAGCATACTGACTTTCACTATGCAAGTGACTGAGGCGAGCCATGCCCCTACCAGACAAGACCAATACCGACGGACCCCGGACTTTCCGCCGCTCCCCCTGCGCTGTGGCCAATACGCTCGACCTGATAGGTGACAAATGGTCACTGCTGGTGGTGCGCGATCTGCTTTATGGCAAGCAAACCTTTAGCGAACTGCTGGACTCGCCGGAGAAGATATCGACCAATCTGCTGGCTGATCGACTCAACCGTCTGGAAGAGGCAGGCATCGTTGTGAGTACCGCTTATCAAGAGCGTCCCGTGCGGTACGCTTACTCGCTGAGCGAGAAGGGAAGGGCCTTGGGTAGCGTGCTGCTGGCGCTGGTGAAGTGGGGCACAGAGCATATCCCCGGCACTGAGGTCATGCGCAAAGCGGGATCAGCAACGAAGCCGTGACTGGACCGGATGCTGGGCGTTCAGAAAAGAGAAGACATAAAAAAAGCCTGCCACCACTGGGGTTGCAGGCCTTTTAGTTACATTCCTCTAAAGATGCCCATTAGAAAGGAATGTCGTCCTCAAAGTCATCAAAGCTACGGGCTGGAGCAGGCTTTGCCGCCGGTGCTGCAGCTTGCTGCGGACGTGGTGCCGGAGCCGGGGCTGGCGCGGATTGTTGCGCGCTGTATTCCTGGTTGAACTCGTCGTAACCGCCGCCGCCTTGTTCCGCACCGCCACCCGCACCACCGCGGCCAGCCAGCATCTGCATCTGGTCAGCGATGATTTCAGTGGTGTAGCGATCCGCGCCGGTTTGTTTGTCTTGCCATTTACGGGTCTGCAGACGGCCTTCAATGTAAACCGCGCTACCTTTTTTCAGGTACTGACCGGCGATCTCAGCCAGGCGGTTGTACATGGTGATGTTGTGCCATTCCGTCTTTTCTTGCTGCTGACCTTGCTTGTCTTTGTAGCGATCGGTGGTGGCGATGCTGAAATTGCACACGGCACCGCCCGAAGGCAGGTAGCGGGTTTCAGGATCACGGCCCAGGTTGCCGATCAGCAACACTTTGTTGAGCGATGCCATTTATTGGGTTTCCTCGATGTTGGATGACAAATTCTTGTCGCTCAGAGCGTACGAACAGATGTGGCTGACGAAGCGTGGCTGACGACGGTATTGAGCAGGGTTTGATCCGGCGGGTGAGCGCAAAGACCAGAGTAGTCATGCTGGCAACCGTGCGGGCCAGCCGTTGCTGTTCATTTCAACGGACTAGTATACCGGGGCAGCGGGGAGGATGGGAGGCAACAAAATGCTCAGTGCGGATTTTTGTGGTGCAACGGCCCGACCAAATCAAAACTGCCCTGTCGCAGCGACCGAATCACTGCGACAGGGCAGGTGTCAGGCCAATCAGACACTCAGCACAATCCGGCGCTGGGTCTGTTCTTGCCGGTCTTCAGTGACAGTCCAGCCCGAGCAGCGCAGTGGCCGTGATTCTCCAGCCGGTAGTTGCAACGTGACAGTGCTTGCCGGTTTGGCCGCAGGGGCGGTCAATGCCAGGTCCAGCAGTGGGTCGCTGTATTTGAGGTGGATTTGATCTCCCTCCGTCTAGCCGTTCGGCTAGGCGGAGGGAGATCAAAGTTGAGATATCACCTTATACCTTGATGTGGCCCGCCACCACATCAATGGAGGTTGGTTCTTACCACCACGCTTCAGCTTGAACACCAAATGAGCTACCCGATGTAGACAGCGCGTAAACGCTTTGGGTCGTTTGACTGGTGCCAGTGTTTTTCGCGTTCATTGGATTTTGACCATCGCGCATCGCTGCATCATTCCACTTGGCATAGGTGTAAAACAAGCGCAGTTCTGGACGGGAATAAGCACCCTTGCCAGCAGCTGCGGTTAGAGCAAGTGTCAGCTTGGTGATGTTCTCGTTACCAATATTTAGGTTGTCCTGCTTGTACGATTCATAGCCAAGTTCAGTTGCGAAACCGAAGATGTCATTGAAGTGGTATTGAGGACGAGCACCGATTGCCCACCATGTGCGTTTGCCGCCAGTTGCGTCGGAGTAACTGTCGTCGCGGTAGATTGCGTGACCCAGCATGGTCCATTGGCTGTTCTTCGGTTCCAGAGTGATGTTGTCAAAGATTTGCAGGGTGGAATCGCCGGATACTGCACTTTGGTTGATCCTGCTGAAGTGTCCATTTGCGTTCGCGCCTTGGCCGTACTGCAGGCCGATACGGTTAGACCCCATGTCACCAACTGGGTGATCAAACAGGCCGGATAGATACCAGCCATTGCTGGTATTCTGAGTGGGCGTAGTGGTCGCTGTGGTGACAGGTAGACCGGTTAGCGGATCGGTACCAGTCGAATAACTGGTCGTGTTGTCCGAGTGCCACGAGCCTGTCAGCCCGGCATTGAAGGTAAATGCACCAGACCCCGCCTTGACGTTGCTAACCTTGAACAGGTTTTCCAGCCAGGTCCGATTGGTATTCTTGGTATCTATCGGACGCAAGATGGCGTAGCTGAACATCGCGCCGTCATTGCCCAGTGCGATATTCTCGATACCCGCACCATCTCCATCGCCTTGCAGGTACTTGTAATCAAGCATATGCAGGTCCGGACGATCATAGTAGCGGCGACCAGCCCATAGTGTCGCATTTTTCAGTACGCCGTCGCCCCATTTGGAAACACCAATATAGTTTTGCGAGAAGTTAACCTTGTTGTCACCCCAGTCTGAGTACGGCGCGTCAGCTTCGAGCATGGTGTGGGCGGTCCACACCGCACCATTGGATTGATTGAACACCGGGATGTCCAGGCCAATTTCGCCGTAGGCATCGCATTCGTTACCGAGACGGAACTTGGCGTAGCCAACCCCGAAACATTCTGCGGTGCCACCTTTGCCAGCTTCACCAAAGCCTGCGCGGAAGTAACCGTTGGAAGTGACGCTGCCCACCGCTGCTTGCAGCGGAGTTGGTGTCGGATCGGCTGCGATCGCCATGGCACCGGAAGCCAGCATGGTTGCGGCAGCGAAATGGGTAATGCGGAACTTTAATGCCATTTTTTGGTCTCTCTTTGCGGGGTTTAAAACCTGTGCGTATGGGACTTCGTATAGAGTGGTCGCTCCCACGACTTCTCTATACGAACACCAACAGCGGCGACTCCCTCAATGCCGCGTCAGTAACACGAGCTGCTACATCAATACACCGTGAAAAGTGGAAAGGTGTAACTGCGCCGTTCTTGAAGCCACAAGTCACTGCCTTGGGCTTTTTCATTGATTTACCCAACACAAATCGGCACCGTGAGCACCGATTTGGTGTCAAAAAGTCAATCAAGCCATGTACGTGCTTCATGAATCAATTGAATTGACTTTCAGTCAGCCCGGCCAAGCAATTTGAATTGTTCGCGGGTCGCATTATTGATTTTCCATACAAATTGCATGCAGATGAAAGTAATAACGCCACTGGCAATAAAGCAACCAAATGTCAGGAATTTAATCCCGGTCAGTGTGCTGATTGTTTGATGGGCCAGATTGGCATCGTAACCAACCACCGCCAAGCCAACTCCGCTGACCAGCCCGCCAACGCCTTGGCCGATTTTGCGGACGAACATGAATACGCCGTAAGTCAGCCCGGCCGATGGTTTGCCTGTTTTCATTTCCTGATAGTCCGCAGTGTCAGAAACAAGGCCCCATAACATAAGCCCGGGGAAATTGCGGAAGATGGTCGCCAAACCAAATAGCCCGCCCACGACCCACACGCTTTCAGGCACCAGCAGGATCAAGACAAAAGGCAAGAATGAAATCACGGTCGTATATTTAAACAGGGCTTCTGGCGAAGATCTTTTTACAAGATAAGAAATAATGGGCGCCTGGATAAATAGCAAGGGCAAAGCCACGGTAGATACAATGCTCAGAATTTGTATGGCATGCAGGCTGTCCCGGAAATAATAAAGTCTTAAGTTGTTTCCGATTGCGTATGAAATTATTTCGAAAAAACTGGCCAGGGCAATCGCGGCAAATGACGGATTTTTTGTAAACAGCAGTACGAAATCAGAGAACTTGACTTTATAGCGTTCTGTCGGATCATTCCGATAATTTTCCTTGGTATACCGGTAGGTGATGAAATGACAAATCACCACAATGACGCCTACCAGGATTGATGCCACCAAGAACGCGATACTGATTTTCTTGGCAAAAGTCGCCAATAAAAACGGAATCGCTATGCCATCTAGAGCACCCGCAAGGTTACTTCCCAAACCTCGTGACACGGCGAGTTCAGCACGGGCGGCCGGGTCTTTTGTCATTACTGTAGACAGTGAGCCATAAGGAATATTCACCAGCGAATAAATGGTACGCCATCCGATAAATGTGACAAACGCCCAACCTATTTTCTGTACCGGTGAAAGCGCGCTCGGCACCATAAAGACAATAATGGAAACCAGTGCTAGGGGAATGGTATAGCGGAGAATGAACGGACGGTACTTGCCCGCCTCCGTGCCTTTGCTGTTATCTATATATGCACCAAGGTAGGGATCAAAAATGGCGTCCCACATACTGGCGACAAAGAACAGCACTCCAATGATAACGGCAGATATTTTTGCAACGTCGGTGTAATACATCACCAGATAACTGGTCATTAAATTAAATGTGAGTGCATTGCCGAAATCGCCGGCGCCGTACGCCAGTTTGTTTTTTAGCGTGAGCGGTTGCATATTCAGAGCTCTTTTTGTTCGTTATAAAAGTCTGCCAGCACCTGGAACGCTTGCTTGCGTGTTTTATGGTCTCTGGCGATCAGACCTTTTTGATTCCAGCCATTTTGATAACGGTTCTGTCTGCGCTCCGTCGGAAAGTCATACAGAATCCAGGGAGTCATCCCACGAATGTATTTGGCTTTTTTAATCCGCTTGATTTGCTCGGTGTAGACGTCGGCCTGATGATTCTCTGTAAACAGCTCGCCTTTATCCCCGAAGAAACCCGGTACCGCATCGGCGCCTGTTTCCGTGATGATTACCGGCTTGCCGGGAGCGGAGTTTTCCAGCAACGCCGTCAGCTCATCGAAATCGTGGTTGTACCAGCCAAAATATTCATTCAGGCCCACGACATCGAGATCGGCCATCAATCTATCTTCAATCGCATTTTTAACGTGATTGACCAGACACGCAGCGCTAACCAGCCGGGTTGAATCAGTCTGCCTGGCTTTGTTTGCAAGACTGGACATGAATTTGTAGCGTTCATCGGTGTCTTTGTTTTCATTGCCGACACCCCAGATAATCACGCTCGCCCTGTTCACATCCCGCTGGATCAGTTCAAGCAACTGATTTTCAGCGTCTTCATATGTTTTTTCGTTCGTAAACTGGATAGCCCAATAGACCGGGATTTCTTCCCAAAGCAGCATGCCTACTTCATCTGCAATTTTTGCCGCGCGATCATGATGCGGATAATGGGCCAGACGCATGAAGTTACAACCAAGCGCCTTGGCATCTTCAAACATGAGCCGCACATCTGCTTCCGTGCTCATTTTTCCATGCTGCGGGAACTCTTCGTGAGAGGAGATGCCGCGTAGCCAGACCGGCTTTCCGTTCAGGACAATGTTTTCCCCGATGACTTTGATTTCCCTGAAACCCACTTTCTCACTGATCTGGTCCTGGCCAAAACTTGCAAACACCTCGTAAAGACAAGGCGACTCTGGCGACCACAACTGCGGTGTAGATTCAACACACACGCTGCCGATGCCGTTCTTGATTTCAATGCTGGCATTCACATTCAGTGAGGGGATTTCTACCTTTGCTGTACCTTCTGCCACGCCCTCCACTTCGACGTGAAATTGCAACTCATTAAACTTCCCGTTGGGAACCAGGCTGGCGGTGAATTTTTTAATAAAGACATTAGGAACGCACAGCAGCTCCACTTCGCGGTATATACCGCCATAGCTAAACCAGTCAGTGTGTTGCATTGGGACCCGATCAGGCAGGCGGCGATTATCGACTTCAATCTGAAGGCGGTTCGTGCCATTTTTGATATTCTTCAATTCAATGTGAAAACCTGTCGATGCACCTTTATGCACACCCAGAAATTCACCATTAAGGAAAATGCGGGCTTGATAGGCGACGGCGCGCAGATGCAGGAATACTTTCTCGCCGTCTTTTTTTGCATGTTCAAAAAATCGGGTGAACCAGCTTGCACCTTCGTAATACCAATAGCGTTCGTTATACGTATTGAAGCATGACGGGATTTGTACTTTCTGGCCGATGTCCGCTTCATAGTCCAAAGGTGTCAGCCATGTTTTTGGGTGCGTAATTTCATATTCAAACCATTTGCAGCGTAATCCTTCGTCGTATGCGTCTAGTACAAAAGACCACTCACCATTCAGGGATACACTTTTTCTATTGGATGAAAAAATAAGGCTTTTAGAATCGATGACAGGTGCATGAAAAGCCGAATCATAATTTTCATTATGCAGATGGTCATTGGGGTCTTGTATTTCTTCCGCAGAAAGTGCCTCGGTGGCCATCACATTGCGTTGGGGGATTTTGCTATCTTTCATTTATTTTCCTATTGACTTGATTTAGAAACAAATAGTCAGGCACGCAACAAACGATTGAACAGGTTCCTGGTTTGCAACGTGAACCGAGCGTTGCCTTACCCTGCGAGTGTGGTGCGTGATTTACTCCCGCGTGAACTGGTTAATGAGGTTTCTGGCGCAACTTTCCCGGAGTTGGCGGCGTAGCCGCCAACACCTTATTCAAAACGCTCTGTTAAATCGATGGATGCATTTGTAATTCTTCCGGTTCGCTAACGCGGCGCACCGGAACGCCTAAATGCGAAAGTCAGACGCCGGAATATGCGGCAAAGCCGCCATCTACCGGCACTACCACGCCATTCACAAAGCCTGATGCTACTGGACTGGCCAGCCACAACAACGGCCCAACCAACTCCTCCGCTTCGCCAAACCGCCCCATCGGCGTATGCGACACAATTTTTTGCGCACGCGCAGTGGGTTGGCCACTGGCCTCGTCAATCAATAAACGATGATTTTGTGCGGTCAGGAAAAAACCCGGCGCAATGGCATTGCAGCGAATCCCCACTTTGCTGAAATGCACCGCCAGCCATTGGGTGAAATTGCTGACCGCGGCTTTGGCTGCGCTATAGGCCGGGATTTTGGTCAGCGGGCAGAAGGCATTCATTGACGAGATATTGATGATGCTGCAACCAGGACGGGCGGAACCGTCGGCGTTGAGCATTTGCCTGGCAAAGACCTGAGTGGGCAGCAGCGAACCCAGAAAATTGAGATCGAACACAAAGCCGATCTTCTCGCTATCCAGGTCAAAGAAAGTGGTCAGGTCTGCGGCTTGCAGATCACCAGGTTCCAGCCATTCTTTGCTTGTGGTGCCCTTGGGGTGATTGCCGCCAGCGCCGTTCAGCAGCAGTGAGCAAGGTCCCAGCCTGGCCAGCACTTCAGCCGCAGCGAGTTCCAGCGACTCTCGTCCAAGCACGTCAGCGCCGATGCCGATGGCTTCACAGCCTTGTGCTTGCAGTTGGGCTGCAGTGCGGCGAGCGGCGTCGGCATCAAGGTCCAGCAATGCCACCTTCATGCCGCTACGAGCCAGCGCTCCCGCCAGCACACTGCAAAGTACGCCACCAGCACCGGTGACCACGGCAACTTGGCCGGCCAGATCTGTGGGAACAAAGGGCAGCGCAATAGCCTGGTTGAGCGTGATCATGCTTTTTCTCCCTTTGCATGCGTCCGGGCGATGCCTTCCCACAAGCCATTCAGGTACACCGCGCCCAGCGCCCGGTCATACAGACCGTAGCCCGGTTTGCCGGTTTCACCCCAGATCATGCGGCCATGGTCTGGACGCACATACCCCTCGAAGCCTGCGTCGTAATACGCCTGCATGATGGCCGCCATATCCAGCGAACCATCTTCCGAACGATGGCTGGTTTCGTAAAAGTCGCCCGCTTCGTTCACTTTGACGTTGCGTAGATGAGCGAAATGAATACGCCCCAAGCCTGCAAATTCGCGCACCATGGCCGCGATATCGTTGTGGCAATCTGCGCCGAGCGAGCCAGAGCACAAGGTCAGTCCATTCGCTGGTGTATCGACGATGGCCAGCAGGCGGGCCAGGTCAGCACGGTTTTTGACAATGCGCGGCAGGCCAAAGATAGGGCGGGGTGGGTCATCCGGATGGATGGCCATTTTGATGCCGACCTCCTCAGCTACCGGGATCACACCGCGCAGAAAGTATTCCAGATTGGCCCACAATTGTTCCTCGCCAATCTGACGGTATTCGGCCAGCAGCGCCTTGAGTTCATCGGGCTGGTAGCTGGCATCCCAGCCGGGTAACTGGATGCCTTGGGATGGGTCGATCTGGTTGACGGTTTCCATATCAAATGCCAGCGTTTTTGAGCCGTCCGGCAGTTCTTTTTCCAGCGTGGTGCGGGTCCAGTCGAACACCGGCATGAAGTTGTAGCAGACCACTTTCAAGCCGCAATGCGCCAGATTACGCAGGGTCTGGCAGTAGTTGTCGATCAGCGAATCGCGAGCAGGTTTGCCCAGTTTGATGTCTTCATGCACCGGCACGCTTTCGATCACCTCTAGTTTGAGGCCGTGCGCTTCAACTTTGGCTTTGAGTGACTGGATGTTAGCCAGCGGCCAGGCTGCGCCGACCGGGATGTCGTAAACGGCGGAGACGATGCCGTACATGCCGGGAATCTGGCGGATGTAGCTCAAAGGCACCGGGTCGTTGTCGCCGTACCAGCGAAAAGTCATTTTCATCGTCAACTCCAAATCAGCGATAATGGTCTTGTGGCATGGTGGTCAGGCCACCTGAATTGCTTGGCTGAAGTATTGCCTTATCAATTTCCCATGACAAGGGGGAAAATTGATGAGGAACAAAAGATAGCCAACTCTATTTCCTGCTTTTTGACAGGTCGTCGTATGCACGGCACATTCGCAGCCAAAGCAAAAATTATCGAACAGGTTTTTTATGGAATTACCAACACTGAAAGTTGAGCGGCTTTATCGGCAGATTTCCAATCTGATCATCCAGTTCATCCAGGATGGTCGCTTCAAAGTAGGTGAGGCGCTGCCCGCCGAGCGTGATCTGGCCCGGCAATTGGGAGTAGGGCGATCCTCGGTACGCGAGGCGTTAATTGCGCTGGAAATCGCCGGGTGGGTGGAGATTCGCACCGGCACCGGCGTTTTTGTCATGCGGTCAGAGCAACCAGCAGAACCCGCGCCACCGCAAGCGGACATCACCAGCGCTACAGAGCTACTGGAAGCCCGCAGCGTTATCGAAAGTGAACTGGCGGCGCTGGCTGCCGTACGCGGCAGTACTGATCAAATCGTCGCGCTGGGCCAGTTAGTGGATGACATGGCCGCAGAACGGGAAGAGAACGCGGCTTTTCATGCCCACGACCAGCGGTTTCACTTTCTGATTGCCGAAATGACCGGCAATGACGTGCTGCAGCAAACCGCTGAACAGTTGTGGAATAAACGCTATACGCCGCTGTTCCAGCAACTGGAAACCCACTATGGCGTAGCGGAATGGGCCGATCAGGTGGTGGCGGAGCACCGGGCGGTATACGAGGCCATTGCTGCGCGCGATGCTGGCGCGGCGCGGGCAGCAATGGTTGAGCATCTCAGCCGTGTGGCAGAAAAGCTGTTTCGCCAGTCCTGAACAGATGACGGGTGTTTGGTGCTGAGACGTGCCGCTGTCAGGCGTTAACAGTGGTCTGTTCGATCAACACCAGCGCCGACGCTTCATCCCAGCCGCTTTGCAGCACTTTGAGCAAGGCCACGCGTTCTTCGATCAGCACCACCGCTTCCTTTACACCGGTAATCTTCGCCAGGTTCTGCGACAGCTCTGCTGGATTACCGGTCCAGTCTTCACCGATATGAAACATGCGGGTCTTGACTGGCAACGGGGGCACCAGACCAAAGGTGACGATCAACCAGATCGCCATCAACCCGGCGCACAGCCAGAACACCGGCGTCGCGCCGGAGTGCTGATACAACCAGCCCGCCGCTGCGGAACCGACAAACATCGCCAGCGACTGGCAGGTGTTGTACACGCCCATGGCCGTGCCTTTGGCATCAGTCGGGGCGATTTTGGAGATCAGGCTCGGTTGGGTGGCTTCCAGGATATTGAAAGCAATAAAGTACAAACCCAGCCAGAAGCAGATCATCAGCAAGTTGGGCATGTACAAGGCCATGCCGGTTTGCGCGACCAGCATCAAGGCAATGGCCAACAAGAACACGCGTTTGAGCTTGTTGCGTTTCTCCGCGACGATTACTGCTGGCACCATAAACACAAAGCCGATCAGCACCACCGGCAGATACACCTTCCAGTGCCCGTCTACCGGGATATGTCCGGTGCTGGCCAGCAACAAGGGCATCACCGTAAACATGGCCATTTGCGCGGCATGCAGGGCGAACACGCCGTAATTCAGGCGGCGCAGCTGCGGGTGTTTGAGTACGGCGGGCAAGCGGCTGGTGCTGGCTTCAGCGTCGGAGTGAAAGCGCGAGATGGTCGGGGTGGGGATGATCTTCCATACGCCGATGATCGCGGCAATGGTCAACCCGGCAGTCAGCAGAAAAATCCCCGGCAAGCCTATCCACTCTGCCAGTGCGGGCGCGGCTACGAGCGAGATGGCGAAGGTGGTGGCGATACTGCCACCAATCATCGCCATCGCTTTGGTACGGTTTTCTTCGCGGGTGAGGTCGGCCAGCAGCGCCGTAATCGCCGCAGAGATTGCACCGGCACCTTGCAACGCGCGACCGGCAATCATCCATTCAATGCTGGTGGCGCTGGCGCATACAAGGCTACCAATGGCAAACATCACCAGGCCAAAGTAGATCACCTTTTTGCGGCCAACCCGGTCGGACCACATGCCAAACGGCAATTGCAGGATGGCCTGGGTTAGCCCGTAAGCACCGAACGCCAGCCCCACCAGGGCGTGGTTTTCGCCGCCGGACAAGTGTGTGGCGTACACCGCAAACACCGGCAGGATCAGAAACATGCCCAGCATGCGCAGGGCGTACAGCCCGGCCAGGCCGAGCGAGGCGCGTAATTCCAGTGGAGTCATTGAGTTTTCAGATGATGCAGAAGCCATGCGAGCCGGTTAAGCCTTTTTCGGTTGTTCCAGGTTGGGCAAAAACGCCGTCAACAAGCCAATCAGCGGCAGGAACGCGCAGACGTGGTAAACAAAATCAATACTGGTGTGATCGGCCAGCGTGCCCAGTACTGCGGCGCCAATCCCGCCCATGCCAAAGGCAAAGCCGAAGAACAGACCGGAAACCATGCCCACTTTGCCGGGGATGAGTTCCTGGGCGTACACCAGAATGGCCGAGAACGCGGAGGCCAGAATCACGCCAATGATGGCCGTGAGCACGCCAGTCCAGAACAGATCGGCGTACGGCAATGCCAGCGTAAAAGGAGCAACGCCCAGGATCGAACCCCAGATGACATACTTGCGGCCGATTTTATCGCCCAGCGGGCCGCCAATCACCGTACCGGCGGCTACCGCAAACAAGAAGATAAACAAGTGCACCTGGGCCGACTGCACCGACAGGTGAAACTTGCTCATCAGGTAGAAGGTGAAATAGCTGCCAATGCTGGCCATGTAGAAATACTTGGAGAAAATCAGCAGCAGCAAGATACCGATGGAGAACCCTACCTGCTTGCGGCTCAGATTATGCACCGCCTTGCGACCGGCTTTGCCGCGTGCGCCCAGATGATGCGCCCGATACCAGGCACCGACCTTGAACAAAACCGCAATGGCCACCAGCGCCGCGACGGAGAACCAGGCGATGCTGGGCTGGCCATACGGCACGATGATCGCGGCGGCCAGCAAGGGGCCAAACGATGAGCCCAGGTTACCGCCCACTTGAAACAGCGATTGCGCAAGGCCGTGACGCCCACCCGAAGCCATGCGCGCTACGCGGCTGGATTCCGGGTGAAAGATCGACGAGCCCGTGCCAACCAGCGCCGCAGCCGCCAGCAAGGTGCCAAAGTTGGGCGCCACTGACAGCAGTAACAGACCGCACAAGGTAAAGCCCATGCCGATCGGCAGCGAATAGGGTTGCGGTTTTTTGTCGGTATACAAACCCACCAGCGGCTGCAGCAAGGAAGCCGTGATCTGGTAGGTGAGGGTAATCAGGCCAATCTGGGTAAAGCTCAGATTGAAACCGCCCTTCAGGATCGGATAGATCGCCAGAATCAGCGACTGGATCATGTCGTTCAGCAGGTGCGAAAAGCTGATTGCCCCCAGCACCCGGTAGGCGGTGCCTTGTTCATGGGCGGTAGTGGAATTGGCCGTGGTGCTCAGGCTGTTTTGCATGACGTGGGGTAGGGGCGGCGGTAAAAGTGACATTCTAGCAGGCGGCAGTACGCCGTCTGGCATTGGTATGGCGATTTTATGTTTCGAATGTTTGGAGTTTCGCGCTATCGGCCCCATTTCATGCTCTGTTGCGCAGGCTTGGGGTATTTGCTGTCTATGGCTGCGCGTTTTGCAATCTCCCATCCTCTGGCGCACAAATCAGTGCTGTTCTGACCGGGCAAGGCTCCGGCTGGGCAGGCTGATTCTGTTATATTGACGGATTGGCTTTCGAGAATGGCATCAGGCGCATGAACTATCGTTCCACTATCGATCAAGATATCCCGCTGATCCGCATTCGCGGGGCACGCACACACAACCTGAAGAACGTCAGCCTGGATTTGCCGCGCGGCAAGCTGGTGGTGATTACCGGGTTGTCTGGCTCGGGTAAATCGTCGCTGGCGTTTGATACCTTGTATGCCGAAGGCCAGCGTCGCTACGTGGAGTCGCTCTCCGCCTACGCCCGCCAGTTCCTGCAACTGATGGAAAAGCCAGACGTGGATCTGATCGAGGGCCTGAGTCCGGCGATCTCCATTGAGCAAAAAGCCACCAGCCATAATCCGCGTTCTACCGTCGGCACCGTGACCGAAATCCACGACTATCTGCGCTTGCTGTTTGCCCGCGTCGGCACGCCGTATTGCCCGGATCACGACTTGCCACTGGAATCGCAAACCGTCAGCCAGATGGTCGACCACGTGTTGTCGTTGCCTGAAGACACCCGCTTGATGATCTTGGCGCCAGTGATTATCGGCCGCAAAGGCGAGAACCTGGAGCTGTTTGAGGAACTGCGCGCGCAAGGTTTTGTGCGGGTGCGGGTAGATGGCGAGGTGTGCGAGCTCGAAGCCGTGCCCAAGCTCGACAAAAACAAGAAACACACCATTGAAGTAGTCATCGACCGCCTGAAGGTGCGTGCCGATCTTAAGCAACGCGTAGCGGAGTCATTTGAAACCGCGCTGCGCCATGCCGATGGCCGCGCCATTGCCGTGGAAATGGAAAGCGGCAAAGAACACTGGTTCTCGGCCAAATTTGCCTGTCCGGTATGCAGCTTCAGCCTGCCGGAACTCGAACCCCGCTTGTTCTCGTTCAACAACCCAATGGGCGCTTGCCCCAAATGTGACGGCTTGGGCCAGATCACGTTTTTCGATCCCAAACGCGTGGTCGCACATCCGGACTTGAGTCTGGCCGCTGGCGCGATCAAGGGTTGGGACCGGCGCAACCAGTTTTACTTCCAGATGTTATCCAGTCTGGCCGCGCACTATGAGTTCGACCTGAACACGCCGTGGGATGACCTGCCGGAAGAAACGCGCAAAGTGGTGTTGTATGGCTCGGGTCGCGATGAAATCCGCTTTATCTATCTGAACGAGCGCGGTACCAAGTTTGAGCGGGCGCACACCTTTGAAGGGATCATTCCCAATCTGGAGCGCCGCTACCGCGAGACCGATTCGGTTGCGGTGCGCGAGGAGCTGGCCAAATACCAGAACAACCAGTCGTGCCCGAGCTGCGGCGGTTCGCGTTTGCGCCGTGAAGCGCGCTTTGTGAAAGTGGGTACCGAAACTCTGCACCAGATTGCGCAGATGGCATTGCGTGATTCCAGCAAGTTCTTCACCGAACTGGCGTTTGAAGGCAACAAGGCGCAAATCGCCGAGAAAATCGTCAAGGAAATCCGTGAACGGTTGGGCTTTCTGGTGAACGTCGGGCTGGACTATCTGAGTCTGGAACGCAGCGCCGATACCTTGTCAGGTGGCGAAGCGCAGCGGATTCGGCTGGCATCGCAAATTGGTTCGGGCTTGACCGGCGTGATGTATGTGCTGGATGAACCCTCAATCGGTCTGCACCAGCGCGATAACGATCGCTTGATCGGCACGCTGATGCGCCTGCGCGATCTGGATAACACGGTGATTGTGGTTGAACACGATGAAGATGCGATCCGCGCTGCCGATTACCTGGTCGATATGGGACCAGGCGCGGGTGAACACGGCGGTGAAATCATCGCGGAAGGCATTCCGTCTGAAGTGATGAAGAACCCGAACTCGATCACTGGGCAGTTTTTATCCGGTGCGCGTCGTATTGCCTTGCCAGAAACCCGCCGCACCCCTGATCCGGAAAAATGGTTCACGCTTAAAGGCGCGCATGGCAACAATCTGAAGTATGTGGATCTGGCTTTGCCGGTCGGCCTGCTGGTGTGCGTAACGGGTGTATCGGGCTCGGGTAAATCCACGCTGATTAATGACACGCTGTATGCCATTGCGGCGCGTGATCTGAACGGCGCTTCGACTGAGCCCGCGCCATATCAAGAGATCAACGGTATGGATCACTTTGACAAGGTGATCAATGTCGATCAGTCGCCCATTGGCCGCACCCCGCGTTCCAATCCGGCCACTTACACCGGCTTGTTTACGCCGATCCGCGAGTTGTTTGCGGGCGTGCCAACCAGCCGCGAACGCGGTTATGGACCGGGTCGCTTCAGTTTTAACGTCAAGGGCGGGCGCTGCGAAGCGTGTCAGGGCGATGGCGTGATCAAGGTGGAAATGCACTTTCTGCCGGATGTTTACGTGCCGTGCGATGTTTGCCACGGCAAGCGCTACAACCGCGAAACGCTCGAAGTCCAGTACAAGGGCAAGAACATTACCGAAGTGCTGGAAATGACGGTGGAGAACGCGCTGGCTTTCTTCCAGGCCGTGCCGACCGTGGCGCGCAAGCTGCAAACGCTGATGGACGTGGGCTTGGGCTATATCCGGCTCGGCCAGTCCGCCACCACGTTGTCGGGTGGTGAAGCGCAGCGGGTGAAGCTGGCGCTGGAATTGTCCAAGCGCGATACCGGGCGCACGTTGTATATCCTGGATGAGCCAACTACCGGTTTGCACTTCCACGATATCGACTTGTTGCTGGGCGTGGTGCGACGCTTGCGCGAACATGGCAACACGGTGGTGGTGATTGAACACAATCTGGACGTGATCAAAACTGCGGACTGGATTGTCGACTTGGGGCCGGAAGGTGGCGCGGGCGGTGGCGAGATCATTGCCGTGGGTACGCCAGAAGAAGTGGCCAAGAGCGAGAAATCGCATACGGCCAAGTACCTCAAGCGCGTGCTCGATAGCCACCAATAACTGGCTGACGATCTGTCTGGCGGATGTATGCAAGAAAAGCCTCCCCTTTGTGGAGGCTTTTTCACGAAGAGGCAAACAGGAGGACCCGATGATGCGGCCGATTGAATATCTGCAGCAGTTGTATCTGGCGGCGATGGCAGAGGGCGATCCCTGTGCCCGCTTTGTGACGCTGATAACCGTGGACGCTGACGGTTACCCGGTATCGCGCATGGTCACGGTGCGCCAGTTTACGGCGGACGAAATTGCGATTTCGGTCAACATGCTCAGTCCGAAAATCCGCCAGCTGACTGCCAATGACAAATGGGAACTGGCTGGATTCTGGCCGCAATCCATGACGCAATTTCGCTTGCGCGGCAGTTATTCCCTGCATTGTGGTGCGGCAGAACACTCCCTGTGGCGTAACAAACCACATGCCAGCCAGATCATGGATCTATATGCCGAAAGGGTTCGCCAGCAAAGTACGGAGGTGGCATCGCGGGCAATCATGCAGCAAGAGGTTGCTCAATTGACGTCACAACTGGAACAACTGCCGCAGTTGCCAGTGGCGGAACATATCGGTTTGCTCTGGCTGCAGCCGCAGATGATCGAGCTATGGCAACAATCCGACGCAGATCGCATGCATGACCGTCGTTTGTGGTGTTTGCAAAATGGCGCTTGGTCAGAGAGCACGCTGGTGCCATGATGGACTGATAGCCCCGAGATATTTGTACTGCTAACGGTCTGTCCAAACGACAACAAAAAACCCGCAAAGCGCGGGTTTTTTGTTGGGCCAACCAGGCAAGCGTTTAGCTATTGGGTTGGTAAATCACCAGGTGCACGCCGGGCGTGAACGATTGCTGCGGGTTCCAGCGCTTCAGGTCTGCAGTATCGACATTGTGACGGCGGGCAATGGAGCTGACCGTGTCACCCTGCTTGACCACATACTTCTGCGCTTCTGGCGGGCTGTAGCTGATGCGCTTGATCCCGCCAGTGTTGCTCGCCAGCTTGAGTGTCTGACCTTGCGAAATATGGTTGCTGCGCAGGCCATTCATGGATTTCAGCGACGCTACCGTAATGCCGTAGCGCTTGGCGATGTTGAACACGGTATCGCCACGCGCCACGCGGTAGGAAACCACGTTGCTATCGTCAGTGGCGATCTGGCGGGGGCTGGCTACCGCGCTGACACGACGTACTTGCGGCTTGTCGTTCGCGCCGGTATCTAGTGGGTCAGCTGCGCGGTTGGCGGCCAGAGCCAGCAAGGTTTGCTGCTCAGCGCCATCCACATCGGCACTCTTGGGCACCAGGATCGTCTGACCACGCGCAACACGCTCGCGGGTGTTGATATCGTTGACGTCTTTCAGTTCGCCAGCCGGAATGCCAAATGAAGCGGCCAGTTTGTCAAAGTTTTCACCCTGGTGAGTGACATAGGGCTGCCAGTTCAGCAGCGGCTTGTCATAACTGGCCAGGTTTTTCTGGAATACATCGACTTTGTCGGCTGGCAAGACCAATTGGCGATCATCTTTATGCGCAATGACCGGGCGGATAAAGCCTGGGTTGAGTCGCAGCAGTTCTTGCACTGGCGTTTCGGCCAGTTCCGCTGCCACTTTTACGTCCATGTGCCGATCCGGGCTGACAGTCGCAAAGTAAGGGCGATTGGGGATGTCGGTCAGCTGGATGCCGTACGCTTGCGGGTTGGCGATGATATTGCGGATCGCCAGCAGCTTGGGTACGTAATTGCGAGTTTCATCGGGCATACGCAGGCTGGCGTAATCGGTCGGCATACCTGCGGCCTGATTTTTGGCCACGGCTCTGGCTACTGCGTTTTCGCCCCAGTTGTAGGACGCCAGCGCCAGTTGCCAGTCGCCGAACATCCCGTGCAGTTCTTCCAGATAATCCAGTGCGGCCTGGGTTGCGGCAACCACATCGCGGCGACCGTCATACCACCAGGTACGTTCCAGCCCGTAACGCTTGCCGGTATCAGGAATGAACTGCCACATGCCAGCGGCACGGGCGGGGGATTCAGCCTTGGGGTTGTAGGCGCTTTCAATCATCGGCAGCAGCGCCAGTTCCATCGGCATGCCGCGCTTTTCAACTTCACCCGCCACGTAATACATATAGCGCTGGCCGCGATCCATGATCCGGTTCAAGTATTCCGGGCGAGCGGCGTAATAGTTTTCCCACTTGGTGACCAGTGCAGGGTCGGTGTCCTGCATGGCAAAGCCGCCGCGTACGCGATCCCACAACGAATCGTACTGAATGGCTTGCACCACAGCGTCATCAAACAAAATGGAAACAGTTTGACGGGTGTCGTCGGTGATCTGGAAAGCGGGGTCGTGGAGTTGGTAGTCGAGCCGGGCAGAACCGACTGGAGTGGTGCTGTCAGCAAAAGTAGCTGCGCTGAGCAGGCTGGCAATAATGCCCGCGAGCAGTCGGTATTTCATGATGCCAAGGCCCTGATTATTCGCAAATTCGGTCGATGTTGCCGGTGCATGCCAACACTGTCAACAAGGTATTTTCGATCGGCGGCAGGGCCTTCGCCAATCAACCGCGAAAACCATCCTTCCATTGGCGCAGAGTGGCAAAAATACCAATCGGGTCATGGCTACTGGCTCCACGCGCTTCGGCGGCGCTGATTACGGCTGGAACAGTGGTTCGCAGGAAGGGATTGGTAGCGCGTTCCAGGGCGATACTGGACGGCAAAGTCGGCTGGCCCGCCGTGCGTTTGGCGGTTTCTCGCGCCACGCGTTGTGCCAGTTCCGGGCTGTCTGGCTCAACCACGCTAGCAAAACGCAAATTAGCCAGCGTGTATTCGTGGGTGCAGCACACCAGCGTGTCCGCGGGCAGCGCAGCTAACTGGGCCAGCGACTGGAACATTTGCGCTGGCGTGCCCTCGAACAGCCGACCGCAGCCGGCGGCAAACAGCGTGTCGCCACAAAACACCGCGCCCGCTCCCACATAGCCGATATGATCCAGCGTGTGGCCGGGCAGGGCGATAATCCGGAAGCCCTGATCCAGCAGACGAATGGCATCTCCCGCTGTGACAGGATTGGTCACTAAGTCGATACTGCCCGGGCCGTACACCGGACACGGCGCGGCGGTTGCCAGTTGGGCCAGCCCGCCGGTATGGTCCGCATGGTGATGCGTGACCAAGACCGCGGCCAGATGCAGATGATGGGCCGCCAGGTAATCAAGCAAAGGCTGGGCAGTACCGGGGTCGACGGCGACAGCAGCGCTGCCATCGTCTAAAAGCCAGATATAATTGTCATTAAAAATGGGAATCGGGGTGATCTTGAACATGGACATGCCCGTCGATGTGGAAAACACGTTTGATTATTTTGCCGCCTGGCTGCAAAGCCCGCTAGGCAGCTACGTGCTGGCCGAAGAAGCCAGCTGGTTTGATCGTACAACCACAGATATCTTTGGCTACAAGGCCATTCAGCTGGAATTGCCGCAGGTTGATTGTTTGCGCAGCAACCGCATGCCGTGGCGAGCCATTGCAGGTCAGTCTGCCGGATCGCGCGTGCGCTGTCTGCCAGAACAGCTACCGTTCGAGAGCCAGTCGCTGGATTTGCTGGCGCTGCCGCACGTGCTGGATTTCTGCAAAGACCCGCATCAGGTACTGCGCGAGGCGGAACGGGTGCTGGTGCCGGAGGGGCGTTTGCTGATTACCGGTTTCAATCCGTGGAGCCTGTGGGGTATGCGCCGTTTGCGCAATCGGCAGCAAGAGGTGCCGTGGCGTGGCCAGTTCATCGCGTTGCCGCGCTTGAAAGACTGGTTGTCGCTGCTGAATCTGGAATCCATGCGCGGCGAATATCTATGTTACAGCCTGCCGGTGCAGCAAGAAAAATGGCTGCACAGGTCGCGCTTTCTGGAAAACGCCGGAGATCGCTGGTGGCCGGCGGCAGGTGGCGTGTATTGCCTGGACGTAGTTAAACGTGTGCGCGGCATGCGGGTGATTGGCCCGAAATGGCGGCGCGTGCCCACGCCGGCAGGTGCTCCGGCTACAGCGATCGACAAAATGCACTATCAGGCACAAAAGGATCGCTGTAAGCCCTGAACGAATGAGGACATCAGGAGGATTTATCTTCCCGATCACACGTCCGCGCAGTTTCAGTCAGATCTTTCAGGATTTTTTGCGCATCGTCGCGGTTTTTGACCGGGATATGCAGATCGTGCCCGCTGCCCAGATTGCCGCCACCAAACACGACGTGCACATCGTTATCGGTGACGTCGACATATTGCACCACGGTGAGATTTAACCAGCGATCCGGTTTGCCCTGCACATCCTTGCCCCACGGGGCATGCCACAAGCAAAATGGCGCGGCTGCAACACTGGCCGAGGTGAGGGCCGCAAACAAGGACGCAACCAGGAAAGTAGAACGCATTGTGTTCTCCATAAGGATTTGAATGGCCATTGTAGAGATGTATACCGACGGTGCCTGCAAGGGCAACCCGGGACCGGGCGGTTGGGGCGCTTTGTTGCGTTATGGCACCAAAGAAAAAGAATTGTTTGGCGGCGAAGCCCATACCACCAATAACCGCATGGAATTACTGGGCGTGATCAAGGGGTTGTCGATCCTGGTGCGGCCATGCGAGGTGCTGGTGTACACGGATTCGCAATATGTCAAAAACGGCATTGAGACCTGGATTCATGGCTGGAAACGCAATGGCTGGAAAACCGCCGACAAGAAACCGGTCAAGAATGCCGATCTGTGGCAACAACTGGACACCGAAGTGCAGCGCCATCAAGTCACCTGGAAATGGGTGAAGGGCCACTCCGGCCACGAATTCAACGAACGTGCAGATCAACTGGCCAATCGCGGTGTCGATCTTGTGCTGGGTCGTGCGTAGGCGGCTGCAGGCCCCGTCATAAAGCAATCACTCTTTCCGGATTGAATCCGGGCCAGACAGAAGCCATATAGCCATCATGCGCCAAATTATTCTTGATACTGAAACAACCGGTCTGCGCGTTGACGACGGCAACCGCATTCTGGAAATCGCCGCGCTGGAAATGATCGATCGCAAGATCGTTACCGAGCACACGCTGCATTTGTATATCAACCCTGAACGTGACAGCGAAGAGGGCGCACTGAACGTCCACGGGCTGACCACCGAGTTTTTGGCGGACAAACCCAAATTTGCGGCAATCACTGATGACTTTCTCGCCTTCGTCACCGGCGCCGAGTTGATCATCCATAACGCGCCGTTTGATGTGGGCTTTTTGAACGCCGAGCTTGGCCGTTTGGGTAAAGGCAAGATCGGTGATTACGTGGCGGGCGTGATCGACACGCTGGCCATGGCTAAAGACCAGTTTCCGGGCAAGCGCAATAGCCTGGATGCACTGTGTGACCGCTTTGAAGTGGATCGCTCCGCGCGGGTGCTGCACGGCGCACTGATCGACTGCGAGTTGCTGGCGGAAGTCTACCTGGCGCTTACGCGCGGCCAGGACAGTTTGCTGATCGACTTCCAGGTAGATGACAGTCCGGCCGGTACCGCCAGCCTGGCGCTGGCGCGGGCATCGCGTGCGCCCTTGCGCGTGCAACAGCCCAGCGAAGCGGAACTGGCCGCACACAATGCTTATCTGGATGATCTGGATAAGGCCATTAAAGGCCAGTGTCTGTGGCGGGCCATCGAGTCGCCGGTTACGCCCGAGGCCGGGCAATGACCTGCATCGCGCTGGTGCCTGCTGCTGGCAGCGGTAGCCGCATGGGCGCTGCCAGTCCCAAGCAATATCTGGATTTATGCGGTCAAGCCGTGGTTCGGCACACCGTCGCCGCGCTGCACGCGGTGCCGGAGATCGATATCGTTGCGGTGGTATTGTCGGCAGATGATGAGCACTGGGATCAACTGGATTGGCAGGGTTTTGCGCGCCTATTGCCGCTGCGCTGTGGTGGCGATAGCCGCGCTGAGTCCGTGCGCAATGGCCTTGAAGCTTTACGTGCCGCTGGTCATGCAGCGGACGTTTGGGTGCTGGTGCATGATGCCGCCCGCCCGTGTATCTCGCCCGCGCTGGTTTCCAGCATGATCGCCGAACTGCGCGATGACCCGGTCGGTGGCATTCTGGCCGTGCCGGTGGCCGACACGCTCAAGGCCGCCACTGCCGATCAGCGCATCGCCCAGACCCGCTCGCGCGATGGTTTGTGGCAAGCGCAAACGCCGCAGATGTTCCGCTTGCAGGCTTTGCACGACGCGCTGGTGAGCGGTGCTGGTCCGGATATCACCGACGAAGCCAGCGCCATCGAAAAAACCGGGAAAGCGCCGCGACTGGTGGTTGGTAGCCCGTGGAATCTCAAAGTGACCTATCCGCAAGATCTGCACTTGGCAGCATTGATCCTGCGTGACGCACGCGAACAAATAAACAAGGAGCCAACGCATGGCTGAAACATTGGTAATTGAAGCTGGCAGCAAGGCCGAACGTTACGCCTCGCTGGAATGCCAACTGGTCGCTTTGCTGGATGGTGAACACGACGAAATCGCCCGCATGGCCAACACGGCCGCGGCGTTGCAACAGACCTTTGGCTGGTTGTGGATTGGTTTTTACCGCGTAGTGGGCGAGCAACTGGTGCTTGGACCGTTTCAAGGCCCCATCGCTTGCACCCGCATTGCCTTTGGCAAAGGCGTGTGTGGCGGTGCCTGGGCGCGCAATGAAACGCTGGTGGTGCCAGATGTGGATGCATTTCCTGGTCATATCGCCTGCTCGTCGCTATCGTGCTCTGAAGTTGTTGTGCCGCTGCATGATGCCGCAGGCAAAGTGACTGGCGTACTGGATGTGGACAGCACTGAACTGGCGACTTTTGACCAGGAAGACGGCTACTGGCTGGAGCGGCTAATGGCTGTTATGACTGCTGCAAAGATCGAGGCAACCGTATGAGAATCGGTCAGGGTTGGGATGTGCACCGGCTGGTGGAAGGTCGCAAACTGATTCTGGGCGGGGTGGATATCCCGTTCGAACTGGGCTTGCTCGGCCACTCTGATGCTGACGCGCTGCTGCATGCCATTACCGATGCCATTCTCGGTGCTGCCGGGCTAGGAGATATTGGCCGGCATTTCCCGGATACCGCTGACGAATTCAAAGGTGCGGATAGCCGTGTTTTGCTGCGCGAAGCCGTGCGGCGAGTGGCCGAAGCCGGTTGGCAGGTCAGCAATGTCGACGCCAGCATTTTGATCCAGCGTCCAAAGATGGCGCCGCATATTCCAGCCATGGTTGCCAATATTGCCGCTGACCTGGGCGTGGCGGTCACGCAAGTGAATGTAAAAGCCAAGACTTACGAAAAACTCGGCCCTGTCGGTGCGTCTGAAGCCGTCGAAGCTCAAGCTGTCTGTTTGTTGTTGCCGCGCTAAAGGCGTGGCTCCGCTCGTTAAGCGTCAAATAAATCACCAGGCGGTGCGCAATGCGTGAAGTGACTTTGCTGGATGGCGGCATGGGCCGCGAACTGAATCGCATTGGCGCGCCGTTTCGCCAGCCAGAGTGGTCGGCGCTGGCGCTGATTGAGGCGCCGCATTTCGTGCGCGCCGTGCATGATCATTTCATCGCCGCTGGCGCGCAGGTGATCACCACCAACAGTTACGCCGTGGTGCCGTTTCATGTCGGAGAGGCGGTGTTTGCGGTGGAAGGGCGTGAGTTGGCGACGCTGGCCGGGCAACTGGCGCGTGATGCCGCCAACGATGCTACTCATCCTGTGCGCGTAGCCGGATCGTTGCCGCCGACTTGTGGCTCTTACCGGGCTGACTTGTTCGACCGGCAGCAGGCCGACCGGATTCTGGCCTGCCTGATCGGGGGCTTGTCGCCCTTTGTTGATTTCTGGCTGGCTGAAACGCAAAGCACCACTGCTGAAATCCTCGCCGTGCGGGCTGCGCTCAATGCCGCTGGCGAACAAAAGCCGCTGTGGGTGTCCTATACCCTGGCCGATGAAAACCCTGGCGCAGGTATTTCGCGGATTCGTTCTGGTGAAACCGTTGAACAAGCAGTCACGGTGGCGGTGGAACAAGCTGCCGCAGCTGTCTTGTTCAACTGCAGCCAGCCTGAAGTGATGAGCGCCGCAGTGCGGGCCGCGCAAACCACGCTGGCGCAACTGGGCGTGCCATTACCGATTGGCGTGTATGCCAATGCCTTCCCACCGCAATCAACCGATGCCGAAGCCAATGATGGCCTGGATGAGTTACGCCCGGATCTCGATCCGAAAGGCTACGCACGCTGGGCGCAGCAATGGCTGGACGAGGGCGTGAGTATTGTTGGCGGTTGCTGCGGCATCGGGCCGGATCATATCGCCTGCGTGCATCGTTTGATCGACCAGACTCACTCCGACCATTGATGCGCTGGCGGCAGGCTGTCTGGCAACGGCTTGCCAGTGTCGTCAAGCAGCGGCGTATCGTTGAGCGTCAACATCTGCCATTGGCCGTCTTGCCATTGCAGATAACCGCCCACTCCGGCGTACCAATCCGGTAGCACCCAGCGCGTACCAGCCGCTTCCTGGTGACGGGCGGGGCGGTGAGTGTGGCCGTGGATCAGCGTATCCACTTGTGCCCTGCGCAGCGCGTTTTCGATCGCCGCAGCGTTGACATCCATGATTGAGCGCATCTTGTTGCGATTCATCGCCGAAGATTGCTGGCGCAGTTGTCCGGCTTTGCGATTACGCCAGGCAAACGGCAAGGCCAGCCAGATCATGCGGACCAATGGATTGCGGATAATGCGACGGAATCGCATATACGCGACGTCATCGGTGCAATAAGCGTCGCCATGCGCCAGCAGTACGCGTTGCCGGTTGGCCAGCGTAATCACCGAGGGATCAGTAAGAATTTGCAGTTTGGCGGCTTGGGCAAAGCGCGTGCCGCATACAAAGTCCCGGTTGCCAGGCATGAAAAACACCGCAACGCCCTGATCGGCCAGCGTTGCGATGCTCGCGGCGACCTCTGCGTAAAACGGTTCGTCTAGCTGATCGTCGCCGATCCACATCTCGAACAGATCACCCAGGATATATAACTGGTTGGCATGCCGCGCCTGCTGCGTCAGAAAGCGCCGGAACGCCTGCGCCGTTGCCGGGTCGGCGGGCGAGAGATGAAGATCAGAGATGAACAGGGTCTTGGACAGGGTCATGGGGCAAGAGCATACAAAAAGCGCGGCATGAAAGCCGCGCTTTTTTTACTAACCGGCCAGCTGGGCCGATGGCAGGATCAGGCCAGTACTTCGGCGCTGTTGATCAGCACGTCGTCACGCGGCACGTCCTGGTGGAAACCCTTATTGCCGGTTTTCACGCCTTTCAGCTGGTCAACCACGTCTTTGCCTTCAACTACCTTGCCGAACACGGCATAGCCCCAGCCTTGCGGAGTAGGCGATTTGTAGTTGAGGAAGTCGTTGTCGCTGACATTGATAAAGAACTGCGCAGAGGCCGAATGCGGTTCTGGTGTGCGTGCCATGGCCACGGTGTAGGCATCGTTCTTCAAGCCGTTGCCGGCTTCGTTCTCGATATTTTCGCGGGTCGGTTTTTGTTTCAGGCCGGGCTCAAAGCCGCCGCCTTGAATCATGAAGCCATCAATCACGCGGTGAAACACGGTGCCGTTGTAATGACCGTCTTGTACGTACTGTACAAAGTTGGCTACCGTTTTCGGTGCCTTGACTTCGTCCAGTTCCAGCACGATATCGCCCAGAGTGGTAGAGAGCTTGACTTTAGTCGCCATGATGGGGTCCTTTGAGGTTCTGCTAACAGATTGATTGGTTGGATTATTTACCGGCAGCGGCGCCTTCAACGCGCACGCTTTTGATCAGTACCGGAGTAGCCGGGAAGTCACCAGGCAAAACGGGCACGGCGGAAATGGCATCGACCACATCCATGCCTTTGATTACACGCCCGAACACCGTATAGCCATAATTGTCGCGGCCAGGGTAGTTCAGGAAGTCATTGTTTTTCAGATTGAAATAAAACTGGCTGGTTGCCGAATCAGGATCATTGGTACGGGCCATGGCCAGTGTGCCGCGATCATTTTTCAGCCCGGCTTTGAACGCGTGTTCTGCCTCGTTTTTGACCGGTGCATTGGTCGGGCGTTCACTCATTTTTGGATCGTAACCACCGCCTTGCACCACGAAATCTTTCACTACCCGATGAAAGATAGTGCCATCGTAGTGTTTCTCTTTCACATATCGCAGGAAGTTGGCGACAGACGCCGGGGCTGCATCGGGATACAGCTCGACGGTGATCTGGCCTTTGGCGGTATCAAGCACCACTTGCGGATTTGCAGCTGCGGCAACGCTGGCGATCAGCGTCAGGCCCAGTGCCAGCAAGAACTTTTTCATGCATCGTGACTCGGTTAGGGACAAGAGCGGCAATGATATCACGGGCCGCTATGCCGCCATTGCGCTAGAATGGCACGCAATTAATTGCCGCAAAACCAAGAGTCCCCGCCATGTTGCCGCTGCCCAAACTGCCTGCTTTGCCTTCGGTTGATCGCCTGATCAATGAGTTTGACGTGATGCTGCGTACGCTGGCGGCACCGGCAATCAGTGAACGTGCTCATCCGGATGCCCACATCGACGAAGCCGAAATGAGCGAAGCCGACAAAACACACGCGGCCGGTTTGATGCGGGTGAATCATAGTGGCGAAGTCTGCGCGCAAGCCTTGTATCAAGGGCAAGGATTGACGGCACGTGATCCCAAGGCGCGGGAAGCGCTCAAGCAAGCCGCGCATGAAGAAGTCGAACATCTGGCGTGGACTGAGCGTCGCTTGCAGGAACTAGGCAGCCGTCCAAGTCTGCTAAACCCGTTCTGGTATGCCGGAAGTCTGGCCATGGGTGTCGCAGCGGGCGTGATTGGCGACAAATGGAATCTGGGCTTTTTGGCCGAGACCGAACGTCAGGTCGGCGCGCATCTACAATCGCATCTGCATACCTTGCCGCCGCAAGATGCCAAAAGCCGCGCCGTGGTCGAGCAAATGCATACCGATGAACTGGGTCATGCGGAACAAGCCATGCAACTGGGCGCGGCACCACTGCCTGCACCGGTGGCCGGTTTGATGGCAACAACATCCAAGGTAATGACATCTCTGTCGTACCGCTTGTAAATCGGCCAAACGAGCTAGTTCGGCACTAATTCACAGCCTAAATTTGATATCAATCAAAGGTCGGCTTATTCACATGGCATAACCGGAAATTGTTCACAGCAGCCGGGTAAAGTGGCCGCGTATAACTGCATGTCATACCAATCTGACCTTGCAGGCGCCCCAATGTCGCAAATACGCACCCCAGCCGAAATAGTTGAATACATGTCGCACCACGGTGCGGAGAAGGCAACCACTCCCACGTGGCGCCTTGGATTGATGGCCGTGCTCGGCGGCATGTTTATTGGCCTGGGTACGTTGCTGGCAATGGAAGTAGCCGGAGGTTCGACTGGGCTGGCAGCCAGCAACCCGGGGCTGGTCAAGCTTCTGTTTGGTGCAGTGTTCCCGTTGGGCTTTATTGCGGTGACACTGACCGGCGCTGATTTGTTCACTTCCAATTGTGCCGGCGGTTTTGTGTCCTGGTGGCGACGCGAGATCGACTGGCGTTTGCTGAGCCGTTTCTGGGCAATCTCATTTGCGGGTAATGCAGTTGGCGCAATTGCCGCTGCCTGGGTGTTCGGCCTGGAAACCCATTTGCTGACCACAGACGCCGCAACTCAATACTTGATTACCATTGCTAACGGCAAAGTGTCGCATCCGTTCTGGATGACCTTCACCAAGGGTATGTTGGCCAACTTGCTGGTGTGTGTCGCTTCGATGCAGGGTTATTCGGCCAAAGACACATTGGGTCGCATGTTGGGCATCTGGTTCCCGGTGATGGCCTTTGTCACCCTGGGTATGGAGCACAGTATCGCCAACCTGTTTATTATTCCTGCAGCGATGATGGCCGGCGCCGATATCAGCGTCAGCCAGTTTGTCTTTGCCAATCTGATCCCGGCAACATTGGGTAATCTGGCGGGCGGCGCCCTGCTGATTGGCCTGCCGTACGCCTTGATCTATCTGCCGCGGCGGAAGGCTGCGGTAACTGCAGCCAAAGCCGAAATGCCGAATGCGGCATGTGTGCCCGACCTGGTGCCCTGAATGGCAGGCAGGTTGATTTCAGCCTGAACTGCACGGAGCAACAATGAAAACCATCGGCGTAATTGGTGGGATGAGCTGGGAATCTTCGGCGGAGTACTACCGGTTGTTAAACCGCTACGCCAAGGAAAAGCTGGGTGGACATCACAACGCACCCAGCCTGATGCTGACGCTGGACTTCGCTGCCATTGAGGCGAGCCAGCGTGCCGGAGACTGGGAAGGCTTGGGCGAGCAATTGGCCGCTGCGGCGGCGCAATTGCAGCGCGGTGGTGCTGAACTGGTGATTCTTGCCACCAACACCATGCACCGGGTTTACGAACCGATTGTGCAAGCCATTAACGTACCCTTTATCCATATTGCCGATCCCACCGGGCGGGCATTGCGAGTGGCGGGAGTCGAGCGCGTTGGCTTGCTGGGAACTCGCTACACCATGGAGCACGCCTTTTACGCTGGGCGACTGCGTGAAAAGTATGGGCTGCAGACGGTGATTCCCGACGAGCTTGATCGCCAGCAGGTGCATCGCATTATTTATGATGAGTTGTGTCATGGCGTGATCAACCCGGATTCGCAGCGCATTTACCAGAACGTGATTGGCGATCTGGCTGCGCGTGGCGCTCAGGCGGTGATTCTGGGGTGTACTGAAATCACACTGTTGATCGGGCAGCAAGACTCGGTTTTGCCGGTTTTCGATACCACGGCATTGCATGCACAGGCAGCAGTGGATTTTGCGATTGGCACGGAAGATGCGACAGCCTGAATGCGGCTGCCGGTAGTGAAGCTATTTATAACGTATAAAAAAATGGAAAAAGCCACGACTTGATCGTGGCTTTTCTTTTGGCTATTGCCGACCTGCGCCGGACGGCGATCAACACGTGGGGGTCAGTCAGCTTCACGAATCTCAAAGTCGTGCGTGATATCCGCTGTTTTGCCCAGCATGATCGACGCCGAGCAATATTTTTCTGCAGACAGCTTGATCGCCCGTTCCACCACTTCCGGCTTGAGTGCTTTGCCAGTCACCACAAAGTGAAAGTGAATCCGCGTAAAAACTTTCGGATCTTCGTCCGCGCGGTCGGCATCCACTTCAACTACGCAATCGCGCACATCGGCGCGACTCTTCTTCAGAATATGGATAACGTCATACGTGGTGCAGCCAACGGTGCCCATTAATACCAATTCCATGGGGCGCGGACCCAGGTTGCGACCGCCGCCTTCCGGGGCGCCGTCCATCAGAACGGCATGACCGGAGCCGGATTCGGCCAGGAAGCTGACCGCTTCAACCCATTTCAAACGTGCTTTCATCGCAGATTCCAAGGTAGGTAGGTTCGGGCTGGATTGTAGCGCGCCCAAGCCTGCGCTTGCCAGCAAGGGCGCCGCCTGGCGTATTGCCGCACTGCAACAAAAATGCTTGAAATGCCGTATTTGTTTGTCATATACTGCAATTGCAACGTCGGGGCCTGCCTTGATGTTGTCTCCTCCATCCTCCTTCTTTGGTGGAATTCTGCGCAATCCACTCCCTGGATTGCGTTTTTTTTACTGCTACCCGATATAATTCTTGTCCGCTAACCCGAATAGGTTTGACAGCGCCTTGAATACGGGGCTAAAATCCGCGACTTTCTCCAAATCGAAATTGTGGACACGAGCAGTTATGAAAACTTATTCTGCCAAGCCGCACGAGGTAAAGCGCGAGTGGTACGTCGTTGACGCCACTGACAAAGTGCTGGGTCGTCTCGCGGCTGAAATCGCCAAGCGTTTGCGTGGCAAGCACAAAGCCGAATACACCCCGCACGTTGATACGGGCGACTACATCGTAGTGGTTAACGCAGATAAGCTGCGCGTTACCGGTGACAAGGCCACCTCTAAAATCTACTATCGCCATTCCGGCTTTCCGGGCGGTATCTACGAACGTACCTTCACCGAACTGCAAAACAAGTTCCCGGGCCGTGTGCTCGAGACCGCAGTGAAGGGCATGCTGCCTAAGGGTCCCCTTGGCTACGCTATGCTCAAAAAGATGAAGGTGTATGCAGGTACTGAACATCCGCATACCGCGCAATTGCCGAAAGTTCTGGATATCTAAGGATCGACCATGGTAGGTAAATACTATTACGGTACCGGCCGCCGCAAGAGCGCAGTTGCTCGTGTGTTCCTGGCTAAGGGTACTGGCAACATCGTGGTCAACGGCAAGCCGCTGGACCAATACTTCGCTCGCGAAACTGGCCGCATGGTTGTTCGTCAGCCGCTGCAAATCACTGAAAACCTGGAAGCATTCGACATCTTGGTTAACGTGATTGGTGGTGGTGAGACTGGCCAGGCCGGTGCACTGCGTCACGGTATCACCCGTGCCCTGATCGACTTCAATGCTGACCTCAAGCCAGCTCTGAAGGCAGCCGGTCTGGTGACACGTGATGCTCGTGAAGTCGAACGTAAGAAAGTCGGCTTCCGCAAAGCACGTCGTCGCAAGCAGTTCTCCAAGCGTTAATCCGCTTCGAGCGCTCTGCGTTCAAGAAAAACCGCCTTCGTGGCGGTTTTTTTCATTTCTGGTGCGGTTTGCGTCACTCGCGAGTCCACGCGCTCTGTGTTATTGCCCTGAACACGGATACGGACGAGCGGCCCGATCAGGCGGATTTGCGTCCGGTTGGTCGTCCGATATGACAGTAAGGTAAGCGATTTAGTCTGCTAGAATCGCTGGTCTGACTTTTTAGCTGAAGGAGAAGCAACATGATCAAGGTTGGTATTGTTGGCGGCACCGGGTACACCGGAGTGGAGTTGCTGCGCCTGCTTTCCCGTCATGGTGGCATCGAGCTTAAAGCAGTCACTTCCCGCAAAGAAGCCGGTATGCCGGTCGCTGATATGTTCCCCAGCCTGCGTGGCTCGGTGGATATCGCCTTCTCTTCGCCGGAAGAGTCCGATTTGAAACAGTGCGACGTGGTGTTCTTTGCCACGCCGCACGGTGTAGCCATGGCGCAAGCCCGCGAACTGGTCGATGCCGGCGTAAAGGTGATCGACCTGGCGGCAGATTTTCGTCTGAAAGACGCGGCCGAGTTCCAGAAATGGTACGCCATGGAACACAGCTGTACTGATCTGCTGGCTGAAGCCGTGTACGGCTTGCCAGAGGTTAACCGTGAAGCCATCAAACAAGCCCGCATCATTGGCATGGCCGGTTGTTATCCGACATCGGTGCAACTGGGTTACATGCCTTTGCTCAAAGGCGGCAAAAAACTGATCGACACCCAGACCCTGATCGCCGATTGCAAATCCGGTGTTTCCGGTGCTGGCCGCAAGGCTGAAGTCGGTACACTGCTGGCCGAAGCGGGCGACAATTTCAAAGCCTATGGCGTGAAGGGTCATCGCCATCAGCCGGAAATGATCCAGGGCCTGACTGCCATTCATGGTGCGCCGGTCAATCTGACCTTTGTGCCGCATCTGGTGCCGATGATCCGTGGCATTCATTCCACGCTTTATGCCCGCATCCTGCCTGAAGCGCGCGATACCGATTTCCAGAAACTGTTTGAAGAGTGTTTTGCCGACGAGCCGTTTGTGGACGTGCTGCCCGCAGGCGCAACGCCGGAAACACGTTCGGTGCGCGGCTCCAATATCGCGCGTATCGCGGTCCATCGTCCGGGTAATGGTGATTTGCTGGTGATTCTGGTGGTGGAAGACAATCTGGTTAAAGGCGCATCCGGGCAGGCGGTGCAAGTCATGAACCTGATGTTCGGCTTGCCCGAGCGTCAGGGTCTGGACATCGTTCCTTTGTTGCCATAAGTGGCGACCATGCGACGGCTTTACCGTCTGCAAAGGGCGCGGCTTACTGCCGCGCCATTGTCCGTGCGCCCGGCGCTGGGTTTGCCGGGTCGGCTACTGCAACTGACCGCGCTGATTGGCGCGCTGGTGCTGGCAGTCGTGGCTGGAGTCTGGTGGGGCTATCACTCGGGTCAGGAGCAAGAGCGCGTGCGCTTGGGTAATGCGGCCAAAGCGGTGGTGGCCAATGCCAGTGCGCTGGCCCAAGCCAACGCGCAGCTGGCCGAGAAAGGGCAGCAACTGCAGATCGCGGAAGCCGCACGCGCCGCTCTGGCCAGCGATCTGGCCAATGCACAACAGGATCTGGCGAGCAGTCATGAGCGGCTGGCCTTTTTTGAAACATTGTTGACCGCAAATGATCGGACGCACACAGTCAGTTTTGCCTCCTGCGAGTTTGAAGCCGGGGGCAACAACCTGTGGCACTACCGGTTGACTGTCGTGCAAGGTGTTGATCGTGCGCCTGAGTTTGATGGCGTACTCAATATCGTGGCGCTCAACAAACCAGGTAACAAAACCGTTCGTATCGAATTTCCAGAGCAAGCGGTGCGGGTGAAGCACTACCAGCGCCTTGAAGGGGATGTGACGTTACCAGCAGGGGCCAAGCCAGAGGCGTTTGTGGCCACGCTGGGAGTCAAGGATGCCAAGACCACATTGGCGCAATGTCAGAAAAAACCGGGAGCAACGTGATGTTCAAGAACAAAAAAGGTAGTCAGCGGATTGATAGCCTGATTGGCCAGGGTAGTTCAGTGAGTGGCGACGTCGCTTTTGCCGGTGGCATGCGCATTGATGGCACTGTTCGCGGCAGTGTGGTGGCGGCCGATGAAAAAAATGGCACGCTCGTCGTCTCGGAAAAAGCAAAGGTTGAAGGTAGCGTCCGGTGCAGCCATCTTGTACTGAATGGCGAAGTGGTAGGGCCGATTGAGGTCTCGCAATTTGTTGAATTGCAACCCAAAGCCCGCGTGATTGGCGATCTCACCTACAAAACCCTGGAAATGCATCCGGGCGCGGTGATTGAAGGCCGGTTGATTCCAATGGCTGGCGCTCGCGTGGTTACGCCAGAGCCAGGCAAGGAAAAGAGCAAAGCCTTTGCTGAAGTGTGAGCGTGGCATCGTATTGACGGTGATGCGCTGCGCCAAGATGGATTGACCGTACGGCGTGCCGGGCGGATAATCCCACTATATTAGTCAACTATTTGCAGGAGCATCCCATGAATGCGGTAGCCGAAATGCCAAGCCCGTTCATTTTTACCGATTCCGCAGCTGGCAAAGTGCGCGAGCTGATCGAGGAAGAAGGTAATCCCGGTCTGAAGCTGCGCGTATTTGTGACCGGTGGCGGTTGTTCGGGCTTCCAGTACGGGTTCACCTTTGACGAAATCGTCAATGAAGATGACACCGCAGTGGAAAAAAGTGGCGTGACTCTGCTGGTTGATCCAATGAGCTACCAATATCTGGTTGGTGCCGAGATTGATTACGTGGAAAGCCTTGAGGGCTCGCAGTTCACTATCAAGAATCCGAACGCGACGTCGACTTGCGGTTGCGGTTCTTCGTTCTCTGCCTGAACATCAAGCACGCTGCACACTGCAGCCTGATCAAAAAAGGAAGTCTTCGGACTTCCTTTTTTTTTGCTTTGTCGCGCCATAATGGGGTTCCGCCAGTAACAGGAAAACATCATGTTTGAAGCCGCAGAGCTCGGGCACAAAATCAGCAAAGCCGTTTACAAAGAAGAAGAGCCCAAGTTGCGCGAGGCTTTGCTGGACTTGCAGTATCAGTTGCATGAGCGGGCAGACCGCTCGGTGGTGATTTTGCTGAGTGGCGTGCCGACTGCGGGCAAGGGCGAAATGGCCAATCAGTTGATGGAGTGGATGGACCCGCGTCATATCTCCACTCACGCCTTTGGTGCGCACACGGATGAAGAAGCTGCTCGTCCGGAAATGTATCGCTTTTGGCGGACTTTGCCGCCCAAAGGCCAGATCGCCATTCTGTTTGGTGGCTGGTATACCGGACCGATCTGGGCGGGAGAGCACCAAAAAGATCAGGCCTTGCTCGAGCGCGAAGCGGAGCGGCTGGTACGGTTTGAAAGGATGCTGGCTGGCGAGGGCACCTTGTTGCTCAAGTTCTGGCTGCATCTGCCGCATGCAGGGCTCAAAGCGCGGATGCAAACGCTTGCCGGTAATCCGCGCACCGCGTGGCGAGTTAACGATGAAGACCACGCTTACCTGAAGCACTACCAGCAAAACGTGGATATGGCCCGCAAGCTGTTGATGGCGACCAATCTGGCCGATGCCCCATGGCGCGTGGTCGAGGGCTCCAATGACAACTTCCGTGCGCTGTCGGTTGGACGACAACTGCAGGAGGCGCTGGAGCATCATCTGGCCCGCGGCAATGCAGGCGAAAGCCGGATCGATGCGCCGCCTTTGCTGCCACCGGTGGATGGTGTGCGTTTGCTCGACACACTCGAACTCAATCACGAACTCGACAAACCCGCTTATCTTGAACAACTGGAAGTATTGCAAGGTCGATTGAACCGTCTGTGCCGCGAGCCCGGGTTTCGCAAGCTGGCGGTCGCCGTGGCATTCGAGGGCATGGATGCGGCCGGCAAAGGCGGCAGCATTCGCCGTATCACCGAGGCACTGGATGTACGGCAGTACCGGGTGACGCCCATTGCAGCACCTACCGACGAAGAAAAGGCGCAGCCGTATTTATGGCGCTTCTGGCGCCATGTGCCGGCCCATGGTCGCTTCAGCATCTTTGACCGAACCTGGTACGGCCGGGTGCTGGTTGAGCGCATTGAAGGTTTTGCCAGCCAGGCCGAATGGATGCGCGCATACAACGAAATCAACGACTTTGAAATGCAACTGGATGCGGCCAATGTCATTGTGGTGAAATTCTGGTTGGCGATTGATCCGGATGAGCAGCTAAAGCGCTTTCAGGAGCGCGAGCGGGTTGAGTACAAGCGCTTCAAAATCACCGATGACGATTGGCGCAATCGCGAGAAGTGGAGCCAGTACATCGAGGCTGCCAGCGATATGGTCGAGCGCACCAGCACCCCATTTGCACCGTGGCACCTGATCGGTGCCAATAACAAGTATCATGCGCGAATTGCCGTGTTGCAGACGCTGTGCGACGCCATCGAAGCCCGGCTACGCAAGCGCCCGTCTGACAAAACGGCCGGTTCGCGCAAGAAAAAATAATCGTGAGGCCGCCCGGGATGGGTGATCTCTCCTGTATGACTGTTTATCCGCCATGTCCGTTGGAGAAATGCGTATGAAGCCAATTCTTGATGCTGCCGTGCTTGATCAACTGTTTGTTGAAGCGCGTACCCATAGCCACTGGAAAGACACCCCGGTGACCGATGAAACGCTCAAGCGCTTGTATGAGCTGTTGCGTTACGCACCCACGTCGGCCAACTCTTCCCCAGCGCGCTTTGTATTTGTAAAGTCGCTGGAAGCCAAAGCAAAGCTCAAGCCCACACTGGCACCCGGTAACGTGGATAAAACCATGGCTGCGCCCGTGACCGTGATCGTGGCGCACGACATGGAATTCTACGAAAAACTGCCAAAGCTGTTCCCGCAAGCCGATGCCCGCAGCTGGTTTGTTGGCAACGACGCCATGATTCAAGGCGGGGCTTTTCGCAATGGCAGTCTGCAAGGCGGCTACCTGATCACCGCAGCCCGCGCGTTGGGTCTGGATTGCGGCCCGATGTCGGGTTTTGACAATGCCGCAGTCGATGCCGCCTTCCTGGCCGGTACAACCTGGAAATCCAACTTCCTGATCAATCTGGGTTATGGCGACGATACTTACCTGCACCCGCGCAATCCGCGTCTGGATTTCGACGAAGCTTGCCGTATCGACTGATCCGCCGGTTTGCTGGCTAAATTGATCAATACCGTTTTACAGAAAAATGATAATGCCAGCGCCGATCCCCAGTCGGGATCAGGCGCAGGTCGGTGGATGCAACGCATCCACCTTGGGGAGACACAAGCACGATGAGCGACTGGAGTGTCTGGAGAGCGCTGGAAGAGTGGCGCAGCCGCAAGCATGAACTGGACCCATTGTTTGCCACTGCCGGCGTTGCGCCGGAACTGGAATCCATGGTCACACGCGTGTTGGTGGATCTCCGGCGCGCGCCGCCCACAGCCCCGTTGAGCAGCGGCAACAAGCTGCATGACGAAGAAGAGTTCAAGCGGTTCTTTGATGCCTTTGAGCGGCATTACGACGACAGCTTGTTCAAGGCTGAATCCTTGCTGCGCCACCCATGGGTGCCCGAGGCCGAACCGATAGCGCAAGCCGTGCGCGCCGAAGTGAGTAAAATCCGGCAGCTACTGGCTAAACAGCCTGGCAAACAACCCGACTTCAGTCAGCTGGAAACGTTGTTGCAGCACTACATCAAGCTCAATCACCCGGCGGCCACCGTCAGCGAGCAAACGCTGGAATCGCGGCGCCGTACCCTGACTGACATCGCAGGTTTTCCGTTGCTGGTACAGCACGTGCAAGGGCAGCCGTTCAACGACGCGGTACCACCGCTGGCTTCGGCGGCCTTCCAGCAAGAATTCAACGACCGTATCCAGTCTTATCTGCAAACACCGTGGCTGCATTGCCGGCTGGTTTCTCAATGGTTCATTACCGTAGCCATCGACATGGCTCTGGCGCGCAAGAAAAAGGATGCGGTTGACGATGCATATATCCGCGAATCCTTGTCTTTTCGCTGGCCGGCGCCGTCGGTGTGGTTCTCCGATTTTGAGCAGGGCGACCAGATCTGGTATCTGTTTCTTATCATCATCGCCATTGCGGCCTTGTTTCTGGAATGGTGGTGGGTGGCGTTTGGGCTGATTCTCTGGCTCAACCTGTCATTGGGCGCTTTTCGACGCGAACGCAAGCAAATTGAAGCCCGCCGCGCGCAAATCATCGCGCGTATCCAGACCATGAAAAAAGTCCGCGACCGCTTTGCCGCTGGCCATACCACGCTAGAGAAACTCGAAACCCAACTGCAACAGCTGGATGAGCGTGGCGAATTCTTCGATGAGTCGATTCTCTCGGTATTGCATCTGCACCAACACCTTGCCTGAGCATTCAGGCGCAAGGGCAGGGTGGCGCTGGCAGTTTGTCCATGATTCAGCGGCGCGCTGGCCGGGTGCGGTACAATCGCTTCTTTCCTGCAGTTAGCGCCCATGTCCGCCCGTCCAGCTCCCCTCGAAATCCTGCATCATGTCTTTGGTTACCGCGAATTTCGCGGCATGCAGGCTGATATCGTCCAGCAAGTTGTGGGCGGCGGTGATGCGCTGGTCCTCATGCCCACCGGCGGCGGCAAATCTTTGTGTTATCAGATTCCGGCGCTAGCGCTGCCTGGCTGCGCGATTGTGGTGTCACCGCTGATCGCGCTGATGCAGGATCAAGTCGACGCCCTCAAGGAACTGGGTGTTGCGGCAGCGTTTCTGAACTCCACCTTGAGTCAGGACGAATCACGCGAAGTCGCGCAAGCCTTTGCCAATGGCGATCTCAAATTGTTGTACGCCGCGCCAGAGCGGCTGGTGACGCCGTCGTTCATGGCCTTGCTGCAGCGAGCCCAGATATCCCTGTTTGCCATTGATGAAGCGCATTGCGTGTCGCAATGGGGACATGACTTCCGTCCGGAATATCTGGGTTTGTCAGTGCTGGCAGAGCAATTTCCTGGTGTGCCGCGCATCGCCCTGACGGCCACGGCAGACCACGCCACCCGTGAAGAAATCGTCAACCGACTGGCGTTGCAGAACGCGCGTCAGTTCGTCACCAGTTTTGACCGCCCGAACATCACCTACACCATTGTTGAAAAGAAAAACGCTCGTGATCAGTTGCTTACCATGCTGCGGCGCGAGCATGAAGGTGACGCGGGCATTGTTTATTGCCTGTCACGCAAGCGCGTAGAAGAAACTGCGACGTGGCTGCGTGAGCGCGAAATCAAGGCACTCCCGTACCATGCTGGTCTGGATGCCTCTACCCGCGCCAAGCACCAGCAGCTGTTTTTGCGGGAAGAAGGCATTGTGATGGTGGCAACCATTGCCTTTGGCATGGGCATCGACAAGCCTGATGTGCGCTTTGTGGCGCATCTGGATTTGCCTAAATCCATCGAAAACTACTATCAGGAAACCGGTCGTGCTGGCCGTGACGGTTTGCCCGCAACCGCATGGATGGCCTATGGCTTGAATGAAGTGGTGATGCTGGCCGAAATGATCGAGCAGGGGAACAGCGGCGACGCGCAGAAGCAGGTGGAACGCCGCAAACTGGATGCCATGCTCGGGTTATGCGAAGCCACCGGCTGCCGTCGTCAGGCTTTGTTGAGCTATTTTGGCGAACGCACTGAACCCTGTGGTAACTGCGACAACTGCTTGAATCCGCCACAACTCAATGACATGAGCGAAGCTGCGCGCAAGGCGTTGTCCTGTGTATTTCGGACTGGCAACCGTTTTGGCGTTGGCCATCTGGTCGATGTGCTGCGCGGCAAGACCAACGACAAAGTCAAAAGCTGGTCACATGACAGCATCAGCACCTTCGGTATTGGCAAAGATGTCGATGAGCCCACTTGGCGTGCCATTTACCGCCAGCTACTGGCCGCTGGCGCCTTGCAGGTGAGCGGGGACGGGCACGGTGGTCTGGCCTTGGGCGACGCAGCCAGACCCATTTTACGGGGCGAGACGCCGCTGTATTTGCGCGCCCGCACCGAGAAATTTCGCGTGCGTGATCGTGATGTCGAGTTTACCGAGCCTGAAGACAAGCATTTGTGGGCGGCGTTGCGGCGGCGGCGCAAAGAACTGGCCGACGAACAGAACGTGCCAGCCTACGTGATCTTTGGTGACGCCACGCTCAAAGAGATGGTACGGCTGCGCCCGGCCGATCGCTACGAACTGGCGCGGATATCCGGTGTGGGTGACCGCAAGCTGGAAAAATACGGCACGGACTTCCTCGACGTGATCGCGGGATTTGCCTGATTTGCCTGATTTGCCTGGCACTGCAGGCAAATCAGTCTCTTGTGTGTCCGAGTCAACGCCAGTAACCAGGTCGAGCCGCCTCAGGCCGGATCACGCAGCAATTCAAGCGCAGTAACCCGGTTAAGCCGACGTCGCTCCCACGTGGTAACCACGCTGGCCAGCAGCACGCCGCTGATCAAGCTTGCCAGTGGCAGCCAGAAATTGAAGGTGACTGGCAGGTTCAACACCTGCTGGCCCAGCAACCAGCCAGCAGCACTGGCCCCTACACCCGCCACCAGCCCGGCGACTGCGCCAATCGCCAGACCCTCCCAACGCTGAATTGCCGCAATATGCCGTCGCTGCGCACCGAGCGCCCGCAAAATGGCCACCTCGCGTTGGCGTTCGGGCGCGGTGGTTTCCAGCGCTGCTATCAATACCACCACTGCGGCCACCAGGCAGAACATGAACACCATGCTCAAGGCGCTGGTTGCCAGCCCTAGCACCCGCCGCACTTCCGCCAGCACTTCGCCCACATCAATGATCGTCACGTTCGGGAAGGCATTGACCAGTTGCGGTATGAGCGTGGCGTTATTGGCCGGTAGATAGAAGCTGGTGATCAGGCTGGCGGGCAGGTTGCGGAACAGCGCCCGCGTGCCGGTGACAAAGAAATTAACCTTGAACGAATCCCAATCCACCTTGCGCAGGTTGATCACCTTGGCCGTGATGGGGGTGCCGGCCACATCGAAGGTCAGCTGATCGCCAAGCTTGATCTTGAGCGTTTCTGCCAGCCCGGCCTCAACTGAAAAACCGGGTTCGGATTCACGCAGAGGGACGCCACTCACCAGTCGGTTATCTTCACGCAGCGTGTCGCCCCAGGATAAATTGAATTCGCGCTCGGCCAGTTGGCGGGCCCGATCTTCCGACATTTGGGTTGGCTGCACCGGATGGCCGTTCTGGGTAGTCCAGCGCCCGCGTATCATCGGTTGCAGATGCACATCGGCAATTCCGCCCGCATTCAGAGCATGCATAAACTGCATCGACTGGTTGGGCTGGATGTTGATGGCGAATTGATTGGGCGCTTGCTCCGGAATCCGGCTTTGCCAACTGCTCAACAAATCGTTTTCAACCACGGTGAGCAACCAGACTCCCAACAGCCCCATCGCCAGTGCAGCCATTTGCGCCATAGACAACCAGCGGCGCCGTAGCAGCTGGCGCAGGGCGATTCGCGCCGCAAAGCCACGGCTAAAGCGCCCCAACAGCGCCAGGCAACCCCAACCCAGAATCGCCGCAGCGATCAACGCCGCTGCCATTGCACCCAGCACGATCAGCGTGAGTTTGAGATTGCCGCCGAGCCAGAACAGCAGGGCGATGGCGCAGATGCCCGCCAGCAGCCAGCTTGCCCACAATGCGGGTGGCGCAGTGCTGTCGTGCCGCAGCACGCGCAATGGTGGTGTACGGGCCAGTTGCAACAGCGCCGGGCCAGCCGTCCCGAGCAACAAAATGCCGCCCAGTAACGAGGCGATAAGCCAGTGCCACCAATCACCAGGCGGCAATGGCGCGGGCAAGTGGTCACGTACCAACCAGCCCAGCCCGGCTTGCGAGCCCCAGCCCAGAGCGCCACCTACCAGTACCGCCGCTAGCCAAAGGATGATCAGTTCTGTCCAAAGCATCAGTGCAATTCGGCGTCGCGATGCACCTAGCGCCACAAACAGCGCTACCGCATCGGTCTGGCGTAGTGCATGGCGGCGGGCTGCCAGCAACACGGCAGCGGCGGCCAGTGCGGCGGCGAGTAAGGTCACCAGACGCAAGAAGTCTTCTGCGCGTTCGAGTGTCACTTTGACTTCAGGCCGGGTATTGCGTACGTCTTCCAGCCGCTCGCCGCGCTGCAGATGCTCGCGGGTATTGGTCTTCCAGAGCGCAACGTCGGCATCTGCCCCGGCCACCAGCAGGCGATAGCGCACCCGGCTGCCAAAGCCGATCAGGCCGGTTGCTGGCAGGTCCGCAGCGTTCATGATCAAGCGCGGTTGCAGACTGGAGAAATCCAGTGCTGCGTCGGGTTCTTTATCCAGTAAAGCGGCAACCTGCAAGGTGCTGCGACCCACCTGGAATTCCGAACCTGGTCGCAAACCCAACAATGCCGCCAGTCTCGGATCGATCCAGGCCTGGCCGCTGGCCGGTATACCCACTGCCGGTTTGATGGATTTGCCATCCAGCAAGGTCACAGTCCCGCGCAAGGGATACCCAGCGCTGACCGCCTTGATCGCGGCCAGATGGGTTTTGCCATTAAAGCTGACCATGCTGGGGAACGCCGCGCTGTTGGCGGTGCGCAACCGTGCCTGATGCGCGCTTTGTTCGTGCTCGGCAGAAATCGGGTGATCGGTAGAGAGAATTGCATCGGCCGCCAGCAAATTATTGGCTTGGGCGTTCAGCAAGCCGCCGATGCGCCCGGTGAGTAGTCCCACGGCAGTGAGCGCCGCAATGGTGACAATCAACGCCGCCAGCAAAGTGCGATAGTCGCCCGCTGCCAGACCACGCCAGAAGCGCCGCAAGGTCAGCCGGATCATGCGTTAACCCAGTCGATCATGCGGCCCGCTTCCAGCCGCAAACGGGAGCCACAACGGGCGGCCAGGGTTTCGTCGTGAGTGACTAGCACCAGCGTGGTATTGGTTTCGCGATTCAGTTCAAACAACAACTCGGCCACGTGTTCGCCGGTGTGGCTATCCAGGCTGCCCGTGGGTTCGTCAGCAAACAGGATATCCGGACCCGTGACAAAGGCCCGTGCCAGCGCGACCCGTTGTTGCTCGCCACCAGACAAGGTACGTGGCGTGTGAGCCAGCCGCTTGCCCAAGCCGACGCGATCCAGCCAGCTCTGGGCAGTCTGGCGCATTTCGTCGGTGCTGGTTTTTTTACCAAGCAGCTCCAGCGGCAGCATGACGTTTTCCAGTGCAGATAATTCGGGTAACAGCTGGAAGGACTGGAATACAAATCCTGCATGTTGACCCCGCATGCGGGCACGGCCATCCTCATCCAGTTGGGTTAATGACTGGCCAGCCAGCAGCACTTCGCCGTGACTGGGGGTGTCCAGTCCAGCCAGTAAAGACAGTAATGTCGATTTACCGGAACCAGACGCTCCGACGATGGCCAGACTGGCACCCGCCGTGAGCGTGAACGAGATCTCGTGCAGAATGTCGATGGTTTCATCACCGGCAGTAACCCGTTTACCCAGTTTGGTCACAGTCAGCATGTCAGGAGAAAGTCCGTTGCGTATATCGTTCATTGTTGCTGCTTTGATCCTGTTCTTGAGTCAGGCGGTTTACGCCGTGGCACCGGCGCCAGTCATTCTGGTATTTGGCGATAGTCTATCAGCGGGCTATGGCCTTGCGGCAGACCAGGCGTGGCCCAGCTTGCTGCAGCGCGATCTGGCCGGTACCAGCAAACAATATCGCGTCGTCAATGCCAGTGTGTCCGGTGAAACCACAGCGGGCGGATTGACGCGTTTTCCAGCGGCGCTCAAAGCGCATCAGCCCAAACTGGTGGTGCTGGAGCTGGGCGCCAACGATGGCTTGCGTGGTTTGCCGCTGGATGTTGCGCAGCACAACCTTGCCCGGATGATTGAGCTGGCGCAAGCCTCTGGCGCGAAAGTGCATCTGGTGGGCATGCAACTGCCACCCAACTTTGGCCCGGATTACACCCAACAGTTCGCCAATATGTATTCAACGCTGGCAAAAAAATATCGCACCGGGCTAACGCCGTTCCTGCTGGCTCCGGTGGTGATGCATCCGGAGATGTTCCAGGCTGATCAACTGCACCCCACTGCTGCTGGACAACCACTATTGGCCAAACAGATACAGAAGGACCTGGCGCCGCTGTTGTAGTCGTGAACTCGCAGGGCGCAGACAAACAAAAAGGCGCGAATCTTCGCGCCTTTTTGTTTGTTCCAGAGGCCAGCCCCGCGCTTAGTTAGCGCGATCCGCCGGGCCTTGTGGCTGGAATTCCACCAGCTTCACGACCTGTTCCACACCAGAGACAAGGCTAGCGGCCTGTGCGGACTGATTGGCCACATCAGGTTTGGCGATGCCCATCAGGTAAACCACTTTGCGCTCGGTCACCACCATCAAGTGGAAACCACTGGTATCGCCGCCCTGACCGATGATCGACGCTTTAACGCGCGTGGTCAGTTGGGTGTCATTCAGGCGGTCTGTGGTCGAAGAAAGCGGGGCAACCACCGTCTCGTTGTAAACGTGACGCACGCCAGTCTGGCTTTGCGCAATCTGTTGTACACGGGCGCGGGCGGCTTCATCCGGGACTTCGCCAGTCAACAGGATATTGCTGTTGAACGTGTTCACGTTAACGTGCGCCTGATCTTTCCAGGTATCAATAATGGTGGCGCTGATTTTGCCCCCGAGATCCAGATCGCCCTTCATGGTTTCGGCCGGACGCGGATCAGTGCCGACCAGGACGCCCACGGCAGCCCCGCCCACAAACACCAATGGCACACATCCTTGCAGGCCCAGCAATACGGCTGCGCCGATAACGGCCAGATGCTTTTTGTTGATCAATCTGGTCATGTTTTATTCGCCCCCTAACAACAAGTAATCGATAGCGTCACACACCGCATGAATGATGGTGACATGCATTTCTTTGATTCGCGCCGTGCGTTCGACCGGCACGCACAGCAAGGTGTCATCACCGGAGAGGATGTCGGCTACTTGCCCGCCGTCCCGTCCTGTCAGCGCGATCACGCTCATTTGCCGATCATGTGCTGCGTGTATGGCAGAGATGACGTTGGCGGAGTTCCCCGAAGCCGAAATCGCCAGCAGTACGTCGCCTGCCCGGCCCACAGCATGCACCTGGCGGGAAAATACCATGTCAAAGTCATAGGCGTTAGCGATGGCGGTCATTGCGGAGGTATCGGTAGACAACGCAATGGCGCTTAAGCCAGGACGTTCGCGCTCAAAGCGGCCGACCATTTCCGAGGCAAAATGTTGGGCATCGGCCGCCGAACCACCGTTACCACAGGTCAGAATCTTGCCATCGGCGATGAGCGTCTGCATCAAGCGCTCGGCTGCTTGCGCAATCTGCGGCGACAGGATTTCCCGCGTTAGCTCAGCGGCAGTAATGTTGTCGTCGAAGTGCTGGCGCACGCGTTGCATCAAATCCATTCAAATTCCTTAGTAGCTCGCTGAATAATCTTCAGTGGCATCAATACAGTTCTTCAACCACGTCAGCGCCGATCCTTCAATGCAGATTGCATCAAAGCGGCACGGTGGCTGGGGGTGCAATTGGGCCAGATAAAGGGCCGAAGTGGCAAGCAATCTGGCGCGTTTGGCCGGGGTGATGCTGAACGCCGCACCCCCAAAGCGCCGGTTGCTGCGTTGACGAACTTCCACAAATACCAGTGTTTCGCCGTCGTGCGCAATCAGGTCGATCTCACCAAAGCGGCAATGCCAGTTGCGCTCGATGATAACCAGCCCGTTTGCGCCCAGATAATCAGCAGCGCGGGCTTCGGCGTTTTCTCCGGTGCGGTTCATTGTTCCGTGGACGGAACAGAGGCGGGGGCCTCGGTATAGCCGGGAGCTTCGGCATTGGGAATCTGCACTGTCAGCACTTGTGGCACCAGCGAGCGCTGTATGGTGCTGGTCGCATCAACGTGCAAGCTGCCCGTCAAACCATCGGTAATACCCAGCTGGTCTGGCGGCGTATCGAGCAAGGCCGCGGTTATTTTCCAGGCATCGACGCCCATGGCGAACAAGCGCTCCAGGTCATTTGAAGGCGAGCGTGCGTGTTCATAGATTTTGTATTCTGGCGTATTGGGTTGGGTAATCCACGGCATGTCCAGGAAATGGATACCAGCCAAGTCCAGCAGCGCTGTGGCGGGTTGTTTGCCGATATTGATCTGGCTGGTGGCATAGATAGCACGCGTAGTGCCGATAAATGGTCTGATCTTGCGGGCCTGGCGCGCATCCATGGCCAGAAACACCGCGTCTGCGCCGTCGATATCCAGTTGGGCTTTGAGCTGCGCGTAATCTTTGCCCGTAGTTTTCAGAATGGGGACAATGGTTTGATTGGCACTGCGCCAGCCATCAGTAAACCCTTGGGTCATGCGTTGCGCCAGCGCACCATCGACTGTAACGATGACGGGGTGGGTAAAGCTGTCATCCCGCATTTGTTGTGCGACCTGGGCCGCTTCGGATTCCACCGACAGGCTAAAACTGTAAAAGCCGGGGCGGTGCAGGGTATTACTATCAAAACTATTCAGCGCCAGAACCGGAATATCAAAATGGCCATTATCGCCGATATTGTTAACAGCGCTTTTGGTCAGCGGCCCGATCACCGCTGCTGCACCCAGGCTAATGGCCCGGTTGAATTGCGCCAGGATATCGTCGTCCGTGTCGGTGGTATCAAAGATGCGTAAGGGTGGTTGGTCTCCGTCCGACAAGGCTGATTCGGCGGCAAACAAGCCGCTCTTGATCGCCTCAACGGCGGGTTTCCAGGCTTTGGCTTTGGCGGGCAAGATTACCGCTATAAAATTGCCGCCCTTGTGAGTGGCGGCTGGAGCAGAAGCGGTTTCATCCGCTGGCTGCGAGGCATCGGCAGTTGCACTGGCAGCAAGCTGCGCCGGGCTCGAAGCAATCTGGGTGCGAACAACGGGCTCTGCATGCGCCGCGCTGGTCGACAGCAAGGCCACACCGTATAGTACGGCCGCTACACCGCGCATTACCGCAGGGAGAACCCGAGCGTGCATATAGAGCCTTTTGCTGTCAGTAAGTCTTCATTATATGTGGTGGCTACGCCCATCGGAAATCTACAGGATTTGACGCCCCGAGCGCAGACGATTCTGCGTTCCGTCAGTGTCATTGCCGCAGAAGACACCCGCGTTACCGGTCAAATGCTCAAGCATTTTGGCATCACCACACCAATGATCAGTTTGCGTGAGCACAACGAACGCGCCATGTCTGAAAAACTGGTCGCCCGCCTGGCCGCCGGAGAAACCGTCGCCCAGGTTTCTGATGCCGGAACGCCAGCCATTTCTGACCCCGGTGCGCAGCTGGTAGCGGCCGTACACGCGGCAGGTTTCAAAGTGGTGCCAGTACCGGGCGCCAGTGCTTTAACCACGGCCCTGAGCGGCGCCGGTTTCATGTGCCCGCACACTTTGTTTTACGGTTTTCTGCCGCCTAAATCCCGGCAACGTCAGGATGCGATTGCACCGCTGGCGGGCTTGCCTTATGCCACTGTATTTTATGAAGCGCCACACCGCATTCTGGATACGCTGAACGATCTGGCCAACGGCTTTGGACAAGACCGCATCGCACTGGTCGCGCGCGAACTGACCAAAACCTTTGAAACCTTGCGCCGCGCTCCACTGGGTGAACTGCTGGCTTGGGCCACGGCCGACGCCAACCAGCAACGTGGTGAGTTCGTCATCGTGATCGACGCCGCTCCACCGGCCGAGCCAGATGAAGCCAATGCGCACGACCACGTGTTGCGCCCATTGATGGCTGAGTTGCCGCTCAAACAAGCCGTCGCGCTGGCGCAGCAAATTACCGGTGCTCCCCGCAATGCCCTGTACGAGCGCGCGCTATCGCTCAAGGCCGATAACCAGAACGACGAAGAAATCGACACGGAATCGTAATAAGCACTTGCCAGTTTTCGCACTCTGGTTGATAATCCGCCCCTCCTGCCCGAGTGGTGGAACTGGTAGACGCGCCGGACTCAAAATCCGGTTCCGAAAGGAGTGTCGGTTCGATTCCGACCTCGGGCACCAGACACTGAATCACGCAAGTGGTTCAAAAGCCCGCAAAGCCCCGTTAATAAAGGCTTTGCGGGCTTTTTTACGTCCGTCGTTTTTGCCCCTTCTCCGCAATAAATCGCAGTTTTACACTACGCGGTGTGTCCCGACGGTGTTCCAAACGGCGACGATAGAGAGTTCGCAGACTCTCGCAAAAGTGATCATGTTTGCTGGTAAAACTGGTCAGTGAATTGCTAGAACCTGCACATCACGCTGTTCCGGTCGATAATTTTATGCAGGTTGCGGTAGGGCTATTACGGATTAGGGTGAGTGCTGATGGGGTTGCACTTCGAATCCTGGAGAAGCTGATGCTCAGCTTCTCTCCCCAGTGGGTATTTCGTAGCTGCTGATTAAGCATTCCTGAATGAGTGAGCATGCGCACTGTAGATTCAGGGCCTGTTATTCCGGAAGTAGTGAGTTAGTGCGACGTGGTAATGGCTCATGTGAGGTGGCCCGTATCTTTCAGGGTTGGCAATCGTTGAAGTTGTCACACTCGACCAACTGCAGACTATCGGCCCAATCCATTGGATTGGATGGATTTCGGCCAAAGTGCCCATCTAGTCGCTGGGGATAAATGTCTGGAGTGCGATGCAAAGCAATCTGTCGCCATCGCCTGGCACTACAACTGGCGATTGCGCCAAGCGACCGGTCATGAGCCTTACCGCCGCGCTGCGTTGAACACCGCCCAGAACGCGCCTTTGGGTTGACCTTGTGCATCAAACAACAGGGGTTGGTCGTGGTGATCTGCCGGGGCATCCTGGTTGAGCCAGGTGCCGGCATCGGTCACGCCCCACCAGGTTACGGCGGTCACATCCGGGTGGTTGCGGATCATGCGCATGATGTCGCCATAGCGGCGGGCTTGCAGCGCCAGCAGGTTGTCGCGGGTGTCGTACAGGTGGTTGTCTTTCCACTTGTACAGGCTCATGTCGATTTCCGTGATCTGGTTTTCCAGACCAAGGCGGGCGAAGGCGGTCAGGGTCTGGTCAATGTCTTCTACACGCGGGTAGAACACAGAGATGTGCATCTGGTGGCCAATGCCGTTTACAGGCACGCCACGTTCTTGCAAGCCTTGTATCACACGCAGCAGGCAGCGTTGTTTGGCCGTTTCAGTGGTGGAGTATTCGTTGATGAACAGGCGCGCGGCGGGATCGGCGGCGTGGGCATAGCGAAAGGCGTAATCCACGTAGTCCAGGCCCACCACTTGATGCCATTTATCGTTGCGCAGGCAGTCGGGCTGTTTTTCGTCGATGACCTCGTTGACGACATCCCAGGCAGACACCTGACCTTTGTAGTGTCCTACTTCGGCGTCGATGTGCCGTTTCAGACGCGCCAGCACCAGATCACGATCTGCGGGCTGGCCATTTTTGCCCTGCCACATCCAGTCTGGTGTGTGCAGGTGCCAGAGCAACGTGTGGCCGCGGATGGCCATATTATGGCTCTGGGCAAAGCGGACGATGGCGTCGGCGGCTTCAAAATGAAATTCGCCTTCACGTGGTTCGGTCGCCATGGGTTTCATGGCGTTTTCTGCCACCACGCTACTGAACTGGTCGGCAATGAGCGTTCCCTGACTTTGGATGTTCTTCTCATCCACCGCCGCGCCGATCAGCACTTGGCCCTGCCAAGCTTTTGCCAAGGAGGGCGTGGGCACGGCGCTGGCGGCAACATGCGGCGTCACGGGCGTACCCGTGCAGGCGCCAAGAATGATGATCGTGCTGGCAAGCCCAAAGCCGCGCAGACGCTTATGCATGCATTTATTCCTTTGCGTGGCTCGTCGGCCCGCCTTGTAAATTTTGGGCTACCGTTGCCAGCACGCGGGTCCGTGGGCTTCCATTTTTTCCGACCGGCCTCAGGCATCAACGCGTTGGGGGTCCGGCCAGATGTGCCCGGAAAAACGCTGTGACCTGGGTATTGAAGCGCTGGTGAAATGCTACGCGATCAAAGCCCGGCCGGTCGGTGCACAGTCTCGGCACAGAGGCGGTCATTTGCGCCGGGCATGGGCTCAGAAAGCTGAAGTGGCCTGATCCTGCGACGCTGTAAAACTCCGGCGCATGGGGCAAGCCTTTGCGGATGGCCGCCACGCTTTCCGGCGTAACTCCATCGCCGCCATATTCAGAGGCCCACAACTGCACGGGCACGCTGATTTTTGCCAGCCCCTCTTTACTGAACACCGACAGCGGATCGGCAATTACCGCCACCTTGATGCGGGTATCAGCCGGTGGCATTGAGGGTAGCGGGCCTTTGATTTCAGTGCAGAATGGCAAATCAGGCTGGTGCACGCAGAACGCTTCACCCAGCGTCAGGTCTGGCACCGCACCGATACTGACCAAGCCGGTGTAGCCACCGCGAGAAAACCCGAAGAAACCAATGGCCTGATCGTTGAGATGGTTGGCACCTGGCCAGCCATGGGTCATCCACGAGATCAGCCGCGATATGTCACGTGGTCGCGAAATAAATGGCGCGACATGCATCTGCTGGCTCAGGTCTTGGTAGTTATCGCCTGGGTGATTGATGGCTGCGACCACAAACCCCGCATCAGCCAGTGCGACTGCAGTGTCCTGATGCCCCAGCGCACTGCCACCTGTGCCGTGCGACATGACCACCAACGGTAAATGATCACCCTGCACCGGCGCGTCTTTGGCCACGTTCATGGTAAAAGGGCCAAGCTCCAGTGCAGCCGGTGGCGTGGCGCTCGGATACCAGATGGCGCCCTTCAAAGCCGGGCCATCCGCATCAGCCGGAACGCTGATCCAGGCAAACCCGGCGGCATTCGCCAGGAAGCTGCTCATGGCAAGGACGCCGGCAGCAAGGTATTGGTGAATGTGGTTCAACGCTTGCTCCTTCTGCTATGCCCAGCTCGCATGGGAATCATCAAACGGGTGTGCAGCGCAGGCTGTACGGTATCTCGTGGCGAATTCAGGAGGTGTTCGTTCAAGTACGGGGCGATTCTCCGCTTCCTGGCCACGTTGCGGCAACCCCATCTGAATTGAGCGCGTTGATGGTTGAATTGTCTGAGCTTTCATAGCCGGTTAATGGCCGTTCTCCAGCGTAGAGGGGACGTGAATTGCTGTGCGCCGCGCCGGTTGTTTTGGCCGCACGCGGAGCATGGGCTGCGGGGGTGGTATCGGCCGAAGCGGATATTGGCTGTCACCAAGTTCAAGGCCCTCAGTTACCTGCCAGGACGGCGACAACGTTCAACGGCGGTAAAAAATGAGGAGACCAGCCGGCTATCACGTCGTTCGCTAAGGCAGCACACATGGATGTGCGTCTCAACGGGCTCGCCTTCAATTCGCAGTGGCCGCAGCCTGTCATCAGAGATGTACTCCGCTTGAGAGACCGTCCCGACCCCCAGACCCCGTGCCACCGCTTCGCGCAAAGCTTCCCGGCTCCCAATATCCATGACCACGCGTGGCTTCAGCCCGGCAGCGTCCATTGCATCTTCCAGCGCGCGGCGCGTGGTGGAACCTGGCTCACGCATGAGTAGCGGCTGCGTGGCCAGATCCTGCAGGGTCACGCTGGAACGGCGGGCAAAAGCGTGCGATGCCGCGACGAAGGCAATGACCGGAAACGACCCATAGGGCTGGGTAAAGTAGCGTGCATCTTCGAACGCGCGAGCAACAACGCCCACGTCACAGCTGTATTCATCGAGATTGCGCAGGATTTCTTCAGAATTGCCCAGCTTCACCGAAAGATGCATTCGTGGGTGGATGCCGTGATAGGCCTCGATCATTTCGGTGACATGAAAAGGGCCCACTGCACCGACCTTGAGCGTGCCACTGTCGTGCAACATCGAGATCGCATCTGCTTCGCAGCCCGCCATGCGCCGTGCCACCGGTAAAAACTCGACGCCCAGGGCAGTCAGCTCGACGCGCCGACCGCGTCGATGGAACAACTCCACGCCATGGTCTTGTTCCAGCGTCTGGATTTGCGATGTAAGTGTGGTCTGACTCATCGAAAGCGCCCGCGCCGCAGCGGTGAAACCACCATGTTGTGTCACAGCGATAAAGCTTCGGATTTGTGTGAGGGTCATGGCCATCCACCTGGAAAAATGGGTTGCAAGCGCGCTAAGTGATCGAATTTTTAAATATACCGACGCAGTGTGACAAAACCCGTCGTCTCACTGGACTCTGACATCAGGCAGGTCAATGCGCACAACGCTCTTCGCCCAAAAACAGTCTGCAATGGTGCCAGTTTAAAAACGAAAAAATCGGTGTATTGAGCGAAATCGATTGGTAAATCCGTCATTTCGACGTAGTGGGCCTTCCCTATCCTCTGCTCACACTTACCCATCCCAATAAAAAGGCATGAGCATGCGAGCAAAACGATGTGGTTCCGTTTTTACGGAAAGCCGATTGTTGCCCCGATTTCGATCTGCTGTGGGCAAAGATTTCACCGTGGTCATTCCCCATCTCGAGCAGGTGAATACATCCGGATCGCGGCTGAGCGTGGGTCGTCTCGGCGGCCTGCTCGCACTGTTTCTGGCTACGACGGTCACGCTGACGGCCTGTGGTGGTGGCCAGGCGACATCTGCAGCACCCATAGACGGTGCGACAACGCCCACAGCGGACAACACGCAAACCAGCAGTTCACCGGTTTCGCCAAGCAATCAGTCCACCGGGACCCCAATCAATCACGCGCTGGTTATTGATCTGGATGGGGCAACATATAACGCCTTGCAAGCGGGTATTGCGGCTGGCACCTTGCCGAACCTTGCCAAGCTGAAGATACAGCTTGCGTACAACGGTGGCATAACCGGAACCGTCGGTCAGCAACCGACACTGGACACGCCGGGATGGGCCACGCTGCTGACCGGGGCGTGGGCGGTACGTCATCAGGTTCTATCCGATGCGCCTCAACAGACACCCCACGGTAAAAGCGTATTTCAGTTGACCAAGGCAGCGAGCAGCGGCCTGAATGGCGTGGCTGTGGCGTCAAGCGGGCTCGCCCAATTGCTGTCGATGGACCACAGTGCCGGGTACCTGGACACCCTGGCCGATTGCTCCACCAGCGCCACGGCCTCTGACTGCGTAACAGGCCAGGCCGTGCAAATGATCGACAACGGCTATGCCTTGATTTTTGCGCAATATCACGCCGCGCAAGACGCCGCCGTCAATTACGGGCAAGGGGCAGCGCAGTACGCCAATACCTTGACACAGCTGGATCAGTCCGTCGGCACCCTGGTGGCTGAAACCGTGAAGGTATCGAATAGCCAGTGGTTGATCGTGGTCACCGGCAATCATGGGCTGAGCGCCAACAGCCAGGCCGATGGCTTGCCGCTGGTGCCAGAGTCCACCACCTTCATTGGCCTGAACCAGAGCACCAATCGCACCGCTGGCTTCACGGGTTCGGTGGCACCCTCAACCTTCAGCCAGCTGTATGTGGCACCCAGCGTGGCAGACGTATCGCCGTCACTGCTGGCTTACCTGAACATCCCGCAGACCGCTGCCAGTTACGCTATGGACGGTGCAGAACTGCTCGGCGCACAGCCCGTGTCGCAACTGGTTGCCACCGTCAATAACAACAACTCAACCAGCGCGAACGTCGGCCTGAGCTGGACCGCCCCGGCGAGCGGCACGATCAACGTGCTGCGCGACGGCGTGGTGATCGCCTCGAACCTGCCCGCCGGGACAAGCAATTACACCGATACGCAACTGGCGCAGGAACTGACGACCCAGGGCAGCTATCTGCTGAACTACACGGTACAGGTCGGTGCGACATCGAGCGCTGCCCTGCGCTCGACCCTGTCGCGGGTATCGTTCGTGCCGCCGATTCCGCTCGCGGCGACCCTCAGCAATGGCCTTACGGTCTACTACCCATTCAGCAGCACCTTGCCGCCAATCGACAAAATGGGCCACAGCACCATGGTGCCATATGCAGCCGATCTACCTGCTGGGGCAGGGGCAGTCGTCTCAGGGTCACCAGGCAGCGCATATGGGCTCCTGATCGATACCCACTTTGTTGATAGCAATGGCCTGGAAGGTTACAAACTGGCGCCAGCGTCCGGGTTCGACGTCTCACAAGGGACCACGCCGCAATTCACCATCGGCTTCTGGTTCAAGGTGCAGTCTTGTGTCGCGACAAACGATGTACCGGTGTTTTCCAACAAAAACTACGTCAGTGGCGGCAATGCCGGCGTGGCGATTGGCTTGTTCGCCAGCAGCACCGCCAATCAATGTGGCATCGCTTTCAATATCGGTTCGGGCGGCGTACGTGCTGACGGCCCAACCAGCCCCTACACCCAGATCAGTGTGGGGCAATGGGTCTACATCGCACTCTCGGTCGACGGCGTGGCCAAGACGATGAGCATGTATGCGCTGGACCCGGTACTTGGCAAAACTGAAATCCTGGGCAAGACCACCGGCTCGGTAGACCTGACCAAGTTGTCGCCGTTCGCGCAGTGGGGTGTGGGTGAAGATGGCACAGGCAGCTATCTGATGAACAAATGCAGCTTGACTCCGCCCTATACGGCTGGCAAATGCACCACCGCGCCAATGTACCAGCAAATGTTTGGTGATCTGGCCATGTGGAACCGGGCGCTCAGTCAGGCCGAAGTCGAATCCATCTTCCTGTCGCAAAAGCCGCTCTCCACACTGTTGCCCAATTGAAGGGGATTGAGATGAACACATTGATCCCGTTTGCGCGACATTGCGCCTGGGCATTGCAACGCGTATGCGCGGCCGGGGCAGCGACCACCACTGTTGCCGCGTGCCTGCTGCTATCCGGATGTGGTGGCGAGACCGGAAACATTTCGGCCAGCAACAGCCCTTCAACCAACCAGGCGGTGAGTGGCAACACGGCACCATTGGGCGCGGGTGGCGTCACCACCGCAGTGCCGATCGTGCTGACGCCGGCACCTGGGCCGTGCGCCGCTTCGGGCACCGCCGCGCTGCAATCGCCACTATTGAATTCGCAGATCGACTGCGCGCCTTGAGCTGGACCGCAAAGGCCCACCTCGGTAAAACATACTTCACACTGGATCTACCATGACCCAAATGAGTCGCCGCAATTTTTTGCGCGCAGCCGCTGCCACAGCCGCATTCAGCGCTTTTCCTCCGGCTATCCAGCGCGCGCTCGCCATTCCGGCCAACAACGCGACCGGCACCATCAACGATGTCGAGCATGTCATCATTTTCATGCAGGAGAATCGCTCATTCGATCATTACTTCGGCACGCTGCCTGGAGTACGGGGCTATAGCGACCGCTTCACCATTCCCATGGCCTCCGGCAACCCGGTGTGGATCCAGCAGGGGGCGTCGGGCAATGTACAGCCGTATTACCTTGATCCCGCACTGGGTAACGGGCTCTACATTGGCGGCACCCACTCATGGAGCGACCAGCAGGGCGCATGGGACGGCGGCCGGATGGCCGCATGGCCCAAGGCCAAGAGCATTGCCGCATCAATGGGCTATCTGCAGCCCAAAGATCTGTCTTTTCATGCGGCGCTGGCCAATGCGTTCACAATTTGTGACGCCTACCATACCTCGACGCATACCGGGACTTTCCCGAACCGTATTTTTCTGTGGAGCGGCACCAACGGCTCGAACGTCGTCAACCACTCGGTCACCAGCAACACCAGTTGGGGCTACACCGTTTCCGGCAACACAATCGGCTCTTCTGCCACAGGCTTGCCATGGACAACGTACCCGGAACGCCTGGAAGCCGCGGGCGTAAGCTGGAAGGTGTATCAAAGTCCCACCAACAACAGCAACAACAACCAGTTGGGCGCATTTGCCAGCTACCGCGCCGCCGTCGAAGCCATGGTGGCGCAAGGCTATACGGTCAATACGCCTTATTCCTCGTCGGTGATGAACCCGATTTCGCCGCTACTCAAAGGCGTCGGCAACACCATGCCGGACGGAGGATATTTGCAGGCTTTCGCCGATGACATCGCGGCGGGCACCTTACCGCAGGTGAGCTGGATCGTGGCACCGGCGGCTTATAGTGAACATCCCATCTCGTCGATTCCGGACCAGGGCGCCTGGTATATGCAGACGATACTGGACATGCTGACCGCCAATCCGGATGTCTGGAGCAAGACGATCTTGCTGATCCCCTACGACGAGAACGATTGTTTCTTTGATCATGCCCCACCGCCCGATCCGCCATGGCGCAATAGCGACGGCAGCTATCTGGGCAAGTCAACCGTCGACATTTCTGCCGAACATTTCACCATGCCGCACCTTCCGTATGACGCCGACACGACACCGCCGGATGGCCGACCGTTTGGCGCTGCAGCTCGTGTACCCATGCTGGTGGTTTCGCCGTGGAGTACAGGCGGCTGGGTTAACTCCCAAGTGTTCGACCATACCTCGACGCTGCGCTTTCTTGAACAGCGTTTTGGCGTCATTGAAACAAACATCAGCCCATGGCGGCGTGCGGTCTTTGGCGATCTCACTTCGTGCTTCAATTTCAGCACCCCTAACAACGCCACGCCAACTCTGGCGACTGCACCAAGCAAAGCACAGGCCGATGCCACCTATTCACAGCAAAAGGCGGCAGGCGGAGTCCCCGTACCTGCGGTTGGGTCCGTGCCATTACCCACGCAACAGGCCATGTCGAGACCGTCTCGGGCATTGCCGTACCACCTGCATACCAGCGCCAATGTCGACACGAGCGACGGCCTGGTGTGGCTGACTTTCAGCAACACCGGTACTCAGGGTGCGCTATTCCACGTCTACGACCGCTTGAACCTGGCGAGCTATCCACGGCGCTTTACCGTGGAAGCTGGCAAGGAGATATCCGACTCGTGGAATGTCGCCGTCAACTCGCCGACCGGTCAGTACAGCCTGTGGGTGCTCGGCCCGAATGGCTATCACCGACTGTTTGAGGGCAATGCCGCAACGGTAGCGACGGGCGCCAATCCGGAGGTTCGGGTTTGCTATGACCATGGCAATAACGCCATCTACCTGACCATCATGAATAGCGGTGACGCCGCAGCCCAAGTAACTGTCACCTCTAACGCTTATCGCAGCGACGGCCCGTGGACCTACACGGTGGCCAGCAATATGCAGGTAGAGCCGTACTGGACCTTGTCGCAATCCGGTGGCTGGTATGACTTTACGGTCAGTGCGGGAAACCAGTTTGTGCGACGCTTTGCCGGGCGCCTTGAGACCGGTAAGGATGGCATGAGTGATCCGGCGATGGGCGTGAGCTGATCATTCTGGCGCCCGGCATTCGTTCATGATGGAATCATGGGTCTGTCCACGCCTGTGTGGACAGGCCAACTTATCGGCTGGTGCTTTGGACTCGCACCAGAGACGGGGCGGAATGACAGCCAACCTGATTTCACATTTTCGGGAGCCAAAATAGTGCGTTATGCGCCGAAAATTGCTGGCCACCAGCAGGCTCCGATCACGATGCTTCCCGCAATTCCAGGGAGAATTGGCAGCCATCGCTTCGATGCACGCACGCCCTGACGAGCCAGAATTTTCTGGCTAAGCCAGACACTCCACACGACACCAACCACATACAGGCTACCTTTGAGGATCTGCACGCCTGCCGGGCCGAGGGGCGTAAATTTGATCGGGTCGAACAGCATGGCACCCAAGCCGATGACCAGAGAAACCATGGCCACAGGCGCGTATTGATAACCCAGCTCACTGAAGCGTCGGCCGAAACTGCCGTCACCGCCAACCAGCCGGGACAGGTGTGCGGCGGCGCTCGTGGTCGCTGCCAGTAACGCGGTCAAGGCAATCATCCAGGTGACCATGAAGCCGCTGATGGTGAAGAAATCGAGCCAAAGGAACACTTCGCCGCGTTGCGGGTGAACACTGACTAACCAGGATGGCCCGATTTCAAGAAACCATGTCCATCCCTTTTCTATAAACCAGACACCAATACTCTGCCGTATGGCCTGATACTGAGGTAACACTAACCAGAGAAAAGCACCGAGCGCCACACCCGTATCCAGGAAAAGAAACCAGGCTTCAGCCGGGTTTGCGCGATTATCGCGGATGTTCTCGATCTCCAGCCCTGGTCGGCGAAATTCCATGCGAACGCTGCCCTTGGCGGCTGGATTGACGCAGCGAAAGCATTCAATGCAATGACGCGATTCGTTCTTCCCGACAAGATCAATCATGGTTGGGCATGCTCCTTTCTGGCTGTAGGCATCCCGCCCCGGACGTCTTACCTGGGGGGCGAACTCGATCGCGCCTAGCCTGGAGTACAGACCAAGTAGACGGCCAATCGGGCATAAGTGCCGACACCAGGCCCGTTTCTTGCGCCCATAAAAAAAGCCAACCACAAGGGCGGCCAGCATCGTGCCACCCAAAATTTCAGCGGCGGCTTCTGGGTGATCCCGCACGCCGAGCGTTTGCCCCAGAATCGTGGTGAGTACAAAGCTGACAGCGGGCGTCCCTTCCCAGCGCATCCAGGCTGGAATGGGTCGCTGTGGCCCGATTTTGTTCAACCATTCGGAGGCGGCGCCCATCGGGCAAAGCAATCCGCACCATGAGCGCCCGGTAAAAATGACCGAAAGAAAGACCAATGGAAACCACAGTCCCCACATCGCGTAATTCGCGAAGGTAGTGAAATTGGTGAACGGCGTAGCAGTTTCCGGGGGTTCCGAAAGAAACAGCGGAAGAAAGATGACTGCAATAAATGCCACGAAAGCTGCAGCATGTACCCAGATCAATTGATGTCGGTGTCGGACAAAAAAACCTTCTATCGCATCACGGACAGGCTTGGCTGAACTGGACTGCATCCCAACAGAGTTCTCCGTGATGGGGAGAACAGGGATGGTGACATGTTGCTTCTGAGACATTGGTGCACTTTTGGCAAAGGGATAGACAAAACAAGCCCAAGGTGAAATCTCAGAGCCACTTTTGGATATCTGCTACGACGACAAACCGGCGTGGAGCCCCTTGAACTGGCGAATCGACTGCAGCAAAAATAGCCTCATCAATGAGAAGCATTATCACTTCTTTGGGAGAGGGGGCAGATTTTCAATAATGCGAATTTGATTTGAATCACTAAAACCACCGTGGGTGTACCTGTCCTGGCAGTCCGCCCGCCAAGTGCCCCACGCACCAACTCTTCCATCACGTACAGGATCCGGTCGGCGAACAGAGGCCTCTCTCCCTTGCGCAACTGTCCGCGATTCCTGCCAGATTTTTCCCACTTCAAAACAGGCGTACATCGTGTTTTTACAGGTGGGGAAATCTCCTAGATTTCTGCCTGATACATCTCGCAATATCCGGGCTTGGCGATCGTTCATCTCAATAAGCTCATTTTTCGGGAAGAGACGGCCATGGCGCGCGAAATCAAAAGCAAGGAGTTCATCCAGGAGTGGCTTTCGGATGAGATCAACGGCAGCTGCGAAGTGGTGGACGATGGTCGGTACTTGCGCGTAGCGACGCCAGTCTGGAGTGCCGAAGCGGTCGACGGGTGCAATTGGCTAATTGCCGCGTGGAAAAATGCGCAGCCCTACGCAATGGTCATACAGGAAGCATTGAACAAAGCCCGCGCCAGATTCAATCTGCCCGAGCCAGAATAAATCCGCATTAAATGTGCCCGTCAAGCTCCCATACTGCGTGCCGGGCGCTGTGTCTGCGGTGGAATACCCGGCAGTCTGGTCAGCCGTCAATACGCGGAACAGACCTTGGGGCTTGGCCCATACTGGTTCTTTGGGGGAAATGAACTGTGGTATCTGTAAATCGTAACGAGCCAGTCCTGCCCAAGTCGAACAAAGAAATTGTCACGGAATTGATGGACGCCATTTTCTTGAGCAACGACCCCCTTCAGGCAATGGCGGCGATATCCGAACGTTGTGTCGACCACTCCCCGATTACCAATGCCAACGCCGTTGCGGCCCGCAAGGTGCTGCAAAGCCTCCCGCCTGGAACCTCTTACACTCCCGGCGCCGTAGTGGGCGAAGGGGACGTGGTAATGGTTCATGGACGCTACTACTGCGAAGGGCAGCCCGTGGTTTCGGTCATTGATACGTTCCGGCTGGCGAACGGCAAAATCTTTGAACACTGGGTGGTATTGCAAGACGAAGTCGTGCCGGACGATGTGCTGGACCGACGAGCCGGGTGAGCGAGTGCATCCCCACCGAAACAACAAAGGCCCGGAGATAATCCCCGGGCCTTTGTCGTTTTGCCAGTTTCATTTAGCTGTTCTTGTGGCTTTGGCGGCCAGCCTCGACATGCTGTTCGTGCGACCCGCCGCGCGACCCGCTCTTGTCATCTGCATTGCGGGACTGGCTCTTGTTCGAGTCGGATTTATTTTGTGAAGCAGAATGCTGCTGACTGGTGCCAGTGTGCTTGGAGGATTGGTTCGACGAATGGGGTTGATGATTAGCCATGATGAACTCCTGAAAATTTTGAAGAAATCGTTCCACCCCAAAAGAGGGGAACGCGTTGCGATGCAACGTGACTTCAGATTAACGGAGCGCCCTGACCCACTTGATCAGCCAATGCCGGGGATTCGGGTAGGAGATTCCGAATAAAAAAAGCCGGTTTTAAAGGCTTTGGAGGACTCCTCCTGCAAACCGCCGACAGGATGGCAGTACGGGGGTAATACAAAAAAACGCCTGGCAAGTTAAAACCCTGGTCAGGCGCTGCACCGTTCATGCTCTTGGAAAAGTGCGCAAATCAGGTACTCGGTGGATTGGTTTCCCGGCTGTAAATCCGTTGTGAACCCAGCACATTGATGAACTCGGCAAGCTGGGCAGTCGGGTCGTCACTTTCGACGCGAAACAGGGCGGAATCGTCTGAGCCATCGGGCAAAACGCTTGGGATGCCCGCGAGCGACAACAAGTCTGCCGCGCTTCCTATCACCAGCAACGGTTTGCCGTGGCGGTACTGCAGTCTTATAAATTCCCAGACCAAGGCATCGTCACTCAATTGCCTCACGGTATCCGCGCCATCGGCAATGATCGCCGCGTCGAACTGTACGGCCTGGCTTGCCGACATCGGCATATCCACTTTCAAGGTGTCGCCATTGCTGGTCAGCGGCACCATGCTGGAAGCAATCACCTTGGCCACCGCGCCTTGCTTTTGCAGGGTCTCCCGGATCGCGTTGATAACGCCCGGCTGTGTGTCGCTACCCACCAGGATGGCAACCTTGCGGGTTCGGATACCCTTTTCGCCGGGGTGAGCAAACAACGAAAGGCTGGGCGAAGGCGAGTATTCGGGAATGGGCTCCGTGCTGGCCAAGGGCATGGCGAGGGAAACGGCAACGCCCAAACCCTTGGCAACTTGTCCGGCCAGCGCTGGGTCCACATTCACCAGCATGGAGACCACACGTTCGCGGATCGCCGGAGTCTGCACATGCGCCAGTTCAAAACAAAACGCATTGATGATGTGCTGCTGCTCTGGCGGGCTCTGGCTTTGCCAGAACAGACGGGCTTGCGAGTAATGATCCGCAAACTTTTCCGGCTTGCCGCGTACTTTATCGGCCTCGATATGCTCGGCAAAACTGGTAAAGCCTGCCATGCCGGCCTGAAACGGACATCCGCCTGCCAGCGAATTGGGCTCATAAGCCACGCGTCCTCGCGGCAACGCTTGCCGGTGAATGCCATCGCGCTGGTTGTTATGGACCGATGCGAGCGGGGCGTTGATGGGCAGTTCATGAAAGTTGGCACCACCCAAACGGCTGATCTGGGTATCCAGATATGAATGGATGCGCCCCTGCAATAGCGGGTCATTGCTGAAGTCGATACCCGGCACAATGTGCGCGGTGCAGAAGGCGACCTGTTCCGTTTCAGCAAAGAAATTATCCGGATTGCGGTTCAGTATCATTCGGCCCACCGGCGTCAGCGGCACCAGTTCTTCGGGCACCAGCTTGGTCGGGTCCAGCACATCAAACGCAAAGCTATCCGCCAGTGCTTCGCCAAAAATCTGCAGGCCGAGTTCCCATTCAGGATATTCGCCAGCCTCGATCGCTTCCCACAGATCGCGCCGATGGAAGTCGGGATCGGCTCCGGTCAGTTTGGCCGCCTCATCCCACACCAGCGAATAGGTGCCGTCGACTGGCGTCCAGTGAAATTTGCAGAACACAGACTCGCCCTCGGCGTTGACCAGCCGAAAGGTGTGCACGCCAAAACCTTGCATCATGCGGTAGCTGCGCGGGATCGCCCGGTCAGACGTATGCCACATCAGCATGTGCATCGTTTCCGGCGATAAGGAGGCGAAATCCCAGAACGTGTCGTGGGCGCTGGCCGCTTGTGGAATGCCATTGTTGGGTTCCGGTTTTACCGCATGAATCAGGTCCGGAAACTTCATGGCGTCCTGGATAAAGAACACCGGAATATTATTGCCCACCAGATCCCAGTTGCCTTCATCCGTGTAGAACTTCACGGCAAAACCGCGCACGTCGCGCACCGTATCGGCAGAGCCACGCTCGCCCGCGACCGTAGAAAACCGGGTAAACACGGGCGTGATTTTGCCGGCCTCGGCAAACGGCGCTGCGCGAGTTAAATGCGACAGGTCGACGTAGCTTTCAAAATAGCCATGGGCACCCGAGCCTCGGGCATGCACCACGCGCTCCGGGATGCGCTCATGGTCAAAATGGGTGAGTTTCTCCCGGAGGATGAAGTCCTCCATGGCGGTGGGGCCGCGCAAACCCGCTTTGAGCGAGTTCTGGTTGTCGGCCACCGGCACGCCCTGGTTGGTCGTCAAGCGCTGATCAGAGGCGTCGGTGCGGGCACGGTCCAGTGATTCACTGGCGGGGCTTGCACCGTACAGTGGCCGCCCACCGCCAGTTTTGGCAGACGAGGTGGTTTCGCTCACCGTGCTGGCAGTAGCAAGCAAGGACTGCGAAGCCAGATGATCTCCCTCTGCGGGGCAACTGGCTTCTTCGCCGTACTCCCGCTCTTTGGTGCGGTTGAACGGCATTCCCTCGGCCAAGGCCTCGACGGCGTTTGATTGTTCCGCCATGGTGTTCTGACGCTGTTGCCGCTCCGACGCGCTCACATCGGTTTTGCCCGTATTTCCGCCGCCAGCCAACGGGCGATTACCCAAATCGGGCGCCAACGGTTTTCTGAAATTGCTCTGCATAGCCCACCTCACATCAAACAACATCGTGCAATGCCCGCCGACTGGCGAACCGGAGTCACCGCACAAGGGCGATCTCCGGTTCAGGTGCCAGGAATCAGTGCGCGCTCGCTACTGCAGTGTCCGCAGATAGCGTCTGCTTGAGCTCTTTCATTTGCTCGCCCAGTTCATCCAGGTTCAGCCCCTTCAATTTGCGGACCTTGGGGAAAAGCTCGGTTTCCTCTTCTTCAACATGGTGTTCGATGAACTCGGACAAGACCGTGAAGCGGGCATCAAACAATTCATCGCCCGGTTTCATGACGGAAAGCTGCGCGATCAAGTCTTTGCAACTGGCATGCTCGACGACCGCTTCGTCGATCATGTCGCCGTCTTTACCCAAGGCGGCTTTCACTGCCGGGTAGAAAATTTCTTCTTCCACCCGGGTGTGAATTCGTAGTTCAAGACAGGCCTGCGCCACGATTTGCGCTTTTTCGGCCGGGGTGCCTTTGGTTTTACTTTTTTCAAACTGTTTGAAGAGCTTTTTGACCTTGGCGTGATCCGCCATCAGCAAGGCGGTAGCTGGGTCATAGTCCCTGGTAGTGGTGGTTTTGCTTTTGGCTGGGTCACGGGTTTGTGCGGGCTTGCGGGTAGCGCTGCTGTGGGCAGGCGTATGCGATGTGGCCATGATGATCTCCTGAAGTGTGGAACGAACCGCAGTTGATGCTATGCGCACTGCAAAACGACCGTTGTCCGCCGTCGGCGTATTCCGGTGAAAGCGCATCGCCTGCTTGCTCCTACACAGGTGCAAATTCGATCCTCTCCCGCCACGCGCTGATCACGATCTGGTCAGCGGCCCTCTGAAAATCTCGTAGTCCTGCCGGTCATTATGTTTTGTTTGATCACAGTAAAGCGCGCCCGGCAACGGTTCGCGTCTGCAACGGGTGGAAGTCCTACAACTCGTAGGCGCGGGCCGGATGGCACAGCCCAGGGTTGCCGCGGAAGATGTTTATCGTGGCCGCGTACTGCCGCCTTCCCCAACGTGGTGTCCAGGGAGCTAGCCACGTCTGGAAAATCCGCTTTGCCACCGAAGCAGCAGGAACAGCGGCCAGGTATTCAAAGCTGGATGAAAAGCTGGATGCCTGACTCACTCTCGCTCGCCATGTGGATATCTGGAGCTTCGATATGAGTAAACCTCGCAGTGATACGGTGGAGGCATTGGCAAAGAACACGCGCTCCAACGACAAGTTACAAAGTGACTTCGACTCCAATTATCCGGACGGCGCGACCCCTTCGTCCGGCCGAAGCGAGCGACGCCAACCCGACCCGCCGGTGCAGTCCACCACGCAGCATCACGACGATCAATACGGGTCGTCACCGCCGCGTGACCAGATTCGCCCGCCGCAAATGGACCCTCCGGCCCAACGAGCCAGAAAGAAGCATGAACAGGTGCCGAAATCGGTTACGGAACGCAAGGAAGGTGAAGAATACGCCCGGCATTACGGGGTCAAAGGCAGCAAAAGCTAAGCCGCGTGTAGGTTGTGTCTTTCCTGAAAAGATGCTGCAAATGGGCAGTAATTGCCGCGCCAGGCTGACAGGCCACGACGCTGCGCCGGGCCAGACTAAACATATTGCCTGTGAAGTGGAGTACGACCATGCCACGCGCCTTATGGACGGGAGCCATCAGCTTTGGACTCATTTTCATTCCGGTTTCGCTCAAGTCTGCCGAAGCGCCGGATGAGCTTGACCTGACTTTGCTCGACAAGCGTGACTTTGCGCCGGTGGGCTACAAACGGGTGAACAAAACGACCGGAAAAGAAGTCGCTTGGGATGACATCATCAAGGGCTACGAGCACGAGCCCGACCAATACGTGGCGTTGTCAGAAAAAGATTTTCGCAAGGCCAACGTCGCTGCAACCCAGACCATTGATCTGCTCGCCTTCGTTGAGCAAAGCGACATTGATCCGATCTACTTTGAAAAGCCCTATTACCTGGTTCCCGGAAAACGTGGCGAAAAGGTGTATGCGCTGCTGCGTGATTCGCTCAAACAGTCGGGCAAAGTGGGTGTGGCGCAGATTGTGATCCGGGTGAAGCAGCATCTGGCCGTCGTTGCTGCAGTCGATGACGCATTGGTCCTGAATACCTTGCGTTACCCGCAGGAAATCAAAAGTGTGGCGTCGCTGGAGCTGCCGGCTGCTGCAGTTGGCACTGAATTGACTACCAAGGAAATTGCCATGGCCGTGGCGCTGATCGAGAGCATGTCTGAGCCATGGCAACCCAGCCAGTATCGCGACCAATATCGCGACGACTTGCTCAAGTTGATCCGCCAAAAAATCAAGGCTCACCAGATTCATAGCGTGAGCCCGGCAGATGACGAGCCGGAAAATGCTGAGGCCGAAGCCCCGGCGGCGGACGTCATTGATCTGATGGCGCTACTGAAAAAAAGTTTGCCCAAGACGGCCAAGGCAGCTGCTTCCACGCGCTCATCGACCACCCAAACCGGCAAGGCCCGGGCATCCGCCAAAACCCGGGCGAAAGCCGCATAAAACCGGGAGCTCGCCATGGCCTTGCACGCCTACCGCGCCAAACGTAATTTCAAGGCAACGCCGGAACCCGAAGGCAAGACGACCAAGTCAGGGCCAGTGTTGCGCTATGTGATCCAGAAACATGACGCGCGCAATCTGCATTACGACTTTCGGCTGGAGCTGGATGGTGTGCTCAAAAGCTGGGCGGTTCCCAAAGGGCCGAGCCTTGATCCCGCAGTTAAACGCCTTGCTGTGCAGGTGGAAGATCATCCGATTGCCTACGGCGACTTTGAGGGTGTCATTCCGCCGCATCAATATGGTTCAGGCAAAGTCATGCTGTGGGATCGCGGTACCTGGCAGCCACTGGAAGATGCCGCCAAAGGTTATGCCAAAGGGCATCTGCATTTCCGGTTGAATGGCGAAAAACTGAAAGGGACTTGGGATCTGATTCGCATGCACCACCGTCCTGACGACAAACGCGATGTGGAAAACTGGCTGTTGGTCAAAGTGGACGACGATGCCGCGCGAACTGGCGCGGCGGCGGAAGTTACCGATGAGCTGGATAAAAGCGTGGCAACAGGCCGCTTGATCGACGAAATCGACGACGCCCCGGTTGCCGCCCGCGCTAGTAGCCGGACAAACGACGCTGTGGCCCACACCGCTGCCAAACGCTCGCGCGGTAAACCAACGTCACCAGCAGAAAGTACGCTGCCGATCATGGTCAAGCCGCAACTGGCCAGCTTGGTCACCACCTTGCCCGTTAATCACCAACACTGGATTGCCGAAATCAAGTTTGACGGTTATCGCATGCTGGCGCGAATCGAAGCGGGCTCTGCCAGGCTGTATAGCCGGAATGCCAAAGACTGGACTTCCCGCCTGGAAAAGATCGCCAGCGAACTGGCCCAACTGCCGCTGGATACCGCTTGGCTGGATGGCGAACTGGTTGGGGTCAAACCGGATGGCAGCATGAGCTTTCAGTCATTGCAGAATGCGTTTGCGGACGACCCGGGCAACGACAAACCGCCGCGGCTGATGTACTACATTTTTGACGTGCTATTCCTGGATGGCGTAGATATCCGCCCCGAGCCCTTGCTGACTCGTAAACAAAAGCTGGCGGCATTGCTCGATAAATTGCCCAAGAATAGCGCGTTACGGCTTAGCGACCACTTGCAAGGTCAGATGGACGACGCCTTCGCCCATGCTTGTCATCATGGGCTGGAAGGTTTGATCCTGAAGCGCGCCGATGCACCGTACGAGTCGGTGCGCAACCGTAACTGGCTCAAGCTCAAGTGCCAGCAACGACAAGAGTTCGTGGTGGGTGGCTTCACCGCGCCGGAAGGCAGCCGCAGCGGATTTGGCGCGTTGTTGCTGGGCACTTACGATGCCGACGGCCATTTTCAGTATGCCGGGCGCGTAGGGACTGGTTTTAATGAAAAAATGCTCAAGCTGCTCGCCACGCGGCTTGAACAACTGGAACGCAAGACAGCCCCATTTGACGACGCAACGAGCCGGATTGCACCGCGCGAACGGGCGCATGTGCACTGGGTAAAACCGGAACTGGTGGTGGAGGTGCGCTTTGCCGAATGGACCGCAGAGAAGCGTCTGCGCCAGGCTGCTTTTCTTGGTCTGAGGCCAGACAAACCGGCTCACGCGGTCGTGCCGGAAACGCCCGTCGACGTGCCGAAGGCTCCATCAAAACCAGTTGCGCAAGCCATCAAAGTCAAGGCCAAACCCGCCTCACAGTCCGCAGCGACGGATGTTGCGGGTGTCTCCATCACTCATCCTGGCCGGATTGTTTTCCCGGGCACTGGCGACACCAAACTGGCCATCGCGCGCTATTACCAGGCAGTTGCCGATTACGTGCTGCCGCAATTGCACGATCGCCCATTGACGCTGGTCCGCTGTCCGCAAGGCGCAGAGCATCCGTGTTTTTTTCAGAAACATCTAAGTGATTCTTTGCCTGAAGGACTCACCGCCATTGATATCGCTGGCGAAAGTGGTTCCGCCAGATACATGATCGCCAATGACTTGCACTCGGTGATCGCACTGGTCCAGTCGGGCGTGCTGGAACTCCATACTTGGGGTTCCACGGCCAAAACACTGGAGAAACCGGACCGACTGATCTTTGACCTGGACCCGGCACCAGAGGTCGCTTGGCAAACCGTCGTAGAAGGCGCGCAACTGTTGAAAGGCTTGCTGGAAGAACTGGATTTACCGACGTTTCTGAAAACCACCGGCGGCAAAGGCTTGCACGTGGAAGTGCCCCTCAAACCATCTTTGAACTGGGAAGAGGCGAAGGCATTGACCCATGTGCTGGCCTCACATCTGGCCACTGCCTTGCCGGAGCGCTTCGTCGCGATCATGAGCAAAGCCCAGCGTACAGGTCGGATATTTGTGGATTACCTGCGTAACGCGCGGGGCGCAACAGCCGTGGCCGCATACTCGACACGGGCGCGCGAAACGCCGAGTGTTGCCACCCCCATCTCATGGGACGAACTGCCCTGGTTGGAAAGTGCCTCTTTCTGGACCATCCACAACGTCCCCGACCGTCTTGCACAGCAAAAGGTCGGCCCTTGGGCGGAATACGACCAGCAGCGCGTGCGACTGACTGACTCTTTGAGACAGCGGTTTGCGTCATCGTGACGGATTACGACACGGGTTGGTCTGCGGAACCGAAGTGGATACACAGTTGATGGCGTTAGCTATTGCCACGTGATCAGTCCGCTTAGGCCGGGAAGCAGGCATTGCTTATTGAGGATAGTTCTGGCTTCCTGAGCGTTGCAATCCAGAAACTCTCAGACACATACCACAATGTTGAGCCGCAGACCGTATCGACCTGATCCCGCTTGATCAGCCTTGTTGCGCTGGCTACCGGTCTTCTTCCTTCTTTCCTGTTTTTCTCATCCAAGAAGAAGTGGCATCAGCCCAATAATGCCGGCTTGCTGATACGCGCTTGATTGCGGAGCTTGTCACAGACCAGGCTGCGGAGCCGGTTTTTTCATTGGCGTACTGGATGACGAAGCGCCATTTGCGCAGTCCTTTGAAAACAGCTGTTTTAGCTTGATTTCAGTTAAAGTTCACGCCTGCTTTCTGTTCTTCCGTTCTGCTCAGATTTGCTCAGGCTCACTCTTCTGAAATCCATTAAAAGAGAACGTTTACCACTCACGTCCATCGTTGATCCATTGCAAACCGCATGGAGCGGGATGGTTACATTGCAATTTATCTCAGAGTTAGTTTATGGACCGCAGGGCATTCCTGGCATTTGCTTCATTGATTCCCGTCCTGTCTGCATGCGGTGGTGGCGGAAACGACTCCCCCAGCACAGGCTCTTCGGGAGGCACGGGCAGTCCAGTTGAACCGGTACCCGTGGGGCGGCATGCATTCTCCTTTGCCACCAACAGCAACGACTTCCTGATTGACGGGCAGTCGTTCCAGATTCGCAGCGGTGAAATGCACCCGGCGCGCATTCCAGTCGAATACTGGCAGCACCGTATTCAAATGGCGAAGGCGATGGGGCTGAATACCATTTCCATCTACATCATATGGAACTACCACGAGTCCAGCCCAGGCGTGTTCGACTTCAGCACCGAGAACAGGGATATCGAGTCGTTTATCCGGCTGTGCCAATCGGAGGGCTTGTGGGTGTTGGTCCGCCCAGGTCCCTACGTGTGTGCTGAGTGGGATCTTGGCGGTATTCCCTCATATCTGCTTGCTTACCCTGACATCAAACTACGCACAGACAGCGTTTCCGACCCACGCTATATGGCCGCAGTCCGACGCTATATTGCCGAACTGGCACCGCGTATCGCGCCGCTGATGGCCAGCAATGGCGGCCCAATCCTGATGTTGCAGGTTGAAAACGAATTCGGCTCGTTCGACAGCAACGCTGTATATATTGAAGAAATCCGGCAATGCTGGCTGCAGAACGGAATTGCCGGGCCGTTCTACACCGAAGATGGCATAGCCGAACTGATGCATAGCCGCTCCAACGTGGCCGGCGGTGCCATTGCCCTGAGTAACGGGTCGTCATCCGCGATCAGCACGTCCCGCAGTCACTTTGCTGCGGTGCCTGCGATGGCAGGCGAGGTCTATACGGGGTGGTTCTCGCATTGGGGTGATGCCGAATTGGGCGGATCGACAGCTGACATTTCGTCGGAACTGGCCAGCTTCATGCAGAGAAAGCAGTCATTCAATCTGTATATGGTGCATGGCGGTACGAGCTTTGGCTTTTTTGCTGGCGCCAATCTTGAAATAGGAACTGGGCAGTATCAGCCTGACATTACCAGTTACGATTACTTCGCTCCGATCAGCGAACAAGGTGCGGCAACGGCCAAGTTCCTGACATATCGTAATCTGATTGCATCTCATTTGAGTACACCACCCGCCGCAGCACCTGCACTTCCCGGCACTCTGACACTGACCGGTGCCAGTGCACCGCTTCCGACGCTTTATGCATCGATCTGGGACAACTTGCCTTCGGCGCTGCCTGCCAGCCAGACGATTGCCCCGTTGCCCTTTGAGATGTTTGGCCAATCCTTCGGATTTGCGTTGTATCGGAGGACATTGGGCTCCAGTGGCGCCGAGAAAATGAAAGTGACCGAGCTACACGACTACGCCACGATTTTCCTGGCGGGCCAATATGCCGGCGCTCTTTCCCGGCCAGCAGTCCCCGTTGGCTACACGCGGGACTACGCGGCGGTGACCCCGGGAACTGACATGACACTTCCCGCGGTGCCATCAAACGCGTTGCTGGAGATTCTGGTTGAAGGTATGGGGCGGGTTAATTATGGCACCGACATGATTGACCGGAAGGGCATAACGCAGTCGGTTTCGCTGACCGATTCGATGGGCCAGACCAGCCAGTTGCAGGGATGGGAAATCGTGCCACTGCCAATGGATGAGTCGTTCATTGCCAATTTAAAAAGCGTATGCACGAATCCAGCGAAGAGCGGCCTGTTTTTCAAAGTGAGCTTTAATCTGACCGAAACAGGGGACACTTTTCTAGACATGAGTCAGTGGACCAAGGGCGTTGTGTGGGTCAATGGCCGCAATCTTGGGCGCTACTGGAAAATCGGTCCACAGACGCGGCTTTATTGCCCAGCGCCCTGGTTGCGAGCAGGGATAAACGACATCATCATTTTTGACTTGCACCAGCTTGCAGCCGCTCCAATTCCGCTAGTGGGACGGCCTGACGCTTGATTTTCAGTTATTCGTTTTCACGCAATTACTTGCTGCAGCACCTTGGGCCCAAAAATATAAAGACGGAGCGGCGACAATTTTTGGAGGGTTCTTGTTTTGGCTGCCTCCGCACTAAGGATGCACGGCAAATGCGGACAGTGAATACCTGATCATCGCGACAAGGGGGGCGCATGGGTGACGATTTCGAAGACCGCAGAGGCGACCGTCCAGCAGGAGCGTGTTGGGCGCTGCTTATTAAAGTAGCCAGCGGCGAAGGGCTGACTACAATGCAGGGTTGAATGCGAAGCAGTAAAGGCGGTCTGTTCAGACATAAAAAATCGGGGGCGTGACGTTTCAATTCCTTTATTGGAGGCCTCTCTATGAGCTGCCTGAGCGAAAGGATTGTCGACGCAGTTTTCTTTATGCTGAGCGGATATGCATTCGCGGATGGCATTGTCATTGAGTCGCCCCGTGAAGTGACCATTGCGAATATCGTGCCGCCGCCCGTGACGATTGCGCGGGCCAATTCGGAACCAGGTTATTTGCACCGCTCTGAATTGGAATATCGGGTGACTCAGGGCAAGCCGTTTTACGTCCAAGCTGAGAACTTCTATAACGCACAGTTCGCCCACGACTTCCCGATTGCTCCCGCAGGGAAGGCCGCGCCATCGACTGCGGCCGGGCAGCAGACTCCGAATTATTTTCATATGGGTACTTCAACGGCGCCGCAACTCATGCTTGCCCAGTCGTCGAACCCGACATCACCGTTTGGCCCACAACCGCAGCGACGACTATCGTTGATCGTTAGCGACTGGGCGTTTTCTGGTTCCGCGCGGGTCACCCACAACAAGGGTGCGACGCTGACCGTTCGGCATAGCTTTTAATCTGCGGTTTACCGTGCGACCCGATGTCCGCGACTGCCTTGGGCATGGGGTGCGGTTTCCTAATGGCGATCGAACCCATAAAGCGAGGGAGTGGCCTGCTGATCTCGAAAAGTAGCCACCTCTTTCATCCCAGGTTGGGATTTTATCGATTAAAAGACAGGTAAAAATACGGCCTTGGGTTGATGTGATCGATAGATAACTCGGCGCTAAATATCCTTTCAAGAAATATCTTGGGAATTCAAAGAACCCCTGAAAGCCAGGCTTTCAAGGGTTCTTTGCGTTCGTACACAAATGGCACGGTGGAGATCGAAGCTTGGGAGTGTTTTTGACGTTTTTGACGTTGGCCTCGGTGGAAAGGGCCGCAGAATGCCAGGTAACTCCAGTCCGACCGACGTGACCTGAATTGTCCGGGAGTGGTCTTGGGCAGGCATTGGCTGGATGACGATTTGTCCATATGGTTATGGTTCAATCAACCGAAGTGGATGATCTGCCATGCTGGAACTCAGGCCAAGTTGTGAACAATGCAATAAAGCATTGCCTGCCGATTCGCCCGAGGCGCGCATTTGCTCGTATGAGTGCACCTTTTGCGTGGATTGCGTCGAGGCGTTGCTGAATGTGTGCCCTAACTGCGGTGGGGGCTTTGTGCCTCGGCCCATTCGCCCGACTCAGGATCGCAAGGATGGCAATTTTTTGGGGAATGATCCGGCGAGTTCTGTCGTGAGGTACAAGCCAGTTGATCTGGCAGCACATCAACGCTGGGCAGCGGCACTGAGTGTCATCGCGCCGGGGCAGCGTTAACCGTCTGGCCGCGCTAATGTCTGGCTTCGCCAGTGTTCGATAGTACTGGGCTACTCTTCTTTTGTAAGTAACTTCCAATTAGTGCTGCGGTGGCGTTTGTCAGCGGCTGAATGGCCATTTCAGTCTTGTCTGTAGCATCCGCCTGGCAGCTATTTGTTTTTAATATGACTCGTAATGCTCTGGGCGGGATAAAGACAAGCATGTCGCATGGCCGCAGTGTGCTATTTGACTGGGTTTTGAAAATTGCTCGACACTTGGGCGGATGTATTTTTACTGCCGCGTTGGCTGCGAGGGCAGGCTCGAATCTAGCAGAAACCCTTTCGCCATGCTTATCGCGGGCGTTTGAATTTTTGTTCCGATGAAAGGCACTTGCGTAAGAAATTAACTTTCTATAAATTTAATTTTGCTTACAAAATAAATAATAATTACATCGGAAAGTAAGCGATTTGAATTTAGGCAAGTAGTTTTTCCGGAGATGCAAGCATGTACAAAAATGCGGCGAAAATAGCGTTGTTGCTGGCGGGGCTGGGGGTCAGCGCGATAGCTGGGGCTTATACGGTCACGGGGACGTTGATGGCTGACTATTATTCAGACACCAATCACGACCCGGATTTTGAGGGGCACTGTTGCAGCGATGTTTTTTACAACATGGTTAACCCGACGCTCTATAACGGTCTGCCGACGTTGAACACCGCATACTCAAGCAATCCCTCAAATCCTGTGGTGCATGATATTGATGTCAATCGCAATATCAACTGGTGGGGACGAGGGAGCGACGTCAGCAACAACAGCCATTTGAGCTACGACGGCTCGGGCTACACCACGATGTTGCCGGTTGCGCTTAACGATATTTATGCGCCGCATGCATCCGGCAGTAATGATTCTTCTGCGTTCCAGACGGCGGTCTATACCGGCTGGTTCAAAACCACAGGCACTACAGCGCTTACTTTTTCGCTGCGGGCTGATGACGACGCATTCGTATTTCTGGATGGTCATCTTGTGCAGCAAGTAGGGGGCGTGCATCCGCTGCCGTCGTTTGCCGACCTGGCCACCGACACCGTGGGTCATGGCTGGCACGAACTGGAGATTTTCTACGCTGACCGGCATACCGTTGATGCCAGTCTGGATTTCAGTATCAACGCTTCGATTCCCAGCGTGCAGTTACTGTCAGCGGTTCCCGAGCCGGAAACCTGGGCTTTGCTGGGTCTGGGCATGATCGGGATGGGATGGCTGTCGCAGCGAAGCAAAAAGCGCGCAGACTCATCGGATGAACCGGCATTGCTGGTGTCCTGATCGCCCAGTCTTGATCTGCACACTGTGCAGCGAGCGCCTGAAAAAACCCGCAATTTGCGGGTTTTTTGTTGTTTGGACTCCGGTTGCCACTACAGCTGACAAACCTCGTCGTCACTTCATCGGGGCGATGGCCCTTGCTGCAAGGTTTGCTTCATCAAACCGTCACGCGAGAAGACTAGCGTGGGCGGTCCGGATCAAACATCGAGTGGACGGGGGTTACTTGCGCAGCCACGGCGGCGTCAGGCCAAGTCCGGCCCAGTGGGCTTCCAGCCTTTGCCAGACGGCTTCGCGCTCCTGTGCCGTCAGCGCTACCCAGTGGGCGACCTCCTGAAAGGTTCTGCCGCAACCACGACAAACGTCGTCACCGAGCCCGGTGGAGCAAACGGCGATGCAGGGGGTGTCGGGGCGGACAGGCTGGTTCATGGTGATGCTTTGGTCAGGCAAAGGTACGGCCCTGACTATCCCTGTCGCAGTTACGGTATGTCAAGAACCTGCCGCCTGGCGCGAGTCACGCAGTCGTCATCAAAACGACGCGGCTTTGTCATGCGCGCTGGGCAAGATGCGCCAAACCAACGGCTGGAAACCTCGTCATGGCGGATCACTCCCTGAAATTCCGCAGTATCTGGATCTCCGATCTCCACCTTGGCACGTCGGGCTGCCAGGCAGATTATCTCCTCGACTTTCTCAAAAACACCGAATCCGAATATCTCTATCTGGTCGGAGATATCGTCGATGGCTGGGCGCTCAAGCGCTCCTGGTACTGGCAACAAAGCCATAACGACGTCATCCAGAAAGTGCTGCGCAAGGCGCGCAAAGGCACTCACGTTATCTACATTCCCGGCAATCACGACGAAGGCGCCCGCCAGTTTCTGGGGCTGATGTTTGGTGATATCCGCATTGAAGATGAAGTGATCCACAAAACCGCAGACGGCCGCCAGTTGCTGGTGCTGCATGGCGACAAGTTTGACGGTGTAGTGCAGTGCGCCAAGTGGCTGGCGATTGTCGGTGACCGCTTGTATGGCGTGACGCTGAAGCTCAACTACTGGTTCAACCGCCTGCGGGCCCGCATGGGGCTGGGTTATTGGTCGCTCTCGCAATATCTCAAACACAAAGTCAAAACAGCGGTGAACTTCGTCAGCAGTTTTGAAAATGCCGTGGCGCAAGAGGCGCGCGAGCGCGGGCTGGATGGCGTGGTGTGCGGACATATCCACAAAGCCGAGATGCGCGAGATTGACGGCATTCTTTACTGCAATGACGGCGACTGGGTGGAAAGCCTGACCGCACTGGTAGAACTCCCCACCGGCGAGTTGCGCATCGTGACCTGGCAAAAGTTTTTTGACGAACAATCTGCGCAAATTAACGCGCTGACCATTCCATCCATGGGACTGCACGGAGCTGCCGCATGAATATCCTGATTGTGACCGATGCATGGGAACCGCAAGTCAACGGCGTGGTACGTACCCTCAAGCAAACTCGAGCCGAGTTGCTAAAGATGGGCCACGCGGTAGAAATGATTACCCCGCTGCAGTTCAAGACTTTTCCTTGCCCGACCTACCCGGAGATTCGTCTGTCATGGCGACCAGGTAAAAAAATTGCCGAACATATCGACCGCTTCAAGCCGGACGCCATTCACATCGCGACCGAGGGTCCGCTGGGCATGGCAACGCGGCGTTACTGCATCAAACACAAACTGCCGTTCACGACCGCATATCACTCGCGGTTTCCGGAATATGTGCAACTACGCTTTGGTATACCACTGAGCTGGACTTATGGCTTTCTGACCCGGTTTCACAATGCCGCTCACGCCGTGATGGTGCCGACCAAAGTGGTAGTGGATGACCTGGAGGCGCGCGGCTTCAAAAACGTGGTGATGTGGTCACGTGGCGTGGATCTGGACATCTTCAAACCCGGTGCCCGTGATCGCCTGCAAACCCGTCGGCCGATTTTTGTGTACGTCGGGCGCGTGGCAGTAGAAAAGAATGTAGAAGCCTTCCTGCAACTGGAGCTACCCGGTTCACGCTGGGTCTGCGGCGATGGCCCGGCAGCGGCGTCACTCAAAGCCAAATATGGCGAGGCGCAGGGCGTGCATTGGCTAGGCGTGCTGAGTCAATCAGAACTGGCTGAGGTCTACAACGCCGCGGATGTGTTCGTATTCCCCTCAAAGACCGACACGTTTGGCCTGGTGTTGCTGGAAGCCATGGCCAGCGGTTGCCCGGTAGCAGCATATCCGGTCACGGGCCCGATTGACGTGATCGGCACGGACGGCCCGGGCGCGCTTAACGACGATTTGCAGAAAGCGTGTCTGGACGCACTGCGCGTGGACCGGGAAGCAGTACGCAAGCATGCCGAGAAATTCTCTTGGGCTGCGGCCAGTCGGCAGTTCCTGACGCATCTGCACCCATTTACCCAGTCGGCGCAGCGCGAAGTGGAGCTGGTTGCACAAGGCGCGCTCGGCAAATAAGGGGTGTTCGCCCGCGCTGGCGGGCAGAGCAAGAGGGGGCGGCTTGAAATGTGCTGACGACCCCCTCACCTGAAGAGGGTCGATCCCTCCTCTTCGGTTCACCCTCGCATGTTTGAATTTCTGCGCACCCGTCGTCGCGAGCATTACCTGGCCGCCAATCCGATTCCGGATGCGCTGTGGTATCCCGTCCTTGCCATGCCGCTATTTCTCGGGTTGACCGAGGATGAAAAGCAACGGCTGCGTGAACATACCGCCTGGTTCCTGCACGAGAAAACCATTACCCCGGTGCATGAGCTGGAATTGACCGAACATGCGCGGGTGTTGCTGGCGGCACAAGCCGTGCTCCCAGTCATCAACCTGGATTTCGACGCTTATGACGACTGGTCAGAAGTGGTGGTTTATCCCGGACGTTTTCTAAGTCGCGATCGCTACACCGACTCCATTGGCCTGGTGCACGAATACGAACAGCATCTGGCCGGGCAAGCGCGCCCGGAGGGGCCGGTACTGTTGTCCTGGATGGATGTGGCTGAGTCGCCCTGGCTGGATGGCTGGAACGTAGTGATCCATGAGCTGGCTCATAAACTGGATATGCGCAATGGTGAAGCCAATGGTCGGCCAGCGTTACATGCCGGTATGGATGCCGCTGAGTGGAAGGCGGCTTTTTCGGATGCGTTTTCCCATTTAAGCAAACTGGCGCACTTGGGTTTGTATAGCCCGATTGACCTGTATGCCGCCGAAAATCCGGCTGAGTGCTTTGCGGTATTTAGCGAGTATTTCTTCGAAACACCGCATGCGGTATCCGAGCACTATCCTCGCGTCTATGAACAACTCAAACAGTTTTACCGGCAAGACCCGCTGCAACGCCTGCCCCGAGTGCGCTATCGCCCGGCTTTCGAGCCGTTGGCTATGGCGCCAGTGATTATGCCGACGACAGCACCGGGGGCGTGGGCGTGAATATCGGGATTGTGGCAACAGAAGTGGCTGACGAACTCACGTTGCTGGCTGAGCGGTTCGGCTTGACCTTGCTGGAAAACGCACCGGAAACCGGGCATTACCTGGTCTGGCAAGATGACCGCTTGGCGCTGGCGCAGGCGGATGAAAAGGCTTTGGTGTGCGTGGATCTGGTCGATGGCGCTCAAGCGCATCGCCGTAAATTTGGCGGCGGCCGCGGGCAACCGGTGGCCAAAGCAGTGGGTCTGAAAGCGGGCAATACGCCCACGGTACTGGATGCGACGGCCGGTCTGGGGCGTGATGCCTTCGTGCTGGCTACTTTGGGGTGTGAGGTACAGATGCTTGAACGCAGCCCGGTGGCGTGCGCCTTGCTGGCCGATGGCTTGCGCCGGGCCATGATGCATGATGAAACGGCATCCATAGTCGCGCGTATGCGATTGTTGCAAAGCAATGCTCTGGAGTGGCTGGTGCAAGAGGGCAAGCCCGCAAGTTTCGATGTGGTCTATCTAGACCCGATGTTTCCCGAGCCCGATAAACGCGCGCGCGCCAAGAAAGAGATGCACGCTTTTCAGACGCTAATCGGCGGCGATACCGATGCCGATGCACTACTGGAACCCGCTCGCCGGATCGCCCGGCAACGAGTGGTCGTAAAAAGACCCCGCACAGCACCATGGCTGGCGGGGCTAAAGCCGGACTTTTGTTTTGATGGAGAAAGCACGCGGTTTGACGCGTATTTGCCGCTCAAAACTTGAGGATGTGCACGGCGACGCGCTCAAGGCGTGATGCCGCCATCCTCAATCAGCCGCTTGTATCGATATAGCGTGGCAATCGACACGCCCATGTCCCGCGCCACTTCTTTGCTATGGGTGCCGTTGCGCAGGCTTTC